>CAMAWH010000076.1 GCA_945861635.1 Klebsiella pneumoniae | reverse complement strand
TGTGGGGTCGCCGAGCCCGCCCCCCATCGAGAACGTCCCTGCGGGGATCGCGATCATGGCGCTGCCCCAGTCTGTCGTGTAGTCGCCCGCGTCACAGGCGCCGTCCGCGTCGGCGTCCGTGTAGAGCGTCGGATCGGCGTCATCGCAGTCTGAGTCGTCCGCGACGTAGTCAACGGGCGCATCGCAGGCGGACTCGGAGACCGCCGCGTCGCCATAACTGTCTCCATCGCCGTCCGCGTACCAGACCTCGGCATCGATACTGTCCGCATCCCTCGTCTCGCCATCGCAGTCGGTGTCCGCCGTGTCGCAAAACTCCGCCGCGCCCGGATAGACGCCGCCGTCCACGTCGTCACAGTCGTCGTCGCTCGCGACGTAGCCAACCGGCCCCTCGCACGCCGCGTATGCTGCGCCGGCCCCGTGCCCGTCCGCATCCCCGTCGGCGTACCAACCTGGCGCGCCGCTCGAGGTGTCGGGATCGATGACGGTGTCGCAATCGTCGTCGAGGCCGTTGCACACTTCCGTCGCGTCGGGACGGACGGCCAAGTCGGTGTCGTCGCAATCGACACAGGCCGCGAACCCGTCGTTGTCCCCATCGACATAGGCGACCGACCCATCGCATTTGGCGTCCACGTCCACGTCGCACGCTTCGGTGGCGCCAGGGTGGACGGCCGCATCGGCGTCGTCACAGTCGCCGGGGTACTGCCCGAAGCCCTCCGGCTGCTCGCACCCCGTCTTGTCCGTCACGTCGCTCACCCCGTAGTCATCGCCGTCCCTGTCGAGGTACCAAGTCGACTCGTCCACCGCGCTGTTGTCGGGGACGCCATTGCAGTCGTCATCCAACCCGTTGCACGTTTCATCGGCATTCGGATTGATGGTGGCCACCCCGTCATCACAATCGCCATTCGCGACGGCCGCGTCGGCCGGGATGCTACAGGCCTCGACCGGCACGAGAGAGTCCCCATACCCGTCACGGTCGGCGTCCGCGTAGAAGGTGGATCCGTTCACAGGCGCGTCATCTGCTGTCCCATCGCAGTCCTCATCAACCGTGTCGCAGTGCTCGTCCGCGCCGGGATGGACGGCTGCGTTGGCATCGTCACAATCCGTGGCATCGAGAACGAACCCCTCGGGGGAATCGCAAGCCGCGTGCGTGCTGCCCGCGTCCCCAAACGCGTCGCCATCGAGATCCGCGTACCAGGCGGTCGGTTCGATCACCGCGGGGTCCGTGTCGTCGCAATCGCCGGGCGTCGCCACGTATCCGGCGGGCGCCTCACACTCCTCGACGGTGGCCGATTCCGCGCCGACGCCGTCTGCATCGTCGTCGTAGTAGAACGTCTTTTCCGTGCACGGCTTCTCGCTGGAGGGCGGGACCGCTGAGATGCAGGCGGAAACCACAAGGAGGAGGAACGGAGTGCGCGACATGAGTAGACGATTAGCCCGCCGCCGACGGATTGCAGCGGCAACCCCGGTCAAAACGCGCACCAGTACACGTACGTCTCCCCCTCGATGGTCGAGGTTCGCCCGAGATCGAACACCTCGTAGTGTGCCCCCTCGAAACTCAACGACCTGACGATCACCCGTCCGGTCCCGTCGTAGCCGGCCATCAGAGACTTGCGGTACTCCTGCGTCACGACGCTACCGGCGGCGGGCGTGAGCGGCGCGAACGCCGTCTCCGGAGTCGGCGTCGTGACGACGAAGCGACTCAGCGCGCCCGGGCAGCCCCATGGCGACGGGGTTTTCGACTGAAGTCAGAGGCGTTGGCTGCCGTGGAATGGCACATGCGGTGACGAGCAATGCAAGCATCGACATCCGCTGACCGTGCGGGTTCGTCGCGCGGGCCTCGTCCCCTGGAAGAGCGCTCGCCGGCGACTGCGCTCGCGTCAACCCGCGATCTCCGCGATAAGCGATGCCCATGATGCTTCCGATGTGGCTCGCCGCATGCTTGACGGAGCCGGCACCGCCCGTGCCCGTGCTGACGGCAGAGGCTGACGCGGTACCCGCCGCGGCAATCGCACCCGCGGATGGCGCGCTCCCGGCGGCTGGCGCGCTCCACGCGGATGGCGCGTTCCCCGCGACCGGCGCACCGCCCGCGCCGTGGACGGAAGCGTGGACCGTTATCGTGGTGAGCGAGACACCGGAGGCCGACGGCCCTCGGGCGCTGGCGGCTGGATTGGGAACCATGCCGTCCACATGGGAAACGGCGCGGCAGCCGGAGCCTGGGGTGGTTTTCGTGGTCTGGGTACCCACCGGGTCCGACGTCACGCCGTTGGCGGCGCACCGGACGAACGGCGCGGACCTGGTCGCCGTGCTCGCCGGCGGCGACGCACCGTGGGCCGCGCGAACGGCAGCACGCCTGCACGTTGCGGCAACCGCCGTCGTCGATTCCGCGGCAAGCGCGTCCTTGTGGGTGGACTCCGCCCATCTCGACGGCAGCCTGGCCGGGGCCGTCGCCGCGCGGGTGGTCGCCGACCGCTACGGCGTTGCGTTTTTTCCGAGCACACCGCTGGTGGGGGCGTTTCCGCCCGGCCTCGTCGTGACGCTCGGTCCCCACGCCGACGCATTCCTGACCGCCGAAGACGTGCGAACCCGCGCCGAGGCTGCCCGCAACGGCGGCGCGGACGCGCTCGCCCGAGATGCGGAGGTGGCCGTGCGGATTGGCGTCGCCCTGTCGACGACCGACCCCGCCGTGCTCGCGCTCCTCACGACGGACCCTGACCCGCTCGTCCGGGCGCGCGTAGCGGCCCGCAGCACCGACGTCACCGCCCTCGCAGCCCTCTCGGCCGACCCGTCCAGCGTCGTGCGCATCATCGCGACAGATCGGCTCGTCGTCACGGCCGACAACCCTGGACACACGGGTGCCGCCGCGCTCGTGCGCGCCGCAGGCGCGGCCGATGGAGCACAGCGCTGGAAGGCCGCCGCAGGTCTGGTCGATGTTTCCCTGCTCGCGGCGCTGGTGAACGACCGCGACGGGCACGTGCGCGTCGCGGCGGCCGCCCGCCTCGGGGAGCTCGGCGGGAAGGGAATCGTGGAGCCGCTGGTGGCCGCGCTGCGCGACCCTGACAGCCGCCTGCGTGCCGTCGCTGCCGCGGCGCTTGCCGGGGCCGAGGACCCGCGCGCGGTCGCTGCGCTCACCGCGTCCCTTCAGGACCCGACCCGGGGCGTCTCCGACGCCGCCGCGCGCGCGTTGGCACGACGGCCGGCCACTGCGGGCGGCGCGGCAACGCCTCCCAAAAAACTCACATCTGAAAGGGACCTGGAACTCGGCGTCACCAGCCCCGATGCCGATGTTCGCGCGCAAACCGCGGCGTTCCTCGTCGGGCGCGCCGACGACCCGGCGCTGGCCTGGTTCGACCAGTTGTCGCGGGATTCGGACCCCTGCGTCCGGCTCGCTTCCGTGCTCGCCATGCCGTCCGACCCGCTCATCACCTCGCGCTTGCAGACCGCGCTCCGCGACGCCGATCCCCACGTCGTACTCGCAGCGCTCGGTTCGTTGGCGCGCGGCAAGCGCGGAACGGCCGAGGTTCTGGCCCCTCTCACCTCCCACGCGGACAGCGAGATTCGGCTTCGCGCCGTCGAGGCGCTGGCGTTGCTGGGCCGCTCCGAGGGCCTGCGCAGCGCGCTCATCGACACAGACGAACGGATCCGCGCTGCCGCCGTCGGCGCCTTCCCGGGCGACCTTGCCGCCGATGAACCCTCCGTGCTCGTTCGCCGCGCCGCGGCACACGGCCGAACGCTTCCCGGTGCCGATGCCCTGCTCGCGGACGCGGGGGACCTCGGATTTTGGGCGCGCGGAACCCTTGCGCGGGAGGACGAATTCCTGCGCACCATCCTCGGAAGACCGGCTGCCGCCAATGCACCGACGGCACCGACAACGTTGAGGCCACCCGTCATCCTTGCCTACGGACGGAGCGATCACGGTTAGGGGGCGCGCGTGCCGCCCGCTGACGCCATCGCCTCTCCCGTCCTGACGCGCCGCCCTACGCCGGCCGCTTGCTTCGGGGCCGTCGCAAGGCCGGAACTGTACCAGAATTTTGCGGTGCACCTGTTCGTGATGTTCCCCGCCGCCATGGTGATGTGTTGGATTGGCACGCAGGCGGACGCGCGATTTGGACTGCCACCGCTGCCGGCGCTCTTGGTACCGCTCGGTCTGGCGATGATCGCAGCCGGCGGTGTGTGGGTGTGGTACGTCTACGGATATTTATACTTGGCCGGGGGCGGATCGCCCGGGACGCATGTCGATGGCGGCCCGACGACAATGGTGGATACCGGCCCCTTTACGATGGTGCGGCATCCGTCGGTGCTCGGCAAACTAACCGGCGTGATCGGGCTCGGACTCGTGTGGGGATCCCCAAGCTTCACCTTCGGATTCACGCCCGTGCTCGTTGCGTACTCGCTCGTGACCAATCGCTACCTGCAGGAGCGATTTTGCGATGCTCGCTTCGGCGCGCGCTACGCCTTGTACCGCTCCCGTGTCCCGATGCTGCTGCCGCGTATTACGGGCGTCCGGCGATGGCTACAGGACGAGTCGGCCGTGCCCGACGACGCGCCGGCTGCACCCGCGCCGCCGCCGGAAGGCGTCTGGCTGGAATTGCCGGGCTACCTCGTCGGCCTCGCGCTGCTGATGGGTCTCTTTTCGCTCATCGCATGGGTGGTATAGTCGTTCGTCCGGCTAGTGTCCGGGCCGTTCAAGCATCGCTTTGGTGACCGCGCGGCGGGCAACGACGTCCACCGCAAATCTGGCGGCCGCCTCTCCGGCGACACGGTGTCCGTCCGCCGTCCAGTGTCCGTCCGTCTCAAAATACAACTCGGGATGACCGGCGAAGGTCCCAGATAGATCAAGAACCTGTCCGTGCTGCCGCGCCATCGTTGCCGCCCGCACCTGAGCGCGCGAAACGTCCCATGACTCCGTGCCCGGCCAGTCACTGTGTCCGACGGCTTGGACGCGGTCCGGAATGAGAATCGTCGCAAAGGCGACATCGCGCGCCTCACACCGCCGAGCAATCTCTGCGATGAGCGCTTGCGTCACGGTCCACGCCTGCTGCCACGTAGGGTCGGGCGCCGGATTGTGGACGTGGAGATCGATGGGAATCCCTCCCCCACGTGCGATCTTTCGTTCGGACACGCGCCGCTCCTCTGAGTCTCGGGCCAAGCGGCGATAGAGGTGACTCACACGAAAGAGCCACCCCGAATCGAGGACCATTGCATCTGTCTTGACCAACTTCCCGGCGTCGAGGGCGTAGAACGGCTTGTCCGTCCTGTCCTCCAGCAGCGGATGATTGTTGAGCACATCGTTGGCAACCAGAAAGGCGAGGATCACGAGGTCCGGCGAGCGAGGGAGAGCGTATTTGTCGAGGACGCCAAGTTCCGTCGCCGTGCCGGCGCCAGGGACACCCATCGACAGCACGTCGGCTCCGACGATGCCGATCGACCCGAGCGTGGCCTCGATCACCCGGCCGAAGCCCTGCTCCATCGGGACCTGAGCCGCCTGTACAAAGGAGTCGCCAAGCAGGATAATCCGGCCACCCGCCTTTTCCCCCCATTCACGATCGACGAACCCCTCCTGATTCACGTGCACCGTCACGTCGTATTCTGGCGTGCGAATCGGATGGTCGCCGGGCTCGGACAGCGGACCCCGGAGTAGCGGCGCGTCCACCGCCCCAAGCGGTTGGGGATCCAATCCCGCCACACCCAACTCCGCCGCGCCCAGAGCGAGCGCCAGCGCCAGGGCGGCACCCGCCCCGCGAACGAGAATTCGCCGCGTCCGCCGCACATGCGTCATCGGATCAGACCGGCGCTGCCGAACTCGTTGGCGAGGTGAGCTCCAACTTCACCAACGAAAGCGCAGCATCCGCCAGCCGCTTGAACTCCTGCGGGCTCTCCAGGCGGCGGAGCTGCCGCGCGATGAACCGCGGTCGAAAGTAGAACTTTCGATGGCACAGCTTGAGCATGTCCAACAACTCCTCACGCGACATGTGCTGTTCCCAGCAGACCGGCACCTTCACACCACATAGCGGGTCCTTCATCAGCTTGTCCCAGCAGTCCGCCGGGTAAAGACCCAACTTGGCGCCTTCTTCGAACGCTTCGGTACCCGGGTAGGGTGTGTAGATCGCGAACGCCGCGTAGTCCGCATCCAACTTGAGCATCTCGGCAAGGTTCGATTCGACGTCTGCCTTGGACGTCTCGTGCGGGCCCCCGATCATGATGTACGCGACGGATCGCAATCCCTCTTCTCGACACCAACGGAATACCCGATGACAGTCATCGGTGTCACAGTGCTTGTCGTGCACCTCCAGACCCGTGTTGTGCATGGTCTCCACGCCAAAGTGCATCTTGGTCGCGCCGGCCTCTTTACATCGGCGAACCTGCTCTCGTGTCGTGCCGGCGATGGTCGTCTTGTAGCCCCAGTTGAACTTCAATTTCCGGCGCTCGATGCCATCGCAGAATTTCAGGGCCCATTGGGAGTTCGGCGTGAACAAGTCATCCACGAAGAACACCTCCGTGATGCCCAGCGACACACAGTGCTCCATTTCGTCGAGGATGTTGTCGATTTCCCGCATCCGGTATTGCTTCTTGTAGGTGAAGCAAAACGGACAGGAGTGGGGGCAGCCCTTGGACGTGATGGCGGTCGTGACCATCGGCTGCTTGGATCCCGGCACCCAATAGTCACGATACCGTGTGCGACTGCGATCCGGCCAAACCTGCCAGTCGAGGCTTTTCGTCTCCTTGATTGCGGGTGTCTTGTGAATCTGGCCGTCCCGACTCTTCAGCCAGAGGCCCGGGATTCCCTCCAACGAACGCCCGGAGTCCAGCGCCTTGGTCATCTCCACAATCGCCTCGTCACCATCCCCCACACAGATGGAGTCGATGCCCTTGAGCTGAATCGCGTATTCCGGGAACATGATGGGGTGGGGGCCGCCCAGTGAAATATGCGCGCTGGGATTGCGCGCACGGATGGCATTTACCGTCATCTGCACGTCCGGCAGGGAGTGCGTGTAGGTCGAAATTCCGACGAAGTCGAGGTCGTAGCGCTTGAGACCGTCCGCAAACGCGGGGTGGTCCATGTCGTCCACGATGCCGTCGTAGATCTCCGCCCGATGCGTCGTGCGCTTTTCGACGGCAGCCTGTAAATACATCAGGGCGAGCGGCGGAAAGCAGTACACGCCGTACGACATGCTCTCCGCAATGCCGGCCCAGACACGCTTCTTCTCGGGCGGGTTGATCAGCGTGACGCTCATACGCGGGAGGCTCCTGGCGCCCAGAATAGCACGGGCCACCGCCGCCGACTGCGCTACCTACGGCGCTCCGTCCACGATCCAGGCCTCAATCATGTCGAGATCCTCGCTCGGAAGCGCCCCCGCCTCGGGCATATCGCGGCCGCTGCCCCTGACGCTGGCCTGCGAGCCTTGTAGCTTGTGCCACAGGTAGCTCAGCGACGTGTCCCCCGGCTCAATCCTGTCCATCGTGGGCAGCTGGCTGGCGGGAACGTCAATCGCATCCGCGGCGCCGGACGAAAGATCCAGACTCGCGGATGGACGCGCCCCCGTGTGACACCCGCCGTAGGCACAGTTATCGTCCCAGAGGGTCTGGATATCGCCCGCCAGCGTGTACGTTCCTTCGTCCGTCATGCCGTCACAGTCGTTGTCGACGCCGTCGGTCGTTTGCTCCGCCGCACCGGGGCACGTCGTGGCCACGCTGTCGTCACAATCCGAGGCATCGGCCAGATACCCAGCGGGGGCATCACATTCCGCAAGCATGCTGGCAGCGTCTCCGTAGCCGTCTTCGTCCGCATCTGCGTACCAGCTTGGCGCGTCCACGGACTCCTCATCGACGGCACCGTCACAATCGTCATCGAGGGCATCACACACTTCCGTGCCGCCCGGATGCGCGATGTACGCGGTATCGACACAGTCGGCCCCATCCGCGACGTAGCCGGGAGGCGCGTCACACGCCGATGTTGCCGGACCCGCGCCGTAGCCATCTCCGTCGGCGTCCAGGAACCAATCGACCGCGCCCGCCGCGTGGTCGTCGATCTGCCCGTCACAGTCGTCATCGGCGTCGTTGCACGTTT
This sequence comes from Klebsiella pneumoniae, assembly GCA_945861635.1. Classification (GTDB taxonomy): domain Bacteria; phylum Myxococcota_A; class UBA796; order UBA796; family SXON01; genus CAMAWH01. The sequence continues at coordinate 15,756 of CAMAWH010000076.1, read as the reverse complement.
CCGGCGCGCCCGGGTAGATGGCGGCGTCGGTGTCAGCACACTCATCACACGCGGGAAAGCCATCGGCGTCCGCGTCGGAGTACCCCGTCGAACCGTCACAGTTGTAGTCGACGGCGTCGAGACAGTCGACCTCGGCGGCGTTGGGATGGAAGGACGCGCTGCCATCATCGCAATCCGTTGACAGCGGCGAATAGCCGGCCGGGGCGGAGCAACCGGACACCGCGCCGCTTGGGACGCCGTACCCATCCTCATCCACGTCGGGGTACCACACGCTCGCGTCAACGGCCGCGTCTTCGTCGATCACGCCGTTGCAATCGTCGTCACGGAGGTTGCAACGCTCGACCTGCCCCGGGTACACTGTGGGATTGGCGTCGTTGCAATCGGAGTGTTCGGTCGTGTAGTCCCCGGCGTTGGCGCCTGGATCGGCGCACGCGCGTACGTCGTGTCGGGGGTCGCCAAAGGTGTCGCCGTCGGCGTCGGGATACCAAGTGGGCGCATCGATGGCCCCGGTCTCATCGATCTCGCCATCACAATCGTTATCCGCGCCATCACAGCGCTCCGCCACGCCGGGGTTGATCGTCGCATCTGTGTCGTGGCAGTCTACGGTGTCGGCGTACCCGTCGGCATCGGCGTCCACGATCGGAATCGCCGTATCGACCGGCTCAGACCCCCCCGACGCTCCCGTGCCTGCCTGGCGCGCCACGGCGCATCCGTAGAGCGCAAGCACACCTGCAATCGCCGCGGGGATCACCATCAGTTGTTGGGCGCTCCTTCGGTAATCCACGTCTCGATCATCGCCAGGTCCGCTGCACTCAGGGGACCGGTGCTGGGCATGTCGTCGCCACGACCGCCCACCGAGACCTGGGTTCCCTCCAACTTGTGAAACAGGTAACTATCGGAGGTCGAAAGTGGCTCCACGCGATCCATGGTCGACAGCTGCGACGACGCGTGGTTGACAATGTTTCCATAGCTCACCGAGCTGTTCAGACTCAGACTCCCCGAGGACCCGCGACCCGTGTGGCACCCGGAGCATTCGCTGCTCCAAATCGCCTGAATGTCCGTCGTGTAGGAATAGGTGTACTCGTCGATGGTGCCGTCACAGTCGTTGTCAACGCCATCGGGAGTAACCTCGGTGGCAGCCGGGCTGACAGTGTCGAGCGTGTCGTCACAGTCGTCGTCATTCGAAACGGTATCCGCCGGTTGGGTGCAGGAAATGGTGGCGTTGTCAGCGTCTCCGTAGAGATCGGCGTCCGCGTCCGCGTACCACGTACCCTCATCTGCGGGGTCGTCGTCCACCACGCCATCACAGTCATCGTCCGCGCTGTTGCAGAGCTCAACCCCCGTCGGAAAGACGAGCGCATCGGTATCGTCACAGTCCGTGGCATCCGCGACGTAGTCCGTCGGCGCCTCACACGCGAAAACCTCGTCGTTCACGTCACCGTAGGTGTCGGCATCGGAATCGGCATACCACGCGGACGGGTCCGCGGCGGAGGCGTCGTCCGTGAGTTCGTCACAATCGTCGTCCACGCCATTGCAAACCTCTGTCGCGTCGGGATTCACGTCGGCGTCGAGATCATCACACTCGCTACACGCGGGCCAGCCATCGGCGTCGGCGTCATCGTAGCCGGTCACACCGTCACAATTGTAGTCCAGCGGGTCCGTACAGTCGGACTCTGAGGCACCGGGATGGAAGTCGGCGTCGGCGTCGTCGCAGTCTTCGGCCGCCGCCACGTAGTCGGCGGGTGCGGTGCACGCGAGGACCGTCACCGACGTCGTGCCGTACCCGTCCGCATCTTCATCGAAATACCACACCGACGGATCGATCGCGTCGGCCTCATCAACGGAGGCGTCACAGTCATCGTCGATGCCGTTACATGTTTCCGACGCATCGGGAGAGGACGCTGCGCGGCCGTCGTCACAATCATCGAAAATGGCGACATATCCCGCAGGCTGATCACACTCCGCCAGCGTCTGCTCCGGGTCGCCATGGGTATCGGCGTCGGCATCACGATACCACGCCGGCGGGTCCGTGGGATCGTTGTCCGCCGTGCCATCACAGTCTTCATCGACGCCGTCACACGACTCCGACCCGCCGGGGTGAACCGTTGCGTCCGCGTCATCACAGTCGGTGGCATCGGCGCCGTAGCCGGCCGGAACGGCGCACGCGGCAGTGAACGAAAGTGCGTCACCATAGCCATCGCCATCGGTGTCGGTGTACCAAACGGGCGCTTCCTCGTCGATTTCTCCGTCACAATCGTTGTCGAGGCCGTCACACGCCTCGGAAGCGGCCGGGTAGACCGTGTCGTCTGCGTCGTCACAGTCCAGCGCGTCCGCGATGTAGCCGGTCGGCGCGGCGCAGCTCGTAATGGCGTCCGCGAAATCGCCAAACCCGTCTTCATCGTCGTCCGCGTACCAGACAGGAACATCCTCATCGAGCACACCATCGCAGTCGTTGTCTACGGCATCACACCGGTCGATGGCGTCGGGGTAGACCGCAGCTTGCTCGTCGTCACAGTCCGTAGCGTCCAGCACTGTGTCTGCGGGTGCCTCACATGCCGAACTCGCGATGGCGGCGTCACCGTAGCCATCTCCATCCGCGTCCGCGTACCAGTCGAAGAACGCAGCGTCTTCGTCGATCGTTCCATCGCAATCGTCGTCCAGGTCATTGCACGCGTCGAGCGCGCCGGGAAACACGTCGGCGTCCGAGTCCGCGCAGTCGGCGGAGGTGGAAACAAAGCCGGAGGGCGCCGCACACGCGCTGACGGAATCCGCCGCGTCCCCAAAGCCATCGTCATCAACATCCGCGTACCAGGTCACGAATGTCGCGTCCTCATCCGTGCTGCCATCACAATCGTCATCGGCACCATTGCACGCGTCCACCGTACCCGGGAAGACGGCCGCGTCGGCGTCGTCACAGTCCGTGGCCGCCGAAACATACCCGACCGGCGCCTCACACGACGTGGCGGCGTTGGACGCGTCCCCAAACCCATCTCCATCTGTGTCGGCGTAGAACGTAGGGGCGCCGTCTGACGCGTCCGGATCGACCACGCCATCGCAATCGTCATCCACGCCATCGCATACTTCAACTGCGCCGGGGTGCACCGAGGGATCGAAATCATCACAGTCCTCACACGCTGGCGTTCCGTCTCCGTCCACGTCGGCATACCCAACCGCACCGTCACAATTGTAGTCGGTTGGATCGGTGCACACCTCGTCTGCGCCAGGATGGATGGCCGCATCGCCATCATTGCAGTCGGTCGCGTCGGCCACCCTGCCCTCCGGGGCTTCACACTGCCGGTGCGACGTCGTGCCGTCTCCGTAGCCATCTTCATCGGCATCGGAAAACCATTCGGATGCGTCTGAAGCATCGTTCTCATCGATGTTGCTATCACAATCATCATCCACCGAATTGCACACCTCAACCGCGCCGGGTCGGATGCCCGCACTCTGATCGTCGCACTCCGCACAGGCGGCAAAACCATCGCCATCTCGATCGGCGTACCCGATAGAACCGTCACAGTTGTAGTCGTGCGGATCCGTGCAGTCCGACTCATCGGCAGCGGGGTGTGTCGCCGCATCCGCATCGTCACAATCGGTGTGATCGGCGATCATGCCGTCCGGAGCGACGCATGCCGGCGTGAGCGTCGTCGTATCCCCGTAGCCATCCTCATCTGCGTCGGCGTACCAGTTCGATGGATCCACCGCGTCCTCCTCATCTGCCGCCCCATCGCAGTCGTCATCGGCGCCATTGCACCGTTCAACGGCATCTGGATTGATCGCCGCGTTGGCGTCATCACAATCTCCCTCCTCCGCGGCACTGCCATCTCCATCGTCGTCCGCCATCGACGCGCCCGAGTGTGCTCCCTCCCTGCTCCACGAGTCCCTTACCTTGGCCGTTTCACCCCCATCGCACGCCCCGAACAACGCGGCCAGGCTCAGCGCGAGCGAGCGCGAAACGAACGGATGCCACGACGAGGAGGACGTTTGCACGGCCAAATCCTACCACGCCGAAGGTTCATGCCCGACCGGAGGTACAGACGCGCGGCGCCTCGCCAGTGGAAGAAATCCTTCCACTGACTGGCACTTGGCGGCCCAAGTGGGCGCGGGTGGAGCGAATTCTTCCACTCGAGCGCGGCCGTGCGTCAACCGTGGCCATTCGATCGGAACAAATCGTCACAAACCTACCGATCAGTACGAGAACGGGTCCACGGCTGAGAGGGTGTGAGAGTGGCCGGGTCGCTGGCGTCGCCCAGAACACATTTGACACAATTTTGACGGACCGGCCGCGCCGCGCCGCGCCGGATTAGCATCGACGGACCTCCGGAGTCCAGCATGTTGACGGAAACAGTACGTGAATTTGACGGGCTCGACATCGAAACGCCGACCGGCGGCGGAACGACGACCGTTTGGGGCGATCCGGCGCACATGTCGCTGGCCCGTGATCGGAGCATGTGCATCGTGCACCTTGAGATCATCAAGATCGGTTCGGCAAACGCCACCGTCGCGCTGGTCGCGGAGGACAGCAGCGGGCGCATCTTCGGGCCCGTGCCGCTCACCGCGCCGTTCAGCGGAACCGCCAAGGGCGTGATTCGCGTCATCATCAAGGATTTCGGGGCGAACCTGAAGTTCGGGGTGTCCATCACCCGCGTCGGGGTGATCGACACGGCAACCGTCGGCTTGGAGTATTGTTTCAAGAACAAGTGAGGCATTCTCCCGATGTCCGCCTCGATCAACGACGCCGCGCCCCCCTACGCCGACTCGTCCCGGCGAGCGGGCGCGGCCACCTCGGCGTCGTGCGGGTGCGATGCTGCCTGTGCCTGCGGGCCGCGTCCGGGCGGCGAGGGTTCGCGGGCTACAGACGATCACGCGCTGCAGGGGTCGCCACAACCGCCTCCATGCGGCCGGCGCCGCGTCGTCCATCGCCGGTTGATCGTTCGTGACCGCAATCAACATGTTCTGGTGAATCACGAAGCCGGATCGGTGTTCTCGACCCGGGCCGCCGACGCCGCTCCTTTCACACGAGCACACACCGTTCCGGACGGCGTGGTGATGGCCAGCGAGGATCGGCTGGCGACCGACGACGATGGCACGACACGCATCGAGTCCTGTACCTACCTCTTCCAGCCGTCCGGGCAACGACCGCCAGTCCACGATCGTCACCGCGGCATCGGCCCGCGCGACGGCATTCCCGCCCGCGAGGGCAACCTCCCCGAGGGCTTTGGCGTCGGAACCGTTCAGGTCGTGGTCAAACTGGTCGATGGCGTGCTGCCGCGGCCGCCTTCTCCCCGCTGGAACGATGCCCGGCGGCGCGAGGGGCTTCCGACCGTGACGGCGGCGGTGGAGCGGGACTTCCGCGCCGCTCTGCCACGGCTGTTCGAGCGACGAATCGCTGGGCTCACCGCGCGAATTCGTGCGCTCGGCGGCAGGGTGATCGACGTTCGAGCCGCCGTGAAGCAGGTGGTCGTCGAGATCGACGCACGGCACCTCAGCGTGCTCGCGCGCGAGACGATGGTCGCGCGGCTGATTCCATCCTCGCCAGACGCCAGGCCCCAACCCGACGGATTCGGCGACTCGCTGAACGCCTACGTGTGCACCGGCTCGCCGGGCCGCTCGATTGCCGGCGTGGACGCTGGACTCTGTGCTCCGACCGGCAGTTGTGGACGGGTGGCCGGACCGTGCATGTTCCTCGACGCGGCCGCTGAGGTGGTCGGCATTCTCAACTATCGCGAGGCTGGGTTCCTGGGCGAATCGGCACTCGGAAATACGGGTGAGACTTCACTGGTCGTCGGGATGGCGGATGTCGGCTTCAACTTCCAGCACCCCGCGTGGCGGGATGGGTCTGGGGTGCAGCGGGTTCTCGGCGTCTACTCTGCTCCGTGGAGCGGCTCGACGGGGGGCACAGAAGGCTGGCACGTCGCAAGCGACACCTTCGACGGGATCGAATACGACAACCACGCACAGCGGGTGGCGTCGATCATCGGGGCGGACCTGACGGAGGGGCAGGATTCCAACATCCCGTTCTCGCCGTTCGGCGCGTCCGCCGGGGCCCGGCGGGCACGCACCGGGTTCGCTCCGCGCGCGCTGTTCCGCGCGTACCAGACCGGCTCCCCGGAAAGCACCCGGATGTTCGGCGTGACCGGCGTTGAAGCTTTGGATGCGGCGGCCGGCACCAGTCACGATGTCTGGAACACTTCGTTGTTTTGGGACCTGCACGCTACCCTCACCTCTTGCACGACCACAAATTCGGCACGGGGCAAGACAGTGAGTGCCGATCTGCACAACGCGCTGTTTCGCGACAACGACGTGTTCGTGGCGAAATCCGCGGGGAACAACTACACCGGCGCGTTTTGCAATACGCCGGGCCTGCGAATCAGCGGCCCGGCGGCGAGTACCATGGTCGCGGTGGGAGCGCTCAACGATGCGACTCCGCCCTGCAACACCCAGTCCGTGCCCACCCTTTGGCAATTCTCCGGCGGCGACACGTTGCCCGATGGACGGAGTTGGCCCCACCTGGTCGTGCAGGGGGGGACGTGTGGGTCGATGGCCGCCTACGATCTCTGTCAGGACTACCCCTGCACCCCCGGCACAACGGCGTGGATCGAACCGACGCGATTCGGATACAACGCGATCTACGACATTTTTGGCGCAACAAGCGGCGCCGCGCCGAAAATCACCGGCGCGGCGCTGCTGTTCAAGGAATGGTATCTGGACACCTTCGGCTCCAGTGGAAATGAACCCGGCCGGATCGTCGCGAATATTCTCAACATGACGGATCGGTACACCGGAGGCGCTTCGACCCTCCAACCGGTGCCCCGGTATGGTCTGGGGCGATTCCGCCTGAAGGACTGGGACTCGTCGCGCCTCTCCACCGCCCGAGCCGGGTTGTTCTTGACCACCTCCGTACGGCTCGCGGGCAATCAGTTGATTGACCTCGATCTGGGGAGTGTCGACACCGGAACCATTTCGCTTCGCGTAAGACGGCTCAACGTGGTGGTGTGGTGGGACGAGCCGAATACTGGCAGCCACCTTGTTTTCGACGGGTTCAAGGCTCCCGAACTCGCGGCAGACACGAAACCCCTCGTCTACGTGTTCCTGCAGAAATACGACCCCACAGCCGCCACGTACACAACCGTTGATTACGCACACAACGACAACGGGGTCGGCGGTGAACAGATGGTGTCGCTGACGTTTGACAACAGCGATCCCCGCAAACCATGCATGACCGGAGGAGGAGCGTACCAACTTCGGGTTGCGGCCATTTCTGTTTCTGTCGCAACCGAGGGTGGGCGCGGACCGCGGCGAGACTTCTATGTTTCGTGTGTCTGGGAGTCTGATGCAGACTCTTCACTTGTCACCTGCGGATCGGCGTCACCGACCTTGCCGAGTTCGGTTCCGCCCCTCGCCGTCCTCTGCGCCCACCGGCCAAGCAATGCAGACCGTTAGGCCGGTGCCATGGACGTTCGCGGTCACCGCTTTGCTGAGCGCTTGTGTTTCCGTGAGCCAGCCAGATCCACGCAAGAGCGCAGTCGATACAGCCGAGACGGGGGGCATCGAAGATTCCGGGGAAGGCGACTCCGGGCCAGCCGGAGACTCCACCCTCCCTGCCGAGTCCGGCCCGACAGACTCCGGCCCGACAGACTCCGGCACCGGGGAATGGGAGTGCAGCATGACCGAAACCGAGGCAGACGCGCCCGTCACGGCCGCCGAGGTGGCGTCCACGCCGCGCGATGACGAGGCCGCCGAATGGGTCGCGCTGCAGCTTACCGCGGGAATGATCGCCGATGAGGCGGACTATCAACGATTGACGGCCGACTTCGACGCCGTGCGCGCATTGTACCCTGAGGTTTGGATTCCCTACTGGTCCTACTACCAGGATTTGGGTGTGTATGGCCACCTCACACCGGACGCTCGGGAGGCGTACGAAGCGGGAATGTACCATGGCTGGGATTGCCTGAATGCGTTCTATCGCATCCTCGCGGCGCAGGTATACGAGGTCAACGGACAGGTGAGTTTTCACTTCGTGTTCAGCGGCAGGTACGACGGACCGCTTCTGGCCAAAGAGTACAAGAAACATGCCTCCGGGACCACGGATGTCACGGCTCCCTTCACGTTCCGCGAAGGCGCCCAAACCCACGCCTGCGTCGAGTCCGAAACCCGCTGGTCCTATGTGTTCGAGGACAGGTGGGACACCTGCGGCGGCGGCGGATGTGTGTACTACACCTACTACCACATCGCCTCCGACGCTGGCGTGCTCGAGTATATCGGCACCCACTCCACCGACAGCGGTGAACCGGAGCCGGACTGGCTCACGGTGTTCCGGGCGTGCTCGGCAACCCTGTGATGCGCGCCCAGGATGGAGCGGAAGCCGGGTCGACGCCCCCCCGCATCGTCGTCCGACTGTGCACTCCGCCCATCGCGACCGCGTTTGACGCTCGCGGGGGCGTCTACCGCTCCTGAATCTTCAACCACGACCACGCGGTGGCGAGGTCGGAGTCCGCCACGGCGGGCACGCTCCACAGTTGCACGTGCTCGCCTCCGTCGTAGGTATCGGCGGCCAACGGGCCGAGTGCCGTCGTAAGGCCAGACTCGATGGCGAGGGCGTCGGCGGCCCGGTAGAAGTCGCGGTGGAAGGCAACAGCGCCGATGCCGAGGTTTGCGAGCCGGCGGGCGATGGGCTCGCCAGATGGAGGGGAGGCGAGCAGTTGTGCGGTCAGCCAGCGGTCGGTGATTTCACGTGGACTGTCGACGCCCGTACCGATGCAGACCTCCATGATCGGACGCCCATGCTGACCCTGATAGAAACACCCCAACGCCCGTTGCCACAGTTCGACCTCACCGGCCGATCGATCCAGCGTGGCGGCGAATAAATCGAGGATCGCGGCTCCCGGAGGCGCGGCGTCGTAGGCGCTGGGCGACGTGCCGATTTGCCGGTGAAGGCGAAACGGCATTCCAGCAGCGGCGAGCACATCGACCGCACAAAAGAGGACGAGCAGCCGCGGCGCAGCGAGCCGGGCGGCGACGCGAGCCGCGACGAGTCCGCCACACATCGCATACAACCATAGGAAACGAACGGGGAAGCGGAACCACGCCACGCCATCGAACCCCTGGAGGAACGCCAGTGGAGACGGGATCGACGCCCCTCCCGGCACCAACTCCATCGCCGGGCCCAAGGAAAGCACGAGGCCAAACGCGCCGACCGCAAACGGAACGCGCCAGTCGGCTTCTCCCCGAAGCACCACGGGAGCCGCCAGAAACAGCCAAAATACCGTCCACCCGAGGGGCGCACCGATCGAGTGCGCACCCGTATCAATCGCCTCACTCCACCCCGCAAGCCCCCCGAGGCTGTTCGTACCGAGTTCGACGAGGTGATGGGACGCGTCGGACCACACGCCACCCTGCGAGAAGATCCACGCGTACGCAATTCCCGCGGGGAGTGCCGGAAGCGAGGCGGCAAGCATGCGCCAGGGCCGTCGAGCGATTCCTGTGGACAGCATCAGCACGGCCCCGATCACCCCGGCGTAGGCCGTCGTGAACAGCGCAAGCGACCATGCGAGGCCGGCAAATCCCGCGTCCCACCACCGACCCGCCGGCCTTCCGGCGCGGACGGCGAATCCATAGGCCAGCGGCAGCCAGGGATTCAGCAGGTGGTGGACGTGCCCTTCTAAAAGTGCCGTCGCCGCGATGCCTGAAAATCCCCACGAAAAGCCTGCAATGAGGCTCCATGGGCGGGCCACGCGAAACGCGCGCGTGGCGCACCACTCGGCAGCCGTGGCGCCAAGGGCGGGGCCGACCCATGCGACCGCCATCGCAAGCGTACCACCGGACACCCACCTGCTGCAAACCTTCGCAATTGCCAGAAGCACCCACGAATCCACGCGGACCAGGGATTCCCCGAGCGGCCAAGCCGTCGCGTGGTTGTCCAACAGCGGCGCCGAGGAAAGCAGCCAAATCGTCGGGTAGAGGTCGGCGTGTCGCGTGACGAGCACAGCCGGGTCGAGACACGCAGCCGGCCACGAAAAGACCGCCGACACCGCAAGGAAGCCGACGAAGACGCCAAGCGTCGACCTCACCGCGATCGAGTTTTCGTCGCCCATGTCAACCCAAGCAGCGAGACATAGGCCAACGAGACCGCCGACCACCCAAACCCAACCCACCAGCCGGCACGCGGATCGAGCGCCGGATCGATCAGCGCGGACGGACCCGCCGCGACGCGGCGCGCAAGGTGGATGGGATCGTAGACGAACGAAATTATTTCGCGGTTCGCGTCCGTCAGGATGACCAAACCATCGTAGATGATCCGGTCGGAGCCGTTCTGCGATGCGACGAGGCGTATCGACATGACCCGCACAGGCTCGCCGGTCAGCGTGGCCTCAAGCGCACCCCTTCCTGGGTCCGTGAGCAAGACATTGGCCGCCCCAGGCCGCTCAATTTGGACAGACATCTTGTCCTGGGCACCCTGAAGCACGATCGTGACCGACTGGGAGGCCGCGAACGCGAACGCGGACAGGGCGGCGATCACTTCAACTTCTCCTGAACGCGCTCGTACACCGCCGCGTCACTCCGCGCCCGAATTTCATCGCGTTGCATGTGGATTCGGCCCCACTGTGAGGGCGTTAGTTCCTTCGTGACTGCAACGCCGACGTCCATCAACGCGATGTTCAGCGCGTGGCGGCGGCTTCGCGCGTCGAGGAGTTGACGGTGGAGGACGTTCAGAGCCTCCACCTTCGGAGCAAGGGCCGGGTCCAGGTCCGGCCGAGCGGCGAGTTGGCGCATGAACTCGCTGGCTTCCTCGGCACCCTTTCCCGCCGGCTGTTGCCGCTCCGCCCGCATTTGGCGCTCGATTTCCAGCGACACGGGCACGAAAATCGGCAAGGTGGCGTAGCCCGTGTCGGAGCGACAGAGCCCCGCGAGCTGTGCGGCGGCCGCGAGCGTCAAGAGCCCGATCGTCGCGAGAGAGAACCGGTCAGCCATGCGGAGCCTCCGCCGAACGGAGCGCGCGGACCGACGCGGTGATGGCGGCTTCGAGATCGAGGATCTCGCGTTGGACGGCCACAAGGTCGCGATGCTGGGTCGCCGCGCTGTTGAGAATCGCGCCGATGCGGGTGCGCTGGTCGGGCGAGAGATCGTCCAGCATCTCCACGCCATCCAGGAGATCGTCAAGCGAGATCGTGGACCCCATGCGCGCAAACGCCTGCTGGATTTCCCGTGCATCCACCGCGTTTTTTGCAGCAGACTGAAGCGCGGCCGCCTCCGTGCCGCTAATGGGGACACCACCGGGAACGACATCCACGAGCGGCGTGAAAACGTACGTCACCGGCGCGGCGGCGTCGGCACTCACCACGGCAAGCCACAGGTTGATCGCTGCAAGTACGACGATCACCATCGGCACCCGCGACCTCACGCGGAGACACTCCGACCGCGGACGATCCGTGCCGCCTCCGCCGTTCGTGCGTCCACCTCGGGCGAACGGGGCGCCATTCCGTGCGGCACGATGCGGAGCAGCTTTCGCCCAAGCGATTGAACCCCGGAAAATGTCGATGCGTTCCGTGCAACCGACCGCCATCGCAGCGGGTGCCCATAGAACCTCAGGTAGGCGTACCGCTGAATCATGCGCAGTTCGAACCGAGAAATCTCTCCCTCGAACGGCTGTTTCGCATAGTAGTCATAGTCCGTGTAGTCCTCAGACATCTGGTAGCCTTCCGCCACCATCTTTGTCCACAGGTCGGTGCCGGGGATGGGCACGAACAGCGAAAAACTCGCCTCACTCGCAGGAAGTTTGGTAGCCATACGAATGGTTTCGCGCATCTCGGCGCGCGACTCGCCGGGCGCGCCCAACATCAGGAACAGGAGCGTGTGCACGCCGTTTGCGTGGGCGACACCGACCGTGTGCTCGATCGCCTCCGCCGTCACCCCCTTTTTGTACACGCCTTCCCGAATGTGCTCCGTGGCGCTTTCCATCCCGATCCCGATCTTCCGCAGTCCAACCTCCGCCATTGTGCGCATCAGCTCCGGCGCGATGAGGTTTGCACGCGTGGTGCACCCCCAGTACAGGGTCAAGCCGGACTCCCCAAGCAGATGACAGAACTCCGTGACCCATTTCCGGTTGGTGGTGAACGTGTCGTCCGTAAACCAGAAGCCGCCGATGTCGTAGCGGCGGTGCAACTCCACAATCTCGCGCACCACACCGGCCGGCGTGCGGGCGCGCAGCTTTTTGCCAAACATTTCGTCGAGCACCGGCTGACAGAAGCTGCACTCATAGGGGCAGCCCCGACTCGCCATCAGGTTCACGCCGCGCAATCCAGTCTTGAACGTGTCGAGTTGGCCCCATGCGGCGATGTAGGCCTCCATGTCCACAAGATCCCAGGCGGGGAACGGCAAGGTGTCGAGGTCTTTGATGCCGGCGCGACGCTTGGACGGCACCACCGTGGCGCCAACGCGGACCCAAGCGCCGTCCACCGCGTGCTCGCCATCCCGGAGCCACATCGCGATCAGATCGCGCGTCGTTTCCTCTCCCTCTCCGATGACGCATGCGTCGATGTGGGCCTCCGCCATCAAGCTCGCCGGGTCCGTGGTGGGGTGCGGCCCGCCGACAAACACGCGCATTCCACGCGCCCCTGCCATGCGAGCGGCCGCCAGGCCTTCTCCCAACATGAGCGTGCTCATGCCGATGCCAACGTAGTCCGGACGCTCCTCATCAAGGAAATCAGCGATGCGATCAAGGCGAGGATCGAACGTTGTGTCGCACACGACGACATCCACCGGAAGGTCGCGCCGAAGTACGGCAGCGAGCGTCGCGATGCCCAACGGATAGTCACCGCTGGGATAGCGGAACCGCGGAAAGATCAACGCGACCTTTTTTCGAGCGCTGCTCATGCCGCCACCATGAACGGTCCTATCGCCATCGCGTCGATCCGCGCACTCCGCCAGGTCGCGATGGCCTCCTCGGGCGAGCGCACGATCGGCTCCTCATGCAGGTTGAAGCTGGTGTTGATGATCGCCGGAATGCCCGTCAGACGTCGATACTCCGTGAGTACCCGGTGGACTCCGGGCGAGTGGGCCGGGTCGACAAGCTGTGGACGAAGCGAGCCATCGACATGGATAGCAGCAGGACAGAGCGCCGCCAACGCCGGTTTTGCCTGAACGGTCACCGTCATGAAGCGCGCCGCGTGCGCGACCGGCGCCAGGTCGGCGACCCAATCCCCCGCATCCTCCGCCAACAGCAGAGGAGCAAACGGCATGAAATCGCTGCGGGTGAGGGCAAGGTTCAGCCGATCCGTCATTCTGCGGTCTGCCGCCGACGCAAGGATGGACCGGTTGCCGAGCGCGCGCGGTCCATACTCCATCGGCCCGTCAAATCGGGCCACGATCTGGCCGCGCGCGAGGCGCTCCGCCACCTCTCCTTCGATGTCCTGACTCCTGCGAAACCGCACCTTTGCCCCGGCGAGCGCGCCCTCGATCGTCGCTTCGGGAAACGTCGGCCCAAGAAACGCGTGCTGTAGGGTGCGGGGCACCACCCCCGGCGACGACAGAAACGCGGCCCCAGCCGCAAGTCCGCCATCCCCCATATGCGGCGTGACCCACAGGCGATCCGCAACGGCCGCGACCGCCTGATTCAAACGCACGTTGGCAAAAACACCTCCTGCCAAGGCGATGTTTTTCAGCCCCGTCCGCCCCCGCCAGTACGCCAATAGCGCGCTGATCTCGCACTCCACTCCCCGCTGGAGCCACGCACACACATCCTCCCGACGATAGGCGCGCAGCGAGTCCAGCCACGGCTGGAGCGGCGCCCCGAAGCGCTGGGTGAACCGACGCGCCTCCGGCGGGCCCACAAAGGGAAAGGGCACGTCGACGGCGTCTGCGTTTCCAAGCGCGGCAAGCCCGGTCAGCTTTCCCTCATGTCGGAACGGACGGAAGCCACAGAACCCGGTGATCGTCGCATACAAAAGGCCGTAGGAGTCGGGGTACGGCATGGCCGAAAGCCGCTCAAGGTGGCCGCCCTTGCCGTGCCAGACGGTGAGCGCCAAACCGTCACCCACGCCATCCGCAACCACGACCAGCCCGTCGTCAAAGCCACTGGTAAACCAGGTGGATGCTGCGTGACAGAGATGGTGGTCGTGCAGGGCGATGGGTACGCGCGGCAGGCGCCGGCGCAGCATCGTGCGGACCGCCGGCGCCATGATCCGCGCCGCCCACCCATCCGAGCGCATGGTTGGGTACGGGCTGCCGAACTGCAACCAGTTGGTCACGCGGGCCAGCGGGCCGCCGCCTTCGTTGTAGAACCAGCCGTCGTCGAGTTTGACGCGTCTCTGGGCGGCGCGGAGCCCCCGGAACGCCGGATTAGGATTGACCAACCCGGAAAATGCCACACAGTCCACCGGCATGCCTCCGCCCTGTGCGAGGCAAGCGGCGATGCTGTGAACCGGCCAGCCGCCGGCTCCCTTTTCCCGCGTAAAACGCTCCTCACTCGCGGCAGCAACCAGGGCGCCGTCGATGACGAGCGCCGCGCCCGCGTCGTGTGTACCGTCGTAGATGCCGAGGACCCGCATGCCCCCAGCATGCCACGGAAGCGTGCCACAATCCGCACCATGGGCCCCATCCGCGTTGCTTCGATCCAACTTCCCGGCGTCGGGGGGACGGTCGCGGAGCGCGCGGACCTTGCACGAGCGGCAATCGCCGAGACGAATCGCGCGGCAGACGGCGGCGCGAGCGCGGACCTCTACGTGCTGCCCGAAGCGTGTTTTCCCGGGTACACGCACGTCCGGGCGAGCGGCGAGGGCGCGGCCCGCGCTTTTGCCGAATCGGTCGATCGACGAGTCGTCGTCGGGTTCATCGAGGGGGCGGCATCCTGCGCCGGTATATGGGAGCCCGGCGGAAGTTGGATCGTCTACCAGAAGCGCTTCCCAACGCCCGCGGAGTCGCGGGTCTGGCGCGCGGGGCGCGAAAGCGTCGTCGCGCAGACCGGGATCGGTCGCGTCGGGATGCTGATCTGCGCGGACGTCCTCCAGATCGACGCGTGGGAGGACCTGCGTGGGCGCGTAGACGTCGTAGCAGTCTGCGCAGCGTGGCCGGAGTATCGCGGCCGCTGGGCGCCGCCGGGCCTGGCCTGGCTGTACGCCGAATCGAACGGGTATCGCGACGACTTGTTGGGGCGAGCGGCCCGTTCGCTGGGCGTGCCGGTCGTGTTCGCGAACGCGTGCGGGCCAGGGTTTTCCGGCGGGTCCGCCGTGTGGTCGGCAGCGGGGAAGATCGTGGCGGAGCCGCACGAAATCGCCGTCGTGGAGGCCAGTTGCGAAGGGTCTGCCGAAGCCCCGCCGGAAGTCGCGCTGCGACATCCCGCGCGCTGGGCGGCGTTCACCCATGCCTATCGCTGGGCAGCGGAGGCACGGGAGCAGATTGGGGGCGATGGACGGTGACTTCGTGTGTGGTAGCACTCTGGGGCCGGGGATCGCGTCGGACGGCGTTTTACCGGTCGGAAGCGGGACGGCCAACGCCGCGCCAGTACCGCTTACGCGGGTGGCCACCCCCTCCCCGTGAGGTGAACGGTCCGTTCCGCGACCGCGGGCGAGGACGAGCCCCAACCCGTGAAACGAACCGGTGCGCCGCGCGGCCAATCGTCGCCCCAGATACGGTATCTGCCCGGGGTTGTGGCCGCGGCGGTGTGTGACACCGTCGTGACCGGTGCGCCGCGCGGCCAATTGTCGCCCCAGATTCGGTATCTGCCCGGGGTTGTGGCCGCGGCGGTGTGTGACACCGTCG
>CAMAWH010000075.1 GCA_945861635.1 Klebsiella pneumoniae | reverse complement strand
GCGTGCCAGACGGACAAACGCCCGTTTTCACACGGGAAGTTGGGCAACGATTTGCCCAACAATTTGAGGCATTTCCACCCGATCGGCGAATATCACCGGCCAACGCCACGCTTCGATGGGCAATCTCTTGCACACCCGTGCCCCAATTCCCCCCATAGGTTTATCCATACGGCATCAAGCGGTCCCCGCGACGCCCTCACGGCCGGTTCCGAGCCTCCATGCGCGCCCATATGTCCGCGAACGACTCCTTCAGCGCGTCTCCGACCTTGTGCGACAGCGACACATCCAACACCGATGCCGTCACTCGGCCCTCCCACGAAATCACCGGTCCAATCGCCAGCGGCGGCGGACCCACGGTGGCCCCCAATCGCTCGGCGCGCTCGACCGCAATGCTCGCAAACGAACCCGCCAGAACGGGGTCTACGAACACCTCCACACCCGCACGCCTGCCCAGTCCCGCGGCCGCCGGCCCCGCGGCCAACAAACCAGACGTGTGGACGATCACCTGACCACGGGCGGCCACCAGGTCCAGAATGCGTGCAAATTCTGGATGAAGCAGCGGCTCACCTCGCCATCGCAGCGCCACCGACGCAAAGCTCAAGCCGGCGTCCGCCACTGCATCCATGATCTGGCGAGCAACCTCATATCCAAGAAATCCGCGGCCGAAATCCAAATACCGCCGATCGCGAAGCTCCTGTAGTCGCTCCGGCGCTTGATACACCGCCGACACATCTACGGGACTGTGCGCGAAGAGCATCGCAAGTCGCGCATCCGTCGGACTGTCCGAGGTGTCCGACAACTCCAGCGTGAGCGTCTGCGCCACCAGGGTCCGTTTCCGAGCGTTTCGCGTCCATTTCGGTGCCGGCAATTGCTCCACCATCCCACGTGCTATCGCCGCCAACGAATCGCTCTCCCGTCGGAGGTAACAATTCTGGATGCACGGCGTCGAGCACTGTTTGACCACCGCACGCCGCTCTCGCAGCGCTTGAGATCCCCACATCTCGCGCAGCGTACTCTCCCTTGAATTTCCAAACTTTCCTGCAAGAAAGTCAAGCTTTCCGTCGCACATGATCGCGCTGCCGTCCGCGTTGATGTACAGTTCCTTCCACCCCGCCCAGCAGGGAGCATCGAGCGGCTTGAGCCCCTCCCGGTAATATCGAGGCACAAGCAACAGGTCCTCACGACGGTTCATGACCAAGGGCCGTTCACACAATTCGCGGCAAACCGCCTCCAACCTCGGCAACGATTCCCCGTCGAACCACATGCCCGACACCGTGTCATCTGCATCATTTCGAAAGAGATTCAGGACCTGGACGCCGTCGAATCCCTCCGCCTCCAGCCACGCCACAAAGGAAACGAAAACGTCCACATTCTTTCGATGTAGAATGGCGTTGCAACCAATCTTTCGCTTTGGGTTTCCCGCGGCCGAATCCGCTTGACGAATGTATCGATATCCAGCAATTGCACGCTTGAAGCTGCCCTGTCCGCGTATCACATCATGTATCGGCTCCGGCCCGTCCAACGACACGTTCAGGTGAAGCTTTTCCGGCGGAATCATGGCGATGCGAGCCGCCCGAACCGCCGTAATCAACGTTGCGTTCGTGGTCAGCGTGACATGAAAGTCCTTTCGGGCCGCATACGCCAGAATGTCCTCCAGGTCAGCGCGAACAAACGCCTCTCCGCCGAGGGGGTTGAACACCTTGACGCCCCAACTCGCGGCCTGATCGATGAGATCGAGCACCTCCGACGTCGCCATCTCCGGTGCGTCGTAACAGGTAGTGCACATGATACATTTTAGATTGCATCGTAGTGTCAGATTTACCGATAGCCAGTCCGGCGGGGCCAAAGAGCGCCCCAACGCGCGCGAAGCCCACATGCGCATGTCGTGGCGGAGGTCGGGCAGCGGTCGCATCTGGTCCCCAGCGTAGCTTGGCTACCACTTCGTGCGCGGTTCGAAGTCCTGCGGCTTCGCCTTGAGCGATTCAAGCGCCTCGCATTGCTCGATCACTCCCCGATCGCAAGCGGCCTGCCAGACCTCCGTGGCCTTGGCCTTGTCCGTTTTCACCCCCTTGCCGAGGTAATACACCGCTCCAACTTCCGCGCAAGCATGCTCTTCCGCCAGCAAACATCCTTGTTCAAAGCGTGCTAATGCTTCCGTCTGATCCGAAGCATCAAGCCGGCGGCCGAGCGATACACAGTAGGGTGCGAGCTTGGCATCGCACGCACGCGCCAGTGCCCGCTCCACGCCGTCGTCCGTACTGTCATCCGATGCAATGTGGGTTAAATAGTCCACCAGCGCGCCGCAGCCCGCCGCTGGTGAGGTTGCGCAGACCGCCTCGTAGAGTTCGCGCGCGCGCTGCCGGGTCGCGTCATCCTGCGCAACGCCCGCAATCTTCCTGGCAACATCGAGACACGTCTCCGCCGGCGGTGGCGCCGACGTCTTGCAAGCCACCTCATTGCTACCGCCGCCGGACTGCGTTGCGGGCGCCGTTGCCGCCACCAATCGCGTGCACCCGTCTGGATTCCCAAGCGTGCACGCCCGCTGGTATAGGTCCATCAATCCTATATTTTCATCGAGCGCTGGTAAACCCGCCACGTACAGATCGGCCAGTTCCACGCACGCGCCGCCGGAACCGGCATCACACTTCTTCTGCAGCTTTCGCCCGGCCTTGAGGTCAGCGGTATCCGCGGCAAAGGCAAGAACAGCCAAAAAGAGCAGCATCGGGGGAGTGTACCGCATCTCCAGGCCGCCTGGCCCCGGTCTGACGCCGATCTGACGCCCCATTGCGGCGCCAAAAGCGCCGGGCAACGATGGCGCTACCCCGACGCGATTCCCTGCTCGTCGGCCAACCCAACCCCAGGAAAGCGCACTCATGTCCCTCGTAACGCTCGCATTACTCGCCGCCCCCGCGCAGGCAGCCGCGCCAGACCTCACGACCACGATCATCGCGCCGACGACGACGCCCTACGTGTACCAGTCTGCGAAATGGCAGGTTCGCGTCAACAACGTTGGCAACCGAGATGCCGCCAGCACGACGATCACCATTCAACTGCCGGAGACAAACACCAGCCCCAGCGTCTACGTGATGGGCGCACTCGGCGCGAAAAGCACCTCCTGCACGAAATCGGGGACGCGCTACGTCTGCAGCGTCGGCACGGTTCGCAAGGCAAACTCGAGCACCGTGTACTTCTACATTACCCTGCCGGAAAGCGCTGGAACGCTGGATTTTTCGGCAACGGCCTCCACCACGTCCACGGAGTCCAACGCGCTGAACAACGGCTCCAGTGCCGTCGCCGCGCAGCTGAACTACAGCCCGAGCTTCACCGGCGCCCGCACGATGACGAATCGCCACTGCACCGGCACGGGCCTGGAATCCTTCTACGAATGTGAACTTTTCCCGAGTTCCATCAGCTCGCACACCGCGACGCACAACGCGGACGGGTCCATCACCTTTGCGGGCGCGCCGGAGTACGGAGGAAGTTGGTCGGTCACCGGCAGCCAGCTCTGGTTTGAGTACACGGAGTATGGCACGCCGGTCGCCGATTTCGTCGGTTACGGCGTCGATGCAAACTGTTGGGAAGGCATGACCACCTTCCCCGCCAGCACGTACAACTCGGCCTACGAGGTTTGTCTGTAGAGCGCCCGATGTTTGCAAATCGTGGTGGTCGCGGCTCGCAAGGCTCACGACCACCACGAACCGTTTTGGGACCGCGCGGCGCGCGTCCGCTCAGACCCTCGCCCGGCCATCGGACGTCCGCCGGGAGCGGGCGCGGTTGGTGTGGAACTTCCGGGCTACGTTCCGAATGTGCAAACCTACGTTGTACTTCGGACGCCCACAGGAGCGTTTGTCGAACTGGTGCCAGGCGACCTTGTCGGGCGAGCCGCGGGGGCGGCCCTTCAGCTCGACGACGGCAGAGTCAGTGAAGCGCACGCGATGATCAGCCTCCGCGAAGGACAGCTCCAGCTCCTTCCCTTGCGGGGTGCACTGGCGCTCGGCGGTGAGCCGGTGTCACACGTCGTGCTTCGCGCGGGCGTCGTCATCGACCTGGCGCTGGGCGTCCACGTGACGGTGACCGAGGTCCACCTCCCCGACGAAGTCCTTGGCATCGAAGGCGATACGCTGCCGCGGCAGATGCTGCCTTCCGTCGCGTCAATCCTGGATGATGGCCGCCTCCGCATCGTGACCGGATGGCGTGAAGATGCTGCAGCGCACCTCTGGATCACGGGGGATGAATTCCACGTGCGCGTGGGCGCGGACACGCAGTCGGTGACCTTCGGCGATACATTGACGTTCGGCTCACGAAAACTAAGTTTCATCGCAATTCCGCTAGGAGAGGCCGGCCCACGCACGACGCGTCGACTCGGGGATTTCGGCGAGCCGTTGCATCTGGTTTCCCGCTTCGACACCGTCCAGATCCACCGTGACGGTCGCGCACCCGTGATCTTTTCAGGAATGCAAGCGCGGTGCCTGTCGGAGCTGGTATCCATCGACGGACCGGTTGCCTGGACCGTGCTCACCGCGGAGCTCTGGCCAAATGAAGACGACGCATCCGTAAGACGAGGCCGATTGGACGCGTTGCTCCTTCGAATTCGCCGGCGGCTAAGGGCCGTGGGCCTCCGTACCGATCTGGTGCGAACGGACGGCGCTGGAACGCTCGAGATCGTCCGCTACCCGAACGATCGTATCGAGGATTTGAGCTGACATGAGCCGCCCACCGCTCGCCGTGCACAGTGGAGGGGGGACGCGGGGGGGGGCGCAGGCGGGCGCGTCACCGCCGACGCTTGGGGAGCGCGCGTCCGTTCCATTCGAAGTCGGCGGCGTGCTTGGACGCGGTGGAATGGGAGAAGTGCGCACCGCCTACGACCCGCGGCTGGGGCGTGATGTCGCCCTGAAAACGGTGATCCCTGGAGACACGGCCAGCGCCAGCCGTCTCGCCCGGGAAGGCATGCTTACGGCCCGCCTCGAACACCCCGGGATCATGCCCGTATACGAGGCCGGACGGGGAGAAGACGGACGCCCGTGGTACGCGCTGCGGCTCTTCACCGGGCGAACGCTGGGGCAGGCGATTGCCGAGGCACCCTCCGCAGCCGACCGACTCCGACTCGTGCGCCACGTCCTGGATGCCGCGCAGGCCATCGCGTACGCTCACGGACAGGGCATCTTCCATCGCGATCTCAAGCCTTCGAACGTCCTCACCGGTGCGTTCGGCGAGACGATCGTGGCCGATTGGGGGCTGGCGTGTTCGCTCGAAGAGGCGGCACGGAGTGAGGCCGGCGCGGGAACGCCCGGGTACATGAGCCCCGAGCAGACGGCGGGCCGGCCGATCGACGGGCGAACGGACGTGTACGGCCTCGGCGCCATCCTCGCAGAAGTGCTCACGGCGCGTCCGCCTGACGATCACGGCGCACCCGCCGTTCACGACGCGCCCGATGCGCCGCCGGAACTCGTCGCTATCGCCGAACGCGCCCTGCAACGGGCGCCAGAAGACCGATACCCGAACGCGCGAGCGTTCGCCGACGACCTGCTGGCCTGGTTCGAGGGTCGACGGGTGGGCGCCCACGAGTACAGCACGGCCCAGCTCGTGCGGCGGCTGGTCACCCGCTGGCGCGTCCCGATCGCGGTCGCGGGTCTGGGCCTACTCGGCGTCGGGATCGCGGGCGCCATCGGATGGTCCACCACCGTAGAGGAGCGGCATCGTGCCGAACTTTCGGAGGCTGAGGCCGTGAGCGCGCGTGCGGATGAGAAACGTGCGTTTGCCGCTGCCCTGCGCGTCCAGGCCAACATTGCGGCCGAAGGCGGACTCGTGATGGAGGCGGAGGTACTCGCCGCGAACGCACTCCTTCGCCACGACAACGCCGAGGCGCGTGGCGTGCTCGCCGCGGCATATGGGCGTCCACGATGGAGCCAGGTCGCGAGTTGGCCGATGCCTAAATGTCGCCGCAGCACACTATCGGCCGAAGGGAAAAGTATCGCATGTGTCACCGATGTGGACGCCCGAATCGTCGACGTAGAAGGCAGAACGCCGGACCGCGTCGCGGTCGGGAAATGGTTGCGGGCCGGGTTCGCGGCTGATCCCGGCGCCGTCATCCTGGCGAGTGACGCAGGAAAAGCGTTCGCGTGGTCGCTTGGGCAGGATCCGAGGTCGTTGGACGTAGCGCTGTCGGCGTGGGGTGCGTTCCCGCGTTCGCAGTTGCCGGGCCAGGCCGCCGTGCAAGGGGTCATGTCCGAGCTTCGCGTGGATTTCAGCAGCGGAAGGGCGACCTCGATGCGCGGATGTGGCCCGAACGCAGCGGTCCAGGCGGTTGCGCTCGATCGGGCCGGCGTCTTGCTGACCGCCTGCAACGACCGTCGCGTCGTGCGCGTCTCGGAAACCGGCACCCCGGAGACGTTCATTACCCTCCCCGACGCGGATGGCATGCCCTCCCTCCTCCAGCCACTCGCGGACGGCCGCCTGTTCGTTGGCACCACGGGAGGCAGGGGGGTGTTGATCGATGCCGGCGGAAACGTGCTTGCGCGGGAGCGACTCGGCGATGGCGCGGTGTACGCCGCCGACGCGCACAACGATCGTGTTGTGGTCAGTCTCACCGGCGGAGACGTCACCGTTTGGGATGCCGCTGCCAACATCGTCCAGATGCGATTCCACGGACCGTTGATGGAAGGCGTTTGGCTGCCCGACGCCCAACTTCGACTGCTTTCGACCACGATCGAGGATCGTCGTGCGCCCGACGCGCCACGCCCCCACCAATTCGTCCTCGACGCCGGAGTCAGCGCCGTCACGTTTTCCCCGGACGGCCGCTGGCTTGCGGTCGCCGCAGGCAATGGCGTCACCACGCTGTTCGACCCCATCACCGGCCGGACGGCCCACCGCCTGCATGGCAACGACGCCGTGGCGAAGGACGTTGCGTTTTCGACGACGGGCGATGCGCTGCTGATCGCCTCCGCTGGGACAGAGCAGCGGACCTACCGTGTTCCCGAAGGCACGTTGATGACGACGGCGCTTGGCTTTGGCGCGCGGCGAGCCGCGTGGTTTGCTGCGGCCGGCCCTATCCTCGCTCCCTATGGTCCTGGCCTATGGCGCGCGCCGACGTCCACGGATGAAAAGCCGGTGTACATGACGCAACCCGGGTTTCAGGATCTCGAAACGAACGCTGCAGGCACGCGTGCGGCGGCCCTCACCGCCGACGATACCCTTTGGGTGGGAGAAGACGGGCCCGAGGTGCGCTGGCATCGTGTGGCCTCGGTCGCGCCGTCCACGGGAATCAGCGTTGCCGGCACCGACATTTTCGCCGCCACGCACACCGAACTGATGCGATACTCCGCTGACGACGAGATCACTTGGCGAACGCCCATTCCGGGTGGCGTCACGGACATTTCCGCGTCGCCCGACGGCCGCTGGGCTGCGCTTGGAATGCTGGACGGCACGCTCCTGGTGTACGAGGTCGGCCACCCCGAGCCCGTGGCGCGCATGGCGGCGCACCACGCCAGAGTGTCGGCCGTGACGTTTTCGGCGGACAGTCAGTGGCTAGCGAGCGGCGGCTGGGACAACAGCGTACGCGTTTGGTCCGTCGCCGCATTCGAGACCGATGCAACCACGACGGCGGCCGCCGTCGAGGCGGCGTGGGGCAGGAAGTTGGACGCCGTCCTCACGACCATGACCGGAGAACACCGGTGAGCGTCAAGCTCGACCCCTCCTGGCTCGCAGAGGTGGGCAGTGAATTCGACCAGCCGTACATGCGGAAGCTCCGGGAATTTCTGGCGGCCGAAAAACGACACCACGCCGTCTACCCCCCCGGCGCGGAGATCTTTGCTGCGCTCAACGGCACACCCTTCGATCACGTCCGGGTCGTGATCCTCGGCCAGGACCCCTACCACGGACCCGGCCAGGCCCACGGCCTCTCGTTCAGCGTGCGCCGCGGCGTTCCCACGCCCCCCTCGCTCGACAATATCTACAAGGAATTGGGGACCGATGTCGGAGTGACCCGCCCCGCCCACGGCGACTTGTCGGGTTGGGCGGCGCAGGGGGTGCTGCTGCTGAATTCCACGCTGACGGTTCGCGCACACGAGGCCAATTCGCATCGCGGAAAGGGATGGGAGTTCTTCACGGACCGCATCGTGGCAGCGCTTGCGACGAATCGCGACGGTCTGGTCTTTCTCCTTTGGGGAGCCTCCGCACTCCGCAAGGCCGAAAACATCGACCGCGCGCGGCATCTTGTGCTGGACGCACCCCACCCCTCACCGCTGAGCGCCTACCGTGGCTTCTTCGGGTGCGGGCACTTCTCGCGAACCAATGCGTGGCTGCGTGAACGCGGCGAGCCGGAGATCGAATGGGCACCTTGAACCCGCCGGTTCGAGATTCCCCCGCGCCGATTGCGCTCGGCTGCATGAATTTTGGCAAGCGCACCGACCGCGCGACGGCCGCGCGGATCGTCGATGCCGCGCTCGACGCTGGCATCGACCTGCTCGATACCGCCAATGTCTACAACGACGGCGAGTCCGAGCGCATCGTAGGCGCCTTGCTGAAAGGGCGTCGCCATGCTATCCGCGTCGCGACGAAGGTCGGACTGTGCCGGCTCGCCAACCGAAACGAGGGACTCTCCGCACCGCGCATCCTCGCGGCGTGCGACGAGAGTCTGGTGCGCCTCCACATCGACGCGATCGACATCTACTACCTCCACGCGCCCGACCCCGAAACGCCGTTGGCAGCCAGCGTCGAGGCCGTCGGCAGCTTGCTGGCGTGTGGGAAGATCAAGGCGTGGGGGGTGTCGAATTTCGCCTCCTGGCAAATCCTGGAGTTGTGCGGGATGGCGGATAGCAGCGGCATCGCGCGGCCCGTGATTGCACAGCAGATGTACAACGTGCTCGTGCGGCAGCTGGAGATCGAATATTTCGCCTACGCCGCTCGGCATCCCCTGCACACCACCATCTACAATCCGCTCGCTGGCGGACTGCTCGCGGGTGCGCACCTTCCCGACACGAACCCACCGCTAGGCGGGCGCTTCGACCGCAACCCAATGTACCAGCGGCGGTACTGGCAGCCGCCCCTGTTTACGGCCGTGGACGCACTGCGTGGCGTCGGTGATCGTCACGGAATGACGTTGCTCAACCTCGCCTATGCGTTTGTGTTTCGCAACCCGGGCGTGGACTCCGTACTCGTCGGACCCGCTTCGGAAGCGCATCTCGCCGCCGCCATCGCCGCCCGGTCGATTCCGCTCCCGCCCGCCGCCCGCAAGGACATCGATGCCGTCGGGCTCTCTCTCACCGGGACCGACGCGAAATACGCGCGATAAGGAGGCCGACAAATGCGAGCGCAGGTCCGGCCGCGCCCAGCGGGGCCGCTCCTCCCCCGCACCCGCATCCCGCCGCCGTCTCCGCACCTTTGCCACCGTCCGCCACGCCGCCGTCATCGTCGTCGGGGTCACCGCTATCGTCGCTCTCCTCCTCCAGGCCGACCATCCACGACCATGACGCGGGCCCAGCGCCGAAGGCGGCCGTGGGAATTACGCCGATGTAAGCGTCCGTGACGCCCTCGCCGAGGCCAGCAACCACGACGCTCGCCTTGCCGTCCACCGCATAGGTTGACGCGTGCACGACGGTTCCGTCGGCCGCGCGCGTCGACAGAGTGACCGCCCACTCCGTCGCAACACCACCGACGTCCGGTTCGCCGGTAAACGCGAAGGTAAGGGGCCCGCCGGGGCTCCCCGCAAGGTGAAGCAGATTGTGCCCGCGCGCCTGAGGGGATCCAGCTCCATCCTGGCTCCCTGATGCCGGATACGTCGTGATGTGTTCCGCGTACGGATCGACGGCAAACTCCGTCATCGTGTCAAGCCACGCCTCACGATCTCCAACGTCCATCGCGGCGGTGGTTGCCGTGTATGCAACGAGGAGATCTGAGTAGTCAGTGCCCGTGGCCGTGACGACGGCAGACTCTACGTCATCCTCCGGGCCTGCCGACGCCCAAACCGCGCGCGGTGTATCGCGACCGACCTGCTCGTCGAGGTACACATTGAAGACGAAATGGCCGTAATTGATGAAGGAACGCTGGGAGTCGAGGGCGAGCCAAGGATAGGCCAAATACGCCGAAAGGCTGGATCCCCACGTGTTCGCGTCCGGGTAGGGCAACTCGATCGACCACTCCGCGGTGGACTCCCAGTACCACCAGTCGGCCTCGCGCCAGAACACGTCGTACGCAAACTGGGAGGCGTGATTGAATTCGTGGGCGATGAGCGTTTCGGTCCAGTCCGTATCCGTTGCCCAATCCGTATTAAGCACCATGTACGGCACGCCGTGGGTCGCGTTTACGTTCGTCCAACCGCCCGTTCCCTCCCACGTTTCATCGAGGTCGGCGAGCACGACGGTGATCAGGCAACTCGCCGTTTCATCGGGCGCGAGCCAGCCGTTCTCGTCGATCAGGACGGTCCAGGATCGCTCCAAGGCCGCCTCCACGACGTCAAGCGTCGCCTGATCGAGCATGCTGTTCGTGCTGTCCCAGGCGAGAAGGAAGTGTGTCGTCACCTGGGTTTGATCATAGTCGCCCGCGACGCCTTCCTGCTTGGCAAGCGCAACCGGACCGATGCACGTTTCCGGGCCAAGCGACGCGTGACGGACCTCCGCCATCGGCAACGGGTGCTCGGCGATGTCGGCGAGGTGGGCCGGGGTCAGACAGGGCGGTGCGAAAGGGAACATCGGCGCACTGTAGCCGTTGCTGCACGCATCAACGCGAGGCCGGTCGTTTGTTTACGCCGGGCCAACCAACCCGTGGAGTTCGGCCACCGCCGCCGGCGCTCCGAGCGCGATGATGACGTCTCCTGCCGCGAGCGCCACGGCCGCCCCCGGTGTCGCGAGAAAGCTTCCGTCACCGCGCCGGATCGCGACGACCAGCACGCCCTTGTCCCCGAGCCGCATCGCGCCGAGCGTCCGTCCGACGACGGCACTCCTTTCCGGCACGAGCATCTCATCGATCTGGATTTCGTCGTGTGTCGCCAGCGTCGCGATATCAAGAAACGACGATGTTGCCGGCCGTAGAAGTCCATGCGCCATCCGCCAGCCGCCCATCGTATGGGGATTGACCACGCTGCTTGCCCCCGCCCGCACCGCCTTGGCCGCGTGCGCCGTGTCGCTCACGCGCGTGACGATCTGGAGGGTCGCGTTGAGCTGGCGCGCCGACATCGTGACGTACACCGCCTCCGCATCCGAGGCGATCGCAACCGCGAGTCCGCGCGCCCGAAGGATCCCCGCTTCGTGGAGGAGGCGATCATCCGTCCCATCTCCCTGCAACGCAGCGACACCGTCCGCCTCGGCCTGCCGGAAGTTGACAGGGTCCCGTTCGATGACGGCAACCCGCGACTTTCCGGCGTGCAACTCTTCCACGATGCTCCGCCCCAGGCGCCCGTAGCCAACCACCACGAAGTGACCTTTCAACCTATTCATCCGTTGCCTCCTCCGCCGCGCCTGTACGGCCCGACCAAAATCGCCTTCCACGACCATCTGCGTCAGCACCGTCATCGTGTACGTGCCGACGCTGACCCCGGCCAGAATGATCCCCATCGTGAACACGCGCCCCATGGACGACAGCGGGTGCACCTCGCCAAAGCCAATCGTCGTCAGCGTGATCACGACCATCCACACGCTATCGAGCAGGTTCCAGCCTTCGATCTGCATGAAGCCAACCGTGCCGACCGTCCCCACTGCCGCAAGCGCAAGGACGGCGTAACGAACCGGATTCGGGAGCATACGCACGTCTATCGGGGCGGAAGTTTCCGGGGGACGCGATACGGTCGTTCATGATCGCCCGCACCGTCACGGACGCTGAAATCGGGCAGGCTATCGCGACGTATCGAGCCGAAGGCTACGCGCGAATTCCCAGGGTTGCCAGCCACGAGACGTTGGTCGCGCTGCGCACGCGCGCCACCGAAATCATGGCCGGCACCATCACGTATCCGGGCCTGTTCTTTCAACCGGACACGCCGACCGGACGCTACGACGATCTGCAATTCGGACAGGGATGGCAAGGCCCCGACACCCACTACCGAAAGATTGAAAAGCTCGAACTCGATCCAGTCTTTCGAGCTTGGCTGGAGAACGATACATTCCAACACATCATTCGATGTGTCATTCCCGGCAGGGTCAGCATCTACCGCGCTGTCCTCTTCGCCAAGGCCGCCCACGCAGGCAGCGATCTTCCGTGGCACCAGGACGCAGGTCGGTTCTGGGGACTCGACCGCGATCCCGAAATCCAGTTGTGGACAGCCCTGGACGACGCGCCCATCGAGGCCGGCTGCGTCGAGGTCCTTCCCGGTAGCCATCACCACGGACTCGCGACGCCGCTTGGGGGCGTCGTTCCCCGGGCAAACGTCGGCGCGGCGGGTGCCGACGCTCGCGCCGTTGCTATTCCAGCGCGTGCAGGCGACCTCCTCCTCCTCCACAATCACCTCTGGCATCGATCGGGCGCCAATACCACCGCGTTCCCGCGACGCGGATTTACCGTGTGCTACATGCCTGCCGAGACGCACTGCCTGCGGAAGAAGCGGGCACCGCGGCAATTTGTCGAGGTATTTCGCCGTTCCGACGGGTGAGTCTGCGGCTGAATCGCGATACCTTCGCTGCGACCCGGAGCCTTTGTGACGCCAGTCCCCTCCCCCATTGCGCCCGGCGAGCCCTGCGTGATGGTGATTTTCGGTGCCTCCGGCGATCTGACGCGCCGCCTGTTGTGCCCCGCGCTCTACAACCTCGCGTGTGATGGACTCCTCCCCGAAAAGTTTGCCATTGTTGGGGTTGGAAGAGATGAATGGACGTCAGAGCATTTCCGCGAACACATCGCAACGCAGACGCGTGCATTCACCACTCGCCCCAGCATCGATGATGCCATATTCGACCCGTTCATCGCCGGGATGCACTACATCGGCGGTGCGTTCGACGACCTGAAGACGTTCGCCCACCTCGCCACGGTTGTGCGGGAACTCGCCGAAAAGCTTGGTAGCAAAGGCAACGTTCTTTTCTACATGGCCACGCCGCCGACGCTGTTCGGCCTGATATCCAGCCAACTCCACGCCGCCGGCTTCGGCACGCTTGGAGCGGGGTGGAAACGGATCATCGTCGAGAAGCCGTTCGGGCACGATCTTGCAAGCGCCATCGCGCTCAACCGCGAGATCCTGACGTGGTGGAAGGAAGATCAAATCTTTCGCATCGACCACTACCTGGGAAAGGAGACGGTGCAGAACTTGCTGGCGTTCCGTTTCGCCAACGGCATCTTCGAGCCGCTCTGGAATCGCCACTTCGTCGATCACATTCAGTTCACCGTGGCGGAATCGGTGGGAGTGGAGGGTCGCGGCGCGTATTATGAGCACGCCGGCGTCGTCCGCGACATGGTGCAGAACCACATGTTCCAGATGCTCGCGTACCTTTGCATGGAGCCGCCGTCCTCCTTCGCCGCCGACGCCGTCCGAAATGAAAAGTCCAAACTTCTTGATGCGGTGCGGATCATGACCCCCGAGGACGTCGCAAGAGATGCCGTGCGCGGGCAGTACGGGCCGGGGAGCGGCATTGGCTACCGGCAGGAGCCGGGCGTGTCGCCGACGTCGGGCACCGAGACCTTCGCGGCGATGAAGCTGCATATCGACAACTGGCGCTGGGAAGGCGTTCCCGTCTACCTGCGCTCCGGCAAGCGGATGTGGAAGAAGGGCACGGAAATCGTCGTGCAGTTCAAGCGCGCACCGGAGGTCATCTTTCGCGACACCCCGGTGGACCACCTCGACGCCAACCGTCTGGTATTCCACATGCAACCGGATCAAGGCATCGAGCTTCGCGTCCATGCCAAGGTGCCAGGGCCCGCGCTCCAACTGCAAAACGTGAACATGCGTTTCTCGTACGGAGATGCCTTCCGCGGCGCGCGCGCCATCGGCTATGAGGTGTTGCTCTACAACTGCATGATTGGGGATGCAACGTTATTTTCTCGCACGGATCTCGTGGAGACGGCGTGGCGTATTGCCCAGCCTGTGCTGGACCACTGGGCCGCGGAAACGCCAACCGAGTACCCGAACTATCCCGCTGGATCGTGGGGTCCGAAGGCCGCATGGGACATGGTGGAGCGAGACGGTCGTCGATGGGTCGAGGTCATCAATCGCGACGTTTTGGAGAAGATTCCGTTGTTCGCCGGGTGTGATCCGGTCTTCCTCAACTCGCTGGTCAACATGCTCCGCGCGGACGTGTTTGCCGCGGGAGACGTGGTCGTCCGCAAGGGAGAGGCGGCCGACGCGATGTACGTGATCGCACGCGGCGCCGTCGATGTACTCGGCCCTGGCGGAGCCGTGATGCAGACCCTCCACGAGGGAGATGCCTTCGGGGAGATCGGGCTCCTGCTCTCACGTCCGCGGATCGCTACCGTCGTCGCAAAAACCCCCTGTGACCTGTTCATTCTCGACCGTTCCGACTTCAACCGCGTGCTCGCGGACCAACCACAATTCGCCAGCGCCGTGCTCGCCATCGCGAGGGAACGGTACAACGTCGTGGAGGCTGCGGAGCACATTTTCGGCGTAGAAGTAGGGAAGTTTACGGCGGGGTGAGTCGCCGCTGGCGCCCGCGTTTTCATCCGTGAATTCCCACCAATACGGGTATTTGGGGTAGTGCGCGGGCGCCTTTCGTGGCATGATCAGGAGTTCCCTCGCGTACCTCAGGAGCATCCCATGTTTCGTTCCCGACTCCTGTCCCTCGCGGCCCCCGCGCTCGCCACCCTCTCGTTCGTGGCCTGCACGCCGGACAACACGCTCCACGGCAAGCCCGATGGATCCACGGAATTCGAAGACGGTGACGATTGGGAGCCCCCCGTTGACTCCGATGACACGGACGACGAGGAGGATTCAGGCGAGGATACGGTCGTTGCCGATTATTGCGATGAGCGAATTGTTGGGCCGGCGGCCGTCGCGCAGGATTCGGACTGTGAGGGCGGACCGCGCCAGCCGGACTGGGATCTTGAGGTGTTGTGGGAGCAGCAGGTAGGGAGCGCCACCTACAGCCCGGCGGTGGTCGGCCAGCTCGATGACGACAACAGTGATGGTCGGGTCGATGATGAAGACGTGCCCGACATCGTGGTCATCGACTCTGGCGCCGTGCTGTGGTCGCGCCGCGGAGACGACGGTCGGGTCAACTGGCAATACGCCGTCACGAACACCACGAATTTACTCTCCGCCATCGGCGATATCGATGGGGATGGCTGGCCGAACATCGTGACCGATTCGAACTACAGCGTCGCCGCATTCGACGGAGATGGGTCCATCGTGTGGATCGGACCCTCGTCGTCCACGGGCAAGAACAAGGGGAGCTGCGGGGCGGTGGGCATGGCCGACCTCGACGGGGACGGTACGCCCGAGGCCTACGTGGGCAGCAAGATCATCAACGGCGTAACGGGCAGCCTGCGCGGCAACGGCACCGAAGGAGACG
Source organism: Klebsiella pneumoniae (assembly GCA_945861635.1). Lineage (GTDB taxonomy): Bacteria > Myxococcota_A > UBA796 > UBA796 > SXON01 > CAMAWH01. The sequence goes on along the minus strand of CAMAWH010000075.1, from coordinate 8,403 downwards.
GTCTGGGCGTCGGCAACACCTACGGCCACTCGATCGCCGCAGACCTCGATGACGACGGCGTTTCGGAGATTGTGGTCGGCAACGCCGCCTATGACCCCGATGGCAACACCATCTGGTCCAACAACAACAGTGACGGTACCGTCGCGGTTGCCGACCTCGACAACAACGGCTCGCCCGAGGTTGTTTCGGTGACCAGCACGAACGTCATCACGATGGACGCGGAAGGATCGGTGCTGTGGACCTTCGACCTGCGCGGGGCGCTGGGCAGCACTCCCGTCATCGCGGATGTCGATGGCGACCGCTACCCGGACGTCATCATCCCCACGACCACCGTCCTGTACGTGATCGATCGGGACGGAAAGGAAATGCACTCCATCAATGCCTCAGGTTCGGGCAGCGGCCGCGGCGGCGCCTCCGCCTACGACCTCGACGGCAACGGCGCATGGGAAATCGTGTGGCAAAGCCCGAGCAAGCTGATGATCATCGACGGCACCACCGGTGACGTGCTCACCGAATACGCGCTGGTTGCCCCCACGTGTGCGGGGCCGGTACCCATCGTCGACGTGGACGCCGACGGTGACGCGGACATCGTGACCTACGACGCAGCCGGCAAGTTGCGGGTGTTGACCGACACCAAGGGCTTCACGCAGGCGCGCCCTGTCTGGCATCAGTCGGACTACAGCCTCACCAATGTCGAGGACAACAGTGAGATGCCGATGGGCGCCGAACCCAACTGGAAGGGTGAAAACAACTTCCGGGCCGGTGCCAGCGTGGACATCGTGAACAGTCTCTACCCGGTCATTCGCGACGTTTGCTCCGACGAGTGCGCATACGGGTCGGTGTGGGTCTGGTACTCGATCGCCAACAACGGCTACTACGACGTTGCCGACATTCTGGATTTGTCGTTCTGGGGCGTGACAGACGCCGGAACGATCAAGCTCGGCGAGGCCTCGTGGTCCGGGAATGTGCAGGCCGCAACCATGACCGAGGGCGCGTTCGTCGAGCTCATCGACGTGCCGACGCCGTTGTACGACATCCAAATCCGCATCGTGGGCAGCAACGGCGAGCCCTACGAGGACTGCGATCTCTCGGACGACATCGGCTACTGGGATCCGCAAGTCTGCCTCTGATCGAGGGGGCGGCGCGCGGCTACGCCGAACGTCGACGCCGGCGCAGGCCCGCGACCAACAGCAGAGAGAGGACCCCGGGACTTCCGGGGCCGCCGCACCCGCACGCATCCTCCGCGCCCGGCGGGATTCCGTCGTGGCTTGAGTCCGTTGGCTCCCCGGTATCGGACGCGCCCGTGTCGGACGCGCCGGTGTCCGCGTTCGGATCCACGGCCGCGTAGAGGCAAACGTCGTCGACCGTCCATCCGCCGCCAGAACCGGCGGCATCGGTCGAAAGCTCCCAGTCCATGTGGAGAGTCGGCGTCAGCGCGTCGATGCGCACGGTGTGCAATACCCAGTTGTCATCGACCGCGGGGGCGTCTGCGGTCGTCCAAACGGCCGTGTCGTTGGCGTAGACGGTCGCAACGTCTCCACCTGCATCGTCGAGGGTAAGCCACCGCCGAAATTGAAGGACAAGCGGCGCGCCGACGTCCACGGCGATCGGCGGTGCATGCAGTCGGTTGACGGCGCCGAAGGGGTAGGCCCCGTCGAGATCGACGTCGTTGCCCCAAACGGAAGCGCCGGTGTACGCACCAAGCGGGTCGCCGTTCATTCCTGAGGGCGCGCCGAACGCCCAGTCGTCCGCACTGATGCCGTTGCCGGACAACGCCTCGTGGGTGAACCCGCCGTCGTCTGTGCTGAAGTCCTCACACCAGAGCGGCCAAAGGTCGCCGACGTAGAAGGTGTAGGTACCAACGGCCGGAGCGCGCACTTCTCGCCCGTCCGCGGCGGAGGCCACCAGCGCGTACTCCACGACGCTGGAGGTCGGCAGAGCGTCCAGCGTACCCATCACGTTCGTCCCCTCGACGTCGAGCGAGAGCGTGGACGCACTCTCTCCGTCCACGGACCATTCAACGCGGACGCCGGCGACATCGACGGCGAGGCAACCTGGGGCGAGGCTGCGGACCGTGGCGTTCATCGTGACCGGCGTGCCGGCGGGTTGGTTTTCAATCGCTGCATGCTCGATCATCGCCGGGAAGCCATCCGTGAGCGGACCCAGACCGTGGGCGCCGAACGCATCCACCAGCGCACACAAATGCGGCGTACCGTTCGACAGGTCGCCGTCGTCATCATCGGCGAGCACGAACTCGTCGTACACAGTCGTCATGGACGGACCGCCGACGATCGCGTCGACAAGGAGCTGAGACACGATTGCCCAGGCCGTACCTTTGTCCGCGGGCCCCTCGCCATAGGTAGACTGCAAGGCGGTGAACAGATCCCAGACGGCCCCGGAGACGATGAGCGAGTCGTAGTAGAGGCCGCTCCCGAGATCATCCGGGTACACGCGCAACGTCGAAATATCACGCAGCGGCCGCCCGCTCTCGTAGAACGTGGGGGCGATTTCGGGGGAGAGGGTCTGCAATGCGGCGATGAGATCGCCGACGGCCTCCGCTACGTAGACGTCGATGGTGCCGCTCAGCACGCTTGCCTCGTGGAAAGCGTGCCCCCACTCATGGTAATTCACGTCCGCGATCTGCCCGGGATTGTTGCAGCCATCCCCTGCCATGCCGAAGTTGATGGCGCCATCCCAGTATGCGGCACAGGTGACGGACACGTTCACCTTCGAACGGAGCTGCGCGTTTAGCATCGCGAGGTCGGGAGCGAAGCGCAACCCCCATTCGCGAACCTGGTGAATGTAGACGTAGCTGTCGATCTCCGCTTGCGTCGCAACGTCCGAGGTCATGGTTGGGGCGACGGTGTCGACCACGACATCTCCCTCCGCACCGGCATCGTTGGTCACGCGTACAAAGGTGCCTTCAAGGTATGCAGTCCACGTGTCCGCGTCGTCCACCGAAAAAGCTCCATCGCGATCCGTCGTCGTGCTCGCCCCGCCAGCGCTGACCAGCGTGACGTACGGCAGGGGGGACGTGGCGAATCCACCGCCGATTGTCCGCACGTCGTGGGTGCCGTAGAGCACGCCATCGAGCCAACGGACGGCATTGGTTGCGGAGTATACCGAGCCATCGTGCGCATCGATGAGCGTTGTCCACCGGCCTGGAGGGCTGACCGTTTCGGTTCGGACGATGCGGGCGGCGCGGTAGCGCACGTCGTTGCCTCGCCCGTCGGGGAAGACCACCTGATCGCGCGCTGGCGCGTTCGCGACCCGCGCACCGGGGTGGGTATCGAGCCCGATCATCACGATCTTCCCGCCGCGAACGCGGAAGGTTACGCCTGCGCCCCACAGCACAGCGCCCTGCACGAGGCGGTCGTAGTCCACGTACCAGGTGTCGTTTCGGGCGAGGTAGCGCGCGGACCGTAGGCGAAGGTTCTCCCGGTTCACACCGATCAATTCGATATTTCGCGCGAGAAATGCATCGAGCCCGGCCACGATGTGCACCCGGGTCGTCGGGCCGCCAACCGGCAACGCGACGAGAATACCTGGTCCCCACGCGCGAAGCGCCGTGCCCGTGGCCGGGTCGAAGCGGGCGACCCAGCGCTCCCCCTCCGATTGCTGAAAGTGCCCCCAGGACGCCGGTGCGGCCACCGCCGGCGCGAGCGTCGTCAGCGCGGCAAAGATCGTTGTCAGCATCGGACGCCACACAACCGGCGCCTGTCCGTCCGATATGGGCGGAACCGGGAAAGCGGGTGCAAGAGGCAACGCACGCGGGGCCGGCTACACTCTCCCCACCGAAGAGGCTGCCCGTGCTGCTGTTGTCGTTGTTCTGGGGGTGCCGCGGGCCTGACCCGACCTTCTCGCCCGACCATCCAACCGTGGATCGCGTCGTTCGCGAATCGGCCATCGTGCACAACGACTCGGGAGACACCGCGGACTCCGGCGATTCCGGCGACTCCGGCGATTCCGGCGACTCCGCGGATAGCGGCGACACCGAACTTCCGATCGGTGCGGCCTGCGCCATCGGGGAGAGTGACTGCGGCGAGGCAAATGCCTGCTGCACCCCGTGCTGCCTCGACGACGCACCCCCGGTTTGCACCGCGCTGGACACGTTCGGCGCATGCCCCTTGCCCGACCTCGTGTTCGACGCAGCGCGCCTCGCCAACTCGGTGGACGTGCAGGACGTTTCCTTCGACGCCGACGATTGCGCCGTCGCGGAGGCCTGCATCGACGCTCCCGGACCCCACCGCTTGCTGCGCTTCACGACCACCGTTCCAAATCTCGGCACGGGAAACGCCTTCTTCGGCGATGTCACCGACATCGACGGCTTCGAATACTCGGCCTGCCACGACCACGCGCACTTCAGCACGTTTGCCGAATACGCCCTGTTCGCGAGCGATGGGAGCCTGCGGCTTGAAGGGCGAAAGCAGGCCTTCTGCCTCATGGACACGGACGATTACGGGGGCGGGGGCGCGGCGCGCTACACGTGCGATTACCAAGGCATCTCGGTCGGGTGGGCGGACACGTATGCATCCTACCTCGACTGTCAGTGGCTCGACATCAGCGACCTTTCCGCCGGCGACTATCTTCTGCGCCTCACGCTCAATCCCGACTCCCTCCTGTCCGAGTCCGACTACACCAACAACGTCGCGGAAGTGGCAGTGACCCTCCTCGACCGCGAATCGCTCCCCCCGGTGACGGACACGTGTCCCGGAGAGGCCTACGGGGAGTGGCGCGACTGCGGGTGGGCCGATGCCGGCTCGTTTGCGTGTACCCCGGGGGTTCCCGTCGAGGTGAGTTGCGATCCGACCTGTCTCGGCGCGTGCGTGGGTGACCCCGTCCTCCGGGTGTGTGAGGGGCCCGACTACGCCTGCCTCGGATACGACGCGCTCGGTGGGAATGACCGCGCGGAGTGTGGGTCGTGGTGCCCGGTGTCGGTGGTCACCTGCCCCGACGGCGGATCCGTCACTGCGCTGACGGCAGGGTGGTCGGCCGATGAGGCGGGGTCGTGCAGCGTGGTGGTGACGGAGTTGTGAGCCGCTGGGGCGCGTCGTGCTACGGGGCCCGCGATGCGCCCAAGATCGCGAACGAACGTCCCCCGGTGTGAACGGTGCCAGATGCATCTGGAACGCTGTCTGTGTGCGAGTGTTCCGCACCTGCCATTGCGGACGCGCGTGGTGCTGGTGATGCATTCTCGCGAACGAACCAAGTCCAGCGCAACGGGCCCGCTCGCTCTACTCGCGTTGCCCAACAGCGAATGTCTGATCCACGGCGAGCGAGACACGCGGGTTGACTTGACACCGTTCTTCGTGCCGGATCGTCGCGTGCTCCTCCTGTACCCGGGAGAGGATGCCCGGTGCCTCACCGACGTCGTCGCCGACGGGGATCCACGGCTGATTACGATAATTGTCCCCGACGGAAATTGGCGGCAAGCGGCCCGCGCGGCACGGCGGCTTCCCGGCGTCGAACGTGTGGAACGGGTGGGGTTGCCGACCGGGTTGGCTTCCGAGTGGGGGCTTCGTCAGGAAACCAAGGAAGGAGGACTGTCCACCTTCGAGGCTATCGCTCGGGCCTTGGGCATTTTGGAGGGCGCGGAGGTTGAGAATCAGATGATGGCTGTGTTTCGCACGATGGTCCGAGAGACGTGGGAAACGCGGGGCGCCCTGCACGGCGGCTCGGGCGGCGGACGGGAACCAAGTCTGCCCGAGCCGCGGGTCGCACTCACAATCCTCTACGAGGACGCGCATCTCGTCGCTGTGAACAAACCGGCCGGGGCGCTCGTGCATCGCGGGTGGGGGGATGACGCCGTTCCCATCCTGCAACAACTCCGCGATCAGGTCGGTCAACACGTCTACCCGGTGCATCGCCTCGACCGCGCGACGAGCGGGGTGCTGCTGTTTGCCAAGTCTTCGGAGGTCGCGCGCGATGTGCACGCCTTATTTGCGGGTCGAGCGGTGACGAAGCAGTATCTGGCGCTCTGTCGGGGGCACGACCCCCTGCTCGTGCGAGTTGACCACCCGCTTGCCAAGGAAAAAGGGGGAGAGGCCAAGTCCGCGGTGACTGAGTTCCGCCTGATCGGCCGGAGCGGACGGTACGGGCTCTTTGACGTAACTCCCGTCACCGGAAGAATGCACCAAATTCGCCGGCACATGAAACATGCCAGTCATCCCATCATTGGCGACGTGCGATACGGAAAGGGCGAACACAACCGCATTTTTCGCGAAGAGTATGGGTTTCATCGCCTCGGGTTGCACTGTCGCGCCCTTGGACTCACACACCCGCGGACGGGCCAGGTGCTGTTGATCAGCGCTTCGCTGAGCGCCGATTTTGCGGAAGTCTTGGATCGGCTGTCGATCCCATGGGCTGTGGCGTGCGTGTGATCACGATGGGCGGAATGCGCAGAGTCACCGTCCCCCCTCAGGCTCCCGGGTGGGGTTCATCGCGACCATGGATGCACGCGATCGAGACCTCGGATGTTCGGGCACGTCGAAGTCGAGCCTGAAGAGTGGAGAATGCACGTCCGATTCGAAATCCCGGTCGGGCCAGTTCGCCGATAGGTTCGGCCACGTCATCCCAGCTGTCGACGCGGCGCGCTCGCACTCCTCGCCGCGCGTGATGCAGGCTTGACCAGCTTGGTCAGGCCGGCTACGCTCTCTACATGAACCCCGTGAACATCTACGACGCCAAGACCCACCTGTCCGAGCTGGTCCAGCGTGCTGCGGCTGGCGAGGAGATCGTGATCGCGCGCAACGGCACGCCCGCCGCTCGACTGGTTGCGTTGGCGGCGCCGCCCGCGCGTCGGGCAGGCGGCTGGGAAGGCCGGGTGTGGGTGTCGCCAGACTTCGACGAAGCCGACGCCACGATCGCCGCGCTCATGCTCGGCGGCGAAAGCCCCAAATGAGGCTCTTGCTCGACAGCCACGTCTTCCTCTGGTGGAAGGCCGCGGATCCGCGCCTCTCGCCCGCCATGGTGCGTGCCATTGCGGAGGCGGAGGAGGTTCACATAAGCGCCGCCACGGCGTGGGAGCTGGGCCTCAAGGTCAGTCTAGGGAAGCTCCGGCTTCCCGAGCCCGTGGAGGACGGCATCGCAGCCGCGGGGTTCACCGAGCTCCCGGTCAACTTCCGACACACCAGGGAGGCCGCCGTACTGCCGCCCCACCATCACGATCCCGTCGACCGGATGCTCGTGGCTCAGGCGCGGTGCGAAGGCCTCACGCTGATGACGCACGACGACAAAATCATCCACTATGAGGTTTCAGTGTTGCGTGTTCCTTGACCGGCACCGTTCGGACGGCGGGCAGTGCTACCCAGCACCCTCAGGCCCTCCATCGGGTTCATGGGGACAATGGGTAGTCGACCTAGCGAGCCGGGACATTGTCCAGCGCAAGATGCGCTTCAGAGGCGGTTAGCCGGCGGTGCGCAGGTCCGTGAACGAGGGGTGACGCGGCAGCCCCTCGGCCGCGGCGCCCACCCAATTCGGGAGCGATCCGTACACCTTGCGGAGCTGGCCGTCCTGGGTGCGGGCACACAAGCGCGCCTCGACCCCGTCGACCGTGTTGTCGAAGACGTACACGCGGTGGGCAATGTCGATCGCGAGTGGGAGGTTGGCCAACGATCGCTCGTACCGCTTTACGATCTTCTCGATCGGCACGGTGTGGCCCCCGCGGATAACCCGATCCGCGACACGTGAGGCGTTGATGCGCGGGTCACTCGTCCCGATGAAAAACACGCGAACGAAGTAGCCGGCCTGCCGCGCACGGTGGATGAACTCGACCTTGTCGGGCGCCGAGAACACCGTCTCGAACGCGATCCCTTCGCGAGATCCCAGGAGTTCCTCCCGGCGGGCCTCCGCCCATCGCGCCGCGTCGAGGACCGCCTCCGGGGAGTTCCAGTCACCGAAGCGATCTCGCGCGATGTCGTCGGGGTTGAGGTACTCGACGCCCTCGCTCCAGTGGTCCGCTCGAAGCCGTGTCGTAACCGTCGTCTTTCCTGCGCCGTTCGGCCCCGCGATGACGAGCAGGGCGGGGTTCACGAGCCGGCGTTCGCCGGCCGGTTGGCGGCGAAGCGCGCTCGCGCATCGACCTGGAGCCGCTCGATCCGGGCCCGCATCGTACGAAGACTCTCTTCGCGCGCCTCGCGGAGCCCCCCGAAGGCGTCGTGCATCAAGCGCGCAAGATCGTCGTCCGACGGCTCGTAGGCGGGGTCTGCGAGGTTGATGCGGGTGGCCATGGGTCGATCATAGCGCCGCGAACCGCGACCGGCCATGGCGCCTTCAGCCGGGTGGAGGACCCGCCTCCGTAGTGCTACCAAGCACCCTCCGGCCCGCCTGAGGGGTCAACGCGAGGGTTTTGTTCGCCGGCGATCTGCGGCATGAACGTAACTTTGACCGCTCCATCCTGCAATA
>CAMAWH010000074.1 GCA_945861635.1 Klebsiella pneumoniae | reverse complement strand
ACGTCTGTGAGGGTCCGAATTGAGTTCGAGCTGCACCGGAAGCCAGTTCGAGCCGCGTCAGCGCGCCCCCAGATTCGCCCCGGTCGCCAAGTTCGCCGCCAGCCAGGAGGCGCGATGTGGACGAAGCGGCCATTCTTGCCCAGCCTCGCTGCGCGGCGACGTGAGATGGAGGAACTGGCGTACAAGGACGCTGGTTGCCTTGCTGCGTAACTTTCCGTGGATTGTACAAGCCATCGGTGAGCCCAACGCCGACGCCTTCCTCGACGCGCTCTTTTCGCCCGGTGAGCGGCAAGCACTTCTGTTTGGGTGTGCGGCATGACCCCGGCTATTGCGTACTACCGGTGCAGCGACCCCCGACAAGATCGATCCGTCGGGGATCAGGCTAAGGAGGTTCGTGAGCGGGCAAAGCGCGACGGCTTCCAATTAGCGCGTGAGTTCGTGGAACCCGGTCGCTCCGCAACCGGGAGGAAGGTCGGGCGTCGAAGCGAATTCTTGCAAATGCTTGCTTACATCGAGAGTGGAGATGCCAAGCGCGACGGCATAACGACGGTTTTCTTCTGGAAACTGAACCGAATCGCACGTAACGTCATGCACATCAGCCGGTTCGTGCATGGCGTGGGTGCCCAAGGCATGCGCCTTGTGTCGTTGACCGAGGATCTCGACCCGAATTCCAAGACCGGACGCCTCACGCTCACGATGATTTCCGCCATCGACGAGTTCTTTTCAGACTCCCTTGGTGAGGATGTGGTGCGCGGCATGCAGGGTGCCGCTGAGGAGGGACGGTGGACCAACGGGGCTGCGCCCTACGGCTATCGGACGGTTCACGACGTTGCGGGCCGTTCAGGACGCCTCACGGTGCATCCTGCCGAGGCCGAGGCGGTGCGGACGGTTTTCGCCTTGTACGAGTCTGGGGACGGGGCCAAATCGGTCGCAGCAGCGATGACAGCGCGCGGGGTGCCACCTCCATCTTCGGGCCTGATTCGCAAGGGCGACCGCACGTGCTGGTCGCGCAAGAATGTCGCAACCATCGTCCAGAGCCCCGCGTATGCAGGGCGAATCGTCCATCACGGCGCGGTGCTCCGAGACGCGGCTCACGACGCCATCATCGCTCCCGAGCGGTGGGAGCGCACACAGGCTCTCCGTCGCTCGCGATTCCGTAAGCGCACACGGGAGAACTCACTCAGGGCTGGTGATCAGGGCGTATTCCTGCCGTGGCTACGCTGCGGGACGTGCGGGGGTGCGATGCACGTCCAGCACGGCACGAAGGAGCGATACCACTATGCTTGCAGCTTGCGATCCGAAAATAAGGCCGCTTGTACAGGCGTAAACGCGCGTACGGACCTACTCGATGCGATCCTGTGGCGCGTGATCATGGAGGCCGTCTTGCCAGACGATATGCTCACTGCGTCCGCTCAGCGGTGGCGCTCATCCTTTGATGGCGAGGGGTTGCGCCGGCTCCACGACCATCGTGCCGCCATTGAGGCGCGAATTGCAGGGGCTGACATGGCGATCAGGCGCGCGGTCGACCTCGTGGCGCGTGGCGTCGTCGCTGAAACCGACATCGCGGACTCGATTCGCCAACAACGTGCCGCTCGCGACGCTGCGCGGGATGACCTTGCGCTGATGCCCGTTCCGTTACCCGTTCCTTCCGTCACTCCCTCGGACCTCCGGGCGTTCCGTTACCGCATTCTCGCTGCCGCTGCCGCCAAGCCAATCGCAGAGCGGCGCGCGGGCTTAAAGCGGCTTGTATCCTCCATCGTAATCGCACCGGGCGTCGCGACGCTCACATACTGCCCGCGGCTCTCCGAGCGGCACCAACCCGAGGTTGCACCCTTAGGCGGGCCGAACGGATCATGGTGACACGGCGGCCACCGCCTCCCGGGCGAGGTACGCACGGTGTCTTCGGGACGCGGGGACGCGCGGGTGAGGTTGGGCGAGGTTGCCTCCGCCACGGGGAACGCCGCGGGTTGGCCCCCGGCGATGGCACCCGAGGAGCGGGACGAGCAGGCATACACGCACGGTCGCGAACACGATCATCGGACTTCCGGGAACCTCGGCGATTGGCGAACGTGCGGGCGCGGTGCTCGACCCCGACCGATTCTGCTGCCCGGCGCAGGCTTGGTAGCACTGCGACGGCGCGACCCTCGCTCGCCCTCGGGGGATGCACGCCACGTTCGAGATGCTGGGCCGGGTGTCGGCTCGTGAACCGGCTTCGCGGGAGGCACTCCGATGCAGTGCGCGTGGCCGAGACGGACAGGCGCCGGCCGAAAAGCACGAATAACTACTCCCCGGTAGTTATTCGGTGTTTCGGGCAGGTCCGCTTCCGCACCCCCGCGACGTGCGGATGAATTCGTCAACGGCCTAGAAGTCGAGCAACCCCGCCCCCGCGTAGTGTCAACACCCACTCAGACGAGCTTCGCTGCTGCCTCGGGCGGCGCGGCAACACAGAGAGTGCCCGGCTCGCGACCCTTCCCCGGGAAGCGGGGGTGCTCATAGAGCTCGAAGGCAGCTGCGAATTGCTTCCATCCCACGGACTCGTTGACGACTCGGACACGTTTTATGCCCTCACGAGGCGGCAAGTGCGAGCCGCACTGATTCCGCAGCTTCACTTTGGCGCCATTCATGACGCGGGCATGCCATGAAGGACTACGCTCGATCCGCCCACGTTGCAAACTCCCGGCCTCCTCTACACACACGCCCAGCAATCGCCACCGCTCGATGAACGCGCCGTAGGCGTTGCGGTCAGACGCACTCCGTGTCGCGACGCGATCGCGACACTTAGCGAGTTCGTGTCGCGACACGTCGACGCACGAGCGCCGCCAGCACCGCACCCGCCATCGCGACGCCTGCCATGCCACCGTCCGACGTCGCCCCGCACCCGCATTCCGCGCGCCCGATGTCCCCGTGCCGGCCGCGCTTGTTGCCGTCGCGCGACGCGGTATCGGTCGAGGCGTCCCTGTCGGCGTCGGCGTCCGTGTCGGCGTCGGTGTCGGTGTCGGTGTCGGTGTCGGAATCGCTGTCGCTGTCGGCATCCCCGCCGTCGTCCGCACGGGTCGTCACGATCAGGACGGGCGCGGTCGACCCGTCGCCTTCCTCCTTCGACGACAAGTGCACGCCGTTACTCCCCTGCGCGGCCAGGCCGAAGGCGACGAGGCCTCCGGCCTGCACCCCCGCGGTGACATCGATATCGACTTCCTGGCCGGCGGCGATTGCGCCCGTGCTCGCAAGCGCGCTGCCGAGACCGGGCCGGCTCGACCAGGTGAGCGTGTCCTCGCTCCACCCGGTGTCGGACACGCGGTATACGGTTGCGCCGTCTCCAACCGCCTCGCCCGAGCTACGCGCATGGAGATGGAGGGTGGCGGAGGTGACCGTGCCCGAGAGATGGGAGAGGTCGAAGAGCAGGTAGCCCACGGCGTCGGGAGGGCCGCCGTCGGACTCCACCGCGATGTCGTCCTCCTGCGGGTAGACGCCGCTCTCCCAGGAGACGCCGCTCACGTCCTGCACGGGCGTCACGGTGGAGGGATCGCCGTCGTCGGGTACCCCGGTGTCCTCGTCCGACCCGGGCTCCCAACCCTGCACCGTGAGGTTCGAGTACAACGTGCCGATGGGCGCGCTGTAGTCGCCCCCCCAGCCCTGTAGGGGAAGCCAGAGATACCGGACGCGCAGGTCGATCCCGGTCACGTCCTGCCGGACGAGCTCGGCCCCATCCCGGTAGAGCACGAAGTCGGTGAGATCCCAGGTGATCCGCCAGGTGTGCGGGAGTCCGTCCCAGTCGAGCCCGTAGTAGCGCTGCTCGGCCACGAGGTGCTCCCCGCCGGGGTTGGTGGTGCGGTCCCAGCCGAGAAACTTCAGGTCGCCCCATTCGCCGTACGGGTCGCCGTCGCCCTCGCCGTACAATCGCAGGTTGATCGCCCGATTGTCGGAGGAATGACCCCCTTCGCTGAACAGCTCGACCAAGTGGTTGTTGGCGTTGAGCAGGTTTCCCCAGGAAATGCCGTCGATGGTGACTGAGAGATCGCCGCGTTCGAGCTGCATGCCGAAATCCCAGTAGAGGCGGGAGTTGGCGTCATCGACGCGCCAGCCGGCGCCCGTGAACGTGCCGCCACGCACCTCGTCGGCCGACGCGCCCGTTGCGAGCGTCTCGTTGAGCACGTAGTCCTGGGCGAGGGCAGGGAGGGTCGAGAGGAGAATGGACAGCATGGGGACCTCGCGCCGGACCTTGCACGCGGCGTGCCAGCGAAAAGCGACGGTTGGTCCGTTCCACTGGGACCAGAGGATCCCGAGGGTGGGTGCCCCGCTACCCCATGCGTCTACGTCGGATGTGCGGCCGCCCGTGCGCGCGAACCAAGTGATCTTGATCCGGAGTCGCCTCGTTGTGGGGGCGGGAGGGCGGTGACCCCCCCACCGCAGCCGATACTGCAGGGATGCTCCAATTTGCCGTGCCTCTGCTTGTGCTCTCCGGATGCGTCACCGCTGTCCCTCCATCGGGAGAGAAGCCGTGCACCGTTCAGACGTTCTACTTCGATGCGGATGGGGATGGTGTTGGCGTCGAGACCGGGACGGTGGAGGAATGTGCCATCCCCTTCGGATACGCCGAAACGTCGGGCGATTGCGATGACGCGGACGCCGGAGTTTCCGGGGAGTTGACGTGGTACGCCGACGAGGATGACGACGCGTTCGGAGACGAATTCAGCACGCGCCTGGCTTGCGATGCTCCCGGGGGGTTTGTCGCCGACGCAACGGACTGTGACGACGCGAGCGCCGGCACGCACCCCGGTGCGGACGAGCACTGTGACGCCGCCGATGAAGATTGCGACGGCACCGTCGACATCGATCCCGTGAACGGATCCACCTTCTACGCCGACGCCACCGCCTCTCCGGACGGTGTCGAGGTCTGTGATGACGGCATCGATCAGGACTTCGATACCGAGGACGACGCATGCTGCGGGAGCGTCTCCATTCGAGACGGCATCGACGTTGTCCGCGTTTGCGCAAGCACGTTCGACATAGGGTGCACCGCAGGGCAGGGCTCGTGTGACGCGGACGAAACCGTCCACAGTGTCACGCTCACGCATGATTTCTACGTGGGTCGGACGGAAGTGACGCAGGGCGATTTCGAGGGCACGATGGGCTACAATCCGTCGTCGTTCCCGGCTTGCGGTGCGGACTGCCCGGTAGAACGGGTGTCGTGGCACGAGTCCGCTGCGTACGCCAACGCGCTGTCGACCGCCGCAGGTTGGTCGTCCTGCTACAGCTGCACCGGCACCGGAACCTCGGTATCCTGCACCGGAGCGATGGATCCCTACGCATGCGGAGGCTATCGGCTGTTGACACAAGCAGAGTCCGAGGCGGCAGCGCGTTGCGGCGAGGATCTACTGTACGCGGGGTCGGTCGACATCGCGGACGTTGGGTGGTGTTCCTCGAACAGCGGGGCCACCACACATGCCGTGGCGAGTCTCGACCCGAATGCCTGTGACCTGTACGACATGAGCGGCAATGTGTGGGAGTGGACGCAGGACTGGCACGGCACCCTGACCGCTGACGCTGCCACGGACCCCACGGGAGAGGCGACGGGCACCCATCGTGTCGTTCGCAACGGCGCATGGGACGTGAATGCGACGTACGCACGGGTGTCCAAGCGCTTTTACGACACCCCCGAAGCCGCCTACGATAGCGTGGGCCTCCGCATCGGCCGCACCCTACCGTGATGCGCCCCTACAGTGCACTCCTGACGAGTCTGCCGCCACTGTTGTCTTGGTGGTAGAAAGTCGCCGATGTACGGCCCGGCGTCGTCGCCCACGTACACGATACGGCCGTCTGTCACGGCGAGATCCGTGGCGAGAGGCCCATCCGCTACGATCGAGCGGACGGTGCCGCCGCGGCGCAGGCGAGGAAAAGGAGCACGAGGGGGATCCTACATCGGAGGGCGAGAGCCGTTCGTGATATTGCCGGACCATGCTTCTCGTCCTGTTCGCGTGCACGTCCGAAGGGCCCCCCGCAACCCGGTACGCCTCTGCCGCCGATGAGGATCGTCTGGGCGGAGAGAGCGCCGTGCGCGTACTCGCTCCAACGAACGGCGACACGGTGGAGAGCACCTTCACGGTCCGGTTCCGGGTGGGCACCGACGTAGTCGGGGTCCGCCTCGACGCCGATGGGGCAGCGCTCACCTCGCTCGCGGCCGTTGAGCCTGGCGAATCGGCGCTTGTCGCCACCCTCGATACCGGCAAGCACGACCTTTCCCTGTACGCCCTGGACTCCGCCGGGGCCGAGATCTCCCGCGATGACCTCACGATCATGGTAGCCGACGATGGGCCGTGGGTCCTCATCAGCTCCCCCTCCGATGGAGCGGAGGTCGCGAACCCGGTCACATTCACCGTCACGAGTTCCGAGGACATCGACACGGTCGAGATCCTGGCGGACGGCTGGGCGATCGGTGAGGCCGACACCCAGGGAGACGGCGAAGGCATGTTGACGTACACCTTCGCGGGTACGGGCTATGCGCGCGTGATCGAAGCGCGCAGTGCGGACGGCGGCGCGAGTGACACCATTGGCGTAAACGTCACGCCCGAGGAAACGCCCGACACCTCCACCTTCAACGAGGTGGTGTGGCGTTACCTCGAGACGTATCCAACGGACGGCACGAACCGCTACTACTGGCCGTCGGGGTCGGATTGGGCCGGCACGACGCGTGACCTCTGGTACCGCGACACCCTCGTTGCCGAGGGCGATGCCGAGGGGCGTTGCTATTGCGTAGGATTGACCTGGGAAGTCTTCATGCGAGCGTGGGAGGAAGTCGATCGCACCACCGGCGGGGACGGCACCATCAACGGGATGGACGTGGCGGAGCTGTATACCTTTCGCACCGACTGGTTCGTTCGCGAGTTGGACGGACCGGGGCCGAGCTACGCGATGGAGAACTACGGCATTGGTGAGGAAATCACGGACTACTCGGCGTTGCAGCCCGGGGACTTCGTGCAGTTCTGGCGCCACTCGGGCAGCGGACACAACGTCATCTTCGTGGGTTGGCTGATGGACGGCGCGGAGATTGTCGGCCTCGAATACTGGTCCACGCAGTCGAGCACCGACGGGGTCGGGTACAATAGTGAATCGTTCGGCTCGTCGGGCTCGCGGATCGATCCGAACCTCGTCTTCGCGGCGCGGGGGTGGATGCCGGCGGACTGGGAGAGATGATCCGGCTTGGTGATGGTGCTTTCCTTGCCCGTGCGAGCCCCCCGTGACGCTGAGCGGGTGGCGGCGCGCTGATCGGCTCACAGCCCCCCCGGTCTGAAGGCATCCGCGACCCGCGTTTCTGCCATACCGCGTGACGACGAATCGGGCTCTGAAGGAGGTTTGACACCACCCCGGGGCGGGTGTAGCCTCGGAAAGTGTGCTTCCCGGAAAGGTCCTTTTTCTTAGCCGTCGCCTCGGTGAATGCGAGCGCTCACGCCACGGGAATTCTCGCGCTGCTTGCCACGGCGTGCGCCGGCCCGTCGCAGGAGCGTGGTAGCCCCCGCCCAGCGTTCGCTCGGAGCGCTCAAGAAGGCCGCCTCCAGAAAGGGGAACAATGACCTACCGGTCCAAAGCCTCCGCACCCTGCTGTGCGACTTGTCCACCCTCCCGCGCAACCGCGTTGGCCCCGCAGGTGGCGGGACCGAAGTCGACATCGACGCCACCCCGACGCCCGTACAGACCAGGGCCTTCGCGCTACTCGGCGTCTCCCCCCGGTTGTTGCCAGTACGAGGAAGTCCGACAAGGGGCGAGACGTGCGAGCAATGCCCGTTGGTTTCGTGTTCGGGCGTCGAACTTTGGGTTAGGGGGCGGATCCGTTCGGCGACGGTTCCGGGCCTCGATTCGGAGATTTGGCCGGCTGGTCGGCATGCTGCCCGATGCAGCGCCGGCACTTCGGCTCGCCCCCGGTTTGACTCCCTTCGTCGCTCCCTGTATTCTGACGGCGATCTAGGGGACCCACCTCTGGACATCGTTGCCCTGACCAAGCTTTTTCGACAGCGCGTCTTCGCTGGTGTACGTCTTCTTGGTGCTGTCGGCGTTGGATTGGTAGGTCGCGCGGACGAGAATGGTAACCTCAGTTTTCATGCTAACTCCATGGGGGTGGCATGATTCTTGCGCGCCGCGCTGCCTTTTTTCATCAAGAGCTGGTCAAATCTTGACCACCGAAGCCGCGCCGCCCCCGGCCCGTCGCTTCCATGATCCAAACGGACGCGCGGAAGCGCGGCCCATAATTCCCCAACCGCACCCTCCGCCGTCAGACCGGCAGTGCGCCGTCCGCACCCACAATGCCTTCGTACAGGGCGGCCATTTCGATCTCGGCGGTGATGGCTGGCAGCGAAATTCGGCCGTCGAGCGCGCGGACTGTCGTCTCCGCCCAGCCGTCCGCGGCACGCGAAACGACGATCACGCGCGCCTCGTCTGGCTCGACGAACACGACATGCTGTAACGAAGGAATCTGCTTGTACGCCTGCAACTTGTCGCCGAGGTCGTATACCCGCGTGCTGTCGGACAACACCTCCACCAGCACCGTTGGATTGGTGGCGACGTCCGTTGTGCCGGGTCGGGGCTGGATGTTTCCGCAATAGACCGCGACGTCGGGGTAGGTATAAAGTCGGCCGGGCGTCATCAGGCGTTGATCGCTCGAGGACGGCTGACATGGTTTGCCGCGCAGGGCGGCGCCGAGAAGGACAACCATCCGCGCGCAAACTCGGTTGTGCCGGAAACTACCTCCGGCCATCGCGAATATCGCGCCTTGCCAGTATTCATTTTTGGAGGGCGCTTCCGCTTCCCGAAGAAGATACTCGGCCTCGGAAAATACGTGGTGGCGAAACGCGAGCATGGCGTAGTGTACATCGGCTGGCCGAGCCGCGCGAGGTGCAGCGGCCGACCTGCAGCATGGGCTCGAGAATGAACCGGTAACCGCACGCTTGGCAGCAGAAGTCGCGGGTTGAACTCCCGGTCCGGATGCCCAGGGTGGTGTGTTTCCAGTCGCGCTCGCACACAGACGCGGGCATGCGGCACTGGGCGCATCGGCGCACTTCGGGTTCGAGGGCTACAGGGGGGTTCATTCGCGGCGCTCCGAGAGTTTGGGATCAGGCCGGGCTCCCAGCGAGCGGGAATCTACCCTGTAAGGCCGGGACTTTGTTGGGGAAGTCGCACGCCCGGTCCGCCTCCGGCGTGCTACACGCACAAAACTCCGGAGGGAGCATGCTCCTCATCGCGTTCGCCTGCGTGCAGGCCCCCCCGGCGTGCGGAGCTGGCACCATCGAGAAGGACGGCGTCTGCGTTGGCGAAGCGGACAGCGCGGCCCCCGATACCGGCGGTGACGGCGACACGGACACGGACACGGACACGGACGCAGACGCCGACGCGGACACCGACAGCGACACCGACAGCGACACGGACGCAGACGCCGATTCCGACGCGGATGCTGACTCGGACAGCGACGCGGACGCGGACATTGAGCCTGGAGGTCGCTTTGCCGGTGAGACCGCCCTTCCCGGGACCGCCGTCGAGATCTCCGGCGAACGGGAGGACGACTACGCGGGTCGGACCCTCGCCGTCGGCGACCACGATGGGGACGGCCAGGACGATCTCCTGATCTCCGCGTCGTCCGCGTTCCGCGGCGTGAACAGTGCTGGGCTTTCCTGCGTGATCCTGGGTCCGATCAACGCCGACAGCGACCTGGGCCGGCGAGGGGTCGAACGACGGCGCGGGCCGCGGCCTGACCGCGGGCGCCGACCTCACCGGCGACGGCCTGCCCGACGTGGCGATCGGTGCCAACTCATGGAACAACGGCGTGGGCGCAGCCTACATCCTCGGCAAGAACGCGTTCGACGGTGGTGATCTGGCGAATGCCGATGTCCGTTTCTACTCGCTGAATTCCGCAGCCGGCGGCGGCTTCGGTTCGATCGTCGTGCCCCTCGGCGACATCGATGCCGACGGCAACGAAGATGTCGGCTTCGGTTGGAGCGGGTACACCAACAGCCGTGGGGCGCTGGCCATCTACCTCGGCCCCTTCTCCGGCGGAAACGACGCGGCCGACGCGGACGCCTTCGTGACCGGGCTGGGCAGCGCCTTCGTCACGTTCCACGCCGCCACCGCCCGGGCCGGCGACACCGATGGCGACGGCACGGACGACCTGGTCTTCGGCGCGCCCGAGACGCACCAGGGAAGCGACATGTCCTATGCTGGCCAAGTCTACCTGGTCTCTGGCGGCGGCGTACTCTCCGGCACCGACGTGCAACTTGCGGACGCGACGATCGAAGGGACCCACTACGCGCAGCAGCTCGGGCGCTCGGTCACCACCATGGGCGACCAGGACGGGGACGGCTTCGCGGACATCGGTGTCGGCGCATGGGGAGACGACACCGAGGCCGACTACGGCGGCGGCGCCTTCCTTTTCTACGGCCCCCTGTCCGGCACGAGCGAGCCCGGCGACGCGGACGCGTCGTGGCACGGCGTTTCCAGGGGCGCAAGCGCGGGCGTCTCGGTGATCGGCGGCGTCGAGCTGACCGGCGATTCCTACGCCGACCTGGTCATCGGTGCCGAGGCCGCAAACGGGACGGCCGACTACTCGGGGATCGTGTACGTGGTGCCGGGGGGGCCGTAGGTCGGCGGGGTACGGCGCCGCACTGCCGCTCCCTGAACGATTTCGGTGAGCCGTTGGCCCCGTGATCGCGCGCCACGCACCGGCTGGTTTCGCGATGGTTGTTGCAGCACGGACGTGCAGGACCGCGGGAAAATCTGTCGCATCCCCGCGATCAACGCCGCCGATGCGGCGCACTCTTTCCTCGGCGCCAGATCCTCACCGCTTCCGGCCCCCACTGCGCAAGCGCGACGCCGGCCAAAAGCGCGTTCGCCAACGTGTGCAGCGGCCATCGCAACGCAGGCACGCCCGCCGAAACGACGAACGCGACCCCGTACCCAATACTCGCAACGAAAAACCATGGTGCTTCCGCCGCCGCCAGGACCGCCGTCAACGCCGCCGACGTGAGCGGGAAGAACTGTACGGCGCGATCGGAGGGCACGCCCGCCCGCCAGAGGCCGAGCATCAGCACCATCTGCGCCACCGGTGCGATGGCTGCCGTGCGGATGAACAGTCGGTTGAGCGAGGTTCGCTCAAGCGAATCGCGCGCCCACCACCACAACCCCAGAATGAGCAGGAGCAACGTACCGGTGGTCGTGTGCAGCTCCAGATACGACGGGTCGCGGTGGAAAGCGGCGGCGTAGGCGGGCGCGAGCGTGAAGAACAGGCCGAGAATGAGGCTGACGTACGCACGGGTGAGAATTCGCGCGCGAGGATTATGGTCCGCAAGCACCGCCTCCGCGGCGGACTTCTTTTGCTGCTCTTCCAGGCGGGCAGCGTCGATTGCGGCGACGAGTTCTACAGGTGACACATCCATTTCACCGACCACTGCGTGCGCAGCCTCCGGGAATCCTCGTTGCAACTGCCAACGCGCAAAGTTCGTCCGCAAGGCGGCAAGGGCCTGCGCCGCGCGTGCCGACCCGGAACCGCTGCGAACCGCTTGTTCGTAGTTGGCGCGGGCCGACGCAAAATGTCGAAGGACGCTGTCGGGATCGCCCGCACGCGCGATCTCTGCTTGCATCTGTCGGTCCTCAAGGGCGGCCGCGTCGGTGAGCGTATCGGCCGCCCGTTCCTCAAGGAATGCCTGTACCAACCTCCGAAAATCCTCTGCGCTCGCGGGGCGATCTTCAGGCTCGGCCGCCAAGGCGCGCGCGCAGATCAACCGAAGCCGATCCGGCGGGTCCGCGCCGAGCGGGTACATAAAGCTCGCGACACTCTCGATCACCGTCCGCGCGTCGTCTCCCAGATGCGGGCCATCTGCCGTGAGGATCGCGTGGAGTAGCCCGCCCAGCAAGTACACATCGGTCGCGACGGTTTGCCGTGCACCGTCCGCGGCGGCCAACTCCGGCGACATGAACCGTGGCGTACCGGCGACGCGGCTCTGCTCCGCTGCCGCGGGCAAGTACGGCACGCGCTCCGGGTCCAGCGCCACTGCGATGCCCCAGTCGAGCAGCACAACCTCTCCTCCCGGGCCGATCATGACGTTGTCCGGCTTCAAATCGCGGTGGAGGATGCCCATGCGGTGGGCGTGGTGAACGGTGGACGCAATCGACATCAGCACGCGCAAATGCCATTCTTCAACATCACGAACACCGTAGAGCGCAACCACAGCGTCCGGGTCCGCCAGCAGCTCGGTCCACGTCCTTCCGTCGACGCGCCGCATGACGATGTGCGGGCACCCGCCCTCGTCGACGGCAATGTCATGCACGGCGACAACGCCAGGATGATCCAGCGCTCCCGTCGCCCAACCTTCCTGGAGGATCCGCTTCACGGCCGCGGGAGACGCGGCACCATGCAGCGGGCTTTTCAATGCGACGAACCGTCCGAGGGAATACTGCCGCGCAAGGCGCACAATCGCGGATCCGCCCTGACCCAGCGTGCGGTCGATTTCGTACGATCCCTCGAGGGTTGTGGCCGGCGAAAGCAGATCTCTCCCTGCGTCGCCTTCGTTCCGAATCGTCCGGTCGGCCGGTCCGTCTTCGAAATCGTCAGGCAGCAAGGTGGCAGTAATCGGGCGGGGGGGAGGCACGAACGGGGGTGTATCCGGGGGGCGGAACATAGGCGCGGGGGTGCCGCGTACCCCGCCCCTTTCTTGGAACCCCGAGCGGAACGCGCTGTCAACACCGCGTATCACTCCCACCATGGACGAACTGTCATGCTCACCACCGCCGCAACGGCCCAACTCGTCCAAAAAATCCAACCCAGGGTGCTGCGGGTCGGTGTCGTGCAGGACGGAAAGATTGTGCAGGAGCGGCTCATTCGCCACGGTGAAACCGTAACGGTTGGGGAATCCCCGCTAAGTACATTTGTTATCTCGGACACCAAACTCGGGCCGCGACACACGTTGTTGGCGTTCGCGGGTGGGTCGTACACACTGAGCGTGCCGGCGTGGGTCGGCGGAACGATTCAGTCGAAAGACGGCGTTTGTAGCGTCGATGAACTGCGCCGACGCTCAGACATGAAGCAAAATGGTGCCTTGTGGGAGCTCCCGTTGGAGGCGGCCGCGCGGGGCAAGGTTGCAATTGGTGCAACCACGATTCTGTTCCAGTTCGTCCCCGCGCCGCCCGAGCCGGTTCGTCCGGTCACGGCTGCGGATTTTCGCACCCACTTCCTCGATGAAGAGGATCCCCTCTTTCTTGGACTCGTTGGCGTTTTCACGGTCCTGGCGGCAGCGTTCATGCTGTACGTTTACGTGACACCCGTGGTCGAGCGTGTGGACGTGAACGTGATTGCGGCGGCTGCCGACCTGGTCGTTACTGCCAGCCTGGACCGGCCGTTTCTGCCGGATCCAGACGTGACCGTCGAGGCGCCGGTTGTGACGCCGACGGCCAAGCCGGAGTCGGCGCCGATCGCGGAAGCGGCGGCTGTTCCGGTGAACCGGCCGACGCCGACGGTGGATTCGGTCACCGAGCGCTCCCTGCTCCTTCAGGTGTTGGGTACCGCTGGAAACGGTCCAGGTCAGGCCGACGACGTCCTCGGTGACGACGCGGCGGCGATGGCGGGCCTGAATCAGGCGCTCAACGGTATTACCGGCGTACAAGTGGCGACTGCGAACGACCTCCGGTTGCCGGTCGGAAGCGTGAGCGCACGGGCAGACGCGGTCGTCGCCATCGATTTGTCAGGTGCCGGGGGGGAATCCGCAACCAGCGCCGGCGGTGCCATGCGGCTGAGGACGCCGGTGGTCGTTCCCGGAGAGATGGGTGTAGATGCCCCGGAATCCGAGGTCTTCGGTATACAGACCGTGGTGAAAAAGAGCCGCGGACTGATCGAGTCGTGCTTGGCGCAGTCCCTCAAGGTCGACCCCCAAGTGAGTGGGCGTGTGAGTGTGGGATGGACGATTCAAGCCGGCAGGGTAACGGAGTCTCACCTCATTTCGAATACAACCCGCGACAGCGGCCTCGGCCAGTGTATCGAAAAGCAGGTCCGGAGCTTCCGTTTCGCCGCCGCGGTGAGCACCACCGTCGATTCCTACGCCTGGGCGGTGTCTGGCCAGTAGGACGTTGTACTGCGATTGCGCCTACTCTGACAACGCCTCGGACTCCGTAAGGTCGATCGAGAAGACCATCGGGAGCACCAGCTGGTCAGCGTTCGGGCACCGGTCGATGACCGGCGCGTCGTCGGCGTCCACCGTCGGTGGTGACCCGCCACACGCCTGCTGGACGATGGAGGTGGCAGCCGTGTCCCAGGAATTGCCTTGGCTTGTGACGCCGGCGCCGTCGAGCAGCACGGCCGGTCCGGGGCCCGAGGTCAGCGTGTTTCCGTCGAGGAGAAATCCGGATTCGCCGTTCCAGCCGAGCACGCCGGACCCGGCGTAGACGGCGTTTCCGTGGGCCGTGAGGCCGGGCCGGAGTTCCACGCCGCTCCCCGATTCCAGCACGCTCTCTCGCAAAAGGAACGTGCCCGCACCGCCGAGCCAAACACTCGCCAATGGCTGTCCGAGGACGCTCGCGCCGTCGATCGACACCGCGCTCCCCGGCGCCGGTGTCGTGAATACGCCGACGCCGCCCCCGCCGGTGGCGTCGGCCGCCGTGTAGCGCACGGTCCCCAGCGTCAGATCGAGCGTGGCGGCGTCCACCACGGCACCCGCAAACGTGTTGCTTTCAATCGCACACAGGGTGCACGTCAGCGACGCGCCATCCGAACTGACCATTCCCGGGCCGGACTGGTTCGCCACGCGCACGGAGGTCGCCACCACGGTTGCGCCGTTTTGGGCAATCACGCCGACTCCGTATCCGTTTGTCGGACCGCGGCTGGTCGTGAGCACCTCGTCCGCGTCGAGGGTGACCACCGTGGTTTCCCCGCTCACAAGGATTCCGACCTCACGGTTGCCGGATACCGACGAGCGGCGCGTGTCGAGTCTGGCCCCATCATTCACCTCGACGCCCCGCCCCCGTCCATCCGGCGCGCCGGTGCCGTCCGAATGTCCGGCGCCCAGGGTGCCGGAAACGAGGCTGTCGATCATGGTCAACGCCGTGCCGGCGCCGGTGACGAGGAGGCCGGTGGAGTGGTTGGCGTTCACCGTGCAGTCACGCATGCTGGCGGCGGCGCCGTCTTGTATGAGGATGCCGGTGCCAGCAGTGCCGTTCCCAAGTGTGTGGGTGGCCGTGACGGTCACACCGTCGAGCTGCAGCGCACTTCCGGCGCCCGTGGCGAGGATTCCCGCGCCGAACGCCCCAGTGACGGTGCTGTTGAGGGCGATTGCCGAGCCGCCACGCATCACCTCGAGGCCGTACCCGGAGGTCCCACCCGGGGGCGGCAGAACGCCCGTGATATCGACGTTGTCGAGGGAGACGGTGGTGCCGGTGCCCGCCGAGGTCACACCGAGCGTGCTGTTTCCCGCGACGGACGTGTTTTGGAGCGTCACAGCGGCGCCTGCTTGGGCCGCGACACCGCGCCCGGTGACTTCACCCGGCAAGGTGCCGGTGATCGTCGAGTCGACGACCGTGACCGTCGTTCCGACGCCGTCCGCGAGGATGCCGATTCCGATATTGTCGGCGATGCGGCTTCCGGTGACGGAAGCGGTGGCCCCTTCAAGCACCTCGATGCCGTAGCCGTTCGGGTCTCCGTCGTCCGCACGGGTGCCGATCACGTCCACGTCATCCAGGCTCAGGAACGCGGCGATTCCCTTTGCGTAGACGCCAACGTGTTGGTTCGCAGACACGACGGTGCGCGTCAGGGTGGCACTGGAGTGCGCCAGGACGATCAACCCCCGGCCGACGGAGGCGCTGGATGTCATGTGATTGTCGGCGAGGGTGCTGTCCACCATCGAGAGCGTGCCGGCCACATCGGTAACCGCGCCGCACGCGGTGTTGCC
The DNA here is from genome assembly GCA_945861635.1 of Klebsiella pneumoniae. Taxonomy (GTDB): domain Bacteria; phylum Myxococcota_A; class UBA796; order UBA796; family SXON01; genus CAMAWH01. The sequence continues at coordinate 8,256 of CAMAWH010000074.1, read as the reverse complement.
GCTCACGACGACGTTTTTGGCGTCAAGGGTTCCGCTCGACACACCGAGGCCGCAGTTTTGGCCGCCGGTGATCGTGATGCCTTCGATGCTGGCCGTGCCACGGGCGGCCATACGAAACGTACGTGCATCGGCGGCGCCCGTGCTACCGTCCAACGTGACCAGCGCCGCACAGCGCCCCCGGATCCGTAGGCCGTCCACGCTCCCAAAGAGGGAGATGGCCTCGACGTATGTTCCTGCTGCGATCGCGATGTCGGTGCCCGCGACGAGCGCTTCGGTGAGTGAGCGAAACGGCTTGTCGGCCGAGCCATCTCCCGTGGCGGCGGCCGCAGCGTCGACGAAGGTCGTGGCGTCGGCTGCGGCACCCCACGGCGCCTGTGCGCACGCCTCGGGGACGCAAGTACTGCCGTCCGCGATCTGGCCGGCTGCGCACGTCTCGCTCAGGTCGTCAGGGGGTTGTTGGTTCGCCGGGGTCGCGCAGCCCGCCGCCAGCGCAACAATCGCGACTGAATGACGGGCGATGCGCACTCGCGCAGGCTATCGCGTGTCGGTCGCAGTGGCCGAAGCCACCACCACAAAATCCAGCGTGCGGGGGCCGTTTGGAAACTTGACGGGGACCGGACCCCTTCGTTCCAGTCACCGCACGAGCACGCCGCTCCACGTGCCGGTGTTGCCGGTGTAGGATTCCATCGTTCCCTCGAAGTCTTCGAGGTCGTCGGAGGTGCCCACATAGTGGGTGCCGTTTTCGTAGACGAGGTCGAAGGCGCCGGTTTCGCACTGGAACGTCCAGATGCCGATCGCACCGGTGTCCCGCGACACGAACGAGCCGTCGGCTTCCATGTCCCAGACCCCGTCGCTGCAACTGGAATCCTTCCAACAGAAGTCGAATTCAAGGGCTGCGTCGCTGGTGAGCAGGGCGTTGAAGTCCGCGTCGTTGTCATCACAATCCCCGGCGGCCGCGACATACCCGTCCGGCGCCTCGCACGCGGTGGTCGTGATGGCCGCGTCGCCTACGCCATCTCCGTCGTTGTCGGCGTACCACGTCGTCATGTCGATGGCGTCGTTGTCCGCCTCACCGTCGCAGTCGTTGTCCACGCCGTCACACGTTTCGTCTGCGCCCGGCCAGGTGTGCGGCCGCGCATCGTCGCAGTCGGTTCCGTCGACAACGGCATCCTCCGGCGGCTCACAGACGCGCATTTCCGTGTCCGGGTCGCCATATCCGTCGTGGTCGGCATCGTCGTACCAAAGCGTGGCGTCGACGGCGTCGTTGTCCACCTCGCCATCGCAGTTGTCGTCGAGCTCGTTGCAGACTTCGTCCGCGTCCGGATGCACGCCGTCGTCGTCATCGTCGCAATCGCCGTCCGTTTCGACGGTGTCGTCCGGGGCCTCGCACGTTGTGGTCGAGGAATCATCGTCACCGAAGCCGTCCCCATCGTCGTCGTCGTACCACGTCGTTTCGTCGTCCGCGTCCTCATCCACCTCGCCATCGCAATCGTTGTCCGCGTTGTCGCAAAGCTCGGACGCGTCGGGGTGGATGGCAGCGTCGTCGTCGTTGCAATCGTCGTCGGTGTTGAAGCCGTCGGCGTCGACGTCGATATCGACATCCTTGTCGTTCTCCGCCGGGAAGCACGCGGACAGGGCAAAGAACAGAAGCGCGAGGGACACGGAAACCTCAGAAGCACGGGGGACTAACTCGGCTTGGCCATTCTGCGCAGCCGTTTGACGCCGATCGAGGGCGGGTGTACCCTCCGAAGATGTTGGTTGTGTGCCTTATACTCCTTACTGGTAGCACCGGAGACCGCCCGTGAGTAGCGATCCCGCGCGTTCGCTCGTGCAGATGCGCCGCCGGATGCTCGCGGGAGCCGTCGCCGGCTCCTTCAGCGGGCTTTCCCGGTTCGGGGGTCTGTTCCCGGCAGCCTCGCCAGCGTACCATGGAGTGCGGCGAAGCGTCGGCATTCCCTACGTGGAGGGTGGCGGCGCGGAACACCAGCTGGATGTATACCGTCCTCAGGACGCGTCGGGGCTGCTCCCTGTGGTCGTATACATCCACGGCGGCGCGTTTCACGCGTTGTCCAAGGACACCCACTGGCTGATGGCGCTGGGCTTTGCCCGGCGCGGCTATGTGGTGTTCAACATCAACTACCGTTTGGGCCCGCACCACCGGTACCCCGCCGCCGCAGAGGATGCGTGCGCTGCCTGGTGCTGGGTCGCGCAGCATGCCGCCGAATACGGCGGAGATCCGCAACGCATGGTCGTTGCTGGAGAATCCGCCGGTGCGAACCTAGCGGCGGTGGTCGCGGTCGCCTCGGCTTGGCGCCGCGCCGAACGGTGGGCGCAGGCTGTCTACGACGCGCCGGTGTTGCCGCGCGCGGCGCTGGCCGCCTGTGGAATCTATCAGGTCACCGATACGGCGCGTTTGACAGGCGGAAGATCGTTCGCCATGCGCGACCTGCTCACCAACGTAGAAGAGAGCTATCTCCCCGACGATCGCCTCTCCGTCGATCTTGCCTTGGCCGACCCGCTCGGTGTCGTGGAATCCGCAGCACCGTCGCGCCCTGCTCCGCCGTTCTTCCTCCCGGTGGGCACGTGGGATCCCCTGCTTGAGGACACGCGTCGTATGGCGGCTGCGTTGGCGAACCGCGGTGTCCCGGTAGCGGAGCGCTACTATGCGCGTGAGCTGCACGCGTTTCATGCGTTCGTGTGGCGGGCGCAGGCGAAGCAGTGTTGGAACGACATGCACGGGTTTCTGGCGGAGCAGGTGGCGTACACCCCCGCTTGACGCCAGACCCCGCCGGCTATCCCTGCTGTGGAATCGTGATCACCTCGATGCCTTCACCCTCGTAGACGCTTTCGCCTCCTACCACGGCCTTCACGCAGTCCCGCTCCCCGAGGGTGAGCTGGTCTTCGTGCAGCACCACGCGGTTGTAGCCCCACGTGTTCATCAGCTTCTTCCCATCTGCCAATTTCGCGGGTACCGGTCTTTCCGTCCACCCGGCGAGAGGCGTACCGCCTTCGCGTGGCACCGCCCGCACGGCCAGATGGCGCACGCACTGCAACATCTTGCGAACAAAGTGATTTTCTTTGAATTGCTTGGGCAGAAACAGGTTCACACCGTAGGGCATCGCCTTGCCATGGATGGTCTGCAGCGACTCGTACCACCGGTTCAACCCGCGATGATCCGGGGGGAAATCCCAGATTCCGGTCACCGTGTCATCCGCCGCCGCCGTCGTGTACCACGCCGGCGCCACCACCGTCGCGGTGGGAATCGGCCACACCGCGGGGGAGGCCGCCATCGTTTCCACCAGGATCATCGCCCCCAGTAGCGCTGCGATGCGCGGGCGCCCTTTGGTTGCCGCGGCCGCCGCCACGCCCATGAACATCATCACCAGAACAATGACGCGAAAGGGATGGTGGACGAACCGAAACAGCGAGCCGGGAACATAAAGCAGCGCCATCGGCAGCGGTACGACCGTCCCCAGCAAACGCACGGCCTGCCCGTGCCAGCACAACGACGGCCCAAGGGCCAAAACCGCCACCAATCCAAGGGGCATTCGCCACTCTCTGGCTCGCCACACCCCGACGAGCGCCGCCGCCAACGCGATCCATCCGATGTAGTTCACATGGATGATACCGAGGTTTCCGGATTGCCGATTGTCCGGAAAGTAGTACTTTCCCGGATGGAGAAAGGTCATCAGGTCCGTTGCTGGCAGGGTCACATAGGACCACCCCGGCGCGCTCTCCACGCTGACCACCGCGTCCGGAGAGTGCAGCGTCCACCAGGCCGACAGTACAATCGGCGCGGCAGCGACGCCAAATCCCATGATGACCACAGCGGCACGCTCCATCGGTTCCCGCCATTTTCCCTCGCCATACGACCACACGGCAATGGGTACGAGGAGCCCGAGAAATGCGGCGTAGTAGAAGCTGGCGAACGTTGCCCACGCCCAGCAACCCACCGCCAAAAGGATCGGCTTCCATCCGCCGTTGCGTATGACCCGCTCCATGGCCAACCAGAACAGCGGCACGGGCGCCATGTGCAGGTATTCGGTGGTACCGGAGTGAAGGAGGGAGAGCGCGTACGGACTCGCTCCGTAGATGATCCCGGCCAGCACCGCCGGAAGTTTCTCACCGGTTGCCCGCCACCCAAGGGCATACCCAGAGAGCAATGCCGCCCAAACCAACCCCAACTGAAGCACCGAAAATGCACTGGCCGCGGACATGAACGCCTGCAACGGCACGGAGGCGAGCGCCCCCAGTGGATCAACGAACCAAAGCACACCGCCATGCGGCCAGTGACTGAGGGTGGAACGGAACGGGATGTTCCCCGTCGAAAACTCCCGGAAGAACCACCAGTAGCCCCAGAGGTGCTCGTAGACATCGCCGCTGCGTTCTCCGGGGATCGCCGTTCCGAGGGTCGCCGCGGTCGGCCACGTCACCAAAACGGACAGCGCGGCCATGAAGCCGACAACGTTTGCGTGGCGTCTCATCCGCCCCCTCCACCGACCAACTCCACGAGACTGGACGGCGGCAGGTGGTCCGTCATGCGCGTCGAACCGTCTCCCAGCTTGACCTCCAGGGGCATGCGCCACATGGGAGCGCGCAACTCACCTTCTCCGCGATGTTGCTTGAGATCCCAGATGTGCAGCCCCTCTCCGGTGACGACCGGCGCGCCAAACAGCTGACTCAAGAGCTGCTCCTCCGCCATCGGGAGCTGTCGGATGTCCCAACTGTACAGTTCGTTCCACAGCACCAGCCAACGCGCCCCGCTGTCGGCCAATTCGGCGACAGAGCGCGGGTTGTACCGGAACCAATCGGGCCGGCGAGGATCGTCGGGATCCTCCGCTCCGCGCTCGAAACGCTGGAGTTCCTTGAGAAAGCTGTTGCCGGCGATGCGATCGTCCCACGCGCTCGGCCGCACGCGATCCACCCACATCGCGTGGCCGTCGAGCAGCGGGTGGTGGTGCATCTGCTGGAGAGTAAGGTGCTGCTGACCGATCCACAGCTCCGGGGCCAGGGGAAGGTCGAGAACGAGGCCATCGGGAAGGTCACGAAAGGACTGCACCCATGCGGGTTCGTCGCGAAGGCGGCTAACCGTGACAAAGATCTTTCCGCCCCGCGAGTTGAGCTCCGCCGGCACCGTGAAAAGCACGCCAGCCAACACGACGAATCCGATGCGGGGAGGGAGAACGTCCACCAGCCGCGACACCGCGCGCGCCGCCAGTGCCGCAACCGCCAGGATCACGAGGATACCGTGCCGATAGGGCCACCAGAAACGCATCAGGGCGGGGTGGGAGCCGTACAGGTAAAGGAAGGGCATGTGCGAGTCGGGATCGGGGCCGTTGCCGGTGACGAGGTGCGGGCCGAGCGTGAGCACCCACCCGATCACGGCCGTCCAGCCGAGGCCGCGAATCATCCAGCCTTCCTCGGCGTCCTCTCGCCGCGAACGCCACCATTCCACCGCGCCAAAGGCCAGCAGTACCCACGACAGGTGCACGGGTACCATCGTCTTGTCGATGGTGTAGATCGGCCAACTCCACGGGAGGGAGGACTGCAGCGTGAACGGGTGGGGGAAGGCTTCGACGGCCTCGGAGCTGCCGACGACGGTGCTCCACCCGTGCAGAAAAACCGCCAGAAGTGGAGCAACCGTCAGGATCGCAACGAGGGCGCCCGTCGCAACCGTTTTCCACCAGTTGGGATCGACCAGACGAGAGGGGCGTGCGAACACGCACGTCACGGTCGTGGCGACCGCGGCCAGGCCGACGAACCACCCGTAGTAGAAATACTCGACGCCGGCCAGCCCGATCAGGAAGCCGGCGAGGGCGCCTTTGCGCGGAGAAGAGACTTTCAACGCTTGCATCCACACAGCGAGCCCGCCCGCCATCTCCCACACCGGCACTTGCGCAAATCGGGCGCAGCTCAGTTCGTTGAGGACGTACGGCGAGAGCGACAGGCCGATGCCGGAGAGCAAGGCGGGAACAGGCTTTGCGCCGATCGTCCGCGCCAATGCGGCGCCGGCCGCCACCCCCGCCGCCAACACCAGCAGGATGTAGAGGTTGAGCCCGAGCGGGTGTCCGAACGCGAGGATGAACGGCGCCGACAACAGGGCCCCCGAAGCGTTTCCGGCAAGGAACGGCGCATCTCCTATCGGCGAGTAATATTCGGCATTGTGGAGGAGCGATCCACCGGCGGCGAGTTGGTTGGCGACCCAGACATAGACCCAGTGATTGGAGAGGGTGTCGGGGAAGACCCAATCGCCGATGAGACCCTTGGTTGGCTTCTCGAACGCTACCGCGGTGACGAGCACCCCCCCCGCAAGGCCGACCAGCCCGGCAAGCAGCCCCGGCCATCGTTCGGCGGCGCGTTCCAGGGGGTTGGGGGGCATCGGAGGCGGGGAGGTTATCGCTGCGAGGCGGCGCGTGACGGGAGGCGGGCGCGCGCCGCCCCGTGGTCCCGCCGGTTACCTCGCCCGCGATGCTCCTGATGCTCGCCGCGATCACTGCCTGCGCGCCCCCCCCAGACGCCGCCACCGCGCTCGCCGCTCGCCTCGCCGCGCTGGATGCAGCGTGTATGGGATCGACCGCCACCTTCGACGCCTGCCGCACGCTCTGTGCCGCGCTCCCCGACCCCTCAGAGCGTGACGACTGCTTCTTCCAACTCGCCGAACGCGCACCCCGGTGGGCCAGCGGCGACGCCCGACATGGCATCCAGATTGCCTACGATCTGTGCCGGAAGTCGCAGCAATTCACCCAACCCTGCCTGGAGCACGCCCTGCAGGAAGTCGCGATCACCTGCACCCCCGACGGCCGCCTTTGGCTGGACGACGCTCATTTCGACGGGGGAGAAACGTGGCGTCCGTGGCGCGGCTGCCTCGCCCGAATCGTGCTTGAACGCGAGCAGATGACGTGCTTGCCGGCGGTGCGTGACAACTACCACCACACCTGGCGGAGTGACGATCGACCGCTTTGTGGGCTGTAGGCATCCTGTCCAGCCGCGTCCACGAAGCGAAGTCTGAACCGGCCCTAAGGACGGCTCCTAACGTTGCGCAACGTTGTCGCGCACTTCGTTGACCCATTCTCAACCTGATCGGTAGGTTTGTGGCGATTCGTTCGAATCGGATGGGGACGGGGATGTCGGGGTCCGGGTACTCGGTCGTCGGTAACAAACATATATGACTGTCGCGACACACGACCGTTGAATGGAAGAAATTCTTCCGTTCGAGGTGGCATGGCTGCCCAAGTGCCCCCGAATGGAAGGTTTTCTTCCATTCGGGCGATGACGTCGTCTGGCCGGGGCGCTCGGCGTCCGCGGCCCCGGATTATGGCAGCCCCGATCCCGCCCCCGAGACCGCTGGGAGAGGTCGATGGGGTAACTCCAAGTTATGGGACCTCGACTTGGACCTGGAGTGACGATGTTTTTCTACTTCGCACTTGCCTGTGTGACGATGGAGCCGGACAAGCCGGCGGGCGAAGCGGCCACGGATGACACGGGTTCGCACTCGGGAGTACCGCACGACACGGGTCCGATCGACGCCGATGTGGACGGATTCACCGACGACATCGACTGCAACGACGCCGACGCCCGCATCTACCCCGGCGCGGTGGAGGTCTGCGACGCCCTGGATCGAGACTGTGACGGCGAAGCCCTCTCGGAAGGGGTGTGCGGCGTCGCCACGACCATTGCAGCGGCGACGCAAACCATCGGGGGTGGGGAAGGCACGTACGGGTTTTCCGACGTGACTGCTGACGGCGTTGATGATTTGGTTTGGACGTCATTGCTGTTCCCGGACCCAGACGGCCACGAGCGGTATGGGTGGGCGTTGTACGACACTTTCCCCGCCCCTGGAGAGGAGCGTTTGGCGCCTACGGGCGCAGGGAGAATGTGGCTGGAGGGCGACCAAACCTGCATGGCCGACGTCACTTGGCTCGACGTCGCGGATACCGACGGCGACGGTTTCAACGATCTGGCGCTGGTGTCCCACGACTGCGACTGGGGCGTGTACGTCCACAGCGGCCCGTTTGCACTCGACGGGTCGACGAACTGGATCTCGGACGCCGATCACATCTGGCGCGCGCCGATTCCCGATCGCGAGAATTGGATGTGGGAGACGGCGGTCGGCGGAGACTTGGACGGCGATGGGTTGGACGACATGGTCGGGACGAGCGGTGGTGACTATGACGACCCTGGCGTCTGCGCGTTTGACGTATTCCTTGGCGGAGTGTGGGACGCGCCGGTTGCTCGTGTCTCCGACATCGCGCCGAA
>CAMAWH010000073.1 GCA_945861635.1 Klebsiella pneumoniae | reverse complement strand
GGACCGTCTCTGGAACCGACCCGGGTCACAATGCCGGTTTGTTCCAGATCTGCGCCTTACTCGGCGTGAGTGGTGGCTACGCCCGCATCTCCGCGGCGATGCGGGACCCCCGGGTGGACGTTCGCGCGGGCGCGTGCGTCGGCTTGTGGCGTTGCATCGCAAGCGCGTCCGCAAATGGTGACGCTGAACTGGAAGCCAGCGTCGTCGCGCTTCTGGGTGACATTCGCATTCAATTGGAAACGCGCGCGGAGATCGCCCGAATCGCCGCGAACGCCGGGTACGCCTCGGCGCTCGATGCCTCGCGCGTTCTGCTCGCCGAGGCTACGCGAAACGTGGCGAAGGTACTCGAGGAAGCGGTTGCGCGTCTGGAGGCGCCGCCGTCGAATCTCGGCGTCTGGTACGACGCGGGCATCGATGCGGGTGAGGTCACGGCGAAGCCGCGGAAGGGGGGCCGCGCCGCGATGTTGGGGTCGAATGACGGGATCCTCGTCATCGGGAAGCCCTCCCGCGGCCCGCTTCCCAAGCCGAGTCGAATGCTTTGGGCGCGCGCTCCCGGAGCGGAGTCCGCCGGGCCCGTGATGCAGGTGCAAACGCTGACGTGGTGGCCCGGAGACGGGGAGGATGTCGTTGCGATTGCCGATGCGCTCATCGCGGCGGGCAAGTTCAGCGATCTCGACGCGCTCGACGCGTCCCTGCCGCAGTGCGCCGCGAGCCTGCGCTTGCGGGGTTCGGGCCTTTTGGCGCGAGGAGACGTTGCGGGGGCGCTCGGCGCGTTGGAATTGGCTGTTTCGCTGAAGAAAGTGCCGACAGACACGTGGTGGTATCTGGCCGAGGCGCTGCATCGCAGCGGAAACGACGAGGAAGCGCGGCCGCATCTGGAGAAATTCGTCGGGAAGGCTGGGAAGAAAGCGCCGTTCGTCGAGGAGGCGAAGAAGAGGTTGGGGGCCGAATAGGTGCTCGCGCTCCTGGCCAACGCCATGCTCGTAGCGTTCGTGTGCGACGGGGTGCTGTCCGTCGTGGACGCGTGGATGTTCGACATCGGCGTTGTGCGGGATTGGCTCGCAGGTTCAACGCTACTTCTGGCGTTTGTTGTGCATAACGTCGTGATGACGACGCCGCGGATGTCGCCGTGGCTGATGTACCCGATGACCCTGTTCCCGGGGGTGGCCGTCGTTGTGACATTCGCGGCGTACGGATTTGGCACGGATCTGCCGGTGATCGACCGCTGGGTAGCGTTGGCCCAGTCGGGCGTCGGAGCCGTCGTCGCGCTCGCTGCGTGGCGGTTCGGCGGGCTTCCGATCCGCAGCCGCGCAAACCCCGCGTTCACCTGGCGCTATGCCATGGGGGCCGCGGCGCTCAACGGGTTGGTTTTCATGCCGAGCTTCGTCGGTGCCTCGGTGCTTCTGACCCGCGCCATCGTCGAGCACCACACCCGCGGCTTTCTCTCCCTCGGGCTCGACGGCATCCACATCCTCGACCGGACCTACCGCAATGGCGCGGACGACGTTCGCGTGGTCGGGATGATGCACATCGGGGATGATGGCTTCTACAAGGGCCTTGTTGACTCGCTTCCTGAGGGGAGCATCGTCCTTGCGGAAGGCGTGACGGACAAGAACGCGTGGATGGCGGTCGGCGGGCCTGCGGTCGGCATGGCCGAGGCGTTGGGCACGGCCAACCAGCATGTTTTTGAGGATGCCCTGCGTCAACGCGCGGACGTCGAGGTGCGGCGGGCGGATCTTGATATGAGCGACTTTTCGGAGGCAACCCGCATGCTTTTACGCGCCGGCGCGACCCTTATCGAGCAAGGTGACGCGACTGCCCTCCTCGAGCTGACGGGTGACCCGGAGGCGCAGAACCAGATCGTGGAGAGCCTCCGCGTGGACCTGCTCGAGCGGCGGAACGCGCACCTGCTTGACATGTTGGACATCGCGCTGGTGGAGGCCGATGTCGTCGTGCTTCCGTGGGGCGCAGCGCACCTTCCGGGCATTCACGACGCGCTGGGAGTGCGCGGGTTTCAGGCGGTGTCCGAGCGGTCGCGTGTGGTGCTGCGGTGGGACTCTCTTGGCGGCTGAAAGGGGATATCCTTGGCGCATGCACGATTCGTGGCTCCTCGCGTTGTTGGCTGGATGTGAGGCGGGTGACGGCCGCCAGACGCGGACCACGGGCTCGGACGACCGACAACGGGACGCCGACGCCGACGCCGACGCCGACGCCGACGCCGACGCCGATGCCGACGCCGATGCCGATGCTGATGCTGATGCTGATGCTGATGCTGATGCCGATGCGGACGCCGACACCGTGGACTGCGAGGCGCTCTCCCCCTCGCGCGGGCGCTGCGCATCGCATTCCGGCTGGCCCGAGTCGGCGTTGGAAGCGCTGGATCTCGTGGACGGCGTCATCGTGCTGAGCGACCATCCCAAGGCGGCGGACGACGCCGCGGGGGACTACGCCGGGGGGGCCTACAGCTACGGTGAGGTGACCACCGGTATCCTTTCACCGGGGTTGGCGTTTGACGCCGCCGTTCCCTCTTGGAACGCGGATACGCCCGATGGTACATGGATTTCCGTCGAACTCCGGGCGCGGATCGGTGGTGCGTGGACGCGCTGGTACGCGATGGGCGCGTGGACGAGCGGAAGTACCTTCGAGCGTCACTCCTTTTCAGGGGAGAGCGATGGGGACGGCGCGGTGTACACCGACACCCTTTTCCTCAACCAACCAGCGGACGCGGCGCAGGTGCGGGTCCGGCTTGGATCGATCAACGCACGAACGCCGTCGCTTCGTCGGGTTGCCGTTGCATATGCAAACACGTCCGCCGGGGCCGGAAGCGATGTCGGCGGGGCCGCGTGGGGCACGATTCTCGATGTCTCTCCTCGCTCCCAGATGGTCTACGACGCCGGAGAGGCGTGGTGCAGTCCAACCTCCACGTCGATGGTGCTCGAGTACGCCGGCATCGACGTGAGCGTGCCGGATGCGGCGGCAGGGACGTACGACGTGGCGTACGGCGGAAACGGAAACTGGCCGTTCAACATCGCGTATGCCTCAGCCCTCGGAATGCAGGGAGAGGTAGGCTGGTTCGACGACATCGGCGACATCGAGCCGTGGATCGCCGCCGGGCATCCGGTGGCAATCTCCGCTGCATGGGCGAAGGGTGATATCGACGACGCCGCAATTGACTCGACGAATGGCCACATTCTGGTCGTCCGCGGTTTCACGTCGGATGGAGACGTAGCCGTCAGCGATCCGGCGTCTCAAACGGAGGCCGGTGTTTCCCGCGTCTACAACCGCGATCAGATCGAGTCCGCGTGGCTGGGTGGGAGCGGTGGCGTCGTCTACCTCCTGTGGCCGTGAACGGATCGGTGAAGTCTGCCGTTGCGCGCCTATTTCCTATCGCATTGCCCCTTGTGCTGCTGGGGGCGGCGTGTGCCGAAGGCGATGGCGTACCTGGACTCGTCGCGCCAGAGGATAGCTCGTCTGCCGTACCCGCGGATGCTCCGTCATCGCTGGTTGTTTCTCCATTTCTCAGCTTTCCGTACGATGAGCTTGGAGGCGAGCCGCCGTCGGCCATCCTCACGGTCACGAATCCGGGAGACGAGGATGCGGCCGAGGGATTGGTCGTCGATTTTGGGAGCACGCTGTCGGTGGAGGGGAGCCTGGCGCCGTTGGCAGCCCACGAGGTGCGGGAGTTACTCCTTCGAAGCCGGGAGTCGCCGGTTGAGCATCGGCTCTGGAGCGTGCGGGGAAGCGTGCAAACGGGCGCATCCATCGCGCCCGTTTGGGTGTCGGGCGTCGTGGCGACTCCCGACCTGCCGGCGCCCGATTGGGTGCGAGACGCCTGGGGGACTACGGCGATTGTGAAGCTTCCGAGTGCGCCCTTCCCGGACGGCGTGGCGTCGTACGACGACGCCAGCGTGCTCATTGCGCTGCCGGCCGGATTTGCCGATAACGGTGCGGTTGGCGTTGTCACCCACCTTCATGGGCACAACGCGACGCTGGTGGAGGTGGCGGCGGAGCAGTCCCTGCGCGAACAGTTCAGCCTCTCTGGGCGCAATGCGGTACTCATCGTGCCGCAGGGGCCGGAGGAGGCGGCCGACTCGGACTTCGGGAAGCTGGATGGGGAGGGCGGTCTCTACGATCTCGTGGTGGACGTGCTTTCCGTGCTGTACCGAGACGGTCTGGCCGTGCGCGTCGGGATTGCCGGAACGGTCCTCACCTCGCACTCAGGTGGCTACAACGCCCTTGCCAACATGATTCTCGGCGGCGGCGTCGATATTTCGGCGGTGCATCTGTTCGACTCGCTTTACGCCCGGGAAGCCGTGTACGCGGACTTCATCCGGGATGGAGGGGGCTTTCGGTCGGTGTACACCGCCGGCGGCGGGACCGGTGACACCAATGCGTCGTTGGCGGCGGACTTATTGGCCGAGGGGTATGCGATTGGCGATGCCTTCGCGGATGGCGATTTGGCGGCCAACGCCCGGACCATCGGGTTCTCTGCTGCCAGCCACGGCGGGTGTGTGAGTGAGGATCGGGCCTTCGGTCGTTGGCTCGCCGCGAGCGGACTTCCGCCTGCCTCCGGTGCGCCCCCGGAACTGCTTGCAACAACGCTTCTCGACGACCGCGTGACCGTCCGTTGGCGTGCAGATGCGGGCGATGAGCGTACCGTTCTCGTCGAGTCCAGCGCCGATGGCGCGACGTGGAAAACGTCGGCGACCACCACGGATTCCCACGTCGATATTGAGCCGTCCCCCTGGATCCGCATCCGGGCCACGGACCCGACATGGGGGGACTCGGCCCCCGGCGATCGGTACGGAGCCACGGGAAGTGACTGGCTGATTGTCGATGGTTTTGACCGCGTGCTCGACGGTTCATGGTCGGAGCCGACGCATGAATTCGCTGCCCTTGTTGGAAATTCGCTCGGGGCGGAATTTTCCGTTGCCAGCAACGAAGCGGTGGGGGAGGGAGCCGTGCTGCTGGGTAACTATCCCCATGTACTCTGGCTTCTTGGGGACGAGAGCACGGGCGATCAACCCTTCTCTCCCGTCGAGATGGAGGCCGTGACGGGCTATGTGGATGGGGGAGGGAGCATCGTCGTAAGCGGCTCTGAGGTCGGCTGGGCGAGTGAGGACGGTTGGCTCGCCTCCACCCTCCATGCCGCGCTGGTGGCGGACGACGCGGGAACGCTCTCGATCGGCGAGTGGACCGTGGGTGACCTCTACCCGGAGGAGTACCCGGATGTGCTCGACGGGGAGCAGGTGATCTGGCGCTGGGACACAGGCGGCGCCGCGGCCGTCGGGTGGCAGGCGCGAGTCGTGGTCGTCGGATTTGGGGTCGAAAACCTCAACGACCGCGAACGTGGCGAGGCGTTGGCGGCGCTCCGCGAGTTCGTCGGGGGGTAGAGAACGGCGTCCGAAGTGGATACGCCCGTGTGTGCTCCACCTCCTCGCCTGCGGCGCGACCCTCGACTACCGGCCGTTTTACGCTCCCGATGAGGCAGGACCCTACGACGCGGGCGCCGTCACGCTCAATTGGACGGATGCCCGAGGTAAGGAGCTGGTCGCCGAGGTCTGGTACCCGGCCGACGCGCCCGACGGAGACGAGCCCGACCCCTACTCGGAGATCCCGTTCGTCGGCTCCGCCTACCGCAACGTCGACGCTCTCCCCGGTCCGTGGCCGCTCGTTGCATTTTCGCACGGGAACAGCGGCATCCGGTACCAATCGATTTTTCTCACGGAATGGCTTGCCACCCATGGATTCGTCGTGGTCGCCCCGGATCACGTCCACAACACGCTGCTCGACTACGATCAGGACCTCTGGGCCGAGGTGATGCGGGATCGCCCGGGAGATGTGTCGGCGGCCGTCGACAAGGCGTTGGAAGAGTTTCCCGTGGAGGGAGAAAACTACGTGATGATGGGACATTCGTTCGGGGCGTGGACGACGCTCGCCGTGGCCGGCGCGGAGGCCGATCTCCCTTGGTTCCGGGCGTTCTGCGCGGAACATTCCGATTACGACCTCTGCGACGCCGACCCGGGCAACGCGGGCATTCCGGAGGCCCCGGACCCGCGCGCCGTCGCTGGGGTTTCGATGTCGCCGTGCGGCTGGTACACGTTCGGTGAGCACGGGCTCGACACCCTGACCCCTACCCTGGTGATGGGGGGAGACAAAGACGACATCTGTCCGATTGATACCGAGGTATTTCCAACGTTCGACCGGGCGCCCACCGCCCACCTCGCCACGGTCCACGACGCCGGTCACTTCGTGTTCTCCAACATCTGCTCTCTTGGGCCGATCCGCCCCGAGTGCACCGACCCCGGCTTCGTCGACACCCCGACGGCGCAGCTTGCCATACGCACGCTGGTGACCGCCTTCGTCCAGCAGGAAACGTGGCAGGACGCCCGGAATGAGCCGTACATGCACTCCGGCGCGGGCATCGACTGGACGACGAAACCCGGATTATGAAAGGACGAGCGGCGGCCGACGGTCCTTCAGCACCTCGACGACCCGAAGCACCGCCTTGTAGCTGCCGAACGGCGGGTAGATGTACACGCCCTTGATCCTCGGGTGGTGCATCACCTCCGCCAGCGCTTCCCGTGCGCTTTCGATGCCGACTTCCCGCTGAGCGTCACGGTCACCAGCATTCGCCAGCTTATTCCGGATCACTTCAGGAACCTGCATTCCGGGAACTTCATTGTGGAGGAATTCCGCGTTCTTCGACGAGACCAGCGGCATGATGCCAACCAGGAAGGGGACCTTCGGAAAAGCATCCGTTCGATCGAGGAAGTGCAGGAGTACGGCGGGATCGAAGACCGGCTGTGAGAAGAAGAACTCCGCACCGGCTGCTACCTTCCTTCCGAACCGATCGACTTCGAGGTCGAGATCGATGTGCCCTGGATTGCAGCCTGCGCCCACGAAGAGCGACGTTTGCCCACCGATGGGCTGTCCGGAGAAGTCGAGGCCGCGGTTAAGCAGTTGAATCGCCGTGATGAGGCCGATGCTGTCGATGTCGAAGACGGCGGTGGCGTTCGGGTACGTGCCCATCTTGGGGGGGTCGCCGGTGACGGCCAAGATGTTGCGCAGACCGAGTGCGTTCGACCCGAGGAGGTCCATCTGCATGCCGAGCAGATTGCGGTCGCGACAACAATAGTGGACCACGGCCTCCATCCCACAGTGTTGGCGGACGAGCTGCGCGAGCGCGCTTGGCCCCATTCTCGCGACGGCGCGGGGACCGTCGGCGATGTTGATGACGTCGATGCCTGCTTCCTGCAACATCGCCGCGCCTTCGACGGCCTTGATGGCATCGACGCCCCGCGGAGGATCAAGCTCCACACTTACGCAGAAGCGTCCAGAATACAGCCGCCGGGCGAATTCCGTTCGTTCTGCAATGGGCGTCGGCTCCACGCCAACCGGCCGCCGATCTCCCTCCGCCGTCGCAACCGGCGAGCGCCTCTCCGCGGCCACCGATCGGATGAAGGACCGGATTTCCGCGATCATGTTGGGCGTCGTGCCGCAACAGCCGCCGACGATACTTGCGCCCATCTGGACGAAGCGCCGCGCGTGCTCCGCCATGTACTCCGGAGCGGCCAGATAGAGGGTGCGCCCCTCGATTTCCTGCGGCAAACCGGCATTCGGCATGGCGGCGAGCTTCATGTCGCTGACGGCCAGCATCCGTTCCAAAGCGTGCTGTACGCCGCGCGGCCCGTTCGAGCAGTTCGTCCCGAACGCGTCGATCTTCCACCGGGACGCGGCAAGGACCGCCTCTTCCGGCGTTTCTCCTTCGATCTGCGTCTGTCCCGAACCGACAAACGGGAAGCTCATGCACGCCACGATTGGCAGGTCACACACGCCCTTGATTGCGCGCACCGCCTGCCACAATTCAGCGAGGTGGGTGAACGTTTCGAGCACGAACAGGTCCGCGCCCGCCTCCGCGAGCACCTCCGCCTGCTCCCGAAACGCGTGGTACGCGTCACCCGGCGCCAGTTTTCCAACCGGCGCCAACAGTGCGCCCGTGGGCCCCATCGAGGCGGCGACGAAGCTCTTCCCCTTGGCCTCCTTTCGTGCGAGCGCCACGCCGGTGGCGTTGATCTCTTGCACCCGGGCCTCAAGACCATAGGCCGCAAGCCGGTAACGATTGGCACCAAACGTGTTGGTGGTCAGCACGTCGGCGCCGGCCTTGCGGTAGGCAGCGTGGATCTCGGACACCGTGGACGGCTGGCTCAGATTGACCTCGTCGAAGCAGCGATTGATGAACACGCCGCGGGCGTAGATCTCCGTGCCCATGGCGCCGTCAAAGAGGAGGGGTCGCGCTGCAAGCGCATCGCGAAAGGTTTCAGCCACGGACGTTCACTCCGACTACGACGGTATCGACGTTTCGCCCGGTGTGGTGGGCCGCTCCGGCGAAAGTGTGAGGGCGAGTACGGTCACGTTGTCACCGCCGCCCCCTTTGTTCGCCGCCAGGACAAGCTTGGCCGCGACTTCCATGGCCGCGGGCGCATCCGCGCGGTCCGGCGCTTCCGCCAGAACGCGCTGGAGCAACCGCGACACCGCCGCCGCCTCGGGCGCCGCGTAGTCCGACAAGCCATCCGACGCGAGGATCAACCATTCTCCCGGGAGAATCGTGAACGTGCGATGGAAAACCTGGGGCAGCGACGGGCGCCCGCTAAGGTCGAAGTGCCCGACGTACCCCGTGAGGGCGTGGCCGTTGTCTTCCCACCCGACCTCTCCTCCGACCAGCGTTTCGCGGAAGCGCAGGCTGTTGAGGTTCTGGTCGTACGCCAGCGGTGCAACGCCGTGTCGGCCGACCAACCACGCCTTCGAATCCCCGAGGGCGGCGAGGTGTACCCGATTGCCGATACTGATCCCGATAATGGCGGTGCTTCCCATCGGAATGTGCCGGGTCAGGTCTCCCCCGGCGAGCCGCGCGGCCGCCTCACAGACGACCGAATTCGCGCGGTCGAGCGCCGCTTCCAGGAATTGCGCCGGCGAACCCCCACGGCGGAGATCCGCGCCGTGGGTGGCCCACTGGAGCCGCAACGTGCGGACGAGCAAGCCGCTGGCCAGGTCTCCGCTGCCGGCAGTGGAGGTGCTGATGCCGTCGGCAACGCAAAAGAGCGCGCACTCCGGGTCACCCAGCAGCAGGAACGCGTCTTGATTCGTCTGCCCGATCAGGCTTTTGACCAGCCCAATGTGGGTGTCGAACCCAGCGCACAACCCCGCGCGTGGCACGGAGGGCGCGGCACCGCGGACGCTGGAAACGGCGCGCGCGACGACCAACTCCTGAAGCAGCGCAATGCCATCTCGTGGCCGGAGGTCGATGTCCGCTGCGAGCGCCAACTGCAGCACGCCGAGCAGCTCGGGCGCCAAATCGCCGGAGCCGGCGGCGGCGACGTCGACCAGTTCCGAATCCGCCAACTGATCTTCCCGCGGGAGGGGGCCAAGGGCTTGCTCCAGCGCCATACGAGCGACAAAGCGGACGTCCGCCGCTGGATCGAACGCGACGTCGGTTTCCAACCGCCACTGCCCGTCTGCTTCACGGACGGCTTCCGCCGTGCGAATCACACTCACGCCGGCGGCATGTCGCACTGCAAGCTCGGCGGCCAGGGCCTCCGCGGCGTCCCACGCCTCTTCTCCGCCGAGACGTCCGGGGAGGGGAGGGGAGGAGGGTTCGTCCGACGCGTCCTCAGGCACGGCGCCGTCGATGTCGGACGGGAGCACCTCCGGATCGTCGCCAAGGAACGAGCCGGCGTCTACGTCACCGGCCAGATCAATCGTTTCCCGGCTGACGACGAATCGGGGATCGGCGCCGGACAGGGTCAACAGCGCTTCCCACCAGATCTCAAACCCCGGCTCGCCGAACAATCGCTGCATCCATTCTCGCACGTCGTCACACCGCTGCGCGCCGCCGAGGTCGAGCAGCAACAAGCCAAGCACAGCGACCGGCTCTTCTCGCGAGAGACGGCGAATGGTCTCGCCTTCTTCGACGCTGCGCGAGAGCAGACCGCCCGGACGACAGCGACGGTAACTGGTCGAAAGAGCATGTCGCGACGCGTGTTGCGGGTGATTGGCGCTTTGTTTTTCCCAACGCAGGGAGGCGCCACGTTCGTCCACACCGGCGACCGTCGCAAAACCAAACGCGGCGTGGTGGATCACATCCCCCACACGCAGCGCATCAATCGGAGCGATCGGGGTCATCGGGGCCGGGGTTATAACCGTGCGATGGAAGTACGCGACCCCTTGCACGGTGCCATCGTGATTGATTCGGCGGAATTGCCGATTGTGGACCACCCGTTCGTTCAGCGGCTCCGCGGCGTCCGGCAGATGGGATTCTCCGAACTGCCGTTTCCGGGTGCGGTCCACACGCGCTACGCTCATTCCGTCGGAACGATGGAGCTGGCAGGACGGGCGTTTGACGCGTGCTTTCGGCGTGATCCGTTCACTTCGCCGGCCCGGCGCGCGGAACTGCGTCAGGCGGTGCGCATCGCCGCGCTGTGCCACGACCTCGGGCACGCGCCGTTTTCGCACTGCACGGAATTTGCGATGCCACCGTTGCGTGCGCTCTCCCTGGATGCCTACGACGCCGGTCGCGTGGCAAGTCGCCTGGACCGCACAGCCTCGCATGAGGACTATACGATCGCGATTCTGACGCGCTCCTCGCTGACCCGTTGCATCGCCGATCGCTTCCCGTTCACTGGGCGTGACATCGCCGCTCTGGTCAGTCAGGAAGTGGACCCGGCCGACGATTTCTTTCACGACGGCGGTCAGGATTACCGGCGCATCCTTTCGCAGCTTATTTCGTCAGAACTCGATGTCGATCGCCTTGATTACCTCGTGCGTGACTCGTACTACTCGGGCGCTCGGTACGGCGAAATCGACGTCACGTGGTTGCTTGCGAACCTGGAGTGGCACGTGGATGACGCGGGCCAGGTGTCGCTCGCACTCGATCAGCGCGCCATCTATGCATTCGACGACTTCATGATCGCGCGGTACCACATGTTCGTGATGGTGTATTTCCACCACAAATCGGTGGTTTACGAAGAAATGCTGAAGCAACACTTCAACGGCGCAGCGTGTGAGTGGCGCTTCCCTTCCTCGGCCGAGGCGTATCTGCCCCTCGACGACGTCGCCATGCACCACTACTTGCGGCAGTCCGGGGAAGAATGGGCGCGGCGCATCGTGGAGCGCCGTCCGTGGCGTCGTGCGCTGGAGTTGCACGGCTCTCTGGAAGAAGTCGATGTGTCTCGCGTTGCAACGGCGCTCGGAGAGGCTGGGATCAAAACGTTGACGGCGGGATCCATGGGCAAGCTCTCCCGCTACGCCGCGATGGGAAGAAAGCGAGAAAAGGCACCCCGAATCTATGTTCTCCACCGTGCCCCGGGAACGGTGCCGCGCGCGACCGCACTGCAGGACGCGACACGCGTTTTTGAACGCTATCAGGACGAGAGGCACATTTCTCGCCTGTACGTTCATGAGGATCGGCTGGATGAAGCACAGCGAATCGCGCGTGGGCTCACGCCGTAATCGACGCTGCCGCAGCCGCGATCAGGACCACAAACAGCGCCCCCATGCACCCGAAACAGCCCTTCGGCTTCGCGGGTATGTCGGATGTGCGCGTGTATTGGATGGGTGCATTCTTGATGCTGGCCGCGGCCTCCGGGGCGTTCAGGGAGTAGTTCTCGTTCTGAGCGCTGGCGCTCCGCTGCGCGGCCGTCGCGGCGGCGGTATCGGCGAGCACGCGCTCCGCCGCCGCGCGCTCCTCCTCCTCCTCCTCCGCAGCCTGAATCCTGGCTTTTTCCAGAACGACCTCCGCGACCAGCGCCGTGCCGAGGTACCGATACGCGGAAAGCGCGTCCGCGCCCGTTGCGGCGACGCCCGTGATCTTGTCGGCCGTGCCCAGAATTCCCGGCGTCTTCTCTGCAAGCCACGCGGACATCGGCTGCGCGAACGCCGCGGCTTGCCCGACACCACTGAACAGTGTGTCTTGCAACTGCTTGAACATTCCCAGGGTCGCCGTCGCATCGGCCCCCGCCACAACGGCCAGGCGCTCGGCGTTAGCGGCCGCTTGCTGTTCGATTGCGCGCGTCACGGCGTCAAGTCCACCGCCGGCCAGATTGTCGGCGAACGGCAACACGACGTCCGCCGCCACGTACCAGGCGATCAGCGCGCGCCCGGCGTCCGACGCCGTGAGCCGCTTGACGTCCCCGTCGTAGAGCTTCCAGGCGATGTACGCGATGCCGACGGCCTTGAGCCCTGCATCGGCGGCCTGCTGCGGATCCAATTCCAGCGCGCCATCCTGCCCTTTGACCGCCTTGTACCCAGCCCGAAGGCCGGAAAATAACGCGATGGCGGCGTCCGCCTTGTCCAAAAGGTCCAACGCGGCCAGCGCGGATTGGGGCCCAGGCGCGTTGGCGAGGCGCTCCGCGATGGCGGCTACCCGCGCGTTTCCCGCCTGGGCCGCAAGGTCGCCGCGATGCGGAAATGCTGGTGCGAAGGGGAGAATGGAGAACAAACCCGCGACGATGCGCGGCGTCGCATCGGTAGGCTGGGTTGCAGCGAGGGCCGTCGAAAGGGAGCGTTCAGACATGCTGCGGAGTGTACGCCACGCGCACAGGTTTCATGCCGGAAACGGACGCGCCGTGGCTCGGCCGGCGCGGCCCCCCACCACAAAGCCTACCGATCCGCCTTCTTTTCGTCGAGCGCACCCTCCTTTTCCAGCTTCTCGTACAGGTTTCGTTTGGGCTCGCTCCACTTCGACGGCGCGTCCGAGGACGTGTCGCCCAGGTTGGCCACGATCTTCTCGCCGTACTTCGACAGGAAGCGATCCTTCACGCCGCGCAAGAGATTCCGGGCGATGCCCATGACGCGCTCCTCGTGATCAGGGTAGTTTCGCCATCCCCGTCGTGCAACTGCGGATCGGTCGGCTGGCCGGCTGCGCTACAATCCCCCGCCGAGGTCCATGCTCGCCGCCGATCCGCAGCCCCCCGCCCCGCGCTTCCGGCTCTGGGTCCGCCGTCAGGCCGTCGCGGAGGGTCCATTTTCGGTGCGGTTCGAGGTTTTCGATGGCAAAGGAATCCTCCGCGTCGCAAGGCCGGGTGTGCTCATCGACCCGCCGGCACGCCCCATCGGGTTCGAGGAACGCCTGACTCCGGGGCAACTTCGGTCCAGCCGGTTCCTGCTGGTGTGGGACGGTGGCCGGGCCCGCCAAGGCTACCTGCTCGGCCGGATCGATGAGGGCGCCATCGACCGCCTGGAGCTGGATCGCTGGGTGGAATTGGAGACCTTTGTCGAGGGCGGCTTCCGATACCTTGTGCTGGGCGCGGCGTTCGCGTTGCCGGCGGTGCCGCGCCATGACGCGGTTCGCCGCCCGTCCTTGAGCGAACTGCGGCAGGCGCTCGACAGCATGACGGTCCCGGATGAGGAGCTTGTTGACGATCCCGACTCTGCGCTGGACGAGTTGACGGGCGGGCCGGGGGCGGGTCGTGGGCGTCTAAAGCCGCTTCCGCCCGTGTTGGACCCGCCGTCGCCGCGGAACGTTTCGGCAGTCCCGGCCCGCGCGGCCCTGGCGGCTACGCCCCCCGCGCCCGCTGAGGTGCCGGCTCCGGTTGCGGACGCGCCGCCGGTGGCACCGCCGCCGCCGCCAGCGCCGCACCGCCATGATCGCACCGTTGACGCGCCGATCGTGACCTCGCCCCCGCCGACGGTCGCGGCGCCGGACAGCCACGTCGTCCGCCTCGGCGAACCGCGTCGGCCCGTGCCGCCGCCCGCGCCGGAGGACGACGACGACGGGCTGCCCGAGGGTGAGGCGGCCACGATGGACGACGAGATGCTCGAAGCGGGCGAAGCGAGCGATGAGGATCTGCTTGAAGCGGGCGCCACTCCGGACGATGAATCGGAAGAGATGGATGGAGCTGCCGCGCGTGCCAGCGTGTACGGCGCATTTGCGGACGGGGAGTCCTCCGCCTTCGACGACGAAATGGCCGCATTTGCCGTGGATACTCCAGCAACGCGCCTGTCCACCGAACACATCATGCGTGGCGGTGGCGTCGAGGAGGCGGTGACGTTTTTTCCAGGCGCCGCCCGGGAGGAAATGCCGCCATTGCGGGCGGTGCATCCGCAACCTGCGGCGGTCGCTGTGCCGCCCGCCCCCGAGGAGCCGCTGGCGCCAGACGAACGGGAGCCGTTCCATCGCAACACGGGGACGCTGGTTCGCCACCTGCGCCGGCAACTGACCGATGCCAACACCCGAGTCGCGATGCTGTCCGCCCGCGTCGAGGAACTGGAGGCCCTGCTGGCTCGGCGGCGTCGGGAAGGATAGCCAGCGTGGCCCATGTCCTCTCGTCGTGCCGAACGTATCGCTGCCTTGATTCAAGCCGAGGTTTCACGGCTCCTTCGTGAAGATGTCAAGGACCCGGCCGTCGGAGACATCAGCGTGACGGAAGTGTCGGTGAACGCATCGCTCTCCGTCGCCAAGATTCGTTACCTGCCGCTTGGCGGCCGAGGAGATGCGGCGGTGATTCAGGCCGCGCTCGACATTGCGGGCCGACGGATGAGGGGTCCTGTGGGCCGTGCACTCGGGATTCGGCACGCGCCGGAGTTGCGCTTTCAGCGCGATCTCAACGTGGAATACGCCGCGGAAATGGACGCGCTCATCTCTCGGCTGCCGCGCCCGTCGGAGCCGCCTCCGGAGCCGCCTCCGCATACCCCTCCGGAATCCGCTCCGGAAAAAACGTGAACGCTGACTGCTTTCTCGTCGTCGACAAGCCTCCCGGCGTCACGTCGCACGATGTTGTAGCGGTTGTTCGCGCGGTCACGGGCCTCAAGAAGGTCGGCCACACCGGCACACTCGATCCGTTTGCCACGGGGGTGCTTCCGCTGGCGCTCGGCGGTGCAACTCGCCTGATCCAATACCTCGACGAAAGCGAAAAGGTCTACGACGCCACCGTGCGCCTGGGCATCCTCATGGACACCGGTGACCCCACGGGAACCGTGATTCGTGAGGCGCCGGTTCCGGCCGTTTCGAAGCGTGACGTGCTCGCCATGCTCGCCACGTTTGTTGGGGAGCGCATGCAGACGCCGCCGAAGTATTCGGCCGTCAAGATCGCCGGTCGGCCCCTCTACGAATACGCGCGGAAAGGCGTCGAGGTTGAGGCCAAGGCCCGGCCCGTCAAGATTCGCGGCATGGAGTTGGTCGAGTTCGATCTGCCCATCATTCGCGTCATCATCCGGTGCAGCCGCGGTACCTATGCGCGTGTGTTGGCCGAAGAAATCGGGGCGGCGCTCGGCACGGTCGGGCACCTCTCCGCCTTGCGCCGCATCGCCAGCGGCCCGTTTCACATCGACCACTCGGTTTCCTTTTCCCGCATCGCGGAAGTGGTCGCTGGCGACCCTGCGTGGGACCGCGTGTTGCGCCCATCGAGAGGAGAAGAGCGCGTTCCGTGGCGAGATCGTGAAGCGGTCATGACGGGGCTCGCTCCATGGGTCGTGTCGCCGCGCGAAGCGCTGCGGCATCATCCGTCGCTCTCGTTATCGACGGCCGAGGCGCGCCGCTTCACCACCGCCGGCGTCGTGCCAGCGCATCCCGGCGTAAAAAGCGGCCCCTTTGTCATGTTGCTTGGGGATGAGATCATCGGTGTGGCGGTGGCCGGTGCGGCTAGCGCGATTCCGCTCGCGCGTGAGCAAACTCCTCCAGCGGGAGAAAGGCGCGCACCAGGAGAGGGTCGTAAGGTCCGCCCATCTTGACGTGGCCAGCGCCCCGCACTAAGGGGGGCGGCCCTTCGGAACACGCCATGAACGCCATCAGCCAGATTGAGTCGGAAACCATCGCAAACCGCACCTTCGACGCCAACGTCGGTGACGATGTGCGTGTTCATGTCCGCATCACGGACGGTGAAAAGACGCGCATTCAGGTGTTCGAGGGTACGGTCATCGCCATCAAAAAGGGCGGTCCCCGTACGACCTTCACTGTTCGCAAGACCAGCTTCGGCGTCGGCGTCGAGCGCATTTTCCCGGCCTTCGCTCCGACGATCGAGAAGGTCGAGGTCAAGGTTCGCCACAATGTGCGCCGTGCCAAGCTCTACTACCTGCGTGACCGCGCGGGCAAGTCGGCCCGTCTGAAGGAATTGGTCCACAATCGCAAGTAGCGCCGATGCTCGGCGCACGGCCCTTCGTGCGGGCGCTGAAGCGGAGTCTCGGGTTGCCGCCGAGTTGGTATCGGCCGGCTGGTCGGTCTGCGGCCGGAACTGGCGCGGCGGCGGCGGCGAGATTGACATCATTGCCGAGCGCGCAGGTCAGGTGCGCATCGTCGAGGTGAAGCGGCGTGACCTTGCGGATCCATTGACCGACGACGCGATCACGCCCCACAAACGTTCACGACTGCGGTCGGCGGCTCGGGCGTGGCTGCTCGCCGAGGGGGAACCGGAAGCGGAGGTCAGCTTCCTCGTCGCCTGGGTGGACAGTGCCAGCGATCGCATCGAGTGGCTCGAAAATGCCTTCGACGGGTGAGCAGAGCGATGAATCCGATTTCCGTGCCTAGCGCACCCGAATCGTTAGATCCGAACCCGCAACCAGCCGAATCGTATCGCCGCCCGTATACACGCTGTACCCGTTCTCGATGCGCTGCGGCACATGCCCGGCAACGTCACCATGCAGGTTCAACTGCATGTATTGAAAGGGGCGCCAAATCAGTCCGAGTCCGCCGCCCGCTTCCAACGATTCCGCCGTTTGAACGACGCCGGCGTCCGGCACGAGCACCCCGGGCAGGTATTCCCCCGTGGGGACGTTTCCCGACGACGTGTAGTCGAAGACCACGTGCAGATCGACGGCGAAGCGGGAACCATTCGCGGCGTTTTCCCCTGCGGTAAGCTCGACTCCCGCAATCGTGCGGACGTTGTCACCAGGGTCGATCTCGACGTTCTTGTTGAGCACGTGCCCCTGATCATCCGCAATCGTGATGGTACTTGGATCCTCCGCGGTGAAGGCGAAAGAGACGTACGGCTGCGCTTTGTTGAACGTCGTCGAAAACGCCGAGCGCACGCGCAGGCCGAGCCCGCCCGGACCCGCCCCGTGCTCCCCGGGGAGTTCGGACGTACTCGGCGTCACGATGGCGTACTGGTTCGACGGATTTGGCGTACGCACCGCCCCTTCGAGCAGCCACGTCGCTCGGTTTTCGCGGCTTTTGAATGCCTCCGAAAATGGGGTTCCACGCAGGCCGATCCACGCACCCTGAACGCCCGAACCCACCACGGGCGTACTCGTTTCCTGCGCATTGGATCCCACGTAGGTACCAGAGCCGGTGCTTGGATCGTACACCATTTTCGACCAGCTGTCGTACGAAACGCCGCTCCACGCATCGTGAGGCACGTTTACGAAGATTGCCAAGCCGGGCGCAGCGCCAAAAACGGCCCCGTAGCGCAACTGGTGGGTCTCGACCCGGCGTGTGCCCACGGGCGTCGGTTCCGCCCCCGGTTCTCCGCGCTCTTCCAGCGCGCCCGCAAGCCGGTCGTAACTGTAGTCGATTTCGATATCACCACGCAGAAACGGTGGAATCTCAGTGACGGTGGCGGCCAGGGCAATCGACGTCAGCGTGGCCGTGAGCATCAGCGGGCGAACCTCGGGGGCCAAGGTATGTCGGCGGGAAGGCCGTCGTCAACCGGTGAGCCGCAGCGTGATGTTGAGCAGGCGATCGCCTGCATGCTATCTATACGGCAGAGGCACCATGCATCTCCTGCTCTCGACTCTGGCG
Organism: Klebsiella pneumoniae; assembly: GCA_945861635.1. GTDB lineage: Bacteria > Myxococcota_A > UBA796 > UBA796 > SXON01 > CAMAWH01. Next base: position 6,643 of record CAMAWH010000073.1, on the reverse strand, counting down.
GCAGCCGCGACGTTTTCCGACGACTTTGTGGACGGTGACATGTCCGGCTGGACGGTGCTGGACGGGGAATGGGAGGTTGCAGGCGGAAAGATGTCGGGATCTTCCACAGCTGACGGCCCCGACGTCGTCGTCGATGCTGGACTCGGTTCCACGGACACCTACACGGTTACGGCCGTTACGTCGGGCACCGAAAGCCTCGGAATCGTCTTCTCCTACGCCGACCAAACGAACCATTGCGCCATCGTTTTCTCCGATGACGGCAACATGTATCTGGTGAGCGGGCTGCGCTCCGAGGCCCGGACGCCGGCCGAATTCATCGCCAATCACGCGTACACGGTGAAGATCGAGGTCTCGCCGACGGCAATCACCGTCTATCGGAACGGCGTCTTCCAGTGGAACGGCGAGCCGAATTGCGGACCGTACACGGCCTCGGGGTGGGTGGGCGTTTCGGCCATGTCGGGCACGATGTCGCTCGACGCGATTTCCGTGACATGGAACGGCGTGGATACGGATGGGGATGGCGCGGAGGACGTGGAAGACTGCGCCCCGGACGACGCCACGATCAGCCCTCTTGAACGCGAGGTTTGGCACGACGGCATCGACACGGATTGTCGAGCGGACGACGATTACGACATGGATCACGATGGCTACGTCGCGGACGAACACGTGGGTCTGGTAACGGAAAACCTTGAGGGAAGCGGTGAGCTTCCCGGCGGCGATTGTGATGACGATGACGACGACGCGCACCCGGGCGGCATCGAGTTCTGGTATGACGGTCGCGATGGGGATTGTGACGGCGCAAATGACTTCGACCAGGACGGCGATGGCGTGGAGGTGGAAGACGACTGCAGTGACGGTGACGCGACGACCTACCCGGGGAGTACGACCAGCGAAAACGACGGCATCGACCACGATTGTGACGGAAAAATCGAAAAAACCAGTGGGGGAGGGGAGGACTCCGGTGGCGACGGGGGAGAGGACGACGACACCGACACCGGTGCGGCCGGCGGCGGCGGTACCGAGTGCGGGTGCAGTTCGGGCGAGTTGGGTCGTTCGGGGGAGGGGAACCGCTCCGCGTGGGCCGCGGGGATGATCTTCGGTTTGGCACTGCTGCTTCGACGTCGTTGATGCCGACGCGCGCGGCGCCGGGCATCCCCACGGACATTGTCCTGACCGCCCTGATCGCGACGATTCCGGTACCGAAGTGTGAACTCGATTTTCGCAATCCGTTCGAGCTCGTGATCGCGACTCAGCTCAGCGCGCAGTCCACCGACGTCATGGTGAACAAGGTGACGCCAACGCTGTTCGCGCGCTGGCCGAACGCGGCGTCCCTTGCGATGGCGGACCCGGCCGAGGTCGAGGCAATCCTGCGACCGACCGGGTTCTTCCGCAACAAGACGAAAAACGCGGTCGCCAGTTCGCGCATCCTCGTGGATCGGTTTGGTGGAGAGGTTCCGGGCCGAATGGAGGATTTGCTGCTCCTGCCCGGAGTTGCGCGCAAAACGGCGAATGTCGTGCTGGGCACGGCGTTCGGCGTCCAGAGTGGCGTCACCGTGGACACCCATATGTTTCGCGTGACACGGCGCTGGGGCTGGCACGACGAAAAGACGGCCGAGAAGGTTGAACCCATCCTGATGGAACGCATCCCGCAGGCTGGCTGGAGCGCCTTCGGGCACCGGGGCGTGCTTTTCGGCCGATACCACTGCACCGCGCGCGCCCCGAAATGCACCGACTGTCGACTCGTCAACACCTGTCCATCGGCAGGTGGAGCGGCGGAACGGGGTGGCGAGTGACGCGCCTGTCGTGGTAGCGTCCGCGCGCACGCGGAGTTCACGATGCCTGACAAGAGCCTGCAAACGCCCACCCCGGCGCCGGCCCCGAGCACGGAGACAACCGGGACCACGCCCAGTCCGGTGCGCGGGGATAACAGCGGGCAGCAGGACAAGGTAAAAGCGAAGGTTTCCGGCCCCATCGGGCGTGTCTGGAACCATGTCCTTGGCAAGCCCGAAGGTGCGACGGACACGGACGGCGCCGTTGCCGATCGCGCCATGATTCGTGCGTATCTGGACACGCGCCTGAAGTTCGCCGAAGGCGAATGGTTCCGCGGGAAGAAGTTGGACGGCGTGACGGACAAGCTCATCGCGACGCTCGACACGAACAAGGACGGAAAAATCCAATGGCCGGAATTCAAGCTGTATGAAGCTCAAATATTCGCGCAGTTGGCCCCGGGTGCAAACGCAGCGGGCTCCGCTGGAAGCGTGAAGAACGCCTCGACGAAGGGCTTCGCCGCGGCGGACACGGCAGGAGACGGCAGCTTGAGCCTGGAGGATCTATCGACGAGCGCGCAGTCGAAACTGCCCGAAGGTACGGAAAACGCGGACCTGATCGGCCAGTTGGCCGGCCGCGTAACGATTGACGCCGTCGACCGGGACGAGAACCAGAAGCCGATTTCCGAGCGCAGCATCAGCAAAGGGGAATGGACCGGCGCGGCGGAAGAAATCTCGAACGGACGGCGGTAGGCGGCGGGCGCGGGCGCGGGCGCGGATACGCGCAACAGCCCTTCGCACGACTTTACATAATATCCCTTATCAGAAGTTATACATGGAGACCCCGTATCGCCGCCAGCCGCGGCATCTCCCGCCAGGTGCTACAGTTTCCGGCGTGCTCGCGCTTGTCCTGTTCCCGATGCTGTTGCCTGCGTGCATCCCAGCGGACGCGTACTACGGACACGCGGGCGCACTCGACGTTCGCGTAGATGCGGTGGCGTTTACGGACGTCGTCATCGGGGAGACCTCGACGCGGACTGTGCGCGTGCACAACGCGGGTACGGGCGTGCTGGGCCTTACGATCTCCGCGACGCAGCCGTTTGCGGCCTCGCGGACGACGCTCACGCTCGACGTTGATGCCTCCGCCGACCTTGCGGTGACGTTCACACCCGACAGCTACGACGACGCGTCCGGCACGTTGACGATCACCGACGCTGTAGCCTCGGGTGGCGCTCTGGACGTGTCCCTTGGGGCCAGCGTGACGGCGGACGCGGATGCGGACGGGCATGACGCCACCGCGGCCGGTGGCGACGATTGTGACGATGGCGATCGCGCCGTACACCCGGGCGCTACGGACGACGGCGGCGATCAGGATTGCTCCGGCACGGCGTCGGATCGGGACGGCGATGGCGTGGTTGCTTCGGCCGCCGGCGGCGCCGATTGTGATGACGACGACGCGACGCGCTCGCCAAACGCGAGCGAAGCCGCCAACGACATCGACGACGACTGCGACGGATGGGTCGACGAGGATTTCGTCACCGCTGGAGACATCATGATCACGGAAATCAAGCCCGAAGCACCGGTTTGGATAGAGATTTGTTCGACCAAGGGCGTCCACCTCAATCGGATGGTGCTCGCCGGCGCCGAACTGCCCGGCGCATGGCTGGACGGCTGCGCGGACGTGTGCGCCAGCGAATTCGCAGATTGCGCTCTCCACGCCAACGTCACGCTTACCGGAGCGATCGAACTCTCGGCGGAGACGACGCTCGACACGGTACCGCTCGACAGCGATTGGCCGGATGCGGGCCGCAGCGTGCTCTCCCTCGATCTGTCCGCGTCCGACGCGGACCAGGCATCCGCGTGGTGCGTAACTAGCGGAAGCCCGGGCTTACCCAATCCGGCGTGTCCTTGACGGCGCTTTCCGGGCCGCCGCGCAGCGCATAAAGCATGCCGCCGTTGGTCACGACGAAGACGTCTGCACCGGAAATGGCGGGCGCACCTGCGATGCCGTCCAGCAGGACGCCCGGGGAGAACGTCCATTCCAATCTACCATTTTCGGCGTCGATGAGGTACAGGGACCCCTCCCCGCTGGGAACCAGAACGCCGATGGCGGTGGGCTGGGGCCGCCCGAGTGTGCCGCCGAGCGCCGAATCCCATTCCCAGGTGACGACGCCGGAACGGGCGTCGATGCGGCGTAATTTGCCGTCCGCGCCGCCGTGGAAGAGCGTTTCACCGACGGCGGCAAACGGCGACGCGCTGCCGATGTCAATTCGCCACGTCACCGCTTGATTGGACGGATCGATGCGGAGGAGCGGCTGCGAAAATCCGCCGACGACCACGCCACCTGCGATGGCGAGCGCCGGCGCGGCGAGATCGGGGTAGGTCCCCTCCCCCACTTCCACCTGCCAACGCGGCGTGCCGTCGTTTCGGCCGAGCCCGACCAGGAATCCGTCGGAAAAGCCAGCGTAGACCATATCCCCGTCTACGGCGGGCGCCGGCGCGGCGAACAATTCCAGCGAGGTCGTCCGCGCTACGTCAATCGCATGCTGATGCCGCCACTTGAGCGCGCCCGTACCTACGTCAAGTGCATACACCGTGTCGCTGACATTCGCGACGAAAACCGTACCGTTCGCCACGGTCGGCGTGGCCACGATGGGTGCGCCGCTGAAGTGTTCCCAAATCGGCGACCATCCGTTCGGCTCACGACGGTACCCGAACGTATAGCCGGCGCTGTCGGAGAAGATCAGGTGGTCGGCGTCAATGTGCGGTGCGCACACGACGGGGGCCCGCGCCTCCATCCGCGAAATGAGCTGGCCGTCGTTCCGATCGAGGATCAGCAGGTCGTTCGTGCCGGAGTACCCGACAAAAATCCTCTGACCGTCCACGACAGGCGCCGCGGGCTCCGAGCGCGTTGCGGTCGGCGGTGGCGTGCCCGCGAGACGGACGGACCACCGGATCACCGGGTTCGTCACGAGGGTGCCCGGATCAAGATGTGAAAACTCAGGCGTCACGTAGCCGAGGCCGGCGGCGAGAAAGGCGGCCGCGACCGTACGTTCGATCACTCGCCGCTCCCGATGCGGCCTGCAAGCGCGGCAACCTGCGCCGCGGCCCCACTCGTGGGGAATCGCGTGGTGAACTCCTCCAGGGTTTTCTTCGCGTCGTCGCCTTTTCCGGCCTCGAACTGCGCCGTTGCCAGCAGAATTAACGACTGTTCAGCGTAGAATTCCTTGTGGCGTCCCGCCATGGCCCGGTAGTGGGCAAGCGCGTCGTCGCTACGCCCGGCACCCAGCAAGGAGGAGGCATAGGCAGCATCCGCCGTGAACCCGGCCAGTCCGCCCGCGTTCAGGGCCGTGGCCGACTTCAGCGCGGCAAGGTGGTCGTCGGCTTTTCCCGCGCGCTCGTGCGCGTCAGCCGCCCGCAGCCAAGCATAGACGGCGGGCGTCCCGTGCGCGGACTTGGCGATGCCCGTGTATCGACGCGCACCTTCCGCGAGGTCGGACATTCGCCTGGTGTCCGACGGATCGTCTTTGGGTCCGAGGCCGTACATTCCCATTTGATCCGGCTTCGGCATGTGGAAGTCCACCGCGGCGATGGCTGCAAACTCGCCCTTCGCGCGGCGTTCGAGCCAACTCGTCGCCATGCCGTATACGCCCGCCCCGAGGATCACCAGGACGAGCAGGTAACCCGCGTATTTGGCATAGCCGAGCACGAAGTCGTTGAACGCCACCTGCAGCCGAAGCAGCTGATCCTGTTCCTGTCGGGGGGCGGCGGTCTCTTCCTTCGACTCGGACACAGCGTACTCGGGCGCCGGCGTCGTTATTCGGCGGGCTCCCCCGCGTCAACTGCCGGCATCACGGCTTCCCTCCAACGGGAGAGCGATACCAGTGTCCGGGGGTCGCGATCCGTCAGGAGGCCGCCTGCGATTGCCGCCCGACACATCAGCGCCGCAGCCGCTCCCATCGCCCGGGCGTCGCCTCCGAAAAGCAGAATCCTGACCGACGGACGATCCCGTGAAACGGCGAGCAGGGCGTCGTCATGCGCGCTCGGTCCGTGCTCCCACGTCGTAAGGAGAAACTCGCGCGGTCCTTCGAGGAGAAGCTCGGTAAGCTCCTCATCCCCGAGGAGACCCGCCAGCGGCGCGCCGCCACTTCGTGCGCGCAGGCCGGCCACCGACGAAGCACCCGTCATCGTCGTTGCCCATGTGCGCGCCGCCCACACCACGAACGTCTCCAATCGCGGGTTGGACGTGACGTGCGCGGGCACCCGCAGGCCGAGCTCCCGCTCCGCGTAGATGCAGCCAAGCGCGTAGCTGTAGGCCGGATTTTCGGTCAGCGCGGGCTTGGTACACGCGACGAGCATTTCGTCCGCGCCGTCGATCAGCGCAGCGACATCGATGCCCGCGAACCCAGCGATCACCAGCGCTGCAGCACCAAGGATGCCGAACCGGCCATCCCCAGCGTGCGGATCGTCGAGCCACAACCCTCCCGATGGCGGATCGACGACCTCTCCGTCCTCCAAGTCGTCGGGCGTCGGCCCCGCAACCACGACCGGCCGGCCGGCTGCGACGGCCGCTTCGACGGCCGCATCCACCCAATCCGGCCCGACCAACGCGACGAGCGCCACGCCACGCCCGGCGTCGAGCAACTCGGCGTCCGGACCGCCTACGAAGCGCACCAACGCCCCGGGCGCGAGCGCATCCAGCCACGCGCGCACCGCGAGCAGCGCGCCGGGCTGCCCAACAACAACAATCACCTCCGCCCGTGCCTGCAACCACGTGACGGCGGCCAACACCCGTTCCAGAGACGGAAGGGGCTCCGGTGGCTCCCGGGTGAGGCGGGCGTGCACGCCCTTCAGCCGCGGCAGTCCGTCGTTAAGCC
>CAMAWH010000072.1 GCA_945861635.1 Klebsiella pneumoniae | reverse complement strand
GCGCCCTTCCGAAGTGTCCGCGCCAGCCGACGCTCCGTTTCGGTCGTCGTTTCCGGCGGCGACTTTGGGACGATCTCCGCCCTCCACGCCGCATTTCCCGCGAGGACGCCGTGGTAGACTGTCTGGTGTACAAACGGTGGAGGAATTATTGCGACAGAGCGGCTCCAAGCCTTTTCTATCTCCGGCACCGATCTCGACGCCAGCGTGCAGATTATAGCCGTCGTAACTCCCGCATCGCTGCGGGAGCCCAAACGCCTTTCCCCCAAAAACCTGCTGCCGCCGCAGTGCCTTTCCCGCGCGGGGGCCGGCCGCGGTGGTGCGATGCAACGACGCCTTCTGAAACAACGCCAACGCATCGTCGTCGTCGGGCGCCTCCCCCTCCTCGCCTTCCCCAAAACCCTTCGTCGTAAGGAAGCGCTCGCTCGCCTCGGCGATCTCAACAACAAGGGCTTCGACCTCCGCAGTCGTCGGTGAGGGCGCGCGATGGAATCGCAAAACGCCGGTCTTTTCATCGCGGATATATACGCCGTCAAGGCCAATCATGTGGTAGTGAAGCGGTCCCGTCACAGTCCTCGTCCTCGGCGCTGGCCTCCACGTTGTCGCGGTCCAGGCAGCCGCTGCCGGAGGGCGCGGTCAGGATGTGGACGTCGATGTCGACGCCGTCCTCGTCGCTCACCCGCGCGGTCACCCGGCCCGGTTCGGTGACCGTGACACGGTAGAGCACCTCGGGGCCGCTCCCGTCCGTCGATTCGCTGCACGAGTAGCGGTCGATCTCGTCCGGTGAGCGCCGAAGGTCACCACCGCGTGCGCACCGGGTAGGGCACGATGAGGGGATCGGGAGTGACGAACTCCAGCCCCCGCGCGATCGCCACAGCCACGAGCATGCGGTCGAACGGGTCCTTGTGATGCCAGGGGAGGGCCTCGACCAGCGCCACCGTCGCCTCGTCGAGGGGTAGCGAGGCGATGCCCGACTGCTTCCTCGCCTCGGGCAGCCATCGGCTGGGGGATGCTGGGAGCGTGAGGTGTCCACGCGAGAACTTCGCCGCGATCTCCCACGCGGAGACGACGCTCAAATAGACAGGGCCGCCGTGAGTGGCGATCGCCGAGCGCACGCGGGTGGGCACGCGATCCGGCTCACCGCGCAGCCACAGAAAGGTGCATGTGTCGAGCAACATCAGACAGACCCGCCGCTCTCGCCGGACCAGAGCCCGATCTCGCCCTCGGGGAGAGGGTCGAAGAACCCACCGTGGACGATCACCCGTCCCACGTCCTGTCCGAAGGATCGAGGGCGGACCGCCGATCCCGAGACGGGACGAAGCTCCGCGATCGGAACATTGCGTTTGCAGATCACGATGGTTTCTCCAGCCTGCACGCGGTCGAGGCACGCGGACAACTGGGCCTTCGCTTCGGCGATGTTGATCTGGATCATGTACACATAGTAGCTCATGATTCAGCCCAGGTCGATGGGGTAACTCCAGAGGCGGGCCAGTTGACCGAAACGGGGACGTCGAGTATGACCCCTCCCCCCCGGCAAGAGGACCCGATGCCCAGTCACAAGCGCAAGAAAAAGCAGGCGAAAACGAGTGACGCAGGCCGGAGGTCGGACGCCGGCGGATCGACCTTCCCCGCAACCGGGCACGGCGACCGGGGAAATGCGTTTCGTCAGGAGCAACTCGCCGCCAGCGCGCAAGGAGAGGACGAAGATGTGCGGTTTGACGGCGGTGCGGAGGAGGAGGAAGAGCAGGACGGGGGCGACAGACTGAACGGAAAGGGGCACGGCAATACGCTCAAGAAACCCCTGAACTCCGCGTCCACCGTCCACCGGGAAAATCCTGACGGAAAGAAGGGGAAGAAGAAGGCGAAGAAGACGAAGAAGGCGCAGGGCGATGAAAACACCGTGTTTCCCGGCAAGGGGCCGGGCATCCTCAAGAAGGGCACGGTGAACGCGAACTCCACGATCCGGCACTCGATCAAGGGTGGCGGCAAGAAGAAGGGCGGGAATTGACCGGATCGCCGCACGCGGTCGGCTGAGCGGCCGTGCCCCGCATCCTGGTTGAGGACGCCAACGGACGCAGAGAGTTCCTCTTCGATGTGACCTTTACGCTCGGACGGCACCCGGCCAACCTGTTGTGCCTCGGGGACCCCTTGCTGTCACGGCGCCAAGCCGAAGTGTCCATTCGCGAGGGCGCCGTGTGGTACCGCGACCTCGCGAGCTTCAATGGATCGCACGTGGAAGGCGTTCGAATCGTCGGCGAACAACACTGGCAGTTTGGGCAGACAATCGAAGTTGGACGAACCCGTCTGACCTTGCAGGTCGGGGATGGAACGATCGGTGGGCTGGCGGACACTCCTGCCCATCTCGCTGCCAGCAAAGCCGCGTCACCGATGCCACAACTCCACGTCGGCACCGTGGTTCAGCCGGGGCGTGAGCTGACGTTCCCCCCCGCGAACGCCCAGGACGACCGCGCGGAGTTGGGGGCCGACTACGATCGTTTGCGCGTTGCCTACGACGTGCAGCGTGCGCTGGCGGAAGAAACCGCACCCGAGCGAATTTGCACATGCGTGCTGACGCGCGCACTTGAGACGCTCGGGGGAGACGCAGCGTGCGCCTACCTCCGTACCGAGGAAGCCTGGAACCTTGTCGCAACGCAAGGAACGCGCCCTGCAAGCTCTAGTACGCTCCTTGACCTGGTGGCCAAAAACCGTGTCGCGCTGCTCACGGCGGATGCCCAGGTCGATGAGCGCCTTCGGGGGGCCGAATCGCTGGCCGGCCTGGACGTCCGCGCGACGATGGCGGCGCCGATGCTCGCGGGAGAGGAGTTGATCGGCGTCCTCGTGGTTCACGCCCACGGCGATACCCACCGATACACAGAAAAGGATCTGCGCGTGCTCCTCGCGATCGCCGCGCTGGCCGCCGCAGCCATCGAGCGCGGACGCATGCGCGAGCGTCAGCGGCATGACGCCGAGGTGCGCGCCCGATTCGGTCGGCTCGTATCGCCGGCACTCGCGGAACGGATCGCGTCGGGGGCGCTCCAGGTGCGCGTGGGCGGAAGTCGCCACGAGGGAAGCGTGCTGTTCAGCGATATTCGTGATTTCACGCCCATGGGAGAGCGGCATACGCCCGAGGAGGTCGTGTCGTTCCTCAACGAGTACTTCTCCGCCATGATCGACGTTCTTTTCCTCCACGAAGGCACGCTGGACAAGCTCATCGGCGATGCGATCATGGCGATTTTCGGCGCTCCCGTGGGAATTGACGACCACGCGATTCGCGCGGTTGCGACGGCCGTCGGCATGCGGGAGGCGCTCAACCGTTTCAACGAGGATAGAAGTCAGCGGGGGATGCAGATCATTCGGGCCGGCTACGGCATCGCCAGCGGCCCGTTCGTCGCCGGCTATCTCGGTTCCTCGACCGTCATGGAGTACACGGCCATCGGGGACACCGTGAACACCGCAGCCCGGCTCTGTGGGGTCGCGGGTGCCAGCCAGATCCTCATCCCACGCGCCACGCATGACGTCGTGGCAGAGGTGTTTGCCTGCCGCGCCATGGCGCCGGTGCGGTTGAAGGGAAAAGAGCATCTCGTCGAGGTGTTCGAGGTGCTCGGGCCGATCGGCGGTTACCCGTCGTGAGCGGCAAACCGACCGTTGATCCGGACAGCACCCTGTCGAGTCCGGATGTGGGGGGGATCGATGCCACCCGCGCCGATCTGGGCGACGGCGTTCCCGTCCACTCCGCTCCGGCGCGGGGGCAGGCGATCGGTCGCTATCTCGTGACGGGCCAACTCGGCGCCGGCGCCATGGGTTTTGTGCTTGCGGCCCACGACCCGGAGTTGGATCGTCGCGTCGCGCTCAAGCTCGTGCGTCCGGAGGTGCTCACCATCGGCGGAAGTGGCGCCCACGCTCGCCTCGTGCGGGAGGCGCAGGCGATGGCTCGACTCTCTCACCCGAACGTCGTTCCCGTGTTCGACGCCGGCACCGTCGACGATCAAGTGTTCGTCGCCATGGAGCTTGTCGAGGGGTCCACGCTGCGCGAATGGCTGAGGGCGAAGCCGCGAACCTGGCGAGAGGTACGTGACGCATTCCTCCAGGCCGGGCGCGGACTGCAAGCCGCCCACGCTGCGGGAATCGTGCACCGGGACTTCAAGCCCGACAACGTCCTCGTGTCCAGGGACGGTCGCGTTCGGGTCACCGACTTCGGGCTCGCACGCACGGCCGCACCCGACGCCACTGCGCCTCCCTCGCCCGCTCAACTCGACAATTCCAGCCCGCGCACCTCCGCTTCGCCCGTGCTGACCCAGGCTGGCGCGATCATGGGAACGCCCGCCTACATGGCACCGGAAGCGCACGACGGCCAGCCGACCGACGCGCGTACCGATCAGTTCGCTTTCTGCGTGGCGCTGTACGAGGGGTTGTATGGCGAACGCCCGTTCCGAGGAACGACGTTTCAGGAAGTCGCGCAGGCGGTTCGCACGGCGACTCCTCGCTTCTCATCAATGGGGCGGAAGGTGCCCGGTCACCTCCGAAAGGTGCTCGCGCGGGGGTTGGCGCGCAACCCGGCGGACCGGTTCCCGTCGATGGACCCGATCCTCGACGAGTTGGCCCGTGACCCGGACCTCGCCGCGCGGCGCATTGCGTTGGGCGCCGGCGTGCTCGTGCTTGTCGGCGCTGTGGCTGTCGGCGTCAACGTGTGGGATGCCCGAGCACGCCGCGCCTGTGACCGTGCTGGCAACACGCTTGCGGAGGTGTGGAATGACGCACGGCGCGAGGCGGCGAGGGCGTCGCTCGTCGGGTCGGGCGTCGCCTACGGCGACGCCGCAGCGGCGGGAGCGGTCGCCGCCGTGGATCGCTACGCGGGTCGTTGGATCGACATGCGCGTCGAGGCCTGCCAAGCCACACGTGTCCGCGGGGAGCAGTCGGAGGCGCTGCTGGATCGCCGGATCGCCTGCCTCACCGACCGGCTCGATGAAGTCGATGCCTTGGCGAACGTCCTCGCGCACGCAACACCCACCACGACCGAGCACGCGGTGGACGCGGCAAACGCACTCACTCCGCTTGCCCGGTGCGCAGACGCCAGCGCGCTCCTGGCCGCCGTCGAGCTCCCCAAGGATGCGGCGGCGGTGCACGCGGCAGACCGCGCCATCGCCGGTGTGAAGGCGCTGCTCGATGCCGGGGAGTACGCTGCGGCCTTGGCGGCAGCCGGACCCGCACGCGCCTTGGCGGAAGGGGTGGCCTACGGGCCGGCGCTCGCACGGGCCTGGTATTGGGAGGGAAAGGCGCGCTACGAGGCCGGCGAGCGAGAAGCCGGGAGGGACGCGCTGCAGACCGCCACCTGGACGGCCGTCGCCGCCGGGGACGGTTACTGGGAAGCCCGCGCGGCGATTTCCCTGATGTCCGTGGAGGAAGAGGCGCAACGCTTCGACACCGCACGGCAGCACAGCAAGCACGCCGAGGCCGCCATCGTCCGCCAGCACGACAACGGCGACCTGCGCATCCGCTGGCTCGGCAACCTCTCGCGGTTGGAGACGGCGGAAGGACGCGTGACCGAGGCGCTGACACACGCGGCTGAGGTCGTCGCGCTCACCGAACCCGCGGGGGACAGCCTCGATCTGGCCAGCGCACTGACGGCCCTCGGCGTCACCTTGCAGATGGCAGGGCAGTATCAGGAGTCCGTGGCGCCGCTGGAGCGTGCCGGGGCGTTGCGGGAAGCGCTCCTCGGGGAAGCCCACCCGCTTGTCGGCCAGGCGGAACAGAACATCGGGAATGCCTACCTCTACGTCGGGCGGGCGTCGGAAGCGATTCCCCATCACCGGCGCGCCGTCGATCTCGCCACGCGGGCCTACGGTCCGCTTCACGCGGTGGTTGCGCAGTACGAGATTGCCCTCTCCAACTCGCTGAGTGGAGCGGGCGACTCCGAGGCATCCCTGACGGCGCTGCTCGATGCCCTGCGCATCCAACGCGCCACGCTGCCGCCCGATCACGCAGACATCGGCGTCACCCTGAGCAATGTGGGTGTCACGTACTCGGTGTTGGGCAGAAACAAGGAGGCGCTCGTCGCGTTGCGGGCGGCGCTGGCGATCCAGGAGGCGAAGCTCGGCCAGGACCATCCTGCGGTCGCCCTCACGGTCTACAATGTGGCGGAAATCGAGCGGATGCTTGGACAGTACGACGACGCGAACCGGGACTACGAGCGAGCGCTGCGGTCCACGGCCGCGGCGCTGACCGAGGCCCATCCCGACTACCTGTACATGCTGGTCGGTCTGGCCGACCTGCGCCGGGAGCAGGGGCGACTGGCCGAGGCGCTCAGCGCGTACGATCGCGCCCTGGCCGGGCAGGAGGCCGCGCTGGGGCGCGATCACCCCGACCTTGCGTATGCGTTGACGGGGAAAGGGCTCGCGCTCAACGCGCGGAAGCTCGCGAGCGAGGCGGCACCGGTGCTGGAGCGCGCTGTGGCCCTCCGGACGGCGGCGGCCGGGGATGCCGGCGAACTTGGTCAGTCGCAGTTGGCGCTTGGGGCCGCGCTGGCCGCGACGGGCGGCGAGCGCTCGCGGGTGCACAGCTTGGCGAAGGCCGCCTTGGCGGGCTTCGGGGAAAACCCGCGATGGGAGAAGGAGCGGCGAACCGGCCGCGCGCTCGCGGCGGCGTTCGAACCGTCGGCACGCTGAGGGAAGCGGCGGTGGACGGGAGTGCGCCGCCGCCCCCCGGGTCGTCGCTGTCGTCCACCCAGCGGACGCGCGGAGCGCGGCCCCAAAAGATCATCGTGCACCCTGGGAACCGACGATCACCGACCGTCACGCAGCGCCGCCCCCTGCGTGCCACAGCGCCCCCTGCGTGCCACGCCGCCCCCTGCGTGCCACACCGCCCCCTGCGTCAAGGCGACGCCACGCCGCCCCCTGCGTCAAGGCGACGCTCCGCCGCCACCCCCCGCTCCGCCAACCCCCCCGTTGTATCAAACCCGAGTATCAGCCCGATGTACGTCTCTTCCTGTGATTGCAGCCGGCCTGTGTCATCGGGTCCGGTGCGCGCCGCCAACCCCACCCGCAACCGATGCCCGCCGACGTGGACGCGCCCCCCGAGCTGACCTGCAAGCGCCGGCTTCCACGCGCTCTCCCCCGCGATCTGCAGGTCGATCGCGGCGTAGGGAGCTAGCTTCCACGGCCCTTCTCCCTCCCCGCCGATCTGCACCATGAGCGGGGCGCCTCGCCCCGTGCCGTGCGTGATGCCCCGAACCCCACCGTACACCCGCGCCGGGCCGAGCCTTCGCCCGCCCTGAAGCTGAATCCACTCCCGGCTGTAGGCGTCGAAAATATTGGGCCGATCTCCATCATCATTATTGCGCGCGCCATCCCCAAAGTGGGCAGAGGTGTGGCCCCATTGGATGCGGCCCGCCCACTCGCCCACCGCAAGGTCCACCGGCAGCGCAAAAATACCGTCGAACGTCTCGAAGTCGAACGTGATCTCTCCAGCGGGATCGAATCCGAGGAATGCTGCGGCCAGCACGCCCGCCTGCACGCGCGCGTTCGCATTTTCCCACTGCACGAGCGGAAAGTTGACGCCAATCGCGGCATCCACGGCAAAGCCCTCATTCCACCGAAGCGTCACGCTCGACGACGGGGAGCGAGTATCGGCGACCGGCAGGGCAAAGAGCGCGTAGGCGGGCAAAAGCGTCCACCCGGTCACGCGCCGCAGCGCTCCCGCGCGCGGGCAACCGCGAGCGCGTATGGAATCGCCACCGACGAGGGGGGTGAGACCACGATTGTCCAGTTTCCACCGAGGTGGAAGCCCGTTCCCGTCGGCGGGCGCGCTTCCTTCGGAACCACCGCGCGCGCGGCAGTGCCCTGGAGGACCGCAGCGACCTCGACGCCGGGAAGGAGCGCAACCACCCCCGCGACCGTCATCAACAGCGCATTCGCGTCACCCGGTGTGACGGCAAGCTCGGCCTGCTCGAAGAAGGCAACCGCGGCGCTCAGGAGCAGCGTCTCGCGATGTTGCCGCGCCCGTTCGATAGCGCGCTCGATCGCGGCGTGAATTTCTCGCAATTTGAACGGCTTGAGGAGGAACTGCTGTGCGCCGTTCTGGAGCGCCATCACCGCGCCCTCCACCGTGCCGTACCCCGTCATCACGATCGACGGAATCGGCGGGCTGTGTCGTGCGGCAAGGCGAACGATGTCCTGACCATCGATATCGGGTAGCTTCAAATCGGTCAATACCAGGTCAAAGGAGCTGGCATCGAGCAGCGCGCGCGCTTCCCCACCGCTGCGGGCCACCTCGACATCCATGCCGCGGCCGCGAAGGTACTCGGCAATGAGTTCGTGGATGGCGGCCTCGTCGTCGACGACGAGGATGCGGCGAATGGTTCCCATGGGTCGCGATGATGGTATCGTGCCGCGGACTGACCGGCGGAGGCGGATGGCGCGCATCGAGCGAATGAACCGTGGGCTTATTACGCAGCTCGACGAAATCGAGCAGCGCACGTTCCTGCTGAAGATGACGTATGAGAAGTACTTTTCGGGGTTGGAGCGCATCGAGCCCGCCCGCGAACGTGATGACATCAAGCGCCTCGTTCGCGAATGCGGGAAGGAACCGATTCGCAACGCCACCCAGCGGTTCAAGTACGAGGGGCTGAAAGCGCGCTTTCAAATGTTGGAACTCTATTGGACGCGTAATCTTGTGATGATGGAGCGCGGCACCCATCCGAAAATGAAGTTCAAGGCCGACGCAAAGGACCGGGAGCGCGCGGCTCGGGAAGCGGCGGCGGCCGAGCGTGTGGCGATTCCCGGGAGCCCGGCGGCGGCGGCGGCAGAGGCGGCTCGGGTCCTCCAGCAACGTGCAGACCGGTCGGAACGAGAAGAGGCGGCGTTCAAGATCGTCTATTCGCGGTACATCGAGGCAAGGGAGAAGTGCGGGCAGTCCACCGACCTGTCCTTTGACGCCGTGCGTGACGCGCTGCACAAACAGGTCCGCATGATTAAAAGCACGTACAACTGCGAGTCCGTGAAGTTCCGTATCGTCGTGGAAGACGGCAAGGCCAAGGTCAAGGCGCTGCCCCAAACTGCCGCTCCGGCGCCACCTCGGTAGGGCCACCTCGTTAGGGGCGTCGTTGGCGGAGGCGGGCCATGATCGATCGGCACATCAGGGATCGCACCGGGCTGTTCAACGGCCTCTCCGTGTCGGATCGCGAGGAGGCGGAAACTGCCTTTCGTACCTATGAAATCGGCCCAGGTGAAGAGATCCTCGTGGAAGGCGAGTCGGATCGGAGCATGTGCTACGTGGTGAGCGGCAAGCTCATTGTTTCGCTGGGTGGAACCACGATCGCGGAGGTGGGTCCAGACGAGACAGTGGGCGAAATGGCGCTGTTCGGCTCGCTCGACCGCCGATCCGCCACGGTCATGACCGAGGGAGAGAGCACGATGCTCGCGCTCGACGAGGAAGGTCTGCGCTTTTTGCGGATGCGGGACAATCCGATTGTTCGCGCGCTGGAGTCCATGGCGATGCGGACGATTGCCCAGCGGCTCCGCATCGCGGACGGACGCATCGGGGCGGCCGCCGAAGGAGAAGAAGTCGAGGAGCGCAAGCGCAGCCTGCTCGGTCGCCTTGCCAGCGCGCTCGGCGTCTCGGGAGACATGCCGAAGGGCGCGCCGCCCTCTACCATGCATGTGCTCAAGGCGACACCTGGGTTTTCTGGACGAGAAGATGCCGTCCTGGCGAGCATTGCGTCACGACTCGAAGTGCTGGCCGCCGCGCAGGGTGACGTTATCGTTCACGAAGGGGAGATGGGGCAGGACGCCTACATCGTGGCCGAGGGGAGGGTGGGCGTGTATCGGTCGGTGGATGGGCGTCGGTCCGAGAAGGTCGCGACGCTCGGCGCGGGCCACGTCATCGGCCACCTTGCGCTGACGGATGACGGCGGTCGTTCGGCAACCGTCCGTGCGATGCAACCCACGTACCTACTGCGGATTCCCGGTTCGGTCTACCGCGAGTTGGAAGCGTCCCTGACGCCCGAGGGGCGCGCGTTTCGGCGGGGAATGATCGATGCGTTCGCATCGCAGTTGCGCCTCGCGAACGAACACCTGATGCGGCTGCAGGTGCGCTGGTAGAACGGTTGCTGCGGACGCCCATATTGGCGCTTGTGGATAACTTTCGCTTTTCTTAGGGAGAACTTGTGGACACACTATGTAGTGTGTATGCACAAGAAAAAACACCACATCTTGTGGTGCAGGTCTTGACCTGTCATCGGCTTTCCCATAATGTGCGGCCCTGCCCGTTTGGCCCCGCCTTTTCGTTCCTGCCGCGCTCCTCTCGCTGCGTTCCTCCGGAGATCTGATGCATCTTTCCCGCCGTTTCACACAGGGCCTGAGCACGCCGTACGATGGCTTCCAGTGGGCCTCCCGCCGGTCTGAAATCCGAAATCCCGATGGCTCGCTGGTGTTCGAGGCGGACGACGTCCGCGTTCCCGAGTCGTGGAGTCAGGTGGCGGTGGACATCATCGCGCAGAAGTACTTCCGGAAGGCGGGAATTCCGGCGGCAACGCGCACGGTCGCGGAAAAGGGCATGCCGGAGTGGTTGCAGCGCCGCACGCCGGATGAGGACGCGATTGCCGGCTTGGCCGCGGATCGTCGGTACGGGCCGGAGCGTGATGCGCGTCAGGTCTTCGATCGCCTCGCCGGTTGCTGGACGTATTGGGGCTGGAAGGACGGTCTGTTTTCGACGGAAGAGGACGCGCAGGTTTTTTACGACGAGCTGCGGTACATGCTCGCGGCGCAGATCTGTGCGCCGAATTCGCCCCAGTGGTTCAATACGGGCCTGAATTGGGCGTACGGCATCGACGGCCCGGCGCAGGGGCACCACTTTGTGGACGACAAATCTGGGAAGTTGGTGGCATCGACCTCGGCCTACGAGCGTCCCCAGCCGCACGCATGCTTCATCCAGGGCGTGACCGACGACCTCGTCAACGAGGGCGGGATCATGGATCTATGGACGAGAGAGGCTCGCCTTTTCAAGTACGGTTCCGGCACCGGGTCGAACTTCAGCAAGCTCCGGGGAGAAGGAGAGCGCCTGTCCGGGGGCGGCCGTTCCAGCGGGCTCATGAGCTTCCTTCGCATTGGTGATCGTGCCGCCGGCGCAATCAAGTCGGGGGGTACAACGCGCCGCGCGGCCAAGATGGTGTGCCTGGACCTTGATCATCCGGACATCGAGAAATTCATCGGCTGGAAGGTCATCGAAGAGCAGAAGGTGGCCGCCCTGGTCACCGGGTCGCGCCTCATCCAGCGGCACCTGAACGCCATCCTCCTTACGACGAAAGAGTGTGACACCCTGACGGGAGATCGTCGGTTCGACCCGCGCCACAACCCGATGCTCGCCAACGCGCTTCGTGACGCGCGCGCCGCCGGCGTCAGTGACAACTACATCATTCGCACCGTGCAGTTCGCAAAGCAGGGGTTCACGGCGATCGACTTCCCGGCCTACGACACCGATTGGGATGGGGATGCGTACGGCACGGTCAGCGGCCAGAACTCGAACAACTCCATCCGCGTGCCGAACGCCTTCATGGACGCGATGCTGCGGGACGAAGAGTGGAAGCTCATCCGCCGCACCGACAACAAGGTGCATCGGGTGTTGAAAGCCGGCGAGCTGTGGGACGATATCGCGGTTGCCGCCTGGGCCTGCGCCGATCCTGGCGTACAGTTCGACACGACCATCAACGAATGGCACACCTGCCCCGAAGACGGTCGCATCAACGCCTCGAATCCGTGCTCCGAGTACATGTTCCTCGACGACACGGCGTGCAACCTCGCGTCGCTGAACCTGATGCGGTTCCACGACGAGAAGACCGGCGCGTTTGACCTCGACGCCTACATCCACGGCATCCACCTCTGGACCATGGTGCTGGAGATCAGCGTGGGCATGGCGCAATATCCCAGCCCGCGCATCGCCCGCCTGTCGTTCGAATTCCGTACGTTGGGGCTTGGCTTTGCCAACCTCGGCGCACTGTTGATGGTCATGGGCATCCCCTATGACTCCGCCGAAGGCCGCTCGGTGTGCGCCGCGCTCACCGCGATTTTGACCGGGCACGCGTATGCGCGTTCGGCGATGATCGCGAAAGAGCGGGGCCCGTTCGCGGGGTACAGAAAGAACCGTGCGCACATGCTCCGCGTCATCAAGAACCACCGCCGCGCCGCCTACAATGCCGCGACCACGGAGTACGACGGGTTGACCATCAAGCCGGTCGGGCTTGTTCCAGACAAATGTCCACCGGAGATGCTCACCGCCGCCAAGCTGGCGTGGGATGAGGCGCTGACGCTGGGGGAAGCCCACGGCTACCGCAATGCACAGGTCACGGTCATCGCGCCCACCGGCACCATCGGATTGGTGATGGATTGCGACACTACCGGTGTCGAACCTGACTTTGCGCTGGTGAAGTTCAAGAAGCTCGCGGGCGGCGGCTACTTCAAGATCGTGAACGAGTCCGTTCCGCCGGCCCTCCGAAAGATGGGGTACCCGGACGACCAGGTCACTGCGATTATCGAGTACGCCCGCGGTCGCGGCACATTGCGGGGTGCGCCCGGGATCAACCATGAGACGCTTCGCGCCAAGGGTTTTGACGACACGACGCTGGCCCGCTTGGAAAAGTCGCTCCCGACCGCGTTCGACATCAAGTTTGTCTTCAACAAGTTCACCTTCGGGGAGACTTTTGTTCGCGATGTGCTGGGCCTTCCAGTAGAGACCGGTGACCTGCTGGTGGCGCTCGGCTTCACCAAAGCGCAGATCGAGGCGGCCAACGCCTGGGCCTGCGGCACGATGACGCTGGAAGGGGCTCCCGGTCTGAAGGCGGAGCATCAGGCGGTGTTCGATTGCGCGAACCGCTGCGGGCGTAGCGGCGTGCGCTTCATCAACTACGAAGCCCATATTCGCATGATGGCGGCGTGCCAGCCGTTCATCTCCGGCGCCATTTCCAAGACCATCAACATGCCGAACGAGGCCACCATCGCCGACGTCAAGAACGCCTACCTGCTTTCGTGGCGGTTGGGCATCAAGGCAAACGCGTTGTATCGCGACGGCTCGAAGCTCTCTCAGCCGCTCTCCTCGGTGTTTGCGGAAGAGTTGTTCACGGCGGTAGAGGCCCCGGCGGACGCGCCGCACATCCTCGACCCGCTCGGCAGCACCGTGATCCACAGCGCGGCGGACGGAGACAAAGCCGTCATGGTCGCGGAGAAGTTGGTCGTACGTTATCTCGCGAAGCGCCGGCGCCTTCCGGATCGTCGGAAGGGCTACACGCAGAAGGCCATCGTGGGCGGGCACAAAGTCTTCCTTCGCACGGGGGAATACGATGATGCTTCGCTGGGCGAAATCTTCATCGACATGCACAAGGAAGGTGCGGCGTTCCGCAGCCTGATGAACAGCTTTGCGATTGCGGTGTCCATTGGGTTGCAGCACGGCGTTCCGTTGGAGAAGTTCGTCGACCAGTTCTTGTTCAGCCGGTTCGAGCCGAACGGCGTTGTGCGGGGCCACGAACGCATCAAGATGGCGACGTCGATCATCGACTACCTCTTCCGCGACCTTGCGATCAACTACCTCGGACGCACCGACATCGCCCACGTGGATGCGGAGTCCTTGCGGCACGATTCGTTGCACCGGGAAACCGGAGAGACAGCAATGTGGACGGAGGAGGAAGAGGTTCCCGTGCGCAACGTCATGTTGTCCGAACAGGCGATTGATGTGGATGCGGCCCCTACGCGTGGCGGTGCCGTGCATGCCGGCGTCATGTCGGCGGCGAAGCCGACCCATCAGCATCGGGAGGCGGTGCTCGGCGCCAACGGCAAGCTCCAACTCATTCGCGATGCAAAGGCGCGCGGCTACGAGGGCGATACCTGCCCCGAATGCGGCGCGCTCACCATGGTGCGCAACGGCGCCTGCCTGAAGTGCATCTCCTGCGGGGCAACGAGCGGGTGTTCTTGATTCTGGCTCAGCCCGGGAGGCGAGGGGTCCAGGTTCCATGCCACTCGGATGGTCCGCCTCCCGTCGCCGGACGGACCCTACCCCCCGACGATGGTGCGGTTCTTCCCGGTGGCCTTGGCGCGATAAAGCGCGCCATCCGCACACTCGAACAGCGCTTCGGGAGAGGCTAATATGGGCGTCAACGTCGCGACGCCCACGCTCACCGTCACCGATACCGGCTCGACGCCGAGCGCCACAGGAAACGCGGCGATCGCCATGCGGACACGCTCGGCCACCACGAACGCTCCCTCGGGAGGCGTTTCCGGCAGCAACAAGGCGAACTCCTCGCCGCCCCAGCGTGACCCGAGATCGCATGTGCGCAGGGCGTCGCGGAGAATGCGGCCCACTTGTCGCAGCACGAGGTCGCCGAAGCGATGCCCGTGCGCGTCATTGATCCGCTTGAAGTTGTCGATGTCCAGCACGGCCACGGACAGCTGACGCCCGTAGCGTCGCGCGCGGTCCACCTCACGCGCGAGAGTCCGCTCAAACACATCGCGATTGGACAGACCGGTCAGGACATCGGTGGTCGCGGCGAGGACAAGACGACGTTGCGCCTCTAATTCTTCGTCGTTTCGCAAGGAGTATCCGATCAGGGTCGAGCTGAGAAAGACGCGGTCGTGGTCGGCCAGCAGGCGCGTGCCGTGGAGCCGTTCGCCATTGACCCACGTGCCGTTGGTACTGCCGAGATCCTCCAGAAGAATTTCGGCGGGGGCATCGCCGCTGCTGCGGTTGCTCCACGAAACCCGCGCGTGACGGCGCGAACACTTCGGGTCGGGAAGGACGATGTCCGCGGCGGCGTCCCTGCCGATCACGAGCGGATCGGCGTCAACCCGCCAACTGCGCGCGATTTCCTCCCCTTCGAGCACGACGAGCGTGGGGGCCTGTGTGGTTCGTGAGCGACCGATCGCTTCGCCGGATTCGGTGGTGTGAGCCGTAGAGAGGAGCATCAACCACGGAGTCGGCACGCGAACCGCAGACTTGAGGCAGATAGCAGGAAGTCGGGAGGGCGGATAGTCACGCCGCGGCTGGAGCCCCCATGAAGCGCGTCTGCAATCACGTCCTCGAATGCGTTGGCAACACCCCGGCGGTTCGGCTGAATCGCGTCGCCGCCGGTATCGTCGGCACCCATTACGCCAAGGTCGAGTACATGAATCCCGCCAGCTCGGTCAAGGACCGGATGGCCATCAAGATCGTGGATGACCTGGAGAAGTCCGGCGCGCTCAAGCCGGGCGGCACCATCATCGAGGCCACCAGCGGCAATACGGGCGCTGGGCTCGCCATGGTCGCGGCGATTCGGGGGTACAAGTGCATTTTCGTGATGCCCGACAAGCAGTCGGAAGAGAAGCGGGCGACGTTGCGGGCGTATGGGGCGCGCGTCGTGATCTGTCCGACGGATGTGGAGCCGGATGATCCGCAGTCCTATTACCTTACCGCCAAGCGCTTGGTGGAAGAGACGCCGAACGCGGCCTACTCCAACCAATACCACAACCCATCCAATCCTGCCGCGCACTACGAAATGACCGGCCCGGAGATCTGGGACCAGTTCGACGGAAAGCTCGACGTGTTCATCGCGGGCCTCGGTACGGGCGGCACCATCAGCGGAATCGGGAAGTTTCTCAAGGAGAAAAATCCGAAGATTCGCATCGTCGGTGTCGATCCCGTCGGCTCGCTCTACTACGACTACTTCCATACCGGCCAGCTCACCCAGCCCTACAGCTACGCGGTCGAGGGCATTGGTGAAGACTTCCTGCCTTCCACCATGGATTTTTCGTATGTGGATGACGTGGTGCGCGTCAATGACAAGGAGTGTTTCGTGATGACGCGGCGGCTCGTGCGTGAGGAGGGCCTGTTCTGCGGGGCGTCGTCTGGCGCGGCCGTGGCGGGTGCGGTGAAGTGGCTGCAACGGAATGCCACGCCGGACATGCGCTCGCTCGTTCTGCTGCCGGACGCGGGTTCTCGCTATCTTTCCAAGGTCTACAATGACAATTGGATGCGGGAGAAGGGATATCTCGAACCGGAAATGGGACTCGGCAACGTGCACGAACTGCTCGACCACAAGGGCCGCGGGCGTGAGCTCATCTGCGCTACGCCGACGCAGAAGGTGTCGGAAGTCATCGGGATGCTCAAAGTGCACGGCGTGTCACAGGTGCCCGTCGTCGAGGATGGCAAGGTCCTCGGCATCCTGACGGAATCGCGCCTGTTCGAGCGTGCGCTGGCCGGAAATCGTGGCACGGAAACGGTGCGCGATCTGGCCGACGCGAACTACTCTGCGGTGGACGAGTCGACGGAAATTGGCGTGTTGACGGAGCTGTTCAAGCGGTCCAAGGTGGCGATTGTCATCGAGGCGGGCAAGCCCATCGACATCATCACGCGCATCGACCTCATCGACTACATCAGCAAGGTGACGTCGGGCGTACGTGACCGATGAAATTCGACACATTGGCGATACATGCAGGGCAGTCGCCCGACCCGACGACGGGTGCGGTGATGACCCCGATCTACCAGGTGTCGACGTACGCGCAGGAGGGGGTCGGCGGCCACAAGGGCTACGACTATTCGCGGACGGACAACCCGACCCGGACGCCGTTGCAGGCGTGTCTCGCGGCCCTGGAGGGTGCGAATCACGGACTCGTGTTCGCGTCGGGTCTCGCGGCCACGGATGCGTTGGTGAGGAGTGTGTGCCGCCCGGGAGATCGCGTTGTCTGCGGGGATGATGTGTACGGCGGCACGTACCGGCTCTTTGACAAGGTGCACCGTCACTGGGGATTGGAGTTCTCGTACGCGGACTTTTCGCGGGTCGATCTGACGTCGGCCATTCCAGCGGGAACGAAGCTCGTCTGGCTGGAGACGCCGACGAATCCGCTGCTCAAGGTGTCCGACATTGCCGCAGTGTGTGCACGGGCGCATTCCGTGGGCGCGGTCGTCGTGGTGGATAATACCTTTGCCACGCCGTATTTTCAGCAACCGCTGGCGCTCGGCGCAGACTTCGTCGTCCATTCCACGACGAAGTACCTGAATGGGCACTCGGACGTCGTTGGCGGGTTCGTGGCGCTCAACGACGCGGCCGCCTACGAAAAGCTGAAGTTTCTCCAGAATGCGGCCGGGGCAGTACCGGGTCCGATGGATTGCTGGCTGGTGCTGCGCGGGCTGAAAACGCTCGGCATCCGCATGGAACGGCATCAGTCGAACGGAAACACGCTGCTGACGTGGCTCGCGACACATTCGGATGTGTCGCGCGTGTATCATCCGCTGCAGAGTGAGGTTGCGGCGAGGCAGATGTCAGGGTTCGGTGGTATGATCTCGTTCGATTTGGTGGGAGACGTGGACCGAGCCCGGCGATTCGTCGCGGCCACCCACATCTTCACGCTGGCGGAGAGCCTCGGCGGCGTAGAGTCGCTGATCGAGGTGCCCGCCTTGATGACGCATGC
The DNA here is from genome assembly GCA_945861635.1 of Klebsiella pneumoniae. Classification (GTDB taxonomy): domain Bacteria; phylum Myxococcota_A; class UBA796; order UBA796; family SXON01; genus CAMAWH01. The sequence goes on along the minus strand of CAMAWH010000072.1, from coordinate 7,248 downwards.
CAGCATCGAGCCGGACAAACGTCGCGAGGCGGGGATTTCGGACGGGCTGATTCGACTGAGCGTTGGGATCGAGAATGTCGATGACCTGCGGGCGGATCTGGAGGCCGCGTTTCGGGCCTGAGAGCGGTTCTGCTCAACGCGGCGCCCGGCATTCCGGTGCTGGGCCCGTCGGGCGCGTCCGCCCACTTGCGCGGCATTGCGGAGGCCTTGCGACCGATCGCGGTCGTGACGGCGGTAGCCTCCGATCACCGAGGCATCCACGGGGAGATCGTGGCACCGATCATCGAGACCGGTGTGCCGGGCTGGCCGAGTTGGTTGGCCTCACGTCGGGATCACCGCGAGGTCTGGGCGGCGCGCCGGGTGGCAACGGCGGCAGCCAACATGGCTCCCGATTTGGTGTGGGAGCGCTACTCGCTGTTTTCCGATGCGGGGCGGCGCGTGATGTCGGCAACGGGCTGTCGCTGGATTCTGGAGGTCAACGCGCCACTGGTGGATGAACGCCTCCGCTACGAGGAGGTGCGGAGGCTGGCCTGGGCGCGCGGGTGGGAGAAGGACGTGCTGCGTTCGGCGCCGGAGATCATTGCGGTGAGCGGGTGGTTGACGGAGTGGTTGCGGGATCTCGGATGCCGAAACGTGCGTCATGTGCCGAACGGGGTGGCCGATATTGTGGGAGATCGCGACGCCACTCGCGCGCGACTGGGCATCTCCGATCGGTTCGTCGTTGGGTTTTTAGGCAGTATGAAGCCGTGGCATGGTGTCCACCGAATGGCGGCCGTGCTCGATGCGATTCCCGATGCGGTTGCGCTGATCGTGGGCGAGGGGCCGGTGGCGTTGACACATCCTCGATGTATCAACGTGGGTCAGGTGGGGGAGGCCGAGGCGGCCGACCTGGTTGCCGCAATGGACGTTGGCCTGGCGCCTTATGCGGCGGATGCGCCTCCGTGGTTTTGCCCGTTGAAGGTGCTCGCCTACCGGGCGCAGGGCACGCCGGTTGTGGCAACGGCAATCGGCGACTGCCACGCGATGACCGGTTCCGGCGGGACCGTGCTCTTGGCGAGAGCGTCGGACGACGATCTCATTTCCGCCTGTCTGGCGTGGCGCGGGCGGCGCGCGGCACGGACCGTCCGGACGTGGCGGGAGGTGGTGCGAGAGGCGGTGGGCTGATCCGGACGGCTGCGCCGCGCCCCGCGTTACCGCAAGGCGCGGGAGCGCTACGTCCGAAACCTGGTCAACACCCGGTTCGAGTCCACCGTGAACCCGATGCCGGCGCGCGCGGCAAGGGCCAATGCTCCGCTGACCTCGATAGGCACTTCATTGTAGGCCCCCCATTCGTGGGTCATGGTGGCCTCCATCTTTTCCTGAACCCAGGTGTTCAGGCACTTCCGCATGCCCTCTTCGTTCTCGGCGATCAGCGCGAGCGCGAACTTCTTCCACGGCAGCCCGAGCCCCGCATCGGAGAGTTCGCAAAGCTTGGCGGAGTGTTCAAGCGCCGTGGCATCTCCCATCATTGCTGCCGCGACCAAACGCGCGTTGTGGGTTGAGCCTGCCGGTGCCGCAACCGTCTGCTCTGCGAATACCGTAGCAATCGCGACGCCACCCGACGCAATCGCAATCGCCAGGAGCCCCCGACTTGCCGCAAAATCTCCGTAGCTGGAGACGTTCACTCTGCCCGCTGCGACGGCCGCGACCCATTCCGCCATCCGCGAGGCCGCACGGGCGATGTAGCGACTCGCCTCCTCTTCCCTGTCGGACAGGCACGCCGCCGACGCAGAACGCAGCAGGTGATTGACGACGTTGTTGTGCTCATGGACCGCGAGGTATCGGGCCTCGTACATGTCCACGCGCAGGAGCGCGCCGCTCAATCGTTCCAGTTCGTATTCGGGCCAACTGCTCATGCGTGTGGCGTTCTATGTCGGCGCCGGCGTTTAGACGACCCCGTTTAGACGACCCCAAGCTCGCGACCAACCGCCGTGAACGCCGCCACGGCCTCCTCGATCTGCTGGGGGGTATGCGCCGCCGAGAGCTGCACGCGGATGCGAGCGGCGCCGCGAGGAACGACGGGAAAGGAAAATCCGATGACGTAGATGCCGCGTTGCAGCATGCGATCGGCCATCTCCGATGCCAATCGCGCATCTCCGAGCATGATCGGGACGATGGGATGCACGCCGGGACGGATCGCGAAGCCTGCGCCGGCCATCGCCTCGCGAAACTGCATCGTGTTGAGATCTAGCGTGTCGCGACGCTCTGTCGAGGAAGACAACATCTCAAATACCTTCAGCGATGCCCCTACAATTGCAGGTGCAACGGTGTTGGAGAAGAGGTACGGGCGAGAGCGCTGGCGCAACAATTCGATAATCTCAGCCCGTCCGGTGGTGAATCCGCCCGCGGCGCCGCCGAGCGCTTTGCCGAGCGTCGAGGTGATGACGTCCACGCGCCCCATGACGCCGCAGTGGTCGATGCTTCCGCGTCCGCGCTTGCCCACGAACCCGGTGGCGTGGCTGTCGTCCACCATGACCAGCGCTTCATGACGCTCCGCGATGTCGCAGATGCTGTCGAGCGGCGCGATGTCTCCGTCCATGGAAAACACGCCATCCGTCGCGATCATTTTGATGCGTGCTCCGGACGCGGCATCCAACTGCCGTTCGAGGTCGGCGAGATCGAGGTGCTCGTATCGGAAGCGCTGCGCCTTGCACAGCCGGATGCCGTCGATGATGGACGCGTGGTTGAGCACGTCCGAGATGATCGCGTCCTCCTCTCCCAAAAGCGTTTCAAACAACCCACCGTTGGCGTCGAAACACGAGCTGTACAGAATCGCATCGTCCGTTTCGAGGAACCGCCCGATGGACGCCTCCAGTTCCTTGTGGATGTCCTGGGTTCCGCAGATGAACCGGACCGACGCCATGCCAAGCCCGTGGCTGTCGAGACTGGCTTTGGCGGCCGCCAACACGTCGGGGTTGTCCGCCAATCCAAGGTAGTTGTTCGCGCAAAAGTTGAGGACGGGCGCGCCGTTTGCCACCCGGATGGTCGCATCCTGAGGCGAGGTGATGACGCGCTCACGTTTGTAGGTGCCGGCGGCGCGGATGCCGTCGAGCTCCGTCTTCAGGCGCGCCTGGAGGGGGCCGTACATGGCTAACGCGCCTTGCGACGGGTCTTGCCGTTGACGCCGTCCGCGGAGAGGGTGGCCGAGCCCGAGGCGAACAACACGTCCGACTGCAGGCCGATCGTCACGCGCCCGTCGATGACATCGACTTGCAGCACTTTCCGCTCGATGAGCGGCTTCAGGTCCTTGATGAGGTCCTTGAGTTCAGCGACTTGCGCGTCGATTTTCGCCTCCATGCGATCCACTCGCTCGTGGAGGTGCCGGTTCTCCTTTTGCACTTTTTCGTATTGCGACATTGCGACGCAACCGGGCAGGAGTAGGGCGGCGAGAAGGGGGAGCATGCGGCGTCCGGGAAGGCCCCGAATGTATCGCGGGGTCACGCTGGCCGCGGGGGGCCGCCCGCCGCCGGCCGCCGCCGCGCTGCTCACCCTGCGAACTTGATAACCGCTTTGGGGTGCCGGCGGATGACGCCCTCAAAGCTCTCTTTCTCCCAGTCCTGAATGTCGATGATCGTGCCCTCTCCCCGGTTCAGGATGTGGGTCCACACGGCGTGCTGGATCCCATTGGACTGGTCTTCGAGCAGGCGCTTCGTAATCTCCCACGTGGCGAAGATCTGTCGGCCGACAACGCCGTGAAGCTGCAAGCCATCCATCACAACGCGGTGGACGTCTTCGACGATGCAATCGCCATTCTTGACGCCGAAAAGCACGACGTGACCGCCGCGACGCACGGCGCGGATCGCGTTGTTCAGCGACGAGTTGAACCCGGCCATCTCCAGCGCCACGTCCACGCCGACGCCGTCCGTGAGTTCGCGGATGCGGGCGCGCACCGCGGGGTCCGACGCGTAGGGGCGGTCGGGCGGCGCTACGGCGGGCACGATCACCTCGTCACATCCAAGCGCTTTCGCCAACGCGACGTGATGCGGGTCCACCTCGACGCCGATGATCTTCGTTGCGCCCATGCCGCGGGCGATGAGGATCGCGAAAAGCCCGATGGTGCCGCAGCCGATGATCGCCGCGGTCTTTCCTCGTAGATCGGTGGCCTGGCACGCGTGAACCGCGTTGCCGAACGGCTCCTGCACCGCGGCGACTTCTGGCCGAATCTTCGCAAGATCGGTCTTCCAAAGGCTCTTGGCGGGCAGTTTGAGATACTCCGCGAAGCAGCCATCCATGGAGATGCCGATGATCTTGTCCTTCGCGCAGACGTGCGTGTCACCCACGCGGCACTGGTAGCAGACGCCACAGATGATGTGGGATTCCGTGCTGACTACGTCTCCAATGCGGTATCCGTACTTCTCCGTGACACGCGAACCGACCTGTACAATCTCCGCGAGCATCTCGTGACCGATCACGCGCGTCGTCTTGCCTTCGTCCTTGAGCGACCCCTCGATCATGTCTCCGAAGGCCTTGCGCCACCAGATTCCGCGATCGCTCCCACAGAACCCCGCATATTTCACTTTGAGGATCACGCTGGATCGATCGGCCTCTCCGGGCTCCCTCAATTCCGGAATCGCGACCTGCTCTTTGACCATGCCGGTGGAGGCGGCCCAGCCATCGCGTACCGTGTCGAAGGTCAGCGCCGTCATCGTTCCGGACATCGCTCGCTCCCAGATGCGCGCGCACCCTATCCGACCTCGCGCTGTCCCGTCGTAGCGGCCCCCACGTGATGGGCACACTCCCGGGAGATGTCGTGCGGTGGGCGCTCGGCGGTACGGCCACGGAGTCGCTTCCGACGGATGAGCCGGAGATTCTCCGGTTTTTAGCCGGGATTGGCTGGCGTCTGGAGAAGCAATGGCGTCGGAAACGCGCGGTCTACATGGTGGAGGAAGCGCGGAACACGTTTGGGGTCAACCTGCGGACGGCGGTGGCGCTCGCGCGGGAGGCGCACGACGTGGACCTGCAAGCGCGGCTGGAGGAGCTCGTGGTGCCGCGGTTGGGGGCGGCCGATCTGGACCGCTACGTGCGCGTCGAGGGGGAGCCGCGTCCGGGCCTGATGATGGTGCCGCGCATGGGAAACTGGCTGATGGCAGTGGCGGCGGTGGCGTGGCGGTGGCCGGGCACGGTGGTGATGGCGGGGCAGGTGAACCCGAGCGGGTGGGTGCGACGCCTCCTTTTCCGCGAGCGTGAGAAGGAGGAGGCCCGCGTTCCGGTGCTCTGGGAGCGTGAGTCTGGCGCGCTTGTGGAGCATTTGCGCGCGGGGCGTCTCGTGATGTGTCGGGTCGAGGATCGGGGGTGGAGCGCGTACCGGCGGGAGAAGTTTCTGGGGCGGACGGCCATCCTTGGGCGCGATCCGTGGGACGCCGCGCGCGAGGCGGGGGTGCAGGTGCTTCCGGCCTCGATTCACCGCGAGCACGACAAGACGTGGAGAATGCGGATCGGCGCGGCGATGGATCCCGATTTGCGGGCGTACCTCCGACAGTGGGCCGAGCCCGCACTCCGCGCGACGCCGGGGCAGTACCTGCCGTGGTTGGCGGCATGTCGGGAGCGCGAAGCAGGGTTTTTTGTGTGAGGGAGCGGGGCGGACAGGAACGAATCGTCGTTCAGCAATCGCGACATGAAACGCGTCGGGTCGTTGACGCACGCGCGCAGCACTTGGTACGGGGAGGAGTCCTCATCCCGGATCGCGGCGATCTCGCCGCCGGCAGAGGTCGATGGGGTCACGCCAACGGTCGTCCCTCTTGCCGGGTTGACCAGACTGGAGTACCATTGGTCAAGAGGTGCCGATGTCGATCCAGGTCAACGTGCTCGAAGCCAAGACGCAGCTCTCTCGGTTGCTCGACCGCGCCGTGGCGGGGGAGGATGTGATCATCGCGCGCGCCGGACACCCGGTCGCCCGGCTGGTTCCGATCACCAGCGGTGCTCTTGATGCGCCGCGCGTCCTCGGGGCACTCAAGGGCAAAGGCTGGATTGCGGACGACTTCGACGCCCCGATCCCCGAGGAATTCCTTTTCACCCCGGGCGCAGACGACCGGCGCGCGCGTTGAGCGCAACATGACCGTACTCGTAGACACCAGCGGGCTCCTCTTCGCGTTGCTGGCCCCGCAGCGCCTCTCGCCGCGGGCGCGCAGGGTCCTCGAGGACCGGAGCAGTGCACTGGTGTGGAGCGCGGCCAGCACATGGGAGGTCGTGGTCAAGGCGAGGCTCGGCAAGCTGGATCTCGGCGGGGACGTCGCTACGGTGCTGGGGGAGCAGATACTGCGCATGGGAATGCGGATCCTCCCCGTTGAGCAGGCCCATTCCCTGCGAGTCGCTCGCCTCCCCGAGGTGGATTGGATCGATGCCAGTGGGTCGTCTCGACGTCACGCGGACCCGTTCGACCGACTGCTCGTGGCCCAAGCCCTGGTCGAGGGGCTACCCATCCTCACCTCTGACGACCAGTTCGACCGCTACCCCGTTGAGCGCGTCTGGTAGCCACACCACGACCGCGTAGAGGCCTCCGTGACCCGGAGGGTTTGTGCACGCGTGCAGCGACCAGCGCCGCTGCAACGGCAAGGATCTGCCGCACGTCCTCGGCCTCGACTTGGGGGTCGTCGGCCTCCAAGTCAGTCCAACTCGGGTCCTCGGCCGGCACGGTGAGCAAACGCTCGACGTGGAGTCGCATGCCCCGAACCGATGGTTTTCCACCGTTGATTCGACAGCCGTTGACCCATTCTCGTCCTGATCGGTAGGTTTGTGGCGATTTGTTCCGATCGGATGGGAACTGTCGCGACACACGACCGTTGAATGGAAGAAATTCTTCCGTTCGAGGTGGCATGGCTGCCCAAGTGCCCCCGAATGGAAGGTTTTCTTCCACTCGCGCGGCGACGTCGTCTGTACGGCCGTGCTGCGGGTGTCGGCGAAGGCGCCCGGACCCGCATGTGCGGTTTGGGTCGAGTCGTCGTCGATGTTTTTCCACTTTGCACTTGCCTGTGAGGCGACAGGGCTGGATAAATCGGCGGGCGACTCCGCGGCCACGGCGGACGACACCGGTTCGGATTCGAGTGGGCCGGGTGACACCGGTCCCATCGACGCCGACGCCGACGGCTTCACGGATGACGTGGATTGTGACGACAACGACGTCCGCATCTACCCCGGCGCTGTCGAGATTTGCGATGCTTTGGATCGCGATTGTGACGGCGAAGCCCTGTCGGAAGGCGTGTGTGGAATCGC
>CAMAWH010000071.1 GCA_945861635.1 Klebsiella pneumoniae | reverse complement strand
ATCCTGCTCGCCACATCCACCTCCTTTCTCGACCGCGATTCGTCCTGGTCTGACAATGAGGCGACCAACTCGGGCGGCGCACTGTCCTTGGAAGGAACGGCGGAAGCGACGTTCGACGGCAGTATTTTCGCGAACAATACCGCCCGGGAAGACGGCGGTGCCATCCTTTCTGCAAAGGGCGATCTGCGGCTCACCGATGTCGAGTGTCTCGCCAATACGGCCACCCGCGGAGACGGGGGCTGTATTTCCGCGGCCGGCGATTTTTCGGTGGAGGGCGGTTCCGCCGAAGCCAACCGCGCGCGTGCGGGTCGGGGCGGCGCCTTCTATTCGACAGGTGACGCCGAGCTTTCGGAGACGCGCTGCTCGGACAACGAGGCGGCCTCGGATGGTGGCGCCATGTGGGCATCTGGCACTCTCTCGGTGTGGGAGGGTGTTTTCTTCCGCAACGCCGCCGATGGAATTGGCGGGGCGATTGCGGGAGATGCACCGTCGGCGGCGAACATTGCGCGCTCCTACCTGCATGGCAACGTGGCGGAGACGGGCGGCGCGATTGCGCTGGTCGACGCTGGTGCGGCGACGCTCTCCAACCTCCGTGTCACCGACAACGCCGCTACCCGCGATGGTGGCGGCGTGCATGTCTCCGGCGCCACCCAAGTCAAGCTCACGAACAATACGTTTGCGGGCAATTCGGCCTCCGACACCGGCGGGCATGTCTACGCAGACAGTCCGGTTTCGCTGGTGAATAATATCTTTTTTGAAGCCGTGGACGGGGGCGGAGCCTTTGGGAGCGCGTCCGGCTCCGACCGCTTCTACAACCTCGTGTATGACAATGCGGGCGGCGATTGGGTAGGCTGGGCGACCGCGACAGGAACGTCGGGCAACATCGCCGTCGATCCGCGCTTGAGCGCCTACACCGCCGACGGCGATGAAACGGATGACGCCCTGTTCCTGGCGTCGGGGAGTCCCTGCATTGACGCCGGTTCTTCAGCCATCTTCGATGTGGATGGCACGCGCTCGGACATCGGGGCGTTTGGCGGGCCGGACGCGGACATTGCCGACGAGGACGCCGACGGATTCTACGACAACGTGGACTGTGATGACACGGACCCGGCGATCAACCCGGCGGCCCTCGAAACGGCGTACGACGCCATCGACCAGGACTGTGATGGCGCCGATCTCGACGACCTCGATGGCGATGGCTACGGCGCCGGTATCGTCGGGGGGGACGACTGTGATGACGAGCACGCCAGCGCGCACCCGGGCGGCGTGGAAATCTGGTACGACGGCATCGATCAGGACTGCTCCGGCGGCTCTGACTACGATCAGGACGGCGACTTCCACGACTCCAACCGGTGGGGCGGCGATGATTGTGATGATCTGGATCGCTCCATTTCCGGCTCCGCGAGCGAAATCTGGTACGACGGCATCGACGAAGACTGTGATGGCCGCAGCGACTACGACCGCGATCGTGACGGCCATGACGCGCTTGGGTGGGGCGGCGACGATTGCGACGATTACAACGCGGGTGCCTTTCCCGGCCAGAACGAAATCCCCTACGATGGTGTCGATCAGGACTGCTCCGGCGCCGACACCGTCGACGTGGACGGCGATGGTTGGGTCGCGGTCGAGGCCGGCGGGACGGACTGCAATGACAGCGAAGCGACCGTCTACCCCGGTGCAGTTGAGGACCCAACCGATGGTTTCGACACCGACTGTGATGGCTACTCCGAGTGGGATCGGGACGGCGATGGCTTCGACGACGTGGCCTACGGTGGGGGCGATTGTGAGGACTTCGACGCGGCGATCAACCCCGGCATCGACGAAGTCTGGTACGACGGCGTCGACAACGACTGTGATGGTCGCGATGACGATCAGGACGCCGACGGCTACCTGCTCGCCGACGATTGCGATGACACCGACCCCGGCACCCATCCCGACGCGATGGAAAGGTGGGATGGCGGCATCGACAATGACTGTGATGGCTTCTCGGAGCTGGATGACAAGGATGGCGACGGCCTGAACATGATCGCCGAGATCCTGATCGGCACGGACTACGAGAATCCCGACACCGATGGGGACTCGCTGTCCGATGGGGTCGAGGTGTCCGCAGGTCCCGACACCGACGGCGATCTCGTCATCGATCCCCTGGATACCGACGATGACGACGACGGTATCGGCACCCGCGACGAGATGACGACCGACGTCGATGGCGATGAGAAGTCAGACACCGATGTCGATGACGACGGTGTCGTGAACGCGCGCGATTTGAACTCGGACGGCGACGACGTCTCCGATCGCACGGAGGGTGCCAAAGACGACGACAGGGATGGCGTACCCAACTACCTCGACTACCGAGGACTGCTGGTCGGCGGCGGCTGTGGCGGGGAGGGGTGGGCGAGCATGCTGCTGCCGTTCCCGCTGCTCTTCTGGCGGCGTCGTCGGCCGATGTTGGGCCTGTCCGATGCCGTTCTCCCGCTCACGCTGCTGACCATGGTCGTGGCCATCCCCAAGGCCCACGCCATCGACGCCCACGGCTTCACGCTGTTCGGCACCTCCGGCGACGCGACCGCGTACAACCGCATCGGCACGCCCTACGCCGGCCGATCCGGCAGTTGGGACGCCGCGATGGTCTTCGACTACGCGGACGCCCCGCTCGCCGAGACGTTTCCGTGGGGTCGGGAGACGGTGATCGAGGGCCTGGGTACGATGAATGTGGCGGGCGGCTACAGCTTCGGCGGTCTGAGGATCGACATGGTCATGCCGGTACACTTGACGGTGGACCAGCAGGGAACGGGCGTTGCCCCGGGGGATGCCCGCTTGGGTGTGCTCGTGCCTGCGTGGAAACAGCAGGGATTACGCCCGGCCGTCGGCCTGCAGGCGTCGATCTTCGCGCCCACCGGCGACGAAACGCGGTACCTCGGCACGGTCGGTCCACGGGTGGGTGCCACCGTCATCACCAGCGAGGAGTTCGGCCCCGTCGGCCTCATCGCGATGATCGGTGCTGAGGTTGGCCTCGACGAAAAGGACCGCAATCTCGACGGCGGGTTTGGCCCGCTGCTCGGCCTCGGTGCGGCCTGGCGTGTGACCGACGCGATGTCCACTCAAGCCGAAATCGTCGCGCAGTCCGACCTCTCCCTCTCCGCGATCCCGGTTGAAGCGACCCTTTCCGCGCGCTACCGCCTCCCCGGCGGTGCTTGGGCGACACTTGGCGGCGGCGCCGGACTTGGAGAGGGCGTCGGCTCTGCGCGTTGGCGCGCGATGGCCGGTGTGGGCTGGTCGTACCGGAAGCCCGAGCCGATTGCCGCAATCACCGTCGACCCCCACGCGGATCGCGACGGCGACAAGATCCCCGACGTGGTGGACAAGTGCAAGGATCAGGCGGAAACCTTCGACGGCTTTGACGACACCGACGGCTGTCCCGAGCTGGACGGCGATGCGGACGGCGTCACCTTTGCCAAGGATCTGTGCCCCGGCGAGCCCATCCGCCCGGAACAAGACCCCCGCTATAGCGATGGTTGCCCCAAGGTCGCCGAATTCGCCGGCGATCGCATCGTCATCACCGAAGCCATCTTCTTCCGTGAGGCCCGATCCGAGCTGCTTCCCAGCGCCGAGCCCATCCTCCAGGCCGTGTCGGACATCATGGGCGCCCATCCCGAACTCCGATACTTCCTGGTGGAGGGCCACACCAACGCCAACGGCGGCGATTCCTACAATCTGCGCCTGTCGGATGCCCGTGCGTTCGCCGTCATGACCTGGCTCTCGCAACATGGCGTGGCCGACACGCGGCTGCTCTCCAAGGGCTTCGGGGAGTCGCGACCGCTGGTCGGTATCGATACGCCGGACGCCGAAGCCATCAATCGCCGCGTCGAGTTCCGCGTCATCAGCGTGGACGAACTGCCGGTCGATGCGCGCCGCATTGAGCTGCCAGACGACGTGAAGTAGGCGGCGACCGCGTCGTCCACCTGGGTGGCGCCAACGAGCCGCCGCTATTGATCGAACTGGTTCAGGGTGCCGAGGTAGTCCATCTTGCCGATCGTGACGCCGCCGGCGCGGATCATCGCGTAGACCATCGACACGTGGAAGAAGAAATTCGGAATGGAGCGCGTCATCAGCGCCTCGCCCGCGAGCATCGCCTTTCCGGGCGGGAAGGGGATCTTCACGATCGTCGCCGCCGTCGTCTCGGCGAAGTCCGCCGCGCTGAACGTCGCGAGGAGCGCAATCGTCTTGGCGATACGTTCCCGAAGTTCCGGAATCGTCGTCTCCGTGTCCTCGAACTTCGGCACTGCCCGCCCGGAAAATGCACCTGCGGCGGCTTTTGCGGTGTCACACGCGATCATCACGTTGCGCGCGAACGGCAGCATGTCCGGCGCGATGCGTTGGGTGCAGAAGTTGTCTGCGGAGAACTTTCGTTCCTCCGCGTGCGCCATCGCCTTGCCAAGGATGGCGTCGAGGTTGCCGAGGGTCTTGTGGTACTGAACGATGGCGTCGTAGAACATGCGGGGTCCGGGGGGGGCCGGGCGTGTAACTCGTGCACGGGCCCTCAACTTCTGTTGGTTGTGACCGATAGGGCCTCCGATGGCTTCCACATCCGCCCCCGCCGCCGCCCCGACCACCACCCTCTCCGTGCTCCGGCGCAACGCGGATATCGCCCTTGCGCTGGGCGTGTTCGGCGTGCTCGCGATCATGATGGTGCCGCTGCCGCCGCTCGTCCTCGACGTGCTTTTGGCGGCGTCGATCACGGTTTCACTGCTCATTTTCCTGGTCGCGCTGTACACCACCAAGCCGGTGGACTTCTCGGTCTTTCCCACCGTCCTGCTCGTGACGACCATCTTCCGTCTCTCGCTCGGCGTCGCAAGCACGCGCTTGATTTTGCTCCACGGCCACGAGGGCCCCGGCGCCGCTGGGCATGTCATCCAGGCCGTGGGCAACTTTCTCGTCGGCGGAAACTACGTCGTTGGTTTCCTGGTCTTCGCAATCCTCGTCGTCATCAACTTCATGGTCATCACCAAGGGCGCGGGTCGGGTCGCGGAAGTCGCGGCCCGGTTCACGTTGGATGCGATGCCCGGCAAGCAGATGGCCATCGACGCCGAGCTCAACGCGGGCCTCATCGACGAGAAGGTCGCCCGCCGCCGCCGCGCGGAAGTCACGCGCGAAGCAGACTTCTTCGGAGCCATGGACGGCGCCTCCAAGTTCATCAAGGGCGATGCGATTGCGGCGATCCTGATCATGCTGATCAACATCTTCGGCGGCGTCATCATCGGCGTGGTGATGAACGGCACGGATCTGAGGACGGCACTTGCCAACTACACGATCCTCACCATCGGGGATGGCCTTGCGGCGCAGTTTCCCGCGCTCATCATCTCGGCGGCAGCCGGTATGTTGGTCACGCGCGTCACCGACCTTGAGAACGACGGCCTCGACGCGCAGGTTGGACACCAACTGTTGGGGAATCCGCGCGTCCTCGCGATGCTCGCGGTTCTGGCAGGATTCTTCATCTTCATCCCCGGCTTGCGGCTGGTGTTTGCCATCATCGCGACGGGCCTCGGCGCGCTGGCCTACGCGCTCCGCGACGGCATTCCCGATCTCGAGAAGGCCGCTCCGGTCGCCGACGCGACACCAAGTGAAGCCCCCATCGAAGACCTCCTGAAAGTGGAACCGCTCTCCATCGAGTTGGGCCTCGACCTTGTCTATCTGGCCGATGAGGCCAAGGGCGGCCAGCTGGTGGAACGGGTCCAGCGCATCCGGAAGCAGATCGCAACGGACCTCGGCGTCGTGATTCCCACTGTCCGTCTCCGCGACAATGTGCGGCTTGGACCCGGGCAGTACCGCGTGCTCCTCCGTGGCGAGGTGGTGGCCTCGGGCACCGTTGTCGCGCGGCAGAATCTCGCCCTCGACTCGGGAGCCGCGACAGGCGCGCTCAAGGGCACGCCCGGTGTGGACCCTGTGTTCGGCCTCAAAGGGTTTTGGGTGGCGGACGCGATGCGTGTTCGCGCGCAAGCCCTCGGGTACACCGTGGTGGACGTACCGACCGTGCTCACGACGCACCTGGACGACCTCCTGAAGCGTCATGCCGGCGAGCTGTTCGGTCGCCAGCAGTTGGGGGAGGCGCTCGAGCGCGTGACGCTCGCCAACCCCAAGCTGGTGGAAGAGTTGATTCCCGACCCTCTGCCACGGGCGGCGGTGCTCCGAGTCTTCCGCAACCTCGTCGCGGAAGGCGTCGGTGTGCGGGACACTCAGGGCATCCTCGAAGCGCTTGCGGAGTTCGCGCCGCGGACGCGCGACCCGGACGTCCTCACAGAGTTCGTCCGTCAGCGCATGGGGCGCGCCGTCACCGCTCGCTTTGCCGGCGAGGACAACGTCCTCCGCTACATCGGCCTCGGTCACGACGCCGAAGACGCCATTTCTCGCGGCCTCCAGGGCGGCGATGGCGGAGCCATGACACTCATGCTCGACCCCGACACCACCCGCCGGTTCATTGCCGGTGTACGGGCCCAGATCGAGGCGTTCAGCGGCGCGGGCGAGCCCGTTCTGCTGGTGCCGCCGCTCGCTCGGGGGCCGGTTCGACGCCTCCTCGAAAAGGCGCTCCCTCGCGTTCCGGTCATCTCCCCCGGGGAAATCGTCCCGGGCACGGGCATCGAGAAGGTCGGCGAGATCATTCTTTCGCCGAAGCCACTCAAGAACGGGCGGGAGTGACCGATGGAGACCGCAGGCCACCCAAAGGAGACCCGGATGCTCCCTCGCGCATACGCAATCGCCGCCTCCGAGCACACCGTCGCCGGGATGACCCGCGAGCAGGCGTGTTCGCAGTACCAGAAGAAAATTCTGGCGATCGCGCGGCGAGTGCACGAGCATGTGAACGCGGACGGGTGTGTCCAGCTCGAGGACCTCGTCAGCTACGGTGTTCTCGGCCTGCTCGAAGCCTTCGAGCGATTCTCCGGCGAGCACAACGTCGAGTTCTCTGAGTTTGCCGAATACCGAATCCGCGGCGCGATGTTGGATGCGATGCGCACGATGGACACGTTCACCCGGCGGCGCCGTCAGACCTCGCGGCGGCTTGCCGTCGCCAACGACAAGGCACGCGCGGAGCTTGGCCGCGACCCCGCTCCTGCCGATGTCGCGAAGGCGATGGGCGTCGGCATGGACGAATATTGGCAGGCTCGCGATGTTGCGCAGCCCGTCAAGATCGTTTCCGTGGAGAGCGCAACCGATGACGATGGCTTCATCCGCCACGCACTCGGACCGACCGCCGCGAATTTTGCCCCGGTGCATATCGCCGCCGAAGAGAGTCGCGAGGCCCTCCGTGCCGCCATTCAGGCCCTTCCGGAACGGGAGCGCCAGGTCGTCCTTCTCTATTACGGCCGTGACCTGTCGCTCGCTGAAATCGGGGAGGCATTCGGTGTGTCGCCGAGCCGCATCTGTCAGGTGCTGTCCGTCGCGCGCGGCAAGCTCCGCGCTGCGCTGGCCGCCAGTATCGACCATGACGCAGTAGCGGCGTCTGAGGGGGCCGCATGAAGGACATCTATGCCGCACTGTCCGGCGCCAACTCGGCTTGGGCCAACCTGCAGTCGATTGCCAACAATCTGGCGAACGCGGAAACACGCGGCTACCGCGAATCGCGCGTCACCTTCCAGCTCGAGGGCGGGAAGGGATTGGCCGCCAGCTACGCCGCCCCCGGCGAGATGGGGTACAATCGCGACGACGGGGAACTCAAGACCGACGGCGTCTCGACACACCTCGCGCTGCGAGGCGATGGCTTCTTTGCATTGGCCGATGGCACCTACACCCGAGATGGTGCGTTCCGCCTTGACGAGGAAGGCCAACTCTGCACCGAAGACGGCATGCCCGTCGAAGGCGATGGCGGCGCCATCCAACTCCAACCCGGAGAGGGCGTGTCCGTCGGCGTGGACGGCTCCGTCACGGGTAGCAAATCGGGCGAGATCGGCAGGATCAAGATTGCCCAGTTGACGAACGCACTCCCCATCGGGGGTGCGCGCTGGAAGGGCACGGCCGGTGAGCCCGAAGCGGGCGCCGTGAGCGTCGTTCAGGGTGCTTTGGAAGGTTCCAACGTCGACGCCATGCGCGGCATGGTCGAGATGATCGAGGCGTCTCGTTTCTTCGAGGCCCAACAGAAGGCGATTCAAACCTCTGACGAAATGCGTCAGCGGATCAACAAGATCGGAGGCAGCTGATGCGCGCACTCTACACCGCGGCCACGGGCATGCGGGCCTACCAGACCAAGATCGACAACATCGCGAACAACCTCGCGAATGCAAACTCCACCGGCTTCAAGAAGGTCCGCGAGGGCTTCGAGGATCTCGTGTACCAGCGCATGGGATCCAATTCGGGCGGGGAGGGGAGCGCGGCGGCGAATTCCATGCAACTCGGGAGCGGCGTGCGTCTGGCGTCTCTGAGTCGGGACTTTTCGACGGGGGATGCGGTCGTGACGCAGAACCCAAACGACCTGATGATCAACGGCGATGGCTTCTTCGCGCTCGAAACGCCCGCCGGGGAAACCGTCTACACCAGAGACGGCCACTTTCGCACCGACGGAGACGGCAATCTCGTCTCTGAGAAGGGATATCGCGTCTCGCCCGGGATTCAGGTGCCGGCGGGAGGGACGATGGCGGTCAAGCCGGACGGGACGGTGACGGCCATGGTTCCTGGCGCCGCGGGCATCGAGGAAGTGAACCTCGGCACCATTGAGATCGCGCGATTCGCCAACCCGAGTGGCATGGAGGCGACGGGAGGCAACATGTTCCGCGCGACCACGTCCAGCGGGGAAGCGCAGGTCACCGCCCCGGGAGAAGATGGGAGCGGCGAGATCGGCCAGGGCATGTTGGAAGGCTCGAACGTGGACGTGGCGGAGGAGTTGGTCTCCATGATCACCGCACAGCGCAGCTACGAGCTGTCCTCCAAAGTGATCACCGCGGCCGACGAAATGATGCAGACCGCCGTGAACGTGAAGCGTTGATGCTCCTTGCCCTTGCCACCTTTGCGCTCGCAACCGACCCGGTGACCGCCATCACCCGGGCGGTCGCCGAGCGCGCTGGCGTCGCATTGGGGGATGTGGAGGTTGGCGCGCCGGGATTGCCGGAAGGCACGCCGGTGGACGCAGACTGGGTCGTCGATCTACCCAATGTTGGGTCGATCTGTGGGAGTGCCGTGACGCTGGTCATTCGGTCCACGGCCCCAAGCGGCGGCCACTCGAAATATACGATTCGTCCGCGCGTCATCGTTTGGAAAGACATCCCGGTCGCGACTGCAGCCGCGGCGCCAGGCGAGCCGGTCCTGAGCAAGCTTGTGCGTACGCCGTGTGACCGACTCCGTGGCGAAACCCCTGTCGGGCCCGGCGCGTTTCAGGCGCAAACAACACTACGAATTGGTGATCCCGTTACGACCGCCCGCGTGCGCCCGATGCCGGATGCACTGGAGGGCACCGAGGTCCACGTGATTGCGGAGGTCGGGGGGGTGCGCGTGCGCGCCTCGGGCCGCCTCACCGAGGATGCGTACGTCGGCCACGCGGTTCACGTGCTGAATACCGCAACAAAGACTGTCGTCGTCGGGCGCCTGGCCGATGATGGGGCTGTCCACCTTGGGGTGACACGATGATTCTCCTCCTCGCGCTCGCATGCGCCCACCTTCCGATGCCGTCACCCGCAGCGTCCGCTGCGCCACTGCCTCCGCCGGTAGCCGCCGTTCCGCGCGCGATTCCAGGCTCGATGTACTCGGAGGTTGGCTCCACGAAGTTGACGGGCGCAGATGCGAATGCTCGCCGCATCGGTGATCTCATTACCGTTCTCGTCGAGGAAAACACGAGCACCAAACTCGATGCGTCCACCAACGTGTCGCACAAATCGAACGCGGTGGCGGAGATCAAGTCGCTCCTCGGGCTGGAGTCGTCGATTACGAAAGCCAACCCAAACATGGGCGGCTCCATCAAGCTCGGCGGTGGCCACGAAAACAGCACCAATGGCGCGGGCGATACTGCGCAGACCAGCGCTATCGCCGCAACGCTCACCTGCACCGTGCAGGAGGTGCTTCCGAACGGCAATCTCCGCATCCGCGGCAACATGCAGGTGCGGGTGAACCGCGAGATTCAGTTTGTCACGTTGGTGGGCGTCATCCGCCCGCGCGACATCCAGCTGAACAACACGATCCGTTCGAGCCTCCTGGCGGACAAACAGGTGGAGTTCGCCGGTCAGGGCGTGATCTCCAGTCAGCAGCGCCAGGCGTGGGGGAACGCAGTGATCAACGCTGTCAGCCCCTTCTGACCCTCAAGTTCCACTGCATCGGGCCGTAGAGCCGGTCAGGAGTCCTCATGGACATCTCTGTCATTCTCTCCATCGTCGTGGGCCTCGGCCTGATTCTCGGTGGTAACGCGCTGGAAGGTGGGCACATCTCGGCCCTCATCCAGCCCACCGCTCTGATGATCGTGTTGGGCGGTACCGTCGGCGCGACGTGGCTAGCGAGTAGCAACGAGGAGATCAAAAACCTCGGGAAGATGCTGAAGCGCTGCCTTTTCCCCGCGACGGCAAACCGGAAAAAGTTGCTGGAGGACATGGTCAAGGTGTCCACGGTGGCTCGGCGCGAGGGCATGTTGGCCGTCGAGAATCTCCTTCCCGAGGTCAGCGACGAGTTCTTGAAGCGGGGCCTGCGGATGCTGGTGGATGGCCTGTCGGCCGAGGACGTCACCCGCGTCATGGAGCCTGAAATCGACATCGACGAGCATCACGGCACCCAAGCCGGGAAGGTGCTCGAAACGGCCGGCGGGTTTGCGCCTTGTGTTGGCATTCTCGGCGCCGTACTCGGCCTTATCCACGTCATGCAGAACCTGTCGGACCCGACCAAACTTGGGTCCGGCATCGCCGTTGCGTTCGTGGCAACCATCTACGGCGTTGGCTTGGCCAACCTGTATTTCCTTCCCCTTGGCAGCCGGATCAAGAAGATTGCGCAGAACGATGCGCAGAGCCGCACCATGGTCCTCATGGGCGTCGCCGCGATCGCGGCCGGCGTCAATGCTCGCCAGATTGAAGAGATGCTCGCGCCGTTTGCCGGCCACGCCGCGGCTGAGAAGAAGGAGGCCGCGTGAGAAAGAAGCGGCACGAAGAACACGAGAATCACGAGCGGTGGTTGGTCAGCTATGCCGACTTCATCACGCTGCTTTTCGCGTTCTTCACCGTGCTCTACGCCACCTCGCAGACCGACCAGGCAAAGCTCGAAGCGGTCGTGGATGGCATGACGGCGGCGTTTGAGGGCGGCATGCCGAACGCGATCCTCGATGTCGTGACGCTGAGTCAGGGCTCCGAGTTGGACGGCCCCCACGTCAACATGGAGAGCGCGGCGGAGCCCGATCTCCGCACGCTCAAGCGGCACCTTGAGGGATCCCTCACCGACAACGTGGTGCAGATCGGCCTCGTCAACCAGACGCTGACCATGACGTTGCCGGACACGCTGTGTTTTGCACCTGGCTCCGCGGAGCTGCACCCGGCGGCGTTTGATGTGCTCGCTCGGATCGCCGAAGCGATTGCGCCGACCCATGCCACCATTCAGGTGATCGGTCGCGCGGACGGTGTTCCTATCAACGGAGGGATGTTCGTGGATAACTGGGGGCTTTCGGCGGCGCGCGCGGTGTCTGCCGTTCGTTATCTTGAGCGACACGGCATGCCCGTGGAGCGGCTGAGTGCAACGGGCAACCTGACCCGCGACACGGACGCCGAAGCCCGCTCCGTCACGTTCAAGGTGCGCCTCGATGAAGTCAGCGGCACGATGGAAGTGTTGGAGCGCATCGGCGGGGGTTGAGACGCAGCGACGAGCGTGCCTTCGACGACAAGGAACAACATTCTTCGAGTCCACCCCATCTGCCAGTTCGCCGGTTATCCTTCTCCCATGTCCCGCTCCCGACCTCCCCCACTGCTCGCACCCGGGCCGTTCAAGGTCGCGCAGTTGCCGTCGAAAAGCCAGTATGAACTGGACAACGGTCACCCGGTCCTCTGCCTTCCGACGCGGCCGCGCGGGGGCAGCGCGCAATTGAACGGCGGACTGATCATTCGAACGGACCCTGCGGTTGTAAACGCGGGCGTGGAGATTGGATTCGACCTCGGAAACGAGACGATGCGGGCGCCCGATATATCGGTGATGGCGGAAGACGTCGGAGATGGCTGGGCGCAGGTCGCGCCGCCCCTTGCAATCGAGTATGCCGATTCGGGGCAGGACAACGCGGACCTCAAGCGCAAGATCGCGCAGTTGCTCGCCGCGGGTACGCGGGCGGTGTGGGTGGTTCGCCTTACGGGCGTCCGTCGGGTGGAGGTCCACGAAGCGGGAGTACGTGGCTTCCGGGTGGTAGCGGCGAACGAGGAGCTGTCCTTGCCCGGCGTCCTCGCGAACCCGTTTCCGGCGGCCGCGCTCTTCGACGCGGAACAGGCGGATCGTGTCGCGTTGCGCAATCTCCTGGACCGTTTCGGGTACGTCCATCCGGCGGCCGCTCGCGAAGAAGGCCGCGAAGAAGGCCGCGAAGAAGGCCGTATTCTCGCCCTTCGTGACGCGGCTTTGGCACTGCTTCGCGCGGCGGGAGATACGAACGCCGAGGCTCGCGTTGCCGGGGCGGACGCCGACGGACTGATGGCGATCATTCTCCGTCAGGCGTGAGGCGTCGCAAGAATCCCCTCAACTTCCCGTCCGCCCGTCCGAAGACGCCAGCATGACCCTTCTCTGGCTGGTACTGTGCACGATGACCCCCTCCGCGGAGGCGGCGCGTGTCAAGGACGTGGCGAGCCTGTTCGGCGTTCGTGAAAACGCGCTTGTCGGCTCGGGACTTGTCGTGGGTCTGAACCGCACCGGCGACTCCTCACAGAACGCCGCGGCGGTTCGCACGCTCGCCAACCGCTTGGCCGCCCTTGGCTTCACCATGAGTGAGGAAGAGATCAAGTCGCGCAACGTCGCGATGGTCATGGTCACCGCGAGTTTGCCACCCGGGTCGCGGCCCGGCTCGCGGATGGACGTGCAGGTGTCGAGCGTGGGAGACGCACGATCGCTCGAAGGCGGCGTGCTGCTCGTCACCCCGATGGTCGCGGCAAACGGAATGCAGATTGCGATGGCGCAAGGCGCGGTCACCATCGGCGGCTACTCCATCCAGGTCGGCGGCGACATGGCGATGAAGAACCATCCGACCGTTGGCGTCGTGAGTCGCGGTGGCACCGTCGAAGTCGAACTGCCCAACCAGCTCAACTTTGCCGAAGCGTTTGAGTTCGAGTTCGTGCTCAACGACCCCGACTTCACGAACGCCGAGGCGCTGAGCATGGCGTTCAACCGGGCGTTGAAGGGGGAGTTTGCGAAGCCGGTGGACAGTGGCACCGTGCGCGTGCGCGTACCCGACGCCTATCTGGGTCGCCAACCTGAGATGGTTGCCTTCCTCGAAACCCAGACGCTGCCTCTGGATCACGTCTCGCGGGTCGTTGTGAACGAGCGGACGGGCACGGTCGTCATGGGGGCGGACATTACGGTGAGCGCAGTTGCGGTGGCGCACGGCGGCCTCACCATCGACGTGAAGGAGAATCGTTCGGTTTCGCAACCGGGCATGCTCGCCAGCGGCGCGACGGAGGTCGTGACGAACACGGACATCCATGTGAACGAGCAGGCCGGCCGGGTCACGATGCTGGAAGGCGCCACGGTTGGCGATGTCGTCGGCGCGCTCAATACCATGGGCGTTTCGCCACGAGATCTCATTGTGATTCTCCAGGCGATGCGCGCCGCAGGCGGCCTCCACGCGGAGATCACGACGCAATGACCAGCGCGCTCGACAGCTACTCGCCGATCACCCAGGCGGCGACCGGCCTGCCCGATCCGACCTCGCCGAAAACGGCGGATGCGGCGCGGCAGTTCGAGGCGTACATGGTGAGCTTCCTCGCCCAGCAGATGCGCGCGACGTTGCCCGAAGGCATGATGACGTCCGGGCCCATGGCCACGTTTTCCGGCTTGTTCGATCAGGAAATCGGAAGGCGCGTCGCGGAGACGGGCGGGCTGGGCCTCGGCAAGGAATTGGAAAGGATGCTGGCGGAGCATGGCGTGCCGACGGCACAGCAACTTCCGCGCCCCGCACCGCACGGCCGCATGCCGATGCTGGGCGAGGCGGACAATGCCCACGCGGCGCAGGCGAACGAAACCGGGCTGATCGGTCGTATCACCAGCATCTTCGGAAAGCGAAAGGACCCGTTCACGGGAGACCTCCGCGAGCACGATGGCATCGACATCGCAGGGGCAGAGGGCAGCCCGATCCGACCGGCGACGGGCGGGAAGGTGACCTTTGCTGGCGATCGCGGCGGGTATGGCAACTGCGTTGTCGTTGCCCATCCGGACGGCTCGGAGAGTCGCTACGCGCATTGCAAGGAGCTGAAGGTGAACGTCGGCGACACGGTCGACACATCCACCGAGCTCGCTACCATCGGCAGTACCGGGCGTTCTACCGGGCCGCACCTCCACTTCGAGGTGCGCAAGGATGGCCGCCCCGTGGACCCGATCGCGTGGTTGAAGGAAAAAATGATCGCGGTCCCCTAAAGGTCCGCCCTCGGCGACCGATTCGGCTCCTGTGAGGTGAGATGTGAAGATCCAATCCTCCCTGCCGGCCGCTCCGATGCTCCCCACGAACCGCGTGGGAACGGTGTCGGGCGCTCGTCCGATGGCCGCGGTGGCGCAGCCCGGTGTGCAGGTGGAACTCTCCTCATCCGTCGGCGCCATGCGCGACGCCGCCCGGTCCAATCCGTACGGAGAGGTCCGCGCCGACGTTGTCGCAAAGGCGAAGGCGGACATCGCCGCGGGTCGCCTCGGCAGCCGGGAAGATGTCGATCGCAGCATCGACGCCTTCCTCATGGCGCTGTGATGGCACGGCCCGAGTTGGAACGTTGGCTTGCATCCGTCGAGGCTCAGTTGGACGCCGTACGCCGCGTGGATAGCCAGGCGGTTGCCGACACCACGGAGTGTCGCCGAGCGATGCAGTCTTTGATTGACGCGCGCCTGGTCGCCCGTTGGAGCCCCGCCGAGCGTGCGGAGGCGCACACGGTTGCGCTTCGCGTGGCCCGTCTCGATCAGCGCATCCGCGCCTGCGGTACCGCCGTGCTCGCCGCGCTGCAAACCGTTCTTCCTGCCCAAACGGTCACTACCTACGGCCGCCGCGGCACCCTCACTGGCGGGTACTGATGGGACTGCTGAATGCCCTTCATGCGGGTACGCGCGGCCTGGCGGCTGCGAGCGCCGGCATTGACGTCACGACGCAGAACGTCACCAACGTCAACACGCCGGGGTACAGCCGCCGCACGGTTGCCCAGCAGACGTCGGATCCGGTGTCCAAAGCTGGGTTGTTTCTCGGTCACGGTCCGGACGTCACCGGCATTACCCGAATCACGGATCGCTTGTTGGGCACGCGCCTTATTGCTGCCACGGGAGACAAGGCCGCCGCCGAGTCCCTGGAGTCCGCGCTGCAGGTCATCGAGCCCTACTTTGACGAGGCGAGCGGTACCGGCATCGTGGCCTCGCTCGATGCATTTTTCGACGCAATCTCCTCGGCGAGCACCGATCCGAGCTCCACCAGCCTGCGACTCGGCGTCGTGAACGCCGCCGCGACCTTTGCGACCACCGTTTCCCGCACGGCCGGCGGCATTCAGGCCGCCATCGACGGTTTTGATACCCAACTTGGGGAGGGTCTCGACGAGGTCAACGCCCAATTGACGGAGATCGCAAACCTGAACGCGAAGATTGGGCGGGCGGGTACCACGACAGGACCCGCGGACCTGCTGGACCGCCGCGACGAACTCATCAAAGGATTGGGCGCCACGCTGGGGGCGACGGTCGACCTGTCGGCGGACGGCCAGGCGACTGTGTTTGTCGGCGGCCATGCAGTCGTGAGCGGCGGCGAGGCCCGGACGCTCTCGGTTCTGGCCGACGTTTCCGGAGCGTCGCAGGTCTCGGTGTCGATGGATGGCGGAACGATGCAAGTGACGAGCGAACTGGGCGGAGAATGGGGTGGACTCGTGGAAGCCAGGAGCTCGGCGCAAGGCTACCTCGACTCACTCGATGAGTTTGCGACTACGTTCTCCGATGCGGTAAACGCCCAGCACGCAACGGGGTACGACGCCAACGCCGCCGCGGGTACGGACGTGTTCACGGTCACGGCCTCCGGCGCGGCAGGGTTTTCCCTCGCCAGCGCGCTTGCGGACGATCCCTTGTTGCTTGCCTTTGCTGGCGATTCTACGGCCGCTGCCGGAGATGGCGTCAATCTTCAGGCGCTCCTGTCCATTGAATCCGATAGCTCGATGTTCGCGACCGGAACGAGCCGCACATTCCTGTCTGCGATTGCCAGCACCATCGGGGCGGACATCGCCGCGGCCACGGCCAACGTGGAAACCCAAGTTCAGCTCACGTCCGACCTGGAAACCGCACGCGCGAGTGTCTCGGGCGTGGACAGCGACGAGGAGGCGATGCACCTTCTCCAGTATCAGGCTGCCTATCGCGCCGCTGCGCGCGTCGTGTCGGCAGCCGACGAACTCATCGGCGAACTGCTGATGATTGGGAGGTAAGCCATGATGCGCGTCACCCATTCCGGACTCCTCGACCTTGTGAGTCGTGCGACCCAATCGCAGAGCGCGAAGATCCGAACGCTGGAGGAGCAGGCCACCACCGGTCGCTCGGTCAACCGCCCCTCCGACGCACCCGCCATGTTGGGCGAGATCCATCGGATGCAGGCGAGTGTCGCCGATCAGGGTGTGTTCCAATCCAATGCAAACAGCGCGGTCAGCGTGCTGCAGGTAACGGACGACGCGCTTGGCAGCGCGGCCAATATTCTCGTGCGGGCGCGCGAAATTGCGGTACAAATGGCGAGCGATGTGATGTCGTCTGACGAGCGCGCGAATGCTGCCGGGGAGATCGACTCGCTCCGTGCTTCGTTCCTTGACGTGGCGAACACGGATTTCGCCGGCCGCTACATTTTTGCGGGCACGGCGTGGGATGCGCCCGCCTTCGACGACTTGGGCGTCTACCAGGGAAACTCGGATACGCCCGTCACGCAGACCGGCGCTGCGTCCTGGATCGAAACCGGCCGCGACGGCGGTGCAATCTTTCAGGGCGACACCGACATTCTGGCAATGTTCTCGGACCTGAGCACTGCCCTTGGCAGCAATGATTCGGACGGAATCGCAGCCTCGCTGGACAGCATCGACGGCGGACTGGCCTCGATCAATGCCGCCCGTAGCGATGTCGGCTTCGCCTTGAACCACGCCGAAGACTCTATCGGTGTCGCGCAGGGTTTGGCCGCCTCGTTTGGCGCTCGCCTCGAAGAATTAACCTCCGCGGACCCGGCCGAGACGTATATGAAGCTCGGCGAACTGCGAAACAACTACACGGCGACACTTCAGGTTGCAGCTACCAGCTCGCGGATGTCGCTGTTTGACCTGATATCCTAAAATAATCCTCATGTAGAACGTCCGTAGGTCCGATCCAGTAGACAAGCCCGCGGAAGGTGGGCCCAACCAACCCGAACAGGAGATCCGAATGTCCATCACCGTGAATACCAACACCTCGGCCAACATGGCCATGAACAATCTCGGTAAAGCCAGCAAGGCGCTTGCGAAGTCCTTTGAGCGCATTTCGTCCGGCCTTCGCATCACCAGCGCAGCGGATGACGCGGCCGGGCTTGGTGTGGCGGAGAACATGCACGTCGCTGCCGCCTCCGCCCGGGTCGCCAGTCGCAACATCAACGACGGCGTCAGCATGATCGCGGTCGCGGAAGGCGCATCGGGTGAGGTTGGCAACCTCCTCGGTCGTATGCGTGAATTGGCCGTCCAGAGCGCATCGGAGACCCTTGACGACGACGAGCGCGCCTACGTTCAGGACGAGTACACGAGCCTCGCGGCGGAAGTGGATCGCATTTCGGCGGTCACGGAGTTCAACGGCAAGAAGCTCACGGACGGGTCGGTCACGACCATCGGCGTGCAGGTCGGCATCTCGAACACGGCGAACGATCAGGTTGACATCACGATGGGTGACCTCTCGGCGACGACGCTCGGCGTCGACACCGCCTCCATCGACATGTCCACATCGGGTGGCGCGTCGTCGGCTATCACTGTGATCGACTCCGCAATCGACATGGTCAGCGGGTACCGGTCGGACTACGGTGCGGCGGAGAACCGGCTGGAGTCAGCGCAGTCGAACTTGGAGACGTTCGCGGAGAATACGTCGGCGGCAGAGAGCCAAATCCGTGACGCCGATTTTGGGTACGAAACGGCTGAGATGTCGAAGCAGCAAATCCTGCAGCAGGCTGGTGTCGCAATCCTCGGTCAGGCCAAGGGCGTCGGCGCCGCGGCGATCAGCTTGATCCAAAGCTGATTCTAACGCCCGCCCGCGGGTAATGGGAGGCCGCAGCGCAATCTGCGGCCTCCCGCATTTAAGTTTTCCATAGAATCGCTCAAGCCCCTGCGAACAGGGCCGAATGAGAGAGAGCAGGGTGGCAACTCACCCGTTGAACAACCCGGACCCAAAGGAGTTCCCTTGAGTATCACCGTCAACACCAACACCTCGGCAAACCGTGCGATGAACAACCTCTCCAAGGCCAGCAAGGCGTTGGCGAAGTCCTTCGAGCGGATTTCGTCGGGCCTGCGCATCACGAGCGCCGCTGACGACGCCGCCGGACTGGGCGTTGCGGAAAATCTGCGCGTGGCGGCCAGCTCGGCGCGTGTCGCGAGCCGCAACATCAACGACGGCGTGAGCATGATCGCTGTCGCGGAAGGAGCCTCAAGTGAGGTCGGCAATATTCTGGGTCGTATGCGCGAACTGGCGATTGAGAGCGCGTCGGAGACCCTCGATGATGACGAGCGCGCCTACGTTCAGGATGAGTACACCAGCCTCGCGGAGGAGGTGGATCGCATCTCGGCCGTCACGGAGTTCAACGGCAAGAAGCTCACCGACGGGTCCGTCACGACGCTGGGCGTTCAAGTCGGCATCTCGAACACGGCGAACGATCAGGTTGACATCACGATGGGCGATTTGTCGGCGTCTACGCTCGGGGTAGATACCGCTTCCATCGACATGTCCACCGCGAGCGGCGCGTCCTCCTCACTTACGGTGATCGACACGGCGATCGACATGGTGAGTGGGTACCGGTCGGACTACGGCGCGGCGCAAAACCGGCTCGAGTCCGCGCAGGCAAACCTCGAAACGTTCGCGGAGAACACGGCAGCCGCCGAGAGCCAGATTCGTGACGCGGACTTTGGGTACGAGACGGCGGAGATGTCGAAACAACAGATCCTCCAGCAGGCGGGCGTCGCGATTCTCGGCCAGGCCAAGAACATCAACCAGGGCGCGATCCAGCTCCTTCAGGGCTGATCGCAGGCGGGCTGACCGCCGCCGTATAGCCTCGGAGTGTGACGGGAGCGCCCGCGGAGAGATCCGCGGGCGTCCTCATTTTTACGCTCAAGTGCCACTCGCGCCGACCGAAGAGGGAAGGGAGCCCCCGAGTACCCATGGCAATCAGCGTCGACGGCATCGTATCTGGCATCGACACCACGGCAATCGTGGACAAGCTCGTTGCGGCTGCCACCATCCCCAAGAACGTGATGGAAACGCACATGACGGCGCTCACCGCGAAGAAAGAAGCCTATGCAGGCCTTTCCTCTCGGATGGACGACCTCAAGACCGCGCTCGAAAAGATGGACACGATCGGCGAACTCGCGGCCGCCACCGGAACAAGCGCCGACGAGACCATCGTCGGAGTCGCCACGACGGGTGCGGCTGTGAAGGGGCGCTACGCCATCACCGTGACCCAACTCGCCGCCGCGACCACGAATGTCTCCGACGGCGTTGCGGACAAAGACGCCATCGGCAGCGTTGCCACCGGCACGATGAGCATCACCGTGGGCACCACCACCACCGCGGTCACGATAGACGCGACCAATTCCAACCTCGCGGACCTGGCGTCGAGCATCAACGAAACCGTGGACGGTGTCACGGCCTACGTGATGGACACTGGCGATGCGACAGCGCCCTACCGCCTCGTCATCGTCGGAAACGACACGGGGGCTGCAAACGCCGTCACCGTCGACACCACGGGCATGGACGCCACCACGGGGACAGTGCCCACGTTTTCCGAAACCACGACGGCGGCGGATGCCCAACTCACGGTCAACGGCGTCGCGGTGACAAGCCCAGACAACGTCGTCGACACCGTCGTGTCCGGTGTCACGTTCACCTTGAACGATGTCACGTCGACCTCTCCCGTGAATGTCAACGTGGCGGCGGACACGGACACCATGGTTGCGACGTTCCAGGCGTTCGTCGATTCCTACAACGCCGTCATGAGCCATGTTCGCTCCAATCGTGCCTTCGATCAGGATAAATCGATCAAGGGTCCGTTCGTCGGCGAGGGCGCGGTGTCCAGTTTGATGGCGAAAATGCAGGCTGTGCTCTCCAAGCAGTACACCACCGGCTCCTCGCTGCATGCCTTGGGTGGGATGGGTTTTTCCACCCAACAGAATGGCGACATCGAACTCGATGTGGACGAACTGACGGCTGCGCTCGCGGCGCACCCCGACGACGTGTTGGAGTTGTTCACGGATGACACGGATGGCGTGGGCGCGGGCATGGTCGCCTACATCGACTCGGTCATCACCGAGGACGAAGAGGTGCTGGCGAATGGAAGTTCCGAGCACGTCGGTATCATTGCGCTGCGGAATGACGCGCTTGATACGGCGGTCTCCGAGCTCGAACGCGATATCGAGAACTTTGAGGACCGCATGATCAAGTACGAGGAGCGGCTTCGTGCTCAGTTCACAGCGATGGAAATCGCGTTGGGCAGGTTGCAGGCATCCGGCAGCGCCCTGACCGCGTTCTTCGAAAGCAACAACAGTTCCAAAAAGTAAGGAGACCCCATGAACCCGTTTCAATCCTACCGTCAAAACAGTGTCCAAACGGCGTCGAACGAACAAGTGCTCCTCATGCTCCTGGAGGCGGCGATCAACGATCAGGTCGAGGCCGTCGAGGCGATGGAGAAGCACGACCGCGCCGGGTGGATCAACCGCATCCATCACTGTCGCTCCATTTTCGTGGAGCTGATGTCGGCGCTGGACCACGAGGCAGCGCCTGCCATCACACGCAACCTTCACCTCGTCTACGCATGGTGCCTGCACCATCTCAATCAGGCGCAGCGCACGGGAAACGTGGATACGATGGCGAATGTCCACCGAGTGACGTGTTCGCTGTACTCCACGTGGAGTGAGGCGCTTGCCCTGTCCGAAGCCGCAAACGGCGACATGGTGGCGGACCTCAACGTCGCGATCGGAGCCAAGTGATGTCGGCCGTCGAGGGTGTCCCTTCGGAGTCCGCCCCCCGCGACCGACGCGCCCTCGTCCTCGCGGCTCGCATCGACGTGTGCGCTTGGCGCCTCCGAAGCGGCGACGCCGTTCGGGGCTTCGAACTTGAGCAGATCGCGAAGGAGATCACGTGGATCGCGCCGGAATTGAATCCGACAGATCGTATATGGATCGCCGGTCGGGTGGCGTGGCTGCGGGCTGGCATTGAGCTCGCGCAGGAAACGATTGCAACGAAGCTGGCGGATCTGCCGGCCAGCCGCCGGGCGGTGCGCGGGTACGCCGTCCTCCGCAACGACGACGTCGGTGCTCGCGTTCGGGCGGGGGTGTAAAGTGGTGGTGCTCGTCTCTGCCTTTGCGCTCGCTTCCGATTGGCGAGCGGACCCGGGACTTGGTGTTCGCGTCACGGGGGAGGCCTTGACGGACGAAAATATCGTCGAGGACTACGGTCCTTCCACGGTTGCCGGGGAAATCGTTGCCACACTTCCCCTGCCGCGCGGCCTCGAAGCGGGCTTCCAACTGGGGTACGGCCGGTTCGCGGGTCAGGAAACCGCGGCGGCAACGTGGCTTTGGTATGCACCGATCTCTGCGACCATCGGTGTGCACAAGAGTTTTAGGTCAGTGGATCTCTACGCGGACATCGGTCCGTCGTATCTATTGTGGGGCGACAAGCCGTCGGGTGGCGAGTACAAGAACAGTGGGGGTCGTATCGGTATTCTCACGGAGGTTGGCACCCGCATCCACACGAATTGGGTCCTGCCCTCGCTGCATGCGCCGGAGGAGGGGATCCGCGGGGTGGATGCCGTTCTTGGCGCCGGCTACCGGTGGTCGAATCGCGGCTCTCAAGAAGGCTGCACTCTGACCGATGGATGCAATCTCTCCTTCAGTGCGCTCCGTCTGAGCGCAGGGCTCGTTGCCCGATTCTGACATGCTCCTCACCACCCTCGCCCTCGCTGCGGACCTTCGACTTCACACCTCTCCGGGTGCGACGGTCGATGTGTTGCCGTCGGTTGCGCCAGGTCGCGCGGACTTCCTCATTGAACGCAACACCGAAAACCTCCGTGAACAGGTCCGTGTGCGGTTTCCAGAGGGGATCCGATCGGTTCGTGCGATCGATTTGGGAGGGGAGTGGCAGGTGTCGGTTTGGTTGGAGGCTCCGTACGCGAGTGTCTCCGTGGGCGCGATTGACGGTGGGTGGATCGTTTCCCCTCAGGTCCAGGCGCCAACGGAATGGGTGCCGTCGAACGGGGAGTACGACATCGACGCGCTGGTCGGTGGCACTGCGCTGACGGGCCAGTGTGAGCCGACTGCGATTCCGCTCTCGCCGCTATCCGGGCGAGACCGGCCATTTGGCTTGGACGCGGGGGGATTTGAGCCGGGCCTGCCGGTCTGGGGCGTCGCGGAGCCGGCAACGGTGAGTTGGGAGGTGCTTGGGAGTTCGCGTCGCGCGATGATCGCGACCTCCGACCGCCACGATCGCGCCCTGTGGACATATCGCGTTGCGTCGCTTCATCGGGAACTTGGGCAGGCGCGTGAGGCTGCGTACTATTTTGGGGTCGCCTCGGGACTCGAAGCAGGCGACGAGGGCATCGCGGCGCTTCAGCGCGCGGCCATGCTGATCCGCACGGGTCGATGGCAGGCAGCCCGGGACGCGGCGCGAGAGGCCCATCGGCAGGGTGCGGGGGATGACGGCGTCATCGCCGTGCTTGCGGCAGCGGCGATGGACGCGGGCTCGGACGACAGCGTTGCCTTGGCCAGGGCGTTGTCCGCCACCGCGGCGCGGCCGATGCCGTTGCTTCTGGCCGGCGCGCTGTTGGCGCGGGCGCATTGTGATGAGGAATCGATTCCGCTTTTCCGACTCGCAGCCGGACGGCTGGGTGGGGAATCTGGGGCGATTGCAAGACTGTTTCTTTCCGACGCACTGTTTCTCGTGGGGAAGCCGGATTCTGCGGCCTCGGCGCTGTCGGATGTTCGGGTGTCGGCGCTCCGCCCGGCCTGGAGGGGGATTCCGGGTGTGCGGGGGCAGCTTTTTGCGATTGCGGCGCGGAGTCCGGACACCTGGCCGTCGGCGGAGCCCGGTTTGGTGCAGGCGGCGGGGAATCGGGATGTGGCGGCGATCGACGCCCTGCATGCCATCGCGCAGATCCGCGCAGCGATGGGGGATACGGGGGGGGCCCTGGCTTCCTGGGGCGCGGTGCTCGACCGCCGGCCCGAATTGGCGCAGGGTGTTCCCGGAGCCCGGTTGGCCGCAGTGTGGGAGGAGCGGATCACGACGATGTTAGAGGAAGACAGGCCCTTCGACGCGATCACGCTGCACGCCGGATCGTGGCGGCCGTTCATGGTGGGCAAGATCGTGAATCTCGGGCTGCTCGACGCAGTCGCCACGGCTTACGATAACGCTGGACTGCCAGACGTGGCGTTGACGACGCTGCGTACGTTGGTGGGCGAGGGGGGGCGGCGCGGACTGGATACGCGGGCGAGTGGTCTGGCCGCCGCGCGTCTGTACGTTCGTACGGAACGATTTGCGGAAGCGCTTGAGTCCACTGCGTGGTTGCGGGGGCAGCGCGTCGATACTGCTGAGCGCGGCGCGATTGCTTTGGTCGAGGCGGATGCGTTCGGCGCGCTGCATCGGGATGGCGAGGCGGAAGCGGCGTTGCGGGAAGCCGCTTCGATTGCGGAGACGCGGGCGGTCGCGGAGGTGCGCCTTGCGCTTCGGGCGGCCGATGACGACGGCTGCGGCGCGGCGTTACCCGTCTTGGAAGGGGCGGCTGCTCGGCCGGTCGAGGGTGTGGACGATGCCTTCGTGCATGCGGTTCTTGCCCGATGTCTGATCGCGGTGGGCCGTGAGTCTGAGGCCGCAGCCGCGTTGGCCGGAGAGGCCGGGCGTACCTCGGACGCCGCCCACGGCGAGTTTGCGACCTACATGGCGGCCCATGTCAGCGGGGACGCCGCGCCGGCGATGTTGAAGGACGCCGTTGCCAACTCCCCGACGGTGTGGGGCGCGCTGGCGCGGGAAGCGGCGGCGGATGCCGCGTTTCGGAAGGGGAGGGGGGAATAGGAGCGTGTCGCGCGTGGCGCGACTGCGCACCGTCGCTCGCTGGATCCTTTTCGTAGGTTGCCGTGCCCAGACCGATGACGGGTGCAGGGGCGGTCGTGGTTGTGATTGTGGATCGTGATGGTGGACCGTGGATCGGGGTAACAGGCGGTCTGGATGGGTGAAGTTCCGCCTTCGACCATCGGCAATGCGCCAGATCCGCGCCGTACAAATTGGGGTCGCCAACGCAAGCGTCGATCATGGCGTACCCGCCGCCGCCGCATTCATCAGCACGAACACACCACTGGAGCACGTGGGCCCGGTTTGCCTCTTCCTCGCTGAATCGGGAACACTCGCCAGTGTCCGCGGTTTCGAGGGCCCCAGTACACGAGACGACGAGCGCAAGGATGGGCATCATGGCAGCGCCGGGATGTCGAGGGCAACCTCGAACTCACGCCCCAAGAATACCTTGTCCGCGCGAGTCGTCCATGACGACGAGAAAGTCATTTTTGCGGAACTTTGCCGGTGCGGCGACCCTACCGCGCGATCGACGCTGCCGTCTGCGGACGAGCGGATTCCAGAGCTGATCGCGCTTCCTCGCACCCGAGGCCGGACAAGGCGCGTCGCTGCGCGCGCCGGGGAAGATCGGCGCCCGGTCGGACCAGCGCGGGATACCCGAGGTTCCACGTGCGCGCGCGTTCGGATATGGGTGGTGGGCGAAGTGTTTCCAAGTCTTCCATGATGGCCGCCGGCGCACGATGCTCGGAGCGCCACCCGCCCAAGGAACGCGGGGGGGGGGGGGGGG
>CAMAWH010000070.1 GCA_945861635.1 Klebsiella pneumoniae | reverse complement strand
CCCCCCCCCTTGGACCCACTGTGCCCGAGTGCCGGGCGGCGTCTGACCGGGACTACTGCCGATCTTCCATCTGCCCGTCGTTATCGATGTCTCGGCCGGTCTTGGTGACGTTGCCCTTCTCGTCGAGGTATTCCCAGAAGTCCACGCGGCTATCCCCGTTGGTGTCGCGTTCCTTACGGCGGCAGGCGCCGTTTTCGAAGTACTTGAAGAGGTCGAACGTCCCGTTGAAGTCGGTGTCCACCTCCGAATATGCACGCTTCCCACCGATATAGTGGTCCACCCAGTCCGCACGCCCGTCGAAATCACCGTCCATCTCCTCCTGTGTCCGCAACCCGCCGTCGTCGTACGACGTCCGGACGTCAATTCGGCCATCCCGATTCAAGTCGATGTCCTTGCGCATGAGGAGGCGCGGGGCGTCCGTGCGCTCCCGGTAGAAATTCGTCACGTTTGCCTTGGCATCTCCATCGAGATCCACCTCAACCTGCGTCAGCCCCTCCGGCGTCACCCGCGTCGTGAGAATCGCGGCGGTCGGCACCATGTAGGTGGGGACGGCAGGCTCGGAGTCGGCGGCTGGTGCCGGCTTCGGGCAACCGATGAGGAGGGTCAGGAGAATCAACATCGAACGCTCCGCGCGTAAGGGACGTGCGATGCCGTTGTATCGCGTCGGCGATGCCGCGGCGAACCCACGACGCACCGACGAGCGCCGTGTTAGCCCGTGACGGTGACCACTCCCGTGAAAAAGCACCTGCTTGTGGTGGACGATGAGCCCGTCATCCTGCAGATTCTCAAGGCCGTGTTTGAGGAGGAGCCGTATCGGATCACCTTGCTCGGCTCCGGTCGAGAGGCACTGCGCGTCATCCAAGAAGAGCATGTCGATCTTGTGCTTACCGACAAAAATCTTCCTGATGTCGGCGGCCTCGACCTGCTGCGCGCGGCCAAGCTGCGCGATCCGCTGACGGAAGTCATCATCATCACGGGGTACGGCTCGTTGGAAACGGCGCTGACGGCGCTTGAGCTCGACGCGTTCGACTACGTCCTGAAGCCGCTGAACAACGTCTTCGACATTCGAAAAAAGGTTCGTCAGGCCTTTCAGAAGCAAGACGTCGCGCTTGAAAACCGCCGTTTGATCGCGGAGCTCAAGGAAAAAAATGGCGCGCTTGAAGCGGCTCTGGAAGAAACGCGGTCGCTGCAGGCCGAGCTGATTCAATCCGAGAAGCTGGCGGGCATCGGCACCCTTGCTGCGGGCATCGCACATGAAATTTCCTCGCCGTTGTTCGGCGTCATGGGGCTGGCCGCCGCAATCGCCGACGAAACGGATCTCGCGCTCGCGCAGGGATACGCGCGGGACATCGTTGAGTCCTGTCGCACGATTCGTGACATTGTTGTGGAGCTGACAAGCTACTCGCGCACGGCTACCAGTGAATACCTTACGACGGTGGAGTTGGCCCGCGTCATTCAGGACGCGCTCCGACTGGTGGAACGTTCAAGCGGCGTCGTGGGGGTGTCCTTTGAAACCGCCTTGGAGCCCGACATCTTCCTGAACGCGCGTACGAACGAGGTGCAGCAGATCTTCGTGAACCTCATCAAGAACGCGGTGGACGCGGTGCAGGATCACAAACCCGGCGAAGGATGGGTGAAAATCTCCGCCGGCCGCTCGGGGGCGGCCGTCTGGGCATCCGTTTCCGACAACGGTCCCGGCATCCCGGAAGACAAGCAAAAGCTCATCTTCGACCCGTTCTATACAACGAAGCCGCCCGGCCGCGGTACCGGACTCGGCCTGAACATCGTCTATCGCATTGTCACCAAGTATCGCGGCTCCATCCACGTCGAGAGCCAGAACGGTCAAGGTTCGACGTTCGAGCTTCGCTTTCCCGTCGACCACTAGCACCGGATGCGGCTCCGCGCGCGCATCCTCTTCTTCATCGTTCTGACAAGCGTGGTCCCGCTTTTGGGCCTCGCCGCCGCGTCGTCGTCCATCGCCAAGGAGCATTTGGCCGAGCGCATCACGCGCGCTCAGGTACAAAGCGCGATTTCGCTCGCCGACAGCGTTGGCGACACGGTGGACGACGTGGAGCACGTACTCGGCGAGCAAATCGCGAATTTCCGCCTCGACACTGCACCTGACGAGGCCCGTAGCGGCTTCCTCGTGGCGACCTACCGACTGTTTCCGGAAATCGCCATCGCAACGCTGGTCGATGCGTCCGGGCAGGAAATTTCGCCGGCGATCTATCAGGTGGAGGGCGAGGCCTTGGTCGTGGCCGGTCACGACGTCGTTTCGCCGGAACGCTTGGGCCGATTCCGCGCAGCGTTGCCGGTGCCGGACTCCCGTCGCCAAATTGTGCGGGGAACGCCGTACCTCCCGCCGGGTGAAGCGGCTGCGGTGTTGCCGCTTTCGGTCGCCTCCCGCACCGGAGATGGCATCGCGCTCGGTGTGGAGTTGTCGCTCTCGCCGCTCCTCGATCGTCTCGACGCGACCGCTGGGGAGGAGCGAGAGGTGTTCCTGCTCGAGGCCGACGGCAGTGTCCTGTTGCGTGCCGGTCGGAATGAGCTGGTGGACCCCGCACGTTTTGGGCCCGTGCTTGGCGTTGAAAGTGCGGATCTTCGCTTCGACGACCGAGTCCTTGCGGCCACAGCCGTGGTGCGCGGGCGTGGGTGGGTCGTGGCCATTGCCGAGCCTTCGGCCGCCGCCGATGCCGCGGCGACCCAAATCGTGAACCCGACGTGGTACATCGGATTGGTGGCGCTCTGTATGGCGGTCGTGGCCGGAATCCAGTTGACGCGGACGGTCACCGGCCCGGTCGACCTGCTCCGGGCCGCCGCAAACGCTGTTGGTGCAGGCGATCTCGCGCAGCGCGTACAAATCGATGGTCGCGACGAACTCGCGGAGTTGGGAACCGCCTTCAACCGGATGGGCGCCTCGTTGGCCGAGGACGCTGCGAAAATTGCGGCGCAGTCCGCCGAGATCGAAGCATTCAACCGAAACTTGCAGTCGCTCGTCGACTCGCGCACGGCCCAGTTGAAGGAGGCGCAGGCGCGGCTTGTCCAGTCGGGACAACTCGCGGCGGTGGCGGAGATGAGCGCGGGCCTGGCACACGAGCTGAACAATCCGCTTGCAGGTCTGCTTGGTCTCGTACAGATCGTGGCAATGAAACGGGCGGGTCAGGAGGAGGAGCCGCTGCTGCGCGCCGCCGAGGAGCAGGCGCTCCGCTGCAAGGAGATCCTCGCGAATCTGGCTCGATTCACCGCCGCGCCATCCGGGGACGACGGCGTCGGCTCCCGAGATGTCGTGGATCTCGATGGAATTCTCGCCGACGTGCTGGCGCTGGTTGGGGGCTCGATCCGGCAGCGCGGCGTGGACGTGGTCCATCAGACGACGGGCGGGCTGAAGGTACGGGGCGATGCGGTGATGCTCGGACGGGCGCTCGGGCAGGTGCTCACGGCCATTCGGGGCGTTGCCGCAGCCGGGGCCACGCTGGTCGTAAGCGGAGAGCGTTTGGAGCAGGCCGTGGAACTCCGTTTTACCTTGTCACAGACGGTGAGCTCGCAGGACGACTGGCGTGCGGCCGGTATGGGCTTCTGGGTCGCGCGGCAGATCCTGAAGGAGCACGGGGCGACGTCGGAAGAGGTCGTCAGTGAGGGCCCCGCGAAGGTCTGGCGCATCATCGCGCCCGCCGCCGATTTTTCGCCGCCCACGGACGTCGCGTGAGACAGGAGCTACGCGCGTTGGGCGCACTAGTGATCATCGCCTTGCTCGGCGTTGTTGGCTGGCAGATCCTGTTTGGTACTGCGCGCGGCGGCCGCCTTGTCATCCATGAAGTCGCGGGCCAGGTTCAGCGAGTGGACGGACTGGGCAAGGGGCAGGACGCTACCGCCGGGATGTCGCTGACCGCCAACGACCGAATCGTTGCGGGAGAGGGTGGACGCGCGGTCCTGGCGCTTGGCCCGGAAACACGGGTGACGGTGGACGCCAAGTCTGCGGTTCGCGTACTGCAGGTCGGCGAGTCTGGGGTAAAATTCGAGCTTGAAGGGGGGCGAGTGCACGCCAACGTTCGTCCCGGCAGCGGTCGCGTTGGCATCTCGTCGGAGGCACGCGAGGCGAGCACCGAGGACGGAGCCTTCACCGCCGTTCGGGGCGAGGACGGCACGTTTGCGGTGAGCGCGGAGGCGGGGCGCGTGGATATTACCGGGGTTTCCGGCGTGACAACGCTTTCCGCGGGGGAGCGCGTGGTGGCACCGGTAGGCGGAAATCCGCTGCAAGGGCCCGCATCCGACGCCCTCCTGCTCGACGTGATCTGGCCGACGGCGCGCCGCACGCGAGAGGAGGACGTGGAGGTCACCGGCACGACGGAGCCAGGGGCAACCCTGAAGCTCGGGCGCAACGGAGAATGGGTCACGGCTCGTGCCGACAAGGACGGGCGCTTCCGCGCGCGGGTCGCCATCGGGGAAGGAGAAAATACCATTGAGGTCCATGCGACCTCGCTCCTCGGGAACCTGGCGAGAGTCGACGCGAGCGTGACGCGAGACACGACGGCGCCCCAGATCGGCATCGAACTGCACACCCCATGATTGCGCCTGGAATGTACCGTGATCGCGCCGTGGTGGGGCCGTGATCGCGCCTTGATAGGGCCGTGATCGCCGCGCAGCGCTGGTTTGCCTCCCGCGGGTGGGCACCGCTCGCTTTCCAAATGGAAGCATGGTCGGCGTATGAACGCGGCGAAAGCGGGCTCATCCACGTGCCAACCGGTGCGGGCAAGACGTACGCGGCCAGCCTCGGCCCGCTATTTTCAGGCCATGACCTGATCTACCTCGCGCCACTGCGGGCGATGGCTCGCGACATCGAAAAGGCGATCGCGCTGCCGATCGCCGAGTGCGGGCTTCCGGCGCGCGTCGAGAGCCGGACGGGAGACACGTCGAGCGCGGCACGGGCCCGGCAGAAGCGCCGGCCGCCAGAAGTGCTGGTCACTACACCGGAATCGCTCTCCGTACTGCTCACGGATCCGGACGCGCGTGAACGGTTCGCCCGCGTCGGCGCGGTGGTCGTCGATGAATGGCATGAATTGATCGACAGCAAGCGTGGAACGCAGGTGGAACTCGCGCTTTCTCGCCTGCGTGGCTTCTCCCCACGTCTTCGCACCTGGGCACTGTCGGCGACCTTGTCCAATCCCGCGGAGGCAGCCCAGGCCGTCGTCGGCGTCGGCAGACCGCCAACGATCGTGACCGCCGATCTGGCCCGCCCCATCGAGATCGTGACGCTACTGCCGTCCGATGGCGTGGACTTGCCATGGGCCGGCCACCTCGGCGTGAAGATGGCGGACGCGCTGGTGGCTGCGCTCGATCCATCGCAAGCGACACTGTGTTTCGTCAACACGCGAGCGCAGGCGGAGCGCTGGTTTCAGGAGATCGTCCTGCGACGCCCGGAGTGGTTCGAGACGATGGGACTGCACCACGGCTCCATCGACGTCGTGGAGCGGGCGCGAATCGAGGCCGGGCTCAAGGATGGTACGATCCGGCTCGTCGTCTGTACGGCGTCGCTCGACCTCGGCGTTGACCTTGCTCCGGTGGAGCGTGTCGTGCAGATCGGCTCGCCGAAGGGAATCGCGCGGTTGATGCAACGGGCAGGACGCAGCGGCCATCGCCCAGGGGCGACGTGCCGAATTCTCTGCGTACCCACCCATGCCTTGCAGTTGGTGGAGATCGCTGCCGTCCGCGAGGCGCTGGCACGAGGGGAGGTTGAGCCGCGGCGCCCGCTCTCCAAACCGCTCGACGTACTCGCGCAGCATCTCGTGACGTGCGGCCTTGGCGGAGGATTTCGCGAGGACGACCTCCGCCGGGAAGTCCGCACCGCCTTTAGCTACCGGGACCTCACCGACGAGGAGTGGGGGTGGGCGATGGCGCTGGTGCGGGATGGCGGCGCGACCCTTTCCGCGTACCCAAATTTCCGAAAGCTCAAGGCGGAAGGCGAGGAGTATGGCGTGCCCGATTTGCTGATCGCCCGCCAGCATCGTGCCAGCGTGGGCACCATTGTGGGCGATGTGACCGTTCGGCTGAAGGTCATCGGCGGCGGCGACCTTGGCACCATCGATGAGAACTTCGTGTCGCGACTGAAGCAGGGCGAGCGGTTTGTATTTGCTGGGAAATTGCTGGAGTTCGTGATGATTCGCGAGCTTACCGCCTATGCGAAACCCTCCGCTCGCTCCACAACCAACACACCGCACTGGCCGGGGAACAAGCTGCCGATTTCTGGATCGCTCGGGGCCGCCGTGCGGCGAACGTTTCAGCTGATGAGGGCGGCACCCACTCACGCGATATTGCCGCCCGAGTTGGTGGCTGCACGCCGCCTCATCGAGGTACAATCACGTCTATCTCGCGTACCCGATGGTGACACGGTGCTCGCCGAGATTACCCTGACGGCGGAGGGACAACACCTGTTTCTTTTCCCGTTCGAAGGGCGGCGCGTGCATGAGGGCCTGGCCGCGTTGCTGGCGCTGCGCGTCGGGCGCGTCCAACCGACCACCGTTCGGATGGCCGTGAACGACTACGGCATCGAATTTCTGTCCCCGGTGCCATTGCCGTGGTCCGATCTGCTCCGTCCCGGCTTGTTCTCCGAGGCAGACCTGCTCGACGACATTCTGGCGAGCGCCGACATCAGCGTCCTGATGCGGAAACACTTTCGTGAGATTGCACGCGTGGCCGGCCTCGTGTTTCCCGGACTCCCCGGCGCGCACAAGTCCATGCGGCAGGTGCACGCCAGCACGTCGCTGCTCTTTGACGTCTTCATGAGGCACGAACCGGGCAGTCTGCTGCTCGTCCAGGCGCGCCGAGAGGTCGTCGAACAGCACTTTGAGCGGGAGCGTCTCACATCGACGCTAGCGCGTTTGCGAGAGCGCCCCGTGGAGATCGTGCACACCACGCAGCCGACGCCGCTTTCCTTCCCGCTCCTGCTCGAACGGCTCGCCGTGGACAGCCAGTCCAGCGAATCCCTCGAAACGCGCGTCTCGCGGATGAAGGCGGAGTGGGTGTCGTGAGCACGGATGTCATCGGCGAGATGAATATTTTCGTCGCAGGCGAGCGAATGACGCTCCGTACGGATCGCTCCCTGTTCTGGGCAGGCACGCTCTTTGTCGCGGACGTGCACGTTGGCAAGGCGGAAGTGTTCCGTCAGCGGGGATTGCCGGTTCCGGAAGGAGATCTGGCGCGCGACCTCGATCGCCTTTCGGTGGCGATGGCGCAAACCGGCGCCGAGCGACTCGTCGTGCTCGGTGATTTGATCCACGGCCCGATTGCCCCGGCCGTCCGTGCCGCCGTCTCAACCTGGCGAACGACCCATGATTTTCCTGCACTTCTGGCGGCGGGAAACCACGATCGTCACGACGTCCTCCCGCCGGAGTGGCGGTTTGAGGTCGCGATGGAGTGGGCGGACGGCCCGTTCGTCTTCTGTCACGATCCGCAGCTCGGCGGGTCCGTCGTAAGGGAGAACTATGTTTGGGCAGGACATCTGCATCCGGGCGTCACGCTCCGCGGGCGAGGGGACACGCTCCGCGTTCCGTGTTTCCATGTTGGCGAACGCGTCGGCGTTCTGCCTGCCTTTGGCAGCTTCACGGGGCACGGGCGCCTGCCGCGCACGCCCGGCGATCGGGTGATTGCCATCGTCGGCGGTGAACTGGTCGTCGTCGGTGCGCGGCACTGACGGCCCCCTGCTCACCGCCCTTGCATCGCGATAGATTCTCGCCGTGCCTGGCCTCGACGAAATCTTTCCTGCGCTTCCCAGCGCGCGCATCGCGATTGCGTTTGCGTTGGCGCTTGCGGTACTGCTTTCGCTTCGTGCGGTTCTCATTCGGCGGTTGCACATCCTCGCGGAGCGGACGTCGAATCGACTCGACGATCTGGTGCTCGGCGCGGTGCGGACGCCTTCGCTGGCCTGGTGCATTGCGCTCGCGCTGAATGTGGCGGTGCTCACGGCGCCGCTTGACGACGAAATCAGCGGCATCGCAAGCAGCGCGCTCGGCGTCCTTATCGTTGGTTCTGTCACGCTCGTTGCGGCAAACATAGCGGCGGGAATGCTGGAACTGCGGCTCGGAAAAGACGGAGAGCAGGCGGCCGTCAGCGGTATCGGCCGAACCCTTGTCCGTGGCGTCATCCTGTTGGTCGGGTTCGCCACCCTCCTTCACGCCATGGGCGTTGCGATCACGCCCATCCTTACCGCCCTCGGCGTTGGCGGCCTCGCCGTCGCGCTCGCGCTTCAGGACACGCTGACGAACTTCTTTGCGGGGGTACACATCCTTTTGGAGCGGCCTTTTGGGCTTGGGCAATACATCCGCCTTGAAGACGGCGAGGAGGGATACGTCCTCGACATCGGCTGGCGCACGACGCGCATCCGCACGCTGCTCGATCACACCGTGGTCGTCCCGAACGCCAAGATAGCGGGTTCGACTATCCAGAATATGCATCTGCCCGACCCGGCTTTCCGGTGCGAGGTCTCGGTGGGAGTGAGCTACGACTCCGACACGGCAACGGTAGAACGCGTGCTGCTCGACGAACTTTCGCAGGCCACGCGTACCGTACCGGAGCTGCTTCCGGAGCCCGGGCCCGACGTGCTGCTCGTGGAGTTGGGGCCCTACGCGATGCAGTACATCGTACGCTTTCAAGTTCGGGAAATCGCCCAACAGCGTGTCGCCGTTCACGCCGTCAACACGCGAATCGTCAATCGCCTGCGAGCGGAGAGCATCGACATTCCGTACCCGACATCCACGGTTCACGTCCGCGGCAAGGCGTAGTCATGCAACGGCGTTCGGGGTTCGGCGGACGTGACGGCGGCGCTGGGTTGCCGCCCATCCGAGGGGATCGCATCGAAGGTCGCAACGTGGTTCTCGAAGCGCTGGAGCGGAAACGTCGTAAGGTGCTCCGTATTTGGCTCGACATCGGAGCCAAGCCCGACCGAAAGATCGATCGCTTGCTCGTGCTGGCGGGAGAAAAGGTGGTGCGTGTCGAGCGTAATCTTCTCGACCGTATGAGCCAAACGGGGGTCCACAATGGCGTTATCGCCGAGGCGGAGCCCTTCCACGAATGGACGGTGAAGGATCTGCTGCAGGCGGTGCCGGAGCCCTTCGTGGTGCTTGTCGATGAAGTCCAGTACGAACACAATCTGGGCGCAATCCTGCGGTCCGCGCTCGGGGCGGGTGTCGATGCGGTGATCATCCCCGTGCAACGTGGAAAGGGGCTGACCCCGATCGTTCACCGCGTCAGCATGGGCGGCGCGGAGGCGGTACCGCTTATTCGGGAAGGACTGTCCTCGGCCCTCGCCCAACTTCAGCGTGCGGGCGTGCGGATCGTGGGCGCAGATATGGATGGCGTCCCTCCGTGGAAAATCGATATGCGCGGCGCGCTCGCGATTGTGCTCGGAGGAGAGGACAAGGGGCTCACCGAGCCGATTCGGAAGCGGTGTGACGCCATCGTCGGCGTGCCGCTCGCGGGTGGGCTGGAGTCACTCAATGTCAGCGTTACGGCCGGCGTACTCCTCTTTGAGCGTGTGCGGCAGACGTCGGGGTGAAGCGCGCTCCCATCGGAGCCGTGTCACTTTACGGGCGGCCACGGTGCGCTGGATTCCGTGTCACCGGGCAGGTACACGACCCAGAATCGTTCCCCAGGCTGCCGGCGGCCGTGCGCAGAATCCCAGGCATGCGCCCAGCTTTCCCGCGCGCCCTCCGCGGCGTCGTACTCGTAGACGATCCGCCACGGGTTGCGGCCATTGATGCGCAACGAGGTGTCCCGCCAGACCTCCAGAACCCGAGCGGTGGCGGGAATTCCGCGCTCAAGCGCGAGGAGCCGGCGTGCCGCCTTCTTCCAGCCAAAGTACCACATGGGGGCGCCGATGAGTGGGAACGCCACGGTCCAACAGAAGAACACCGTGAAGATGACGCCGACCAGCACGACGGGGTTGTGCCAAAGCATCACTTTCCATCGGTAGGAGGAGGGTACTTGCCGGGGCGCCGGCGGTGGCGGTGCCCCCGGGTCGTCTCCTGCCAACGTTGGCGGCGGGGGAAGCGGGCCGCCGCAGTTCACGCAGTTCGTTGCACCGCCATCGCGGTTTACGGTGCCGCACCACCCGCAGGGGAGCATGAGGTGCGTGGAACTGGGCATGGCGCCCCGCTATCGCGACGACGATGGGTCGGCGCGGCTACCCTGGCTCGCTGACCCGCCAGGTCAGACGCAAGCGATCTTGCAGGCGGATGGTGCCTCCCAGCGCGCGATAGGGAGTGATGCCCCAGAGCGAGGGTGCCAACTCGATCTCACCGACGTGCACCGCGCCCTCTTGACGGGACCGCAGGTCCACGCGAACCGCCCGCCCACGGATCGTCAGGTCACCGGACATCGCGTCTCCGACAAACCTGATTTCCGGCCAGCGCGCAGTGTCAAGAATGTCCGTTCGCAGCGTGGCAAGGATCGCCTGCTTGTCACGCTCGCTCAGTCCGGAGGGGCGAAGGTCACCCCGGATCACCGGCCCCTCCACGACGATGGAGTCGGTCCAGAAGCGCGCGGCGACCCGCACGCCGTCCAACCCGATCT
Organism: Klebsiella pneumoniae; assembly: GCA_945861635.1. Taxonomy (GTDB): domain Bacteria; phylum Myxococcota_A; class UBA796; order UBA796; family SXON01; genus CAMAWH01. The sequence continues at coordinate 14,896 of CAMAWH010000070.1, read as the reverse complement.
CCCATCGGTCCACCCGCAATCGTAGATCATGTGCCAACGGCGAGAGCAGGCCCGCTTTGAACGTATACACGTGGACCTCACCGTTGGTGAGTTTCACCCGAGGAACCGTTCCGCGTTACGACGTGCGAGCGCGAGAATGGTGCCCTGCGGGTTCACGCCAGGGGAGAGCGGAAGGATGCTGCCGTCGTTGACGCGTACATTGTCGAAGCCGTGGAGTTTGCCGAACGAGTCGACCGCGCATTGCGACGCATCTTCTCCCATGGGGATGGAGCTGAAAAGGTGGATCGTACTCACGCTCATGCGCCCCTGCGGCAGACCTGACCGCAGCCGATCCAACTCCCCCGCCGCACGGATCGGAGCTTCGCCTTCCACCGGATGGCTGATCTCTTTGGCCCCCGCCGCGAACAGCGCCTGTCCGAGTCGGTACAGCCCTTCCCCAAGTCGGTCGAGGTCTTGCGGCGTCAATGGCAGGCGCACGATCGGTTCGTGAAGGACCGGAAGGTCGCGCACCTTGCCCTGACCGGTGCCGACAGCGGCGACATAATAGACGCCAGCGTGATCGTAGCGCCGCAACCGATCGCGTCGGACCGGACCCTCTCCCCCCATCCAAAGCGCCAGGTGAGGGATGGAACTGTGCGAGCAGCCAAGGGTGAGCTCCGGCTTGAACTCCTCGATCTGCTCGACCGGGACACCCCAGGCGGGGTCGTTGACGGGCTTGTCGAACGCCGCCACCACGCGCACCATCGGGTGGAGACGGAGGCTGTCGCCGATGTGCCGGGTGAGGCTGCTTCGTCGTAAAAGCAGCGGCGATTGCACGGCGCCCGCGCACACGAAAAGCTCGCGAAAGCGCAACTCGACCAACTGTTTGGAGCCGTTCCACTGGGTTCGCCCCGTGGCCCCCGTGGCGCGACTCCCTTTCCAGTGCAGCCGCGTGACGATGGTGTCCGCAAGGATTCGCGCCCCCGCGGCGAGCGCGCGCGGAATCATCGTTTCTGTCATCGACTGGCGGCGACCCGAGGGCGGCGACGGGTTGGCCGCCGCGGAGTACTTCCAGAAGCGCTGAATCTCCGCCGTCTTCCATCCCAATTTGTCGGCGCCGGCACGGAGGGTGAGCGACGACGGCCCGGGTCCATTCGGGAACCGTGACACTGAAAAATCACGTTCAACCGCCTCGAAGAACGGCCACAGCTCCTCGGGATCGAAGTTCTCGATCTGGAAACGATCTCGCCATGCCTGCAAGGTCGTCGTGAGCGGGCGATGGTAAAGACCCGCGTTCACTTCGCTTCCGCCGCCTACGCAGCGACCCTCGACGTAGGTAATGTTGGTCTTTCCGAAGGTCGTGTTCAGGCCGCCGTTGCGATACTTTTGGTCCATTTCCGCGAGGGAGTACGACGGCGCGGAGTCGAGTGTCCAGTGATGGCCCTCCTCGACGAGCAGCACATCGCGGCCCGCTTCCGCGAGCAGCGCTGCCGTCGTTGCGCCGCCCGGCCCCGATCCAATGACGACGACATCCGCTTCGTGGGTGCGCGTCACGACGCCTCCTCGACGAGGGACCAATAGATGAACACCCCTAATTTCTCGTAGAAACTGACGAAGTTGTGGATCAGGCCAACAGGTATCGCGCGCACGCGATGGATCACCTTCCGGCGGCCGGGTATCGGCAGCGCATGAAACGGGGCACCGGCTAGCGTGCGTGCGCCGCTGTCGAACGCGAGCGTCATCACGACCATTCCCCCCGCCAGGTACCGCGGCATTCCGAGGAGCCGCCGCCGCAGAACGTCCGCAGTTTCGGCGACGAACGCCAGAGACGCGGGATCATCACTCCCCGTTTCGTCGGCGATGATCACTTCGGCGAATGCGCGGATCACGACGAGCAGTCGCGCTTCGACCGGTGGCGGGATGAGGCGGGTCGACACCGAGCCGATCTAACCGCTCCAAACCAGGACCCCGACCGTGTTCGATGCTGCTCGTGGCAGCGGCGGGCGAGCAGCCGCGGCCCCACCACCCAGGCAACTCCACGCTCAAGGCCAACTTGGTCGCATCCGCCCGCTCCGCCGACCCCCCGGATCGCCGTGCTTTGTGCGGTAGCTCCCATCACGATTCGCGCGGCCCGTGTCCCCCGCATCGGCCTGGTGCTACTTTCCAACGACACGTGTCGGGATCAGTAGGCCACGACCGGCAATACGTTTCGCGGTGAAGGGTCCCGCGCGAACGCGTCCATGACGTCCCGGGCTGGCGAACGACCCCTCTCCACGACGGCCGCGAGTGGCTCCAGTAGCGTCGCATCCTGCCCGATTTCCACGAGCCCTCTCCGCGCGATTTCCACGACTTCTCGCGCCCACTCTGCCGCCGGACGCCCGCACAGCACGGAATCCAACCCGGCCCGTGACGCAATGACGTGGCGCTCCTCATGCGTCGTCGTATCCGCGGCAAACACGTCCGCGAGCTTTCGTGCAGCTGCAAGCGCACCATCGCTATAAAACAGCCCGGTCCAAAATGCGCAGAAAGCAATCGACAGAGAGACATCTACGGCGTCCGCCCCCCGGATCTCGATGGTTCGCTTCACGCGCACCTCCGGAAAAACGCTGGTCTGGTGCAACTCCCAATCCGCCGCCGTCGGAAACTGGCCGTGAATGCCAACGGTCATCCACTCCCGGAACGTGGCCCCACCGGCGTGGACCCACTCGCTGCCCCGCTTGTAGAACATCATCGGCGTATCAAGAAGGTAGTTCACCCAGCCGTCGTGCGTGTAACGCTCACGCACGCCGGGCGGAAAGCCGGTCCGGCGCGGGTCTGTTCGGGTCCAGATGTGCCCGCGGTACGACTGCCACCCCGTCAATTTCCCCTCCGCAAGCGGTGAGTTGGCAAACATCGCAACCGTGAGCGGGGCCAGGTCGAGCGCGACGTGAAACTTGCGAGCGCAATCCTCCTCATCGCTGTAGTCGTAATTGGCCTGCACGGAGCACGTCCCCTTCATCATCCAGTGGGCAAGGTCGCCGTGCTGTGGGAGATACGCTTGCATCACGCGGTACCGACCCTTGGGCACGAATTGAATGTCCGCGATGCGGGCATACGGCGTCAGACCACACGAAATCCAGTGGTGGTCGTGACCCTCGGAGAGAGCGTACAACTGCTCGCGGTTACGACGGACTTCCGCGGCAAGGTCCGCAAGCGAGCGAAACGGCGCTCCCGACAGCTCCACCTGCCCGCCGGGCTCGAGCGTGATCGAAGCACCCTCTCCTGTATGCTCGATCGGCCATTCTCCTTCTCGCTTTTCCTTCCAGCCGGTACGCTCGCGCAGACGGTCGAGGATCCAGTGGATACCATCGTCATCATGGTAGGCAACCGCGAGGCCGTCACCACGAACCACCGCGCGCTCATACTCGCCCCCGACGAGCCACCGGTCCCGCGGGGCTCCGTAGCCTGCGTACGAGGCGCGCAGCACGTTCAGATTCAGCGATTCGGACATGACGCGCCCCGTCACTCGGACCGGGCGAGGCGTCAAGCAGCTACACTGCCCTGCGGAGTGCGGATGCTCGTCCTTGTCACCCTTCTCACCGGTTGCATTCCCGACCTCACCAGCCCGAAGGCGGGCGAGTGTGCCGCCGGTACCTTGGAGAATGCTTGGCCGGCTCTGGCGCCGCCCAGCCGCGTCGAGGGGCAGGGGTTCGGAAAGGGCCAGACCATCCTCGACGGTTGCCTCGACGATCAAAATGGGGAAAAAGTGGCGGTGTATCAGTTTTACAGTCGCGTGTTCGTCGTGGACGTTTCCACCATCTGGTGCGAGCCGTGTCAGGAATTGGCCGAGGGTCTGCAAACCATTGCCGACGAATTCGGGCCGGAAGAGTTCAGCTACCTGACGGTTTTGCCGCAGAATCTTGAGGCCGAGGTGCCGACCACCGATGAACTCGCCGGTTGGGGAGAGGACTTCGGCATCGCGGAGCCGATCCTCTCCGACGGCATCGGCTATACTGCGAAAATCGTCACGGACAACGCCTTTCCAAAGGTGCTGCTTATCGCCCGCGACCTCACGGTTATCGGGCGCGTCAATCCCGCGACGGACGAAGCGATTCGTGCCGCCGTGGCGGGTTCGCTGTAAACTGCCTCCGCACCGGAAATTGAATCATGCGCTTCCTTCCAGCCGCGTTCCTCCCCGCCCTGCTTCTCGCGTCCTGCTCCCCCGAGGCCGACCCGTGCGGAAGCAACTTCGGCCGGGCAGATGACGGGAACTGCTACCTGCTTGCGGCAGCCGATACCGGTGGAGATGCTGACGCGGATGCCGACGCGGACGCGGACGCCGACGCGGACGCCGATGCCGACAGCGACTCCGGCAAGGATACCGGCGAAGGCAAGGACAGCGGCAGCGACTCGGGCGTGGACACCGCCCCCGACTCCGGCGTGGACTCGGGCGTGGACTCGGGCGTGGACTCGGGCGTGGATTCGGGGGTCGACACCGGCCCCGACTCCGGCGTGGACACTGCTCCCGACTCGGGGTTGGACACGGATCCCGACTCCGGGGTGGACACCTCCGTGAGCAGTACAACGATCGACATCAGCGGGTCGTTCACCTACAACGACACGCTTGGCAAGGCGCCTTCGTGCGCCGTGCAGGTGTGGGACGAGGCGGATCTCGACAGCAGCGGATATTCCACCGGGACATCCCCGCCGCTGGCTACCGTGAGTTTTCTGTGTCCGACCACCGCGGGCACCGCAGTTTATTGGGCGGACACCGCAGACATCGGCACATCCACCTCGGTCGGATTCACCGGCGTGCTGGACCCAGACGGCGATCCGACGACGTTCGATTCGGTGATCGGCGTCGGGAGCGTCGGAATCGTGGCGGTTTCGCCCGGTGACACCGTCAGCGGCATCGATTTCACGTTGCCCTAGGCGTTCGGCTATTCCGTCCGTTTGAGGATGTGGAAGCCGCGCGGCGTTTCGACGACAGCGCTCGTCTCCCCAATGTCAAGATCGAAGGCTGCCTTGTCGAGATCCGTCGCGAGCTGATCCCGACCAAACCAGCCGAGATCGCCGCCATCTTCCTTTGCTGGGCCATCGGAGTAGGTGCGCACCGTCGTGGACCAATCCGCGTTCGTGGCGAGTTTTCCGATGGCTTCATCGACGCGGAGCCTTGCGTCGTCCTTGGAGCGAGAGATGTCCTTGGCCGCGCGGTCGGCGCCCGACCACGTCACCAACAGGTGCGCCGCATGGATCTCCATCAACGCATCACGACGAATCACGTGAAAGCCGAAGGGCGTCTCCACCACGTCGCTCACGTCGCCGACGGCCAGCAATTTCACGGCGGACTCGAAAGGTTTGACCATCGTGCCGTCGTCAAACCCCCCGAGGTCCCCGCCGCGAGACGCGGTCGAGTCGTCGGAGTAGATGCGCGCAAGCGACGCAAAATCGTCTCCTGCGAGCACCTTTGCGCGGGCATCGACGGCTCGCGCGCGCGCTTCTTCGCGGGAACGGGTGACATTCGGCAACGCGTTCACGGCGCCCTGGAAGGAAACGAGAATGTGGCTGGCCGCCACGCGATGCTCGGTCACCGGGGGGACGCGGGGTCCGGTCTTGAGGACCTCAGCGGGCACCGCCGCCTCGACCTTAACGGGCTGCGGCGAAGCGGGCGGGTCGCCGGCGCTGCAAGCAAGGAGGGCGAGGAGGCCGATCATCATTGCGGCAGATCCGAATCGCGGCGGGGAGCGATCTTCCAAAAGGAAAACGAGTACGTATACGGGCCGGTCACGGAAGTGTACACCGTGTCTCCCGGCGGCTGATCGAGGTCGGTCCACACAAGGTCATCGATGCGCAGGCAACCGTTGACTTCGAATTCGTCGTAGTCGTCGGGGTCATCCGGATTTGCGTCCGTGACCGTTACATCGTCCACGCGCACGAGCATGCTCTCCCAGGCTTCGACGCCCGCCGCCAGATCGCAGGCGTCCGTCACGATGACCTCCGGGACCGGGGCCGTGCCGGTGACCACGGCAGTGGCGTCGATCAACTCGGTGAGATCGTAGTACTCCATGACGGCGCCGCTCACGGACACCACATCGCCCTCCGCAACGTCGTTGGCGCCGAGGTCGTAGATGTAGATGCCGCCAAACTCGCGGAGCGCCGGGTCCTGCGCGAAGAAGCCGTTGTCGCCCCGGGCAGTCACGACGGCTCCGGTGATGGTGACGACGCTGCCATCCGCGAAAGCGCCCGCCTGAATCGCGTCGATGGTCGCCGTGCAGGGGGCGTCGCCCGGGTTCGCTTCGTCGGGACAGCCATCACACGCGTCACCCTTGGCATCGCCATCGCCGTCGACTTGATCCGGATTTCCTATCGTCGGGCAGTTGTCCTCTTCGTTCGCCAGGCCATCGCCATCCGGGTCGTCGGCCGAGATCGCACAGTCCGTGGTGTCCGCGGCGAGCGGGCAGGCGTCACATGCGTCGCCGTCGGCGTCGCCGTCGGTGTTCCACTGTGCGGGATCGTAGATCGCGGGGCAGACGTCGGACGCGTCGGCAACGCCGTCTCCGTCGGCGTCATCGCCGGTGATCTCCCGGAGGTCGCACGTCGGCGCGGCGTCGCACTCGAACAGCGGGTACAACGCGCCGGCGTATTCGTACCCGGAAGGCATCGTTTCCGCGGCGAGCGCCGTTTCCAGCGCCGCTTGCACGTCCGCAAGCGTCTGCCCGTCCTCTCCGGAGTCGTCGTGCTTCAAGCAGAGCATCCGATCGTCCCCACACACATCCACGGCGTCGCACCAGTCGGCCTGATCTGCGATATTCTGGATCAGCGTGGTTTTTCCATAGACGGCCTCTCCCCCGATGACCACGAGGCGGACTTTAAGCGCCGTTCCCTCGATGATCGTGCGGTAAGGCGTGCGACTCCAGTCGAAGACGGCGATATCGGCGGGCGCGCCCACGATCAGCTGGCCGAGCACCCCGTCGAGGCCCACGACCCGCGCGGCGTCGGTGGTGGATTTGCCCCACAGCTCCACATCGCTGACCGGGTCCCCCTTTCCGTGCAGCCACTCCTCGGCGCACTTCAGCTCCCCCAGCGGCGACATCGATCCGCTTGGCGTCCAGTCCGTTCCGATCGCCCACGGCACGCCCATGCGTTGAGCGATTTCGATAGGGGTCGTTGTCCCGTACAACGCCAGGTTCGAGCGTGGCGACCAGATGATGGCCGTGCCGTCGGCCGCCATCCAGGAGAGTTGCTCACTCGACGCATCCGAGGCGTGCACGAATACCTGCCCGGGGCCGACCATGCCGATGTCGTACATGTAGTCGATTTCGTCCTGCACGGAGCCATTTCGCCCTTCTGCGACGTGGTTGATAGCCGCGTTCAGTGAGCCATTTGCCAGGTCGGCGTTCGCGTCTCGCGCAGATGCCTCGTCTTCACTGTCCGTGACGGTGGAGGCGCTGTAGTTGATGTCGTAGTCCGACAGGTGCGAGGCCGAACTATCCTCGTCGAGGTTGCGGATCAGCAGGTCGATGCACCCGCTACCGGAGCTGCCGACGGTGGCGGTCGTGCCGTGGATCAGCTCGCGCGCCTCGGCCCACTTCATGATTTCGCAGCTATAGTCATCTTTGATGGCGTTGTAGGCGGTCTTGTAGTCTTGGTAGCCGTCATCCCCGCGCCACTCGTAGCGGTCGTCAAAATCGGCCTCGACCTGCCACGGCGGCAGCGTGTTGTACTGCAGGTGATTGTGCGGGTCGATGAGCCCGGGGGAGACGATTCCCGCTGTGCAAACGACCTCCGCACCGCTGAGATCACAGTCAGCGCCTATGCAGGTGACCTTGCCCGTGCTCCGTGCGTAGACGACGTACCCGCCCACCGGTCCGTCCGGAGCGAGAACGACGCCCCCGAGCGCCACGCTATCGCCGTTACCCGACGCGGCTGTACAATCCGGGAGGTCAGGCCCCGCTACGTCACCTGGGAGAACGCCGCTATCTTCGGAGTCTCCCGTGTCGTCGGTACCTGCGGTATCTCCCGAATCGACGTCGAAACCGTCGGACTTTCCGCCATAGGTGGCCGGGCAGCCCACGAGCATCAGCATTGGTGCAAGGAACGGGACCATCGAGACTCCGCGGGCCGCGCGGCTTAACCGGTCCGAATGGTTGAGGCGTGGCTCGGGAGTGTTGTGCTCTTGACGACGGGGTCGTCGTCGTGTGCGGGTGCCGTCGTTGGGGTGGAAACCGTCGCAACCGCGTACCACTGCATCGTGAACGGCTCTCGGCCCCGCGTGGAGTTGCGGGATGGCACGACGTTGCGCGGAAAGACCGTCGCCGTCGATGTCGACCACGATTTGGCACTTGTGCACGTCACCGGCCTCGTTGCCCCGGCAATGCCGCTGCGTCAGGAGCCGCCTTCCGTCGGCACGCGCGTGTACGGGATCGGGCATCCTTTTGCGCCGGCGGCGGCGGGCAAGCTGGTTGGCACGCTACGGTGGAGCGTCACCGAAGGCATCGTCAGCGCGGTCGGGGAGTGGTACATCCAGACGGATGCGGCCCTCAACCCCGGAAACTCCGGCGGCCCGACGGTTGACGAAAAAGGACGAATCGTCGGGATCGCCAGTCGAAAGCTCAACGCGGACAACATCGCGTTTCTGGCCCGTGCGGACGATCTCGCGGCGTTGATCGCCGCGCCACGGCCGATGTCGATGCTCGGCGGCACGTGGGGAGGCGGCGGGGAGCTGCTCGCCGAACGGTCCACCGCCATCGGCCCCGCCGTTTTTGTTTCGTTTCGCGAGCGAGTCGTTGCTCGCGCGATGGTGGGTGTCAAACTTGGGGACGATCCCGACGCGGCGGCCATGGGAACGCTTTCTTTTCGCCAGCGTTTCGGCGATGGGCCGATGTCCACCACGGTGGACGTCGGGGGGGGCGTGCGGTACCTCGGTGCCGCCGAGCCCGTTTTGACAGCCCGGATGGGCTGCGCCGGCTTTGGGTTCGGGGCCATGGTGGTGCCGGGAGATTGGATTTGGGGGGTCAGCCTCGATCTCGATCTTCCCGGCTTCAAAGGCATTTTCTGAGTGGTTGCGTGAGGTTGATGCCGGCGGGGTGGGCCGCCGGGTTACCTTGCCTTGATGCGCCCCTCGCCCCCGACCCGAATTCCCATGACCCCCGCCGGGCATAAAAAGATCGCGGCGGATCTCCGGCTTCACAAAGAAGTGCTGAAGCCCAACAACATTCGCGATATCGAAGAAGCCCGTGAACACGGAGATATCAAGGAAAATAGCGAGTTTGCCGACGCCAAGGACCGCCAAGCGTTGATCGATGGTCGCATTCGCGACATGGAGAGCAAGCTTTCGCTCGCCGATGTCATCGATATCACGAAAATCACGCCGTCCAAACTCATTATCTTTGGTGTCACCGTCGAGGTTGAAGACTCCGACACTTCGGAGGCCTTCACCTACCGGATCGTCGGGAGTGAGGAAGCGGATGTCAAGAAGGGTCTGATTTCCTTTTCGTCTCCCATCGGCATGGCGCTCATTGGCCGATCGCTGGACGACGAAGTGAAGGTAGAAACGCCGAAAGGCGCCCGAAGCCTCACCATTACCGCCGTACACTACCGCTAGGGGACAGTATGAACGTGGTTTCGGTACACGAGGCGCTCGCCGTCATCGGTCGCGCAACGGGCTGGCTCATCCGAGACGGCGGAAAAAACCTGCCGCACGCCCGGTATATGGAGGCGACGCTGGCGCCGTGGATCGATGTTGTTTCGTCGCTCGGTGACGACGCGGTCACGCTGCGCGATTCCGTGGTCGGATTCGATATGGACGAGATGAGCGGTCAGGCCGAGCGTTTGGCCCGAATCGTCGCAACGCTGCCGTTGCTCCGTGCTTCCGCAGGAGAGCCGCCTGCGGAGGAAATCGAGCCGCGCGCGCGTTTGCTGCCGGAGGGCGTGGGAAGTGACGTGCCGCCGCCGATGCCGCCGATGCCGCATCCGAACGCCTCGCCGGCCGAAGGCCAAGCGCTGGACGCGCCCGTCCCGGACGAGGGGGCGCGCGGAACGCGTGGTGATCGTGGGGACGGCAGCGATCGAGGGGACCGTGCGCCGCGCTCGGAGCGGGCGCCCCGCCCCGACCGGGGAGATCGTGCGACCCGCGCCGATCGCCCGGCGGGTGGTGATCGCCAGGAACGCCAGGAACGCCCGGAACGTGGAGATCGCGGCGATCGAGGAGATCGTGCCGACCGCCATGAGCGGAATGATCGCCGGCCGGTCGATGCCCCCCCGCGCCCGCCGGAGCCGCCCCCCGAGCCGCGCTTGTTTCCGCTCGGTACGGCCGGCGAAACAGGGGAAAGTCTCGGAGTGCTCGGCGTCCTGACCGAGGCCGAAGTGGAGGTGCTGGCTTCGCAAGGAATCGAGTCCATCGCCGATCTGCTCCTTCGCCCCCCGATCGCCGTCGATCGCGCGGGGGAGCGTCTTGTGGACGGCGTCCCCCCCGAAGGACCCGTGCTGCTTCGCGGAAAGGTGTCGGCGCGGATTACCCGGTTCACGCCGCATGGCCGCCGACGCGAACTGACGCTGACGCATGATCGTGGGGTTGTGCGCGCGCGTTGGGTTGGCGCGTTGCCGCCCGAAGTCGCGAATCTGCGGACGGGATCCGAAGTGGGTCTCGTGGGTCGGTACGAACTCGATGACGAGGTGGCCGTTCTCTACGAGGCGGAGCCGTTGGGTGTGGACGGCCGGGGGGGTGACTGGCTGCCGACCTATGGCTTGGCGGACATCTCGGAGGCGCGGGTGCGCGTCGCCATGCGTGTTGCTTTGCGCACGTATGCCGATGCGTTGATGGATCACCTTCCTCCCGATCTGCTCGATCGCTACAAGCTCCTTCCGCTCGCTGCGGCACTGAGGGATGTGCATTTCCCGTCCAACGCGTCGCGTCGTGGACGTGCTCGCCTCGCCTTCGACGAGTTGCTCCAGATTCAGCTTGGCATCGCGCTCCTCCGCGCGCGTCCCGTGCGGGAGAGGGGCGCTGCGCATCCTGTCGCTCACGCATTGGTCACCCAGGCGCTGTCCCTGGCCGGCTGGTACTTCACCGACCCGCAGGAAGCGGCATTTGACGCCATTCGGCGTGATTTACGGCGTTCCATGCCGATGGAGCGTCTCCTGCAAGGCGACGTTGGTTCCGGAAAGGTCGCCGTCCTGCGCGCCGCCATGTTGATGGTCGCTGAATCGCGCCAGCAGGTGTTTTTCTGCGCGCCGGACGCCCTGTCGGCGGAGAATGCTTGGTTGTTCGCCGGGGAGTTCTTCCGCTCCGTCAAGATCGAGCCCCTCCTGCTTCTGGGTGCGCCGACGCGTACGCAGGCGGAAGCGCTGAAGAAGGGCGAAACGCTTGTGGTCTATGGGACACACGCGCTGATGAAGCAACCGCCTGAGCTGCGGAAGCTCGGCCTCCTCGTCGTCGAGCAGCACGGCGGATACGGCATCCCCGACCTGTCCGCGTTTGATGGTCAAGGGCACCGCCCGGACCTGCTCGTCACGACGCCGACCCCGGTGCCGGCGCTGCTGGCGCTCACTGCGTACGGGCAGCTGGCGATGACGGTCGTGGACCCGCCGCACTGCCGTGGCGTTGAAACCGTGGTGCTTGGTGCAGACCATCGCGCCGACGCGTACGCCGCTGCGCGCGATGCAATCGCCGCGGGGGAGCAGGTCATTCTTGTCTTTCCGCTCTTGCGTGGCCGCGACCTACTTTCGCCGTCGGAGGCGCGTCGTCTCTCCGAGGTGCTCGCCGCTGAATACCTCCCTGGTGCCCGATTCTCGATCTTCTCCGGTGCGCTTTCGCGTGAAGAGCGCTTCCGCGCCTACGACGATTTCCAGCACCGACGCTCGGATGTGCTACTGGCCACTACGGTGCTGGAAGATGGTCCCATCGTACCGAACGCGTCGATCATGATCGTCGAGCGCGCCGATACCTACGAACTTGTACGCCTGCACCGCCTTCGTAACCATGTCCACAACGGCTGGCGGCGCGGCCATTGTTTCCTCGTCGAGAGTGAGGAGCCACGTCCAGAGGCCCGCCGTACGCTGGAGTTGGTTGCGAAGGAAAAAGATGGCTTTCGCATCGCCGACCTTGACCTTGCCCAACGTGGTGCCGACGCGGTGTTGGCCGCGGCGGCCGCGGTGGACGCCGCGGAGGACGAGGTTGTGGAGGGCGTGGAGACTCTGAAGGCTGCTGCCGCGGCGGCGGACGTTCCGCCGGAAGACGTTGCGCCGCGGTTTGCGTGGGCAGACCCTGCGGAGGATCGCGACACACTCACCCGTGCGCGCGCCGAAGCCTTCAAGCTGATCGCGGCGGACCCCGGGCTGAAGCGGCGCCTGTACCGCCCGCTTCTCAACATCGTCCGGGCCAGGTTTGGTGAGGAGGCGTTCTCCGACACCACGCCGACGCTCGGCGCCTCGTCTTCCGCGTCGTCCTCCACACCACCGGTTCCAACTGCCGACGCACGCCGTCGTCGGCGTCGCAGGGGAAGGTAAAACATGCCCGCCGCATCCAAGTCCGTCGAGGTCAACGCCACGCCCGAGCGGCTGATGAGTGTCATCACCGACTTCACCCGGTATCCACGTTTTTTGCCGGAGATGGAAGAAGCCACCCTTATTCGCCGAGAAGGAGATGTGTGGACGGTGAAATTCGCGGTACGCATCGTCCGTAAGTTGGAGTACACGCTCCGTTTGGAAAAACAAAGTGACGTCAAGCTGCGTTGGACTCTGGTCGAGGGGGCGTTCAAGGCGAACAATGGTGGTTGGGATTTGGTGGCACTCGATGGCGGAACGCGGACGCGGGCAACCTACACCATCGACCTGGATATTGGGATGTTTGTGCCGGGGAGTGTGCTCAAGACCGTTTTGGAGCACAACCTGCCGTCGACGTTGGCGGCATTCAAGGCGCAGGCCGAAGGATAGGCCTCCGCGGTGGAGGGCAGCGAATCGCATGGCTTGGTGATGTTGGTGTGTTCTGGGGCCGCGCCCGGCGCGTCCGCTTTTTGGGCGAAATCGTCGGTTGGCGGGCAAGCCAGCATTGCGGGCTGAGCTGCGCCGTACGAACCTCGTTGCATCATGACGATGGATGTAAATTACTCAGAATAGTAGAAGATAAAACTATTTTCTTGACAGCGCCCCCCCCGAATTAGCGTTCAAAGCACCGAGAGGTCACGATGATCTGGATCAAGCTCGTCAGCAATGGGACGTTCTCTTCGGCTACGGGTGCCGACAAAGATTGGCCGCTACCGGTGCAGGACTGGGGCCTCAAGATCGCGGTGTGCCAGTACGTGATCTTCGTGACGACCGGAACGGCGGCGGTGAAGATCGGTGCGCTCCACAAAGAGGGCCCGAACACGGAATCGACCTACTTCCTGACCCATTCGACGCCGATCGCGCTGGCCGCCCAAGCGGCTGCGCCGGTGCTGATCAAGGGAAAGACGGACGCGGGAATCGGCCCGTTGATGCCGTACTTCACGCCGGTCATCCGCGTCGGCACGACGGGTGCTGGCGTCGATTCGTTCACCGGTGACGTCTGGGTAGGCGGGAAGCCGTACTGAAATGTCCAGATGCGGCGAGCACCCGTTCGCTTCGGCGCCCACGCCGGCACCGTGCGCATGTTCGGGTGGCTGCGGCGGCACGTGTACGGCCGCGCCGGAATGGGTGTTCAACGTGGACCCGCATGTCGTGCTGCCGTGGCTGGCGGAGGTCCCGCCCGACCGGCCGGCGCGGAAGTTGCCCGCCGGCTTGCCCGCCGGTCGCGCGCGAAATCGCGTGGCACGCGGGAAGATTACGCCGCCGACTGCGCCGCCCTTGACGCCGCGGCTCGGCCTGGGGGTGGGTGCTGGCTCGTTTGTTCCGCTGTTTGGCGTCATTGAAACCCCGATCCTGAATTGGGCGGCCGACAGCGTGCTGCGTGATCGCGCGTACGCAGAGGGCGCCGACGAGTTTGCGGGGAACAACGCCCCGCCGTTAGAATGTTGCTTCACCTTCGAAGGATACGCGCTACCCTTGATTGATGACGTGGCCAACGTGCTCGATGAACTCGGCGGCGACTGCGCGATGACGACGTGGCGGCCGCTGCGCTACCATGTGCGCTCGGCCAGCACGTGCACGGCAAACGTGGGGGGCGTCTGGCGGATATATTTGCCGGAACCGCGGGTCCGGGCCGACGCTCCCGATGAATTGGACTACGTCAGCGCTTGGCCACGGTACCTGCCTCCGGACCCGACCTCCGCCCGACGCGGACCCGTCTTTCCGGGTGGCGACTGGGCGGCCGAGTCGGCGCGCTTCGCGCCGACGTACATCTCGTTCGTTGACTCCCCGGATGGCGGTTTCAGCTTCCCGGTGTACGGCCCGCGGATTCCGGCGCTGGCGTGGGATGCGACGACGGGCTGCGTGAGTGCGTGGGACACGACGGCCGCCGAATGGTCGGGCGCAGGGTGGACGCCGACCGTGATTCCCAGCCGGACCGATCCTGCCGATCCGGCGGTCGACACGCGGTCCGCCTCGGAGAGCTTCTTCGGCATCCCGCCCACCGCCCCGGTGGACGTCTACGCGATCCACCGCGACCCGAGCGTCATCGACCTCAGCGCGGCGTATGGCGTGTACGTGATGATTGCGCTGGAGTGTCGGAGCACGTCGCCCTACATCGATGACCTGCCCGACGCCGACCCGTGCGGCGGTGGCGGTATCGAGAAGCGCTACTACAACCGCATCGTGGCGTTTGCGTGCACGTCGCCGGATTTCGCAAGCATTGGCGGGTCGTCGGGTGTCTGGCCCGATCCGCGGCGCTGGTCGGAGGCGGTGGTGCTCCTCGACGGCGGCGGGGATCCGGCAGCGAGATCGGATCCCAACGAGACGTACGGCGTACCGTGCGCGGTGCTGAGCCCCGATGGCGTCAACGTGTTGTTGTATGTGAGTGCGGTCG
>CAMAWH010000069.1 GCA_945861635.1 Klebsiella pneumoniae | reverse complement strand
AGGTGAGCGTTTCTCCGGATACGACGCCGGGCCCTCGCACCGTGTCCGTGGTGACCGACACCAGCTTCGCGGTCGAACCGGAGGCGTTCACGATTATGTCAGGTGCCGATCGCCCCCGGCTCACGACGCTGGAACCCTCGTCGATTCGTCAGGGACAATCGGGGGAGATCGAGATCGCGTTCGTCGGATCGCTGGCGGCACCGCCCGTGGTGGACCTCGGCAGCGGTGTCGTCATCGAATCGGTCAGCGTCGGTAGCGGCACAATTCGCGTCGTCTATGCCTGTGCGCTGGACTCGGCGATCGGCACGCGCGCCGTCCGCGTAGACGACGGCGTGCGCGTCCTGACAGGTGTTACGTTGAAGGTCAAGGACTTTGCACGTCCAAGCATGAGAAGCTGCGGGGTCGAGGCGCCTATGGCGGGGTGGCTTGGGGCGCTGCTGGCGTCCACGGCAGCCCGCTTCCGTCGTCGGAAGGCACACACGTAGCGCTTCCCGCAGTCGGCGTCGCGATGCAGCCGTGACCGTCCGTGTCGGTGATCCACACGCGCGCGCCGTTGGGAACGATGATCGTGCCACGGCCGTCCTCGTCGAGCGGCGTGGGTGCGCCGCCCCAGCCCGCTCCGACGGGGATCGCCACGAATCCCTCCGCGCCGGTGACCTGGACTGCCGCCCCGCCCACGGGAGGCGAGGGGACGGAGCGCGACTCGCCTTCGGCAAGGTCAACCGGCCCGATCCAGCCGAATGTGGCACCCCCCGTGACGCCGTAGCGCCCCGGAGAGAGCCCGGACCACGCTCCTGCGACGGCCGGCGCTCCGGCGCCCCCAACCGGAAGGACCACGAGCACAGCCTCGGCGTTTGGCGTCGTAAGCGTGAGAGTGCCCGTTCCCGGGGAGAGGGTGACGGTTTTGCCCCCCGACGTCACCAACGCAGACCATCCGAACGTGTCACCTCCCGTACCCATGATCCGGGTCGCGTCGGCAGCGCACGCACACTCACTGCCTCCGCAAGGGGTATCTCCGCAGGCGAGTGAGCCACACGCCGCCTGACCGCAGCTGACCGTGACGAGGTGCACCGTTGGCGGCGGCGGCGCGTCGAAGTTTGCCGCCTGTGGCGCGGCCTCTACGGGTGTCACCCGCGGGATTGGCTGCGATAGGTAGCGGCGCGCCGCGATTCGGGCGGTGAACAGCACCATGAAGAACGTCGCGACGAAGAGTGTGGCTTTCGTACGCTCGCCCATCGCGGCAACATAGCGCGGTCCTGGGGAGCGGGATTTGGGTGCTGTGACCCTCCAATCGCGCCGCCGCGATCATCCGGAGGGTCTTGCCACGCACTCCGAGACGTCAATCCCCAATCAGCACGGATCGTTTTCGCCCCCCGGCGTGCCGTTGTCCCCCCGACCATACACGGATGTCGGCGTCGTACACCAGTTTGTTCCGTTATTATTGAGCAGGTAATCGTACGTCGTCGGATCGAGTTGAAAGCTCGCGCCTGTCGGGTCGGGGAACACAGTCCCGCCGTCGTATTCCACCCTGTCCAACTCCACGGTGCCGTCGGAAATGACGATTTCATCGTCGCCGTTCGCAAGCGCGAGGACGGAGCCGTACACCCCGTCCAACGTGACCCCCCCGTTCAGCGATGTGGAGCCGTTGCGCCCGAGCACGGCGTAGTCGCCGGCGGGCACGACGACGTCCGTCGCCATGGTCCATGAATCGACGCCGAGGTCGTAGATCGTCCATCCGCACATGCGGATATCGACAGCCGTCGTGTTGTAGATCTCAAACCACTCCCCCTCCGAATCGCCCACCTCGTACGGATCCTTCATGATCTCGGTGATGAGCAAATCTCCCGGAGAGAGCAGCCCTTCGTCACACGCGTCGTCGCAATCGTTGTCCGTGGCATCGCGCAGTTCGGTAGCTCCCGCGTACGTCGTCGCGTCGGCGTCGTCGCAATCGTCACCGGACCACTCCGTTGCGTCCTGCCCATCGGCGTCTGCGTCGTAGTCGCTGTGTGCGTCGCAATCCGTGTCGATGCCGTCGTAGAAGACTTCGGTTGCGCCGGGACTGACGCCGTCATCGGTGTCGTTGCAGTCATCGCCGCCGGTGGTTGTGTCGGCGTCGTAGCCGTCGTCATCCTGATCGTAGTCGCCGGCGCCATCACAGTTCGCGTCGATGCCGTCGTACCATGCGTCGGCAGCACCGGGATACACGGCGGCCGACGTGTCGTCGCAATCACTTCCGCCATGCGCACTGGCAAGGAAGCTGTCACCATCGGCATCATAGTCGTTCGTGCCATCGCAATCCGAGTCCACACCGTCATACCAGATGTCCGTTGCGCCGGGATTCACGGCAGCGTCGGTGTCGTTGCAATCCAACCCCCCGGCCGCGACCGCCGCGTAGCCATCGGCGTCCTGATCGTCGTCATTCAAACCGTCGCAGTTGGCGTCCACACCGTCGTACCAGGGGTCGGCGGCGCCGGGGTAGGTGGACGCGTCGTCGTCGTCGCAATCGTCGTCGCGCTCGTAGCCATCTCCGTCTTTGTCGAAGTCGTTGGCGCTGTCACAATTGCTGTCGATGCCGTCATACCAGGTGTCCGCCGCCGCTGTGTTGATGGTGGCGTCCACGTCGTCGCAATCGCTGCCGCCATAGGCGGAGCTGGTGGTTCCGTCCGCGTCCTGATCGTAGTCGTTGTCCCCAAAGCAATCGGCGTCGACGCCGTCGTACCAGGCATCGTAAGCGTACGGGTACACGCCGGCGTCCGCGTCGTCGCAATCGCTGTAGTAGTCCCAGTAGTCCCCGTCCGCATCCCAGTCGTCCGCGTAGTCGCAGTTGGCATCGACGCCGTCGTACCAAGCGTCATAGGCGTACGGATAGACGCTTGCGTCGTAATCGTCGCAATCGTCCCAGTAGTCCCAGCCGTCCCCATCGTAGTCGTAGTCGTTGGCGCCATCGCAGTTGGAGTCGTAGCCGTCGTACCAGGCGTCGAAAGCGCCGGGGTAGGTCCACGGGTCCCAATCGTCGCAATCGCCGTCGAGTTCGGTCCACCCATCGCCATCGTCATCCACCAGCACCGTCCCGTCGTCGGGGGTGCCGTTGCAGTCGTTGTCCGCGCCGTCCGCGATTTCCTCGGCGCCCGGGTAGGTCGATCCGTCCGAATCGTCGCAGTCGAGGTCGCAAGTTGTCCAGCCGTCGTCGTCACTGTCGAGGCATGGATTCACGAAAAGCGCAGTCGTGCACTCGGCGGTCAGCCCGCGTGGGTCCGTGACCGTCAACCGGACGCCGTGCTCTCCGCCATTCGTCGGCGCCCACAACGCCTGCACGTTTCCAGCCGAGGACGGACTGCCCTCGTAGATGACGCCGTCGAGATCACTCTCCACCACCGCGGTGAGCGTGGCGGGATCGGTGTCCGGGTCCGTGGCCCCGGCGATGATCTCGATGCTCTGCCCCAGTTCGATGGCTTCACCGGTGCCCGGGGCAACAAACGCGCAGCTAGGGGCGCTGTTGGCCTCGGGAGTGAGGAGCGCGGCGGCTTTGCCGGTTTGACCGCCGGCATCCACCGCAATGACCTCGAGCGTCTGCTGGTAGGCGGAAAGCACGAGCGTGACGCCCGCATTTCCCCCCTGACATTTGCTCGGAGTGCCCGAAAATAGCACGCCGTCGGTGTCGGTTTGTACGGTAAAAGCAAGCTGGCTTGTATCCTTCTCGTCATCGACCTGGGCGCAGACCTCCAACGCCTCGCCCGGAACGAACGCGGCCCCATCTTGCGGACGGAGCAGCGTAACGACGGGGGCCTTATCGTTGGTACTGAACTGGCCGTCCGAGCACGCGGCGAGAGCAATAAGCAGCATGTCACCGCCTATACACCAGCCGGCGCACTATTGCGCGGAGATCTCGAAGCTGGCTTCTTCGCTGTAGGAGGCCGGCGTGTACGCGCAAGCGCTCTCCTCACCGACGGTGTCGTACAGGCCGATAGAGTCGGTCCAATAGGAGGTTTTGAAGTCCGTACCCCAGCACTCCGAGGCGGTGACGTTGTCCGCGCCGAGATCGCCGCCCTGCACCATCGCATCTCCTCGGCCCATGCCATCTTCGGTCCACCGTGCTTGCAGCGTCACAATTTCATCGGTACCGGTGGCGTTCACGTCATCCAGCCACGCCAGGTCCATCGTGCCACTGCCGGCGTAGTCCTCGTCGTAGTGGTAGGCGGCATCGTGAAGCTCGCCGCCGTCCGTGCCGAATGCGGCCATGCTCGCAAGCGCCTCGACGCCGTCTGCATCGTAGGCGTACTCCACCGCAAACGCACCGACGCTTCCCACGGCCGGGTCCATGCGGTTTGCCGTCGTGAAATCGATGGCGAACATGCCTGTTGCCTCGTCACGCCTGGCACCGGCCTCCACCTCTCCCGCGACGATCGGCACGGCGTCGTCCTCGACCGTGCCGCCGTTGGGAACGAAGAACAGGGCCCAGGAATAGGAATCATCCTCGTTCGCGATGACGTACAGGCCGGTCTTGTTCGGGTCGAGCCCCGAGTTCGAGTGCGGGCCCCACATCGCCTTCGTCTTGTCTTCATTCGTCCAGCTGGGCTCGACAGTGCTCGTGATGTTTCCGACGGTGCCAAGCACGAACGCGATCATGCCGTTGAGCGTGGAGGTGACGTTGCGCGTGGCGGCGTAATAGCTCGCCCAGTCCTCGGGGTCGCTCGGCGACTTCTCGGCGTCGCTGCCCGCCAGATTGATTTCGAGCTGCTCTTGTAACGGCAGGATGTCGTCGTGGTATTCGGAACCGGCCAGGTTCCGGCAGGCAAGGAGCGAGAGGGCGAGGATCATGGGAACTCCGGGTGGGCTGGGGGGTGCGTCTGGTATGACCCGGGAAGCCGTTGGACAGGAAAACAATTCTTCTCCGTTCCGAAAAAATGAAGGGGCGATACGATGGCCGGGTGCGTGGCTCCGTCATTTTCATTCTCGTGAGCGCGTGTGCATCGCTTCCGCCGACGGCCCCAAGCGATCCGATTTCGTTGCGTTGGTTGGGCGAGAGTGATGGTTTGTCGGACTATCAGGCGCTGTCGGGGTTTCAGTGGGCGCTTTCCGACCTCGGCGCGGTACCGGTGGATGCCGCGATTCGCTGGGATTCCGAGGGTGGGCGCGTGGAGGTCGATCCCGCCGGCCTGGGCGTGGAGTGGTACGCGCTGGAAACGCTCGCGGAAGCGACGGCCGAGTTGGCCGCCAGCGGAGAGGCGGAAGCCAATGGTGGCGTCGACCTGGGACGCTGGCTGACCCGAACCCTCTACGATCCCCTCCGTTACTACACGATCACCGGGGCGTGCCGCCAGTTCTCCTCGTGGACCCAACGGCTCGCGGGTGCCGCTGCCTTCGGAGTCACGGAGTCGCTGTCCTT
This sequence comes from Klebsiella pneumoniae, assembly GCA_945861635.1. GTDB lineage: Bacteria > Myxococcota_A > UBA796 > UBA796 > SXON01 > CAMAWH01. Next base: position 20,638 of record CAMAWH010000069.1, on the reverse strand, counting down.
CGATTCGGACCGTCTCATCACGTTCTTGCCGGATCCTGTGACGGCGGATGACGTGCGTTACGCCATCGGGGAGGGACAAGGAAGTCTCGCAGAGGGTACGTTTGTGGCGGAGGATTACGAGACGGTAGACATCCTCCCCAACGGCCAGATGCGGTACGCAATCTATGACGGGGCGGGTGCGCTCGCGCCCCTTGCTGCCTCGATTCCAGCGGGCCAACCTGGGAAGTGCATGTGGTGCCACGAGGCGGGGCTGATGCACGCTCCGGAGCAATTGGGGACAGGCGTTTCGTGGTCGCTGTTGGAGCAAACCGTCCGCAAGGGAGACGACCTGATTCGCGCGCAGCGGCGTTCCGTGGGGGGGCCCGTGGACTATGAAAACTGGGTCGAAGTGCACGAATTTGCGGAAGCGCTGGTGGAAGGGTTCCTGCATCCTGCGCCGGCGCGCGTCGCTGCAGAATGGGGCGAGTCGGAAGCGAGCGTGCGTGCGCTCGGCCTGGAAACGCACGATGTGAGCGAGTTTGGATGGACGGAGCGGTACGCGCGGGCCGACGTTGACGCAGTGGCACCCTACAGCGTCGTTCCGGTGCCGGCGGACGTGCGCGACGCACCCCCCGCGGACGATGTCGTTCCGGAGCGGTTAGGCGCGGGCTGCCCGGAGGAGAGTCGTTGACGCTGGTGCTGGTTCCCGTTTTGGCATTGTCGTGCGCCGTGACGGCCGCGTCGCCGGTGCCGGCCCCCGCCGCGCTGCCTCCCGCCGCGCGGCCGCCCGCCACACCCGTCGTCGAAGCCGTCGGCGCACCCGTCGTCGCACTCGCCGCTCCCGATACGTTCTCCCTCGTTTTCGTCGGAGACTGGGGGACGTCGAATCGCGCAGAGCGTGTTGTGGCCGATGCGATCGGCGCGTGGTGCAAACACGCCCCTTGCGACGCTGGCGCGTTTCTCGGGGATAATTTCTACCCCGACGGCGTGGCATCGGTGGACGACCCGCTGTGGGCCTCCGCGTGGCTCGCCATGTACGACCCCCTTGGCATCGTCTTTCATCCGGCGCTGGGCAATCACGATCACCTCGGCAATACCGCCGCACAAGTGGAATATTCGGCGTTGTCCACCAGGTGGGCGATGCCCGACACGACCTACGTCTGGCACGGCGGCGTCGTCGATTTCTTCGTCATCGACACGGACGTGTTCGACATGGCACAGGCGCGCTGGCTCGATGGCGAACTCTCCGCGTCAAACGCGGCGTGGAAGGTTGTTTATGGACATCATCCGGTGTACTCGAACGGCTACCACGGCAACAACACGGCGCTGAAAAGGATGCTCCTGCCGGTCCTCGTCAATCGCGGCGCGCAACTCTACCTTGCCGGTCACGATCACGACAAACAGGTGCTCAAGACCGAGGAGGCCGTTGGCTGGATCGTCGTCGGCACGGGCGCGGACGTTCGGCCCACCCTTTCGGGGCCGAACACGGTCTACGCGTCGAGCCGGCCAGGCTTCGGCTATCTTCAATTTACGTCATCAGAGGCCCATCTTCAGCTCATCACGGCCGATGGAAAGGTCGAATTTGAGACGACCTACGGCGTGCGTTGAATGCCGGAGCGCGCCACGCCGCAGGCGTTCCTGCTCCCGCCCGCCCCGGCCGTCGGGTGTGGACTGACATTTGACCTCACAGGAGAGGGGAATTCGGCTCGCCGGGCGCTCGAAGGGCTGGATCCAGTCGGAATGATCGGGATTGGAACACCCTTCGGCGCTGTACCGGGGTTGCGTTCGTTCCCCGCGATTCCAGGAAAAGCACCATCGACGCAGCGCTCGCTCTGGGCCTTCGTCGGCGGCGCCACGCAGGGTGACGTCCTGGACCGCGCGCGGTCGCTACGTGCAGCGTTGGAAGGCTGCTTTACCGTGACGGAGGAGGTGTGGACGTTCTGCCATCGCGGGGAGGGCGTCATCACTGGCTATGAGGACGGTACGGAGAATCCCGAGGCGGCGGCTGCGGAAATCGCCCTTGTCTCTGCGCAGGGGGAGGGAAGGGATGGCGGCTCGTTCGTGGCGGTCCAAACGTGGGTGCATGACCTGTCTCGCTTCGCGGCGGTTTCCCTCGCGTGGCCGGACGCCACCATGCTCCGACGCTCGATGCCATTTGGCGACACGTCCCGCCAAGGCCTGTATTTCGTCGCATATGGCAACACGCTCGATCGGTTTGAGCGCGTGCTGCGGCGCATGAGCGGGCTGGACGACGGCGTGGTAGACGCGCTGTTTGACTTCAGCCGAGCCGTGACGGGCGGCTACTACTGGTGTCCGCCGTTGCGGAAAGGGCGCCTTGATCTGCGGGAGTTGTCGTGAGTGATCGCATCGAGGAAATGGAGGTCAAGCTCGCCTACCTGGAGGACTACCTGGCCCAGATGGACGCCGTGGTCCGCGGCCTGGCCGACCAGGTGGTCCGTTTGGAGCGTGACCTCGCTGCGCTCGCAGCGACGTCGCAGAACGGCGGCGAGGGCAGCACATCGTCGGGCGGGCACGAGCCTCCGCCGCATTATTGACGGCGAATTCAGGCGCGACGACTACGGGACGGGCGCGACCGGTGGCGCAGGAACGGCGCCATCGACGGGTGCGGGAATCTCGGGTACCGGAGGCGCCGCGTTGGGATCCACCGGCAGCTTGCCATCGTCGTCCATGCAACAGCGGAACGACAGGGTTCGGTTGGCCAGGGTCGGGCTCTGATCGTTTGACCAGGAGCAGCGCGCTGCACTCTGGGGCTGGCCGCCCTTTCCGCCCTTGTAGACCTTGAACTTGCCGTTGGCGCCGGACGTGCCCGTCCACTCTGCGGGGCCACCGCTCAGATCGTAGACGCCCCAGCCGGACTTGCAGGCTTCCTTGCCGCCGCTCTTCCAATCGCTGGCGCCGTCGTGATCGGTGTCTACGGCGACGTCCGAACCGCAGGCTTCGGTTGTGAACGTGTCACCGTAGCTGTAAACCGTGTTTTCTGGGCCTTTGCACGCCCTTTCCCACTCCGTTGCCGAGCACAGGCGTTTTCCGCGGGCCGAACAAGCGCCCCCCGCATCCTCCCACGTGATGCCCACGCTGGGATGCCCACCCTTGGCGTTTTCATGCTCGAAAACATCGATGTAGAACGCGCCGATCTTTTCCTTGGCCGCGAGTGGCTCCGTGGCCAGAGCGACCTTGCCGTCTTCCGACCGCATCCGCCCGTGGATGAACGTACCGGCCGGAATGTAGGCCATGTTCGGATGACCCCGAAGTTTGGCCTCGATCGTTCCCCGGTCGGCTGCCGGATTTTCCTTGACCACGGACGCCCGGAGCGTTTGGTCGGCCCGCTTGGCCTCCGCCGCGGGATCATTGAGGAACATGGCTCCAACAATCACGGCAATCACGCCCAGCGAGCCCGCGACCACCATCATGGTCTGCTTGGAGGAAATCGTCGGCGCGGGCTTTTCATCGTCGGTGAACGTGCGCTGGATGTCGTTGATCATGTCCCGCGCGGTGGGGTAGCGATTGTCCACGTTCGCGTCGATGGCGATGTCAACGATGTCGTCGACATGCTTTGTCAATTCCTCTCGAATTTGCGAGGGCGAGAGGTACGTGCCCATGGGCGTCTGCCCGGTGAGCAACTCGTAGAAGATGACCCCGACCGAATAGATATCGGCTTGCGGCGTGCCGCCCGCGTGGGGAACGGAAAGCTCAGGCGCCAGGTAGCGATTGTCGGCGCGCTCCCCCAGATTTTCGGAGAGCGTGACCGGATCAACGAGCGCCGAGAAGCCGAGGCCGGTGAGCTTCACGGTGCGAACGGCCTTCCCCGAGCCGGGGCCGACACTTTTGCTCTGAATCATGATGTTGCCCGGCTTGATGTGCCGGTGCACGAGGCCCTTCCGATGCGCCGCGTCCGCGGCCTCCAGCGCCCGTACGACAATCTGGCAGGCCTCGGTCAGCGAGAAGGATTTCTTCTGGCCGGCGTACTCGTCCATCAACCGGCGGAGCGAATCGCCATCGAAGTATTCCTGAACGACGAAAAGCTGTCCTTCGTGTTCACCGTAGTCAATGAGCCCGACCAGCGCGTCGTCCGACGTTTCCTTGAGCTGTTGGAGCACGGGTTGGACGGTACTCGGCTCTAGGGCCGCGCCAGCCATGAGCTTGATCGCCACTTTTTTGCCGGAGGACAGCTGACGTGCCGACCACGAGCTTCCCGTAGAGCCGTTGCCCAAAAAGGCATCGACTTCGTACTTTTTGGCGAGTACGTCACCTTGCCGGAGAGATTGCTGCGGGGAACCTGCCACGAGGGCTCCTTGACCAAAACGGTGAAAGGAGGAGGGTACCACGTTCCGCGTTTCGTCAGGAGGGCGCTCTCCCGCCGATGAAGAATCGAACCACCCCGACGATGCGTCGGCGCCATTCGCGCGGGTGGATGCGCGCGGCGAAGAGCCAGTGCATCACGAGGCCGCAAAACATGCCCAGCGCGACGACGCAAACGCCGAACCCGAAGATGGGAAAAAGCGGAATTCCGAAGGGGGCGGGTGCCCAAGGCGCGATGAGCATCGTGCCGCTGACCGCGAGCGCAAGGGCGCACAAGGCGAGGGAGATTCGGATGGCCGCGTGACGTATTTCTACGCGTAGTTCCTCGCTTTCGGGGTCACGCGTCGTGATCGACACGCGGCCGCGCTCCAGATCGAGCAGGAGTTGGTTCGCCTGCGTCGGCAAATCGCGAAATGCCGCCTGTGCATGCTGGAAGACGCGGAGCGCGTCGGCGCCGAGGCGGTCCGGACCGAGGCGCCGCGTCATGAGTCGCTGCGCGTAAGGGCGCACCTCCGCGACAATATCTTCACCTGGAAGAAGGCGTTTCGCGATGCCGTCGATGATCGAGCCGGCTCGCGCCACGACCGCGAATTCCCGGGGGAGCTGAATTCGGTAGCGCGCGGCAACTTCGATGAACTCGACGAGCGAACTCGCCTGCGAGAGATCGTCCAGGCTCGCCCCCTCGTATTTCTGCATCAGCCGCTGAATCTCTCCCTTGAACGCCTTGAGATCGACGCGCTCTGCGGTGGCGCCGGCGCGGTATACGGCCAACGAAACCATCTCCGCGTCCCTGAAAACGAGCCCCGTGAACACGCTCGTCATGACATCCTGCATCTCTCCGGTGAGCGTTCCGGTAAGTCCAAAGTCGAGAAAGCAGATCTCTCCCTTCCCCATGACCATCAAATTACCGGGATGCGGATCGCCGTGGAAGAAACCATGCTCGAAAAGCTGCAGGTACCAGCTCTCGATCAGGCGTCGCATCGCCGCCTTTCCTTCCTCCGACCCGCTCGGAACGAGGTTGAGCTTCGTGCCGTGGATCCGCTCCATGATGAGCAGCCGCCGCGTGCAGAGGTCGCGGTACGGCAGCGGAACGCGGACGCCTTCGACGCGGGCATGGTTGGCGCGGAAGCGTTCCGCGGCGCGCGCCTCCTGCAGAAAGTCCAGTTCCAAGGTGAGCGCAAGCTCGAATTCCTGGACGATCTCGACGGGGGTGTAGAGCCCGGGAATCTTGACCTGCCCCTCCACCAGCCGCGCGAGGCTATAGAGGATGTGGAGATCGGACTGCAACGTACCGGCGATTCCCGGGCGTTGGACCTTGACAGCCACGTCACGCCCGTCTTTCAGGATTCCCGCATGGACCTGGGCAATGGACGCGCACGCAAGCGGCGTCTCGTCGAATACAGTGAAAATGTCGGCGAGCGGCGCGTGCAAGTCCTCCTCGATGATGGCGCGAATCTGATCGAACGGGACAGCGGGCGCGTTGTCCTGCAACTCCGCCAACTCCTTGAGCAAAGCCTCGGGCAGGATGTCCGGCCGCACCGACATCACCTGACCCAACTTGATGAAGGTGGTGCCGAGGTCGGCAAGCGCCAACCTCACCCGACGGGCAAACGGCTTGTCCGATTGGCTTGTCGCCGTTTCAATGCCGAGCATGCGCGCGAACTCTCCGAATCCGTGGCTCGCCAACGTCAGCGCGACATCACGCACGCGGGGCAGGTCACGGACGGAAATATGCGCGGACACGCCTCACTCTACCCAGATTGCACACGCGTATACCCAGCCACCCGCGAACTCCGTCAACGCCGGCGACGTGCAGGGGTCGCCGAACAGGCCTGCGGGGGCGAGTTGGTCAACCGTGCCAAGCGTCCCGTCGGCCAGCAGGTCGCGGACCTTTGCCGCGCCGTCCACGCCAGCGACAAGGCCGATGCTGTCCGCCTGCTCGACGCACGACGGCGACACCGCGCCTTCCCATAGACGATCCTCGATCAACTCCCACTGTCCGTCGGCACCGGCGTTGAGCGCCAGCAGCGTGCTGTACTCGTTGGTGGCAAACATCCAGAGCTGGTCATCCAATCGGCAAACCGCGGGTTCGGACAGGGTATCCGCGGTCCACGCCATCAAGTCCTCCGCAAATCCCGCGCCGTCCCAGGAGGCGAGGAAGATCTCGTGGACGCCGCCGATATCTTCCGCCGCCGCCGTCAATTCGTCGGTGCCGAACCACACGGCGCGCACACTGCCGTCGAGGTCGAAGGCGAACGCCGGATCGATCACGCGCTGCCGCGACATGGCGGTGATGGTCCAAGCGGTGGACGTCCACGTCGTGAACTCTGCGCTGGAAATGGCGTAGATGGCGTCGTGGGCAAGGGGGATGCCGTGCGCTTCCGCCTGGCTCACGTCGACGTTTCCGGTGATGACGACGCGGTCCGCCATCGTTACCATGCTCAGTCCGCTCAGGCCCTGCGCAATCACGCGTTCGTCCGCCGTCCACGTGTCCCCGTCGGGACTCGTGGCAACGCGCACCTCCCAATGCGGGCCCGCGTCTGCCGTTTCGGGGAGAATCAACCCCGCGAGCGGGCCTGGATCGGCCCAATACGCCGGGTCTGTCCACTCACTCGGCGGGGTGTCCACGGGCGCGTCGGTGTCGGTGTCACTTCCCTGCCCCGAATCTGTCGAATCTCCGCTGTCTCCCTCCTCTGCGAGGGAGGCGTAGGGCGTGTCTCCATCCGAGAGCGAACACGCGGCCAACGCCAACGCCGGTACCGCGACGCACAGCACCCGCGCGTCCATCAGTACGCCTTCGCGAAGATGGCGACGCGGTCCGCCGTGCGTCCGGAGTAGAAACACGGGCCGTCCGGGGCCGCAACGTCCAACGGAAAGCATCGGATGGTGGCCTTCGTTTCTTCCTTTATTTTTGCTTCGTTTTCCGCGCTGTCCTTCCAGTTGACGACGAAGAATCCGCCTGCCTCGATGCGACTCTTGAACTCATCGTAGGTTGCGACGCGATGCGTGCCGGCATCGCGCCGTTCCGTCGCCTTTGCCAACAGCTCGGCCTGGATCTCGACGAGCTTCGATTCCACCGACGCCCGAATCCCGTCGAACGCGATGCCGAACTTCTTGCCGCCCGTGCGGGCCGCGGCAAACACCTGGTCGGAAGCAACATCCCGCGGGCCGATCTCGAGGCGCAGCGGCACGCCCTTCCGTTCCCATTCGAAGTATTTGGCGCCCGGCTTCATGCTTTCCCGCACGTCGAGCGCCACGCGTAATCCCTTCAGTTCTGCCTTCACCTTCTCGGCAAAACCGACCACTATCGCCTTCTCTTCCTCACTCCGCCAGATGGGTGTCAGGACGACCTGCACCGGCGCAATCGCCGGGGGCAGCACCAGCCCGGTGTCGTCACTGTGGGTCATGATGACGGCGCCGATCAGCCGCGTGGAAACGCCCCAACTCGTGGCCCAGACGAACTCGCGCACGCCGGCCTCGTTCTGGAAGGTGACGTCGAACGCTTTTGCAAAGTTCTGGCCCAGGAAATGGCTGGTTCCCGCCTGCAATGCCCATCCGTTCTGCATCATGGCTTCGATGGAGTAGGTGTCCACAGCGCCGGCAAACCGCTCACTCGCCGACTTGACGCCCTTGATGACCGGCATTGCGAGCACGTCTCTCGCGAAGTCGGCGTACACATCGAGCATCTTCCGGGTTTCAACCACAGCTTCGCCGGCCGTCGCGTGTGCCGTGTGTCCTTCCTGCCACAGGAATTCGGCGGTGCGCAAAAATGGCCGCGTCTTCATTTCCCAACGCAGCACATTGGCCCATTGGTTGATGAGAATCGGCAGGTCACGGTGGGATTGGATCCACTGCCCGTACATGTGCCAGATGATGGTCTCGGAAGTCGGCCGGATGACCAGCGGCTCCTCTAGCTTCGAGGTCGGATCGGGCTCGACGCCCCCACCGGCTGCGGCCCGCAAGCGATGATGCGTTACGACTGCGCATTCCTTTGCGAAGCCCTCCACGTGGTCGGCTTCCTTCGACAGAAAACTCACAGGGATCAACATGGGGAAGTACGCGTTGACGTGTCCGGTTTCCTTGAACCGGGCGTCAAGGTCGTTCCGCATCTCCTCCCAGATGGCGAATCCGTGAGGGCGGAACACGATGCACCCCTTCACCGGCGAATAATCCGCGAGTTGCCCCGCCGCGATTACATCAAGGTACCATTGGGAATAGTCCGTGTCTCGTGGGGTGATGCCGGTCTCGTTTGCCATCGAATCTCCGCGGGTCAGCGGCTAACACGGCCGCCGTCATCGGGTTACCGCGCGCGCCCTCGTGAGGCTCCCATGTCCGGCATCGAAACGCTCGCCGCCAATACCATCCGTGGACTGTCGATGGATGCGGTCCAGCAGGCAAACTCCGGCCACCCGGGCATGCCGCTCGGCATGGCGGACGTCGCGACGGTCCTGTGGTCGCAATTCCTGCGCTACGACCCGGCCGATGCGTCGTGGCCGGATCGTGACCGGTTCGTGCTGTCCGGCGGGCACGGGTCGATGCTGCTCTACTCGATGCTCCACCTCACCGGTACCGCGCTGACGATCGACGACCTGAAAGCGTTCCGTCAGTGGGGCTCGAAGACGGCTGGACACCCCGAAGTCGGAGAGGCGCCGGGCATCGAAACGACGACCGGTCCGCTCGGTCAAGGCTTCTCGAACGCCGTTGGCATGGCGCTGACAGAGTCGTGGCTCCGCGCCCAGTTTGGGGAGGGAATGGTCAACCACTGGACCTACACGACGCTGGGGGATGGCGACATGATGGAGGGGGTGTGCGCCGAGGCGGCGAGTCTGGCCGGCCACCTCGGCCTGGGGCGCCTGACCGCCCTGTGGGATGACAATGGCATCACGATCGATGGCTCGACGGCGTTGTCCTTCAGCGAGGATACCGGTGCGCGCTTTGCGGCCTATGGCTGGCATGTTCAGCACGTCGATGGGCACGACTGCAACGCCATAGCCGCTGCGCTTTCCGCGGCGCGAGATGTGACGGATCGGCCCTCGCTGATCTGCTGCAAGACGAAGATCGGGTTCGGTTCTCCAAACAAGGAGGGCAAGTCCGCCGCGCACGGGGCGCCGCTGGGCGTGGACGAGGTGAAGCTGACGAAGGCCCGCTTGGGGTTGGACCCCGAAGCCAGCTTCGTCGTGCCGGCCGAAGTGGTGGCCTTCTTCCGCGCAAAAGATGGGGACCGTGCCGTCATGCACGCCGCGTGGGAGCGCCGCGTGAACGACAGCAGCGAAGGCAAACGTCTGCGCGCGTTCCTTTCCGGGGAGATGGACATCAACGCGGTGGCGTGGCCGTCGTATGCGGTTGGATCTTCCCTGGCGTCGCGCAAGTCGGGGGAAGCGGCCATTCAGGCCATCGCGGCGGCCATTCCGAACGTGCTCGGCGGCAGCGCCGATCTCGCCGAATCCAACCTCACGCACGTCAAGGGCGGCGGCGAGATTCAGAAGACCACCCCGGGCGCCCGGAATCTCTGCTTCGGCATTCGCGAACACGCGATGGCCGCCATCTGCAACGGCATGATTCTGCACGGCGGCGTGCGCCCGTATTGCGCGACCTTCCTCATCTTTCACGACTACCACCGTCCGGCCTTTCGGTTGTCGGCGCTGATGCACCAGCCCGTGATGTACGTCTACACGCACGATTCGGTATGGGTGGGAGAAGACGGTCCGACGCACCAGCCCATCGAGACTTTGCAGGCGATTCGCCTGATTCCGAACGCGTGGCTCTTGCGCCCTTGCGACGCAAACGAGGTGAACGAGTCGTGGAAGCTGGCCCTGGAGCGGAAGGATGGCCCGGTGGCGCTTGCGTTGACGCGTCAGAACCTGCCCACGCTGGACCGCTCCGTGTTGGCCAGCGCGGACGGCGTTCGCCGCGGAGGCTACGTGTTGGCGGAGGCCGCGGGCGCAGCCGTCACGCTGATCGCAACGGGTTCCGAGGTCCACCTCGCGCTTTCCGCAGCGGCAGAGTTGGCCGTAAAGGGTGTGGTCGCGCGCGTCGTGAACATGGCGTGCACGCAGCTCTTCGATCGGCAAGACGGGGCCTACCGGAAGGCAGTGCTGGGCACGGCGCCGAGGGTGAGCATCGAGGCGGGTACCACGGTGGGGTGGGAGCGGTACGCGGATGCCCATGTCGGCATCGACCGATTCGGCGCCAGTGCCCCGGGCAAGACCGTGGCCGAGAACCTGGGGATGAATGTCCCGAATATCGTCGAAACGGCGGAACGCGCGATTCGCGCCCACTGAACTACCCCGGCGATCCGCGCCCTATAGCGGGGCTTTGCCCTGATGAATCTGCACGCCCATCCCGTTTGCGATGCTTTCGGGCGGGAGGGAGAAATCGCTTTCCGGGCAGATCCAGGTGTGCAGGGTGATTCCCTGTGTCGCCGCGGACGCCTTTGCGCGTTGGGTCAGGTAGCCCGCCATCAATTCCATCGTGGTGGGCGGGGGCGGTTGAGCGGCGGGGGTTGCGCCAACGATCATCGGGTGCTTGTAGAGGACGCCGCCGCCGGGCTTGTCCAGAAAAACGAGGGCGGTCGAGATGTCGGCGGAGGGCATGTATCGCAACGCGTACGTGTCCAATCCCCCCGGCGTCGTGCCTTCCGCCTTGATTTTTCCGATCGTGACGACGGTGGGACAGGCCACGGTCCCGAAAAACAAGCCCTTGCAGTCGAAATCCGGGTTCGGCGGAGCATCCGGCTTCGGGGGAGGCGCGGCGAAGATGAACCAGACCGACGAGTCCTGGCGATTGGCGCAGGTTGCGTTCCAGGCCTGCGCGGCCATCGAAAGCGGCGCCATCGCGATGGACAGGGAGAGGATCAACGGCATGCCGGCAGGTAACGCCCGAGGCGTGGCGGCGCTTCCTCGCCCGCGGCCCCGCTTCCTCGCACCCGGCCCCGCTGCCCGTGCTACTCTGGACGCGTCAAGGGTGAACCGATGGCCTCGACGCCTCCCAAAGCGCGTGTAGCTTCAAAGAAGATGTCCAAAGGACGAGGAAAGTCGACGGGCCGTTTGAGCCAAACGCCCGCAGGCGGAACGTTCCGCGGGTGGGTTCGCGCGGGGGTCCGATCGGTCGTCATTGGTGCGGTGCTCGCCAGCGGCGCGGTCGGCGGCGCCTGCTACCGCCACGCGCTGACGGTAGTGGATGCGGGCACCGGCGCGCCCGCATGGAGTGTTCCCGGTCACATCTGGTCCGCGCCGATTGAGGTGTGGTCCGGCATGCGGATGACGCCCGAAGAGTTGGGCGGCGACCTCGGGGCGGCCGGATACGCGCGCGTCACCAAGGCCACCCAACCCGGCGACTTTCAGGTATCCACCGACGCCGTGATGGTGGAGGTCCGCAAAGCGAGCGGACCGGGGTGGGAGACGCGCGCCGGCCCCGTTCTCGTCACGTTTGCCGGGGGCCGCGTGCGCTCGGTGACGCCGGGCGGCCGGGCGACGTTGGCTCCCGCCGTCCTCGCGACCGTGCGCGGCGTCGACAACGAAAACCGGAACCCGGTTCCGCTCGCCAAAATCCCCGCTTCGCTGCGGGACGCGGTGGTTGCCATCGAGGACAGCCGTTTCTACGATCACCACGGCATCGACCCCGTCGGCCTCACGCGGGCCATGGGAGTGAACCTCTGGCGGCAGGAGCTGGCGCAGGGTGGCTCGACGCTGACCCAACAGCTCGCCAAGAACCTTTTTCTGACGCAGGCGCGCACGGCGGAGCGAAAATTCGACGAAGTATTCCTTGCGCTCGCGCTCGAGAACCGCCTGTCAAAGGACAAAATCCTGGAGTTGTACCTGAACGAGATCTACCTCGGGCAGGCCGGAGGCAGCTCGGTCTGTGGCATGGACATGGCCGCGCGGGCGTATTTTGGCAAGCCCGTGGACCGGGTGACCCTGGCGGAGGCCGCCACACTCGCGGGCGTCATCCAGTCGCCGAATGTGTACTCGCCGATTCGGCATCCGGAGCGTGCGCGTGAGCGTCGCGATGTGGTGCTGCAGCGGATGGTCGATACTGGCGTGATCACGGCGGCGGAGCGCGACGTTGCGAAGGAGTCCGCCTTGACGACACATGCGGGCGCTGGAGACCGTCGCGCACCCTGGGCTGTCGATGCTGTCGTTGCGACGGTCGAGGCCAACGACGAAGGGGCGATTGCAGCGCGAGGGCTGGAAGTCACGACCACGATCCAGCCCGCAATTCAGCGCCTTGCGGAGCAGTCCGTTGCCGTGGGGATGGCCGAGCTGATCGCCGCGCATCCCAAGCTCGCGGCCGTGCAGATCGCGATGGTGGCGGTCCGCGCGAGGGATGGCGCCGTCGTGGCGATGGTCGGCGGGCGCGACTACGGGGAAAGCGCCTTCAACCGCGCCATCCACTCCGAGCGTCAGGTCGGCTCCACGGTGAAGGCGTTGACGCTCCTTGCGGCGTTCGAGCTTGATCCCTCGCTCTCGCCTGCGACGCGCTTCGACGACGCGCCGCTCACACGGACGCACGACGGCAAGGACTGGACGCCAGCCAACTACGACAACACGTTTGTCGGGCCGATTCCCCTTCGGAACGCGATTGCGGCATCGCGGAACATCCCGGCGGTGTTGCTCGCCGAGCGGGTTGGCCTTTCGGAGTTGAGGACGCGACTCCGAGCGCTGGGGCTGCCTCGCGCCACCAACTACCCAAGTGTTGCGCTCGGCGGATTTTCCGCGACGCCGCTGCAGTTGGCGGGTGCGTACACGCCGCTCGCGGCAGACGGCGCCTTTCACGCACCGTTCTACGTGCGCGCCGTGCGCGATCGTGACAACGCGCGCATTCTGGACAACGCGCCGACCAAGGCCACGACCCGGTACTCGCCGCGCGCAACGTGGTTGGCCGATGACGTCCTGCATTCCGTCATGACGGTCGGCACGGGGAAAAGTGCCGCCAGGTTTGGCGTCGGGCAGGGTGCATTTGGAAAGAGTGGCACCACGGATGGCTATGTGGATGCGTGGTTCGTCGGTGTCGCGGGGCCGTACGTCGTCGCCACCTGGGTGGGCTTCGATAAAGATGGGAAAGTCGGACTCCCCGGATCGAAGGCGGCACTTCCGACGTGGGCACGCTTCGTGGATGCCCTCGGTACGGATGACGTCGTTGCAAAGATGCCGGATGGCATCAGCGCCGTTGTGGTCTGTGAGGCCACGGGCGCGCCGGCCTGCCCCGACTGCACGGAGATCCGCACGGAGTATTTCACTGCGGGAACAGAGCCGGTGCTGATCTGTGATCCGCTAGCCCCGGTGGGCGAGGCGATCCTGTCGGGATGGGAGAAGCTGACGCAACTGTTGGGGGGCGGCGAATAGCGGTTGCTATTCCAACAACCATCCCGCCAGATCATCCTTCTTGGTGTGCTCAATCGCCAGCGCACTATTCCCCGGTGCCGTACAGGAGGTAGACGACGCCGGCATCCGCAGCGCCCGCGTCTCCGTACTTCGCGCCGATGGCGAGATCGTCGAAGCCATCGCCGTTGAAGTCGGCGGCGGCGATGGCGGACACGGAGTCATCTTCCGCCGCGCCTCCGAAGTTGGCGTCGGCATCGGAAACCGGCAGCGTGCCGGCGTAGGGACCGTAGAAGACGTAGGCGCCGCCGTTGTCGGTCATGCCGACGTTGCCCCAGATCGAGACCACGGCGAGATCCGCTTCGCCATCGCCATTGAAGTCTCCACCTGCCGCGTCGAACACGACGTCGAGGTACTCCAAACCCCACGTCCGGAAGAATGCGTCGGTGTAGGAAACGGTCCCCGAGAGGTCTGCGCCCGCGAACGTCGCGACCCAGCCTTCGTACGAGTCTGCGCCGGACGACGGGTCCTCCGTCCCCTGGAACCAGACGTCATCGAGACCATCCCCATCGACGTCGCCCAGAGCGCCGCCGTCCTGTCCGAGGCTGAGGTCGTCGTAGGCTCCGGTTATCGTCGCGTCCGCACCGGTGTCGAGGGCGGTGGTGCCCGCGGGGACGGGTCCGTAGACGATCCATGCGAACCCCTGCCAATGTTCCGTCCGGCTGGCACGAGGGGCGCCAGCCATGAGATCCTCCACGCCGTCCCCGTTGACGTCGCCGGCGCTGGTCACCAGGTCGAGGCCGTCTCCGGCCGTCTCCGAATAGAGGATGTAGTCCGCGTCTGATGCGTCTGCGACTCCCACGGGCGGGCTGGCCCACCCGTAGATGGCGCCCGCCTCCGCACCGCCGATGTCGTTGAAGACGGCGGTCGCAGCCGGCTCCGCAAGGCCGTCATCATCGATGTCGAAGACCGCCGCCTCGCCAAGGTACTCCTCGGCGGCAACGCCCATACGCTTGGCGGTGACGGAGGAAAGCCCCGTGGATGCAAGTGGACCCTCGACGAAGTAGACGGCGCCGGCATTGGAGGCCGCCGCGTCGTTGTACGCTGCTCCGATCAACAGATCCACATCCCCATCGCCATCCATGTCACCCCCCGCGGACGGCCCAGCGCGGTCATCCGACGCCTCTCCGGTGAACGTGGCGATGGTGGCCGCGCCCAGACTCACACTCCCCGATTGCACGCCCGACACCACGTACGCAGCGCAAAGCGTACTGTACTGGCCCGCCCCGCCAATCGCGAGGTCCGGTAGACCATCCCCATCGACGTCGTCGATGACCGAAATCGAACCCCCGAAAAACGCCGAAGCCCCCGTCGAATCGATCTCCCCTCCCGCTGCCGTCGCCAAACCTTCCGTCCCCGACCAGTCGCAGCCGGAGTCATCCCCCGAGCAGTCGTTGTCGATGCCGTCGTCACACGTTTCCGCCAGGTCCGGAGCGGCGAGCGCCTCGGCGTCATCGCAGTCACCGGTGACCGCGAGGTGGTCGGGGGGAGCGTCGCAACTCACGCTGGTGGTGTCTCCCCCGTAGCCATCGGCGTCGTCGTCGAGGTACCACGTGGGTGCGTCCACGGCGTCGGCCTCATCGACCGTGCCATCACAGTCATCGTCCGTCGTGTTGCAGCGTTCCACGCCAACCGGCGAAATCGCCGCGTCGGCATCCGCGCAGTCGTCGTCGTTGGGGACATGACCTGCGGGTTGACCGCACGCCGCCTGCGTGACAGAAGCGTCACCGTACCCGTCCAGATCGGTGTCGGCGTACCAGACAAGCGCGTCCGCCGCGGTTTCCGGGTCCGTCGCCCCGTCACAGTCGTTGTCGAGATCGTCGCAAATCTCCACGGCATCAGGCGAGATCGCGTCGTCGCCATCGTCACAATCCTCGGCGTTGTCCACGTACAGTTCCGGCTGAGCGCAGGCCCGCAGCACCGGCGATGCGCGGCCGTAGCCATCCTCGTCGGCATCGAGGTACCAATCGGTCGCGTCGGCCGCCAAATCGTCGACGGCGCCATCACAGTCTTCATCCACGTCATCGCACGACTCGTTGGCGGCGGGATTCACCAGCGGGTCAACGTCATCACAGTCTCCCCCTTCGTCCGCGTAGCCGGCGCCGGGGCATGCGTTGACGGCCTCGACACCATACCCATCTCCGTCGTCATCGACGTACAACGATTCCTGGTCCACCGCGTCGACATCGATGGTGCCATCACAGTCGTCGTCGATGTCGTTGCAGGACTCGACCTGCCCGGGGTGGGCGTCGGCGTTTGTGTCATCACAGTCGGTGTCGTCCGCCACGAAATCCGCGGGCGGCGTGCACCAGATCGCGACGTTCGCGACATCTCCGTAGCCATCCCCATCGGCGTCGGCGTACAGGAGGTGACCGTCGAGCGCGTCGTTGTCGATGACGCCGTCACAATCGCCATCCACGCCGTCACAGGACTCGGCGGCGCCTGGGTACACATCGACCCGCGCGTCATCGCAATCGTCGGCGTTCTCGACGTAGCCACCCAAGCCACCACAGGCGTCCACGCCCGCTCCGCCGCCGTAGCCGTCGTTGTCATCGTCGAGGTAGACCCGTTGGGTTTCGGAGACGTCGGCGTTCTCGTCGTCACAGTCCTTCCCTGCGGCGACGCCATCTCCATCGACGTCATGCTTCGTCGGTGGCGTGGCAGCGACATTGCAGGCCACGAGGGCAGCGAAGAAGATCATCGGGCGATTGTGCCTCCAACCACTCGGGTCGCGCATGTGCCGGAGGGCCGGATCATGCCGAACGCCGTGGCCGCTGCTTCATGGCAATCGACTTGAGCACGATCTTGCCGGGCGTCGTGAACGGTTTGGGAGCCCGGGCCAGGGCTTCGTCGATCAGGCGTTGTACGGGCGCGGCGTCCCAGTCCGTCACCGTCATGAGCTTGACGTGGCGCACCTTTTTTCCCGTTCCGGCGAGCACCCGATCCGGGTCCGGCAAGCGCGTACCGTTGGCAAAAAAAAGACTGACCCACCTGGGGAACACCGCGATGGAAAAGACAGCCTCCGATGAACGTTCCGTAGGTCCCAGCGCCATCGTCAGCGCGTTGTAGTTGTCGTACACGAGCACGGTTGCACCCGGCACGCGCACCAACATCCGTGCCAGTACGCCGCGCGCCGTATCCGCGACCTCGGGCGAATACCGCTTGATGAATCGCTCAAGTTCGATGTCGGGGGTCATGCACACCGGCTAACCCGTCTGGGGCGATTCAGGGCGCGTACAGCTTCCCGCCGGCCTCGCCCTCGCACCGGTGACAACTGTTGCAAGCACCGGTATCGACTGCCTTTTTCATCGCAAGTGTGCCATCTGCCGTCTCGATTTCGACCGTCAGCGGCGGCGTTAGCGTTCGACTCGTGTAGAAGTTTCCCGAGCGGTGCGAATCCACGTTTATGGTTTTGCCTGTCGCGTCGGTGATGTGCACGATGGCATTGTCGGCGCCCTCCAGACCGTCGATGTCGCGAAAAATCGTGCCCGCTGCCGTCCACGTTGCCGGCTCCCCGCGTTCGCCGGTGCTGCCCGAGTGACAGGCCTGACAGTTCGCCCCAGGGAGCATGTCGGAACCTTCGCCACGGCAGCCCCGCTCACCTTCTGCGCAGTTCTCATTGTCGATGTTGCAGTTTTCCGTGCTGTGCTGCGGCAGGGCGCTGTCGCTATTGCTCGCGCCTTTGCCCGCGGCCGAGTCGACTGCGCCGTTGCACGCGGTCAAAAGCGAGAGGAAGGCGAAGGGGTGCGGCATGGCGTCGGGGCGGCCGCTACTGTACGCGCGGTTGCCGGCTACGCCGGGTCAAAACAACGTCTGAATCGCGCCCTCGTGGCGCAGCAGCCAACGTTTGCGATCGACGCCGCCGGCATAGCCGCGCAACTCTCCTCCGGCGCCGATGACTCGGTGACAGGGAACAACGATGCCGATGGGATTGCGCGCGTTCGCCGTGGCGACGGCGCGTGTGACCGCCGGATCGCCCATCGCAATGGCAAGTTCGGCGTGTGCAGCGTACCGATTGCGGACATGGGGCGATCGAACCTGAGACGCCGGACGCGATCAGCCCCTCAGGTTCCTGCACCCTCCGCGCACGAAACGCAATTCGATGCAAACGGAAGCGCGTCAAGCCGTGCAGCGGGGATCGCCGTGCCACACGCATCACACACGCCCCAGGTGCCGTCGTCGATTCGTCTCATCGCAGCCTGAATCGCGGTGATCTCCGCGCGCTCTGCATCGTCCAGGGCGGCGAGCAAGATTTCGTCCGCCAGCACTACCGACCGGTCCGGCCAACGTTCCGGAAGCCCCCCGGTATGACGAAGGCGAGCGGTAACGCGCTCGTTCCTTGAGACAATACCGTCCAAGCGCAACTGCAGTGCGCCGCGCGCGCTCATGCCAATCCCCACTCGGCCGGGACAACCAGAACGGGTCGCGGTGAGCGATCCAACAGGCGCTCCACAGTGCTCCCACGGAGGACGTCAAGGAAGTTCCTGCGGCCCTCCGACACCGCCACCACGACGTCCGGTCCCCACTCGCGGATGACCTCCTGCAGGTTCTCCAGCACGTCTCCCTCCGCGCTCCAGTGATGCAACGCCCAACCGGGTGCTGGGCGCATCCACACCAGATCGGGGGTGCCCCCGCCGACGTGAATCGTCGCGAGTTCGACGCTTGGCCCCGGAAGCGCCATCGTGAGGAGCGTGGCGGCATCGAAGCCGGGCGCGGGATGGGGCACGTGATCGACGGGCACAAGCACCCGGGAGAGGGCGGCGTACCCCGTCTCCGCATCGACGAATCCCTTCGCGCCCTGCGGAATGACGAGCACGGGCACGGCGCCTCGCACCGCCACGGGCATGGCGACGCTTGGTTGCAGCCACCGTGCCAGTCCTGAACGCCCATGCGTCGCGACCACCACTAAATCTGCGTGGGACGCGGCGAGTTCCGCGCGTATGGCATGCTCCGGCGAGGAGCCGGTCGCCATCGCGTGACGCGCGCGGATGCCAAGCGCGGAAACGTCGGCCGGACCCGCGCCGGAAGGCAGGAATCCCCAGCGGACCAGCGTGTTGATAACGCTTGGCGCCCAGTGCCAATCGGCAGTGTCGTTTCGGGGCTCGACGTGGAAGATTTCCAGCTCTGCTTTCAGCGCGATGGCAAGGCGCAGCGCATGCACGAAGGCGATGTCGGCTGCGTCCGAGAAATCGGTGGGAACGAGGATGGATCGGATGGTGCGCCGGGTGGTGGTCATGACGTCAGGGTGAGCAAGACGCGTGCCAGCGCTCCGTCAGCGCTACCCGGTCCCGCCCAAGTCGCTTGGCCCGGTAGAGTGCGTCGTCGGCAGCAGCAAGAAATTCGTGGGCGTTCGCCCCGGCGGCTGACTGCGCAACGCCGACGGAGACGGTGGTGGGCGGGTCGGTCGCCGTGTCCGCGAGCGTCCGCCGAACACGCTCCGCGAGCGCGATGGCCTGATCGAGCGTGGTTTCAGGGCAGAGAATCGCGAATTCGTCGCCGCCGGCCAACATGTGAGTGCGCCATTTCATCTTCCTCGCTGTGTCGAAACGCCCACTCGGACCCAAATATGCCCCGTGGTCGGCACGCCGTACATGGCATGGATCTTGCTCCCGGTTTGTGCACCTGTTCAGGGAGAAGTCATGGTCCGAACGCTCGGTGTTCTTTGCTTCGTTGTTGGCGGCGCGTGCGGAATGGAACCGGCCGACATTCGCCGCCCCGTCATCGATGTCCGTCCGGCGCCGGTCGCGCCGTCACCCAAGTCGGACGCCGAAAAGACCGTCCTCGACATTGCCCTGGGCTCGCCGGATCACACCACACTCGTGGCGGCTGTTGCCGCTACCGACCTCGGCACCGCGCTGGGCAGTCGCGGCGGGATCTACACCGTTTTTGCTCCGACCAATGCGGGCTTTGACAAGTTGCCGGCGGGCACGGTCGAGAGTCTGATGGAGCCCGAAAAGAAGGCTGACCTGCGGCGGATCGTCCAGCATCACGCGTCGGTTCCCATCGTGAACTACAATGATTTCCGGGACGGTCAGGTCATCGGCATGTCGGACGGCACGGCCGTCACCATGCACGTCAGAGACGGAAAAGTGATGGTGGAAAACGCGAATATCATCGCGTCCGTGCATGGGATGAACGGCGTCGTGCATGTGGTAGATGCTGTATTATTGCCACCGGCCAAGTGATGACGAACAGCGAGACACGCTTTCATTGGAGGTGAACAATGCTCCCCGACTCCCGCGCGCGTGAGTACGAATTTCTTGCTCGGCTGCTACGTGCGGACGACCGCGAGGTCGTGATTCACCGGCTGCTCGGCAGTTGCATCCACGGCCCGGAAGGCTTCGGGTCCCTGCTCCCGCATGTGCCCGCGAATCCAGTGCAGTTGTGGTCGAGTATCGCGGTGTCGGACGCCGACATCAAGGCCGCTGCGGATGCACTTGAGCACGCGGCCCTCGCGATTCGGGATGCCCGCGATGGATGCCCCGGTGCGTGCGCCTGCCGCCCCATCCTGGCGGAAGGCATCGACGTGTACCTGACGCGGGCCGTTACCACAGTCCCGGCAAAACTCCGGGCGGCGAAGGAGCCATACTACCGCCACCTCGGTGAGATTCTCGATCGAAAAATCCTCGCTGGTCACGAAGATACCGACCATACAACGGAGTGCTGATGCACCAATTCCTCACCGTCCTCACCCTGGCAGGCTGCGCCGCGCCCGTCCCCCATAGGCGCTAACATACTTGACACGTCAAGTATGTGGGAGACGTCGACGGTTGCACACCGCCCCCCCGTTCTGATCGGGGATCGCCCGCGGACAACCCTCGTTCGTGGACGTGGTGCGCTTGGTCATCGGACGGACATCGTTCCCCGCACATCCCGCGCCGGCCCGACCCACGTCCGCCCGTCCGCGTGCTCGACGGCAACGCGGCCATCCGGCTGCACCGACACCGACAAAAACCCGT
>CAMAWH010000068.1 GCA_945861635.1 Klebsiella pneumoniae | reverse complement strand
ACACCCCCCCATCGCCATCGTCACAAACCTCTCTCTGGAGGAAGCCATCTCCATCCGCGTCCGTGAGTGCTGCCCGTTCACGCTGGTACAACGCATCGTTGATGAGACACCCGCCGAGCAACACCGCGACAATCATCCCCCCTACCTCGCCCGCCGAAACGCCTCGCGCAACGCCGCGCCGAGGCCGGCGGCGTGGGGATGCGCGAACTCCAACGCCTTGCCGGGCACCGGCTCCAACGTCGTCCCTTTCAATCGCGTCGGCGTGAGCGTAAACTTTCCATCATCCTCCTCAATCTCAACAACCGCCGCGCCCGTGCACGCATCGGCAAGGTCCTCCGCCAGCACCGCCACGCAAAGTGGGTCCACCTCGTCCGGAGGCGGCCACGGTGCGTCGCGACGCACGATGGAAAGCACAGTCGTTACGGACTCGCCCACACCTTCGTCATCCACGGTGTCCGCCAACGTCAGCACCGGCCCGGCCGGAATCCAGAACCCACGCACCGATCGATGCCAAGGCTGAAGGTAGAGGGTGTCGATCTTGTAAAGGGCCCGAGCCATGCGTCGCATCTCACCCCGGTAACGCGTCGGTTAGACGCCCGCCGTGTCCGCCATCCTGACGATTCAGAGCATCCGCAAAGCCTTCGGCATCCACGTTATTCTCGATGACATTTCCTTCGCGGTGCACGAGCGTGATCGCATCGGCATCGTCGGCCTCAACGGCGCAGGAAAGTCCACGCTGATGCGGGTGGTTGTGGAGGATGATGCCGATGAAGGGCTGATCACTCGCCAGCGCGATCTCGTCCTGCGGTACGTGCCGCAAGAACCGCATTTGGACGAAACGGCAACCATCGCCGACATTCTAGCCGAGGCGACGCGGTCGGAGCCGCACGAACGGCGCGAGGTCGCCCATGCCATGGGATTGCAGGGCATGGAGCGCACCGTCGGCACGCTGTCCGGGGGAGAGAAACGCCGCGTGGCCATCGCCCGCGCGATTCTCGATCACCCCGGGCTGCTCGCGTTGGACGAACCCACGAATCACCTCGACGCGCAGACCGTCGAGTGGCTGGAGGCGTGGCTCCGCGATCACGATGGCGCCGTGCTCCTCGTCACCCACGACCGCTATTTTCTCGACCGCGTCGCGACGCGCATCCTCGAATTGGATCGCGGCAGCATCTACGCCTACGAAGGAAATTATCAGGTTTTCCTCGAAAAACAGTCGGAACGCCGGAACCAGGACAGTGAGCGGGATCGAAAGCGGGCTGCCTTCATCACGCGCGAGTTGGCGTGGGTGCGTCGGAAGGCGGCGGCACAGATCAAGAAGGGCCAGGCCAGGATTGATCGCTTCGAAGCCATCGTAGCGGACGGGCCGAAGGGCGAGTCGCGGACGATGGATCTCCGCCTTTCGACGGGCGGCCGGCTCGGAAAAACCATCCTGGAACTCAAGAAAGTCACGCGCGGAAACCTGTTCAAGGACCTGACGCTGTTGATGAAACCGGGGGATCGCATCGGCATCGTCGGGCCGAACGGAGCCGGAAAAACTACGCTGATTCGCACCATCCTCGGCGAGATCAAACCCGATCGTGGAGAGGTCGTGCTCGGCGTAAACACCAAGATCGCCTACCTCGATCAGGGCCGGGTGGAGTTGGACGACTCCCGTACCGTCATCGACGAGGTGAGTGATGGAAACGAGGCGGTGTTCCTGGCGGATGGCCCCGTGCACGTTCGCAGTTTTCTCCGCATGCTGCTGTTTGAGGATCGCGACGCAACGAAGCGCATCGGATCGCTGTCTGGAGGAGAGCGCAATCGGGTCATGCTGGCCAAGCTGCTGAAGGCCGGCGGAAACCTGCTTGTGCTCGACGAACCGACGAACGACCTCGACTTGATGACGCTCGGCGTGCTGGAGGATGCGCTGGCCAACTTCGGGGGATGTGCGCTGGTGGTCTCGCACGATCGTTGGTTTCTTGACCGGGTGGCCACCGGAATCCTGGCGTTCGAGGGAGATGGCAAGGTGGTTTTCTACGAGGGAAATTACTCCGAGTGGTTGGCCCGCCGCCCCAACGCTGCAGGCGCGGGAAAATCGGTGCCGCGCTCGCTCGGAACGGCCGCGCCCAAGAGCGCCCCCAGCGCCCGCCTGTCGTATCGCGAGAAACAAGAACTTGCCGCCATTGAGGCGGAGATCATCACCGCCGAGGGTCGCGTCGAGGCGCTCTCCACGGAGATCTCGGAGGTCACAGGCCCCGAGGCCGGGCGCGTCGCGCGCGAGCTGGGAGACGCTGTGACATCGGTCGAAGGCCTCTACGCCCGTTGGCAGCAGTTGGAGTCGCGAAACGGCTGAGCGCGGGTGCGCTCGCGCCCTCCGCCGCTCGGCAGGTTATTTCGTGCGTCGAGGTTCCGATGAACGAGTTCGCCATCGACGAAGAAGGCCGTCCCCAACGGCTGTTCCGCCTCCATCGGCCGTCCATGGTCGTCGGCCGCGCGGACGCCGTGGATCTGGTGCTCCCTGACGTTTCCGTCAGTCGCCGGCACGCGCAGATCGAGGAAACCGAAGACGGGTGGACCATTGCAGACCTCGGCAGCTCAAACGGAACGCTGGTGAACGGCGCCGAGGCCGAAAAACACCTCCTGCGTCTCGGAGACGTCGTCGTTATCGGAAAGTTCACCCTTACCTTTCGGGAGATGCTGGATGGAGAGGATACGGCGGAAGAGCTCCCCGCCCCGGGCTCGTGGGAGCCGGAGGAGCACACCGACGTTCACGGGCTGCCGTCGGCGGAGGAGCTGGCCGCGCTCGCGCGTGCGCAGGCCGCAGGTCAAACGCCGGCCGCCGATCCAGCCGCTGCCAAGGCGGACCCCTCGGTGGCCCGTCTCGTCACGAACGATGGTGACACCTGGCCGATCGGCGCGGACGCGTTCGTACTCGGTCGCGACGTTCCGCTCACCGGCGTCCTGCCCTTCGCGGTCAGCGCGGAGATCAAGTGGAACGGAACCGCGCATGTGATTCGCAAGACGGGCTTCCTTGCGGCTGTCGATGTCAACGGCAAAACCGTGAAGGAAGCGAAGCTCTCGCCGGGAGACCTGATTCGCATGGGGTCCAGCCGGTTCCGGTACGAGGTGGGATAGCTTGCGGGGATGATTCTCGTTCCCCTTTCCGCCGCGGCCTGGGCCTACGGCGAAGCGGTCCATCGCACCATTACGGCTGTTGCGCTTGCGCCGGTCGTCGCCGCGGAAACGGCGCCGCCGATGGCGCCGGAGGGTCCGGCCCGCATTCGCGCAGTGCTCGACGCCGCCGCGCGCGCCAACCCCGAGATCTCCGTACCTTGGGCGAAGCGGTGGCCCACCGTGGACAGCTTCGACGCCTTCGCCGAGAAGGAGCTGCTGCTGTTCTCTCCCGACGCGAACGTCTACGGCATCGATCGCGTCGATGTTGTGGCGCCGGAGATGCTGGACGTGCTGGCCGAAGCGGCGCGCCAGCCCGACGACGATCATCGCAACCGTGAGCGGCTGGCGCATGGCCCGGACCGCGCGCCGATCCCCGGGGTGCCCGCCGACCCGGCCATCCTCAACATGGGTCGCCTCGGTGCGCTTTCGTCGCAAGCACATGCGCACTATGGCCTGAAGCAGATCGAATTCAGTGAGGACTCCGAGGTGCTCAAGTCGGATCCGCCGCGGTTTGCCGTCGCAAGCGGCTACCCGAACGGAACGGTCATCACCCTGGCCGCGGAGATGGCGCAGGAGCACATCGATCTGGCGATGTTGGCGGCGCTCGATGGGCAGCCAACGCTGTCCGCCCTTTACACCGGTCAGGCCTTCCACTACCTTGAGGACGTCTGCAATCCCATCCACACCGTGCAGGTCGGGCTTTACGACTTTTTCTTCGATGCGTTCAAGGCGCGGATGAAGATGTCGGCGCTCTCCGGCGGCGGCTATTTCGGGCCGCTCCGGTCTCTCGCGAGCATTGGTATCGACGAGCTGTCGAGCCACCACACGCTCTCCGAAAATCTGACCCAAAAGCGGCTCCTGGACGAGGCGGATCCGATTTCCGTGCGCCTGCGCAAGGCCATGGGGGCGGGTGACGCGGAGTTGCAAGCCGACCTCGACAAAATCTCTCCGGACGGAGAATTCGCGATGGCGGCGGTGCGCGCGGTCATCGAACGCTCCGCGCCGGAAGGCGCCCCGATGTACGCGGCGACGCGCGGCATCAGCGTGCCGAAACTGCGCCAGGAAGGCGTGACCTTCAACGACGAGAAGGATGATCCCGATGCGTTCGTGGAGCCGCGGGGTAGCAAGAATGAAGCCGCGTGGGCGTCCTTCTGGGACCTGCAGGAACGCTCCTTCCGCCGGGCGGGTGCGGCGCTCCGTGCCGTGCGCACGCTGGAGGACCGAACGATCGCCGCGGCCCTTACGACGCCAGAAACCACAGAGGCGCTGCGAAAAACGGTCGCGGAGCGCCTGATTCGCCGCCAGCTGACAATGCTGGACCAGGCGGACGCGCGCCTCGCCGATTACCGGGCAAACCCGCCGGACAGCGCCACCAGGCCGGAGCGCATGCCGGGCATGTTGGCCGCCGAGGTCGGACTTGTCGGCCTTATTTGTGGCGTTTCGGCCCTGTTGATCCGGCGTCGGCGCCGGTAGGCGCACGCTTCTTGGAACGCGGGCGGTCGATCATGGGCGGCCCTCCCTCCGTTTCCCGCGGACCCCCGGCGCGCTTCGGCTCCCGCGGCGGGCGCGGCGGCGGCACCGTTGGCAACGTCGCGGCGGGCGATTGCCGCGCGTCGCGTGGCGCGCCCGCCTGCTGCGCGCCCCCCTCCGGACGGGGACCGTGACCGCCGCCCCGATCCTCACGCGATGGACGCTTGGGGATGGACTTTCCGCCGGTGTCTCGAACCGGGGGCGGAAAATTGGCCGGCTTCGCGGCCTGCGACGGCGCAGACCCTGACAGATCCTCGGGTCGCCTGTTCTTGGCCCACTTGGGCGGCGGACCCTTCGGCGGGTATTGCCCGGAACCACCCCGTGTATCCATCGGGCCACCCCCTCGCGACCCGGCTTGGCCGGCCTGCGGCGCGTTGCGCGGCCCCTCGTCTCGCACGACTGCAAAGCGGAACTGCGGCTCGCGACGATCCGGGCGCCCCGACGAAAGGAAAAACCGCTCGGCGAGGTCGTCCGACACCTCAAAGTGCGTCTCCACGTCGAGGACGCGAATGGAGCCGATGTCGGCCTTTTCGATGTTTCCCCGCCGGCAGATCAGCGGCACCAGCCAACGCGGATCCGCGTCCATGTTGCGCCCGGCGTTGACGCGGAACCACACCATCGCCCCGCGTGAACGCCCGGAAGACGGCCGCCCATCCGGCACCTCGGGATTGGGAAGCCCGGCCGAATGCCGCGACGGACGCGCCTCCGTTTGCTCATGGCGATCCGTGGGATCGGGGCGCTGGAATCGTTCCCGCGACTCCTCCCGCATGGGCCGCGGACCTTCTCGCATGGGCCGCGGATCTTCCCGCATGGGCCGCGATTCCTCTCGCACCGGCCGCGATTCCTCCCTCGCCGGCCGCGGATCTTCCCGCATTTGCCGCGGCGCTTCCCGCATCGGACGCTCTTCCCGTGGCGAACGCATCGGCAGCTCGCGATGCACGGGCTCGCGACGCAACGGCGGTGGCACGGTGACTTCTTCCGGCGCGGGCATGCGCGCCCGCTGCGCGCGCACCAGCGCCGCCACCAACGCCTCCGCCCCCGAACCCGCGATGAGCACACGGGCAAGCTCCAGATCTTCCTCGCTGGCGTCGATGGCAAGGCCCGCAATCTCCACCGTCAGACGCTCCCGGTCCTTCTCCAGGATGGCATCGGCCGTCGGCGGCACCGACCACGTGGGCGAGAGACCCGCCGCACGAATGAGAAAATCGGCTGTTCGCCGCCGGTTTGCCGGTACCAGCAACACCGCGATGCCCTTTCGACCAGCGCGGCCCGTCCGCCCCGAGCGGTGCAGCAGACCCTGTGCATCGTGGGGCAGGTCGGCATGGATGACCAAGCCAAGGTCAGGCAGATCGAGGCCGCGAGCAGCAACGTCCGTTGCGACGCACACGCGCGCGCGCCCGTCACGAAGCGCCTGCAACGCACGATTCCGTTCCGACTGTCCCAGTTCGCCGGACAGCGCAACCGCCAGAAATCCGCGTTCCACCAGGTTTGCATGGAGGTGATTGACGCCCTCACGGGTGGCACAGAAGACCAAAGCCCCGGGCGCCTCGACCATGCGTAGAATGTTGACGATCGCGTGCTCGCGCTCTCGCGGGTGGACCGTCACGGCCCGCCATTGGATGTCCGGATGCGGCTCATGGCCTTCTCCCGCGTCGATGCGCACGGCGTCCTTCTGGAACTTGCGCGTCAGGCTCACGATGCCGTCGGGGATCGTTGCGGAAAACATCAGCGTGCGACGCTCGGCCGGCGCCGCGGCGAGAATGTGCTCCAACTCTTCCCGGAAGCCCATATCGAGCATCTCATCGGCCTCATCGAGCACGACGGCAGCAAGACGCGACAAGTCGAGCCGCTTGCGATCGAGGTGATCGCACAAACGCCCAGGCGTACCGACGACGATGTGCACACCGCGCTCCAGCACCATCGCCTCACGACGCACATCCATGCCGCCGACGCACGACACGACCCGCGCGCCGGTTGGTGCAAACAACCACGCCAATTCCCGCTGCACCTGCATGGCCAGCTCGCGAGTTGGAGCAATGACCAGCGCCCGCGGCGAGCCCACGCTCTCGAATCGCTCCGCATCCCCGAGCAAGGTCGCGGCCAACGCCAATCCAAACGCGACGGTCTTGCCGGAGCCTGTCCGCGCGGAAACAAGCAAATCGGGCACGCCTTCGGCCCCGAGCACCGCTGCCTGCACCGCCGTCGGCTCCGTGTATCCGCGTTCGGTGATGGCGCGGAGGAGGCTCGGATGGGTCGGCGGGAACGGCATCGCGGCGGTTAACCCGCCGGCATGCCTGCGGGGTTGTGCGCCCGCGCCGCCTATCGCGTCGGTTCGACGACGTAGAGGCCGACGCGCAGGCCACCGCTCGGGAACACGACGATGCGGCGTACTTTCGGGTCTACGCGCTTCGCCGTTTCCATGTCGGGGGAGAGAAAAAATACCGGCCAACCAGGAAAGCGCTCGCGCATCGTCACGCCGAAATGGTGGTACACACTTGCGACGGACTGTCCAAGCCGCATGCCCCACGGTGGATTCGTCACGACCGTGCCCATCGACGCAGGCGCCTGCAGATCCGCGATATCGCACGCGCGCCAGTGCACCTTCACGCCCGCTCGTTCGGCATTTGCTGCCGATATTACCAGCGCACGTGGATCCTTGTCGAATCCGTAAATCGCCACTGGACTCCCCTTGCGAGCGGGCGAGGTCGGCCCACGACTCCCAGCATTTTTGGGAGGGAACCGGGCGCGGGGAGGACCGCCGAAGGCGCCGCGCGCCCCGCCGCGATCCGCGTGGCCACCGCGCCCCGCGTTGGCAACCGCCGCCCACTCATCACAAGCAAAGTCACGCCGCGCAAAAGGGGCCCGGCCGGCGGCCAACAGCGCCGCCTCGATCGCAATGGTTCCGCTCCCGCAAAAGGGGTCGCACAGCACGTCCGCACCGTGCCACCCAGCGGTGAACAGGAGCGCAGCCGCCAGATTCTCGCGAATGGGCGCCCCCACCGCCTCCGTACGCCAGCCGCGTTTGTGAAGCAGCTCGCCACCCGCGTCCAACGACAGCATCGCGCTGGTGCCCTCGACGCGCACGCGCAACGTCTGCGTCTGACGCGGACGTGCCTCTCGTTCGGGAATCCGCGGCCCCTTGCGCGCATCCGCCAGCGCGTGCCCGACCTTGCCCTCGATGCCGTCCTTGAAACGCATCCGCGAGCCCTTCGTCGTCGCAACGACGTTGACGCGCGCGTCCGGCAACAACCACTCCTTCCAGTTGACCTTCCGCACGAGCGCCACGAGCTCCTCCGGCGTCCGCGTCGGCGCCTCGACCAGCTCCGCGTACACGGCCGTCGGCGTGCGCGCCGTCTTTGCGACGCGGGCGATGTCGGCGGGTGTGGCCGCGAAACGCGCCCCGCCGGGAATCATCGCCGGTTGGAAGCCAAGTTCCTGCAATTCTTCGAGCAGTGCCGGCTCAAAGCCGGGTTGCACCGTAGCAAATCCGTTCATCGTCCCAGCTCCCAGCGGAAGGCCGCTTCCAACGAAGGCAATGCGAATCGAAAGTCGCCGAGCCGGGTCGCACGCACATTTTGCCCCGCCAGAACCAGCTCTATGCCAAAGTCACCCAGAAACAGGCGGATGGCGAACGCGGGGACGGGAAGAATGGCCGGGCGCCATAGCACGCGCCCCAACGTACGTGCGAGATCGGCCTGCCGCGCCGGTTCCGGCGAAACGGCATTGACAACGCCCTCGACGTCCGACCGAAACAGCAGGTGGTGGATGAGATAGATCAAATCGTCCATCGCCACCCAGCTCTGCCACTGCCGCCCGCCGCCGATGGGGCCGAGGAGGCCAAACCCCGCCACGGTCGCCAACTGTTGCAGGGCGCCGCCCCGCGCGGAAAAGCAGACGCCGATACGCAGCCGAACCACCCGGCAACGCGACGCCGACCCGAGGGGGAGCACCGCGGCCGCTTCCCACGCGCGGCACAACTCGCCGAGGTAGCCGCCACCCAGCGTGGACGTTTCGTCCACAACTTCATCGCCCCGATCGCCGTAAATGCCGGTAGCCGCAGCATTGAGCCAGACGCGCGGCGGATGCGGCGCGGCCGCGATTGCGCGCGAAAGCGTTTGCGCCGTCCCGACGCGACTGTCGTGGAAGGCGCGCTTGTTGGCCGGCGTCCACGCCTTCTCGCCGATGTTTTCTCCCGCCAGGTTCACGACCGCGTCCACCCCTTCGAGCACGCCAGGATCGAGGTCCGTGCCCGGTGACCACTGCACCTCATTCGGCCCCGGCTTACGACGCACCAGCCGCGTGACCCGATGCCCGCCCGTCGTAAGGAAGTGCGTCAGCGCCGTGCCCACGAGGCCGGAGGCGCCTGCCAGAAGGACATGCTGCGGACGGACGCCGGCGTGGCGCGAAAGGTCTTCCATGAGCCGCGGCCGGCGGAATGCAAACATTTTCGCCATCGTGCCATTCACCAACGGGGCGGCCAAGCCAGGCCCGTACTCAATCTCGTCGTGGATTACCGTCCCCGCTTGCGACGCGACAAAGCGATGCGTGTGCCGCCACCGCGAAAACGGCCCCTCCGCTTGCTCATCGACAAAACCGTCGGGATGGTCGTGGTGTTCGGCCACCCACCGCAACCCAGGCGGAATGCGCATCACCGCGCGATCCCCCTCCCCTACCGTGCCGGTACCCGTGCGCTCCACGACCTCCACCCGCTCCCACGGCGGCGTCAACCGCTCCAACGCGCCCGGCCGCCGATGCCACGCCAGCACTTCGGCCGGCGGAAAGGGCAGCGGCGTCTCGAAGCGAAGCGTGGGCACGGCGCGCGATAACCGGGCGGCGGCGCCGCGACTCACCCCGTTCGATCATGCCCGCCGATCAAACGTGCCGCGCCATACGACGCCTGCCGCGATCTCGACGCCGTGACGGACCGCGCGCGGCAACGGCCAGAGTGCGGTAGCGAGTCCTTCCAGCACGAACTCCGCCGCATGTTCCCGGCGCAACGCGCTCGCGTCGGAAGCGCCGCCCGCGATCCACCCGCGCTCCAGCGAATTCGCCTGTCGCCACATGACCTCCGGCGAATGCACCTCTCCCGGGGCACCAATTGCCTCAAAGTGACGACGCGCGCGCGGGACGTGGTAGGCGGCCGTCACGACGAGCGCGCGCCGATGCCCCCCCTCGCGTAGCATCTGCGTCGCCCGGGCCGCTTCTTCCCGGGTTGAACGCGTCCAATCCCTGGCGACAATGCGGTCGGCCGGTACCCCGAGATCCAGCAGGAATCGGGTCACAATCGCGCTCCCGGAGTCGCTCTGGCCCCGCAGTAGCGCTTCCAGCGTGTAGATGACCGACGCTCCCCCCCGCAGCGCCGCCGCCGCCGCCGCCGCGCGTGCCATCAACTCACGACGCGCACGCTCCGGGTCACGACGAAGCTCCTTCCCGAGAATCACGACTGCATCAAATGGGGACCGCACAGCGGATCCGTAGCCCTCATGAGCCCCCCGCGTAAAGCCGATCCCCGGGGGTGTAGAGGATCCAATGTTCGCCCTGCTCATCGCCCACGCGCTCGCCAAGCCGATTTCAATCGAAGTGGAGATGCCGGAAGCGCACGTGCGCGGCCAGATCCTCCGCACCGGCATCTGGAGCCGCGTGCCCGACGCCATGGCGGTCGAGCTCGCGCTCACCGAGCACAACATCCGCCTCGACGACGTCTCCATCCTCACCGGCGCGGCGGACGAATCGGGCTCCCACCTGCGCTGGATGCAGTTGGAAAACGGACAAATGAACCTCGATAAGACGAAGCGAGGCTCGCGGCGCGTGTGCACGCCACGGTCGGCCGGCGGGCTCTGGCAGGGCAGCAACGGCACCGACATCGTCGTCTACGAGGCGACCGACAGTCAGACCGCAGCGATTCGCGACACGCCGGGATTTCTGATGGTGAACGGCCACCCGGACATTGGGGCCATGGTGTCCCTGACGCCCGGCGATACGGTGACCGTCACCGGCGTCCGCCACAATTCCCATCTTCTGCGCCAGACAATCGCCGTCCAGCGCCGCTCCGGCAAGCTGGAGATGAAGCGGAACGCGCTCAGCGAGCGCTTGTGTTTTGTCCCGGGGGGATAACCTGCGGGGATGAACGCACCCGACACCGCACGCGTCCAGTTTTCTGCTTGGCGGGCGCGGACGGCGGTGAACGCCTTCGACGCCGATTCCCACCTGATCGAGCTGTTATCGGCATACGAAGAGAACGCGTCCGCGGAGCGGCTCCGCGCGTTTGGCGCTCGGGTGGCCACCGACCTCGACGCCCTTGCCGTGGAAACGAATCGCGACGAGAATCTGCCCCGCCTGGCGCGGTACGACGGCCGTGGAAACCGCGTCGAAGGCGTGCAGTTTCACCCCGGCTACCACGACATCGGCCGCGCTATCTACAAGACCGGCTTGATGGGGCTGTACGCGACGCCGGGTCGTGAGTTCGAAACGCTCGCGCTGGCGTATCTGGCCGGACAGAACGGCGAAGCGGGGCACTGCTGTCCGCTGGCATGCACGGCGGGAATGATCAAGATCCTTCAGGCGTCGGGCGGTGCGGACGATTTGCTCGCGCGCCTCTACGATCCCGACTACGACACGCACTTCCACGCTTCGCAGTTCTTGACGGAGGTGCAGGGCGGCTCCGACGTGGGCGCCAATGCGTTGGTCGCGACGGACGTTGGCGCGGCGGGGTCGCAAGGAGGGATGCGTTGGCGACTGGCGGGAGAAAAGTGGTTCTGTTCGGTCATCGACGCGCACGTTTTTCTGGTGACCGCGCGGCCGGAGGGGTCGGCCGCGGGCACAGGCGGCGTGCGCGCCTTCGTGGTGCCGCGAACGCTTCCCGACGGCCGTACCAACGATTTCGCGATCCGACGCCTCAAGGCCAAGCTGGGGACGAAATCCATGGCGTCCGCGGAAGTAGACTTTCAGGGGGCATGGGCGCGGCCAGTCGGTGACTTCCGGCGTACCGTCGAGGTTGTTCTCAACACGAGTCGCCTGTACAACGCCGTGATCGGCAGCGGGTTCATGCAACGCGCGTGGCGAGAGGCGGACGCCTACGCGCGTGAGCGCACGGCGTTCGGCGCGCCAATCCTCGACTTTCCCGTCATCGCCCGCATCGTGGCGCGCCTGAAAACCGAAGCGTGCGCGGCGCGAACGGTCAGCTTCCGCCTCGCCCATCTCAGTGACCGAATGGCGCTGGGTGCCGCTGGAGATGGGGAATGGGCGGCGTTCCGGATGCTCGTCAATCTCAACAAGATCTGGACGGCACTCACAACCCCGGCCGCCATGCGCGAAGCGATCGAAGTCTTCGGGGGAAACGGCGCGATTGAGGAATTCAGCGTCCTGCCGCGGTTGCTCCGAGACAGTCTGGTGATGGAGGCGTGGGAGGGCGGCCATGGTGTTTTATCCGCTCAGATCCTCAAGGATAGTCGGAAAGGCCTGCACCGGGCGATGTTTGAGTGGCTCGCAGGGATTGGCGGTGACGACGGCGCTTCTGGCGAACGGGGGCGGGCAATTCTCGACGCCCGGGCGCGTATTGCGGCGGTGGCGACCCGCTGGGAGTCGCTCCTCTCGCGCGCGGACGCGGACGTTCACATGCGCGACATCATCGAGGAACTGCGAGTGCCTGTCCAAGCCCTTTCGTTAGCCGCGGAAGGAGGCGCCCTCGGTCTCCTTGCAGCCACCCACCTTCTCGCGGTCACGACGCGGTTGTACGACGCGCTCGCCGACGTCGGGTTGATGGCGCGGGTGAACGTGCTGAACGGGGGGGCGGCACGGTAACGGCCGGAGTCCCCCCTACGCGGCCCTGCGCACCCTGTTCCGGCCATCCCGTTTCGCCTCGTACAACGCCGCGTCCGCGCGTGCGAGCAAGCCGTCGAGATCGCGATCCCCGGGGGCGGCCACGGCGACGCCGATGGAAATCGTGGCCGACAGCGGCGTCGGGCCGTACATCCCCGTCCACCGCTGGGTCGCAAGACGGATACGCTCTGCAACCCGCATGGCGCCTCGCTCCTCGGTGTGGGGGAGCAGGACGAGGAACTCCTCGCCGCCGAACCGGCAAACATTGTCTGTGTCGCGACAGACACCGCGGAGCACGGCGCCGATCCCGCGCAGGACGGCATCGCCAGCGGCGTGCCCCCACGTGTCATTGACCGCTTTGAAATGGTCAATATCGAGGAGGCATACCGCCGTTGGCGCAGGATACCGCGCGCCAAGGGAGAGCACCTCCGCCAACCGCTGCGACCCGAACGACCGATTGCAAAGGCCCGTCAAGCCGTCGATGGTCGCCCGCTCGTACAGCAACACGTTGGAGAGCGCGTGTGCGACCTGCGACGCATACATGGCGCACAATTCCTCGACGCCGTCGGGAACGACCACCCCTTCGACGAGCAGGCAGGCATGGTCGGCACCGCCAAGATTCACCGGCACGCACACCCAGTTCGGGCCGCGCGCAAACGTGGCCGTCGCGAGCAGTCCGCGGGCAACCACGCTCCCCGTCACCGGTAAGAGCGAGCCGCGCGACGACACGTCGCGAAAGCGACCGGTGCCCGCACACACCGACGATCCGTCGCGAGCGCGCTCCAACACGAATAGACCTGTCGCGCCGCCGCCGCCGAATAACGTGGCAAACCCCTCAATCGCGGCGCGGTGGAAATCGCCGGTGGGGCGGAGCGACGTCAGCCGTGTCGCCATCGCAAGCAGGTGGCGCATGCCCTCGCGCTGCACGGTGTCCAACGCACGGCTCTGGGCTTGCCGGAGGGCGCTGTCAACCGCCAGGCCCAGGCGGTCCGCCACGTCGGCGTGGCTCAGCCACGCCGCGACGTCCAGGTGGGCAAGCAGCACCCGATCCGGCCGCGAGCCCGGCCCAATCGCAATCAGCGGCAGGCTGGCCGAGGTGGCCCGGAGGGCGCGTCCGGCGTCCCCGCCATCGTCCACGGTGATCGCAATGTCCGGGAGCCACGTCGCCGCCATCTCCGCCGCCAACAGCGGATCACCGACCCGCCGGGCGATCACGCCCTCCGTCCGCAACCGCCGCACCATGGCGGCGCCGCGCGACGCATCCGGATCGCAAACGAGAGCGCGGGGACAGGGAGCGCGGGTTGCCATACGACAGGGATCGGATCGACCGCGTTGAAATCGTAGCCGTGCGGCGGTGTCGGTGGAGCTACCCGACCGTCGTGCGCTGATCCTCCGGGAGCGCCGCCAGAAAGGCCGCGCGCACGGTTTCGACATGCGCGTCCAGCGTCGCGACGGTCCAGCCGTCCGTCGCGATCGGCGGCAGCACCTGCACCCCGATCGTGCACGCCTCGATGAGAAACGAGTTCTTCCGCCACCCGCGATGCGCGCCCGTGATCACGACGGGCACGACGGGCAGCCCGGTTGCGATGGCCAAGTGGGCAAAACCCTTCTTGAACGGTAGTAGTCGCCCATCCTTGGAGCGCGTTCCTTCCGGCCAGAGCCAGAGGCCCAGCCTCTCCCGCCTCACCATTTCCGCCGTGTCGCGCAGCGCCTCCACCGCCTTACCGTGGTCTTTGCGATCGATGCGAAGATGCCCGGAGATCCAGTACAGTTGGCCGAAAAATGGGTAGTAGACGACTTCTTTTTTGGCGATCCCCACCACACCGTAGGGCGAGAGCCAGATGCCGAGAAAGATGTCCAGCGGCGACGTATGGTTTGACACGTAAATCGCGGGAAAGACCGCGTCCATTGCGTCCTTCGCACGGGCATCGACGCGTGCCGAACAGATCCGCAACACCAGGCGCCCGAACACGTGACCGAAGAAATTGCACAGCCGAATGCGCAGGCGGCGGCTCGGCAACAGGATGACACACGCCACCCCGAAGACCGGCGCGGCCACCGCCATCAGCAACAGACCGGCCGCCTGACGCAGCGCGCTCGTGAACAAAAGCATCGGAGCAGTCTGACCCGCCCGTATCACCGGGCGGTCACGCGACGGCGCCTACTTTCGCAAGCGCGCGCCTACTTCTTTTTCTCGTCCTTCTTCTTCTCTTCCTTGGGCTCCTTCAGCCCCATCGCCGCCCGGTATTCCTTGGCCTTCAGCTTCGCGTCGATGACCTCGACGGTGATGCCCAACTTCTCGAACTGCGGCTGAATCACGGCCACCGGACCGACGGCCACGATGACCTCGTGACCCACACAGCGCTGCATCAACGCCGTATAGTCGGAGGGCTTCACGGCCGCGAGACGATCTCCGATCTTCTCGAAGTAGTCCCAGTTCAGCCCGCGTGCCTTCACCCACATCAGCCGCCCGAGCATGGCAGCCGTGGATTGCTGGAAGAGCACGTACTGCTGCGCATTGTTGAAGCGCTGGATCGCGGTCATCCGCGCGTCGAGCGTTCCCGCCTTCGCGCGTTCTCCGAGGTCGAGAAAGACCTTGACTGCCTGCGCGGTGGTGTCGTTCTGGACCGACACCCCCATCGTCAGCATGGCCGCACCCCCCCACCAGGTTTGCGCACCGGCGTAAGCGCCGTACGAAACGCCGGTTTCCTCACGAAGCGCGAGCCAGGTGTGGTCCGTGATGACGTCCGCCATGATGCTGGCGACCCACTGGTTCTCGTCGTTCACGGCATTCATCTGGCAGGCGTACTGCACCGACGTCTGGCTGACGTTGTCCTTGTTGAACAACAGCACCTGACGCGCCGGCGGCTCCGGCGGCGGCACGATTTCGTTGGACGGCTTCACCCAACCGGCGGGCTTCTTCGCCCAGCCGGACCAGCCCCCGAAGTAGGTCGTTGCGGCGGCCCGCGCCTCGTCGATGGTGGTGTTGCCGACGATGAACAGCCGTGTGTTTTCGGGCTGCAGGATTTGCGCCAACACCTTCTGGGCGGTGTCTGCGCCGAGCTTGTTGGCCTCGTCCCATTCCTTGTGGGTGAACCAATGCCCGATCGGATGACCGGGAAACACCCGCTCCAAGAGGATGCTGGTCGCCCAGTCGTCCGGCTTCTTCTGCCAAGCGGTGATGTCGTCTTTCTGCTCCTTAATCCAGTCGATACGCCCGCTCGTGTAGGCGATGAGGTTGTCGAGGCGCGCGCGGAGGATGTAAACCGCGTCGGTCACATTGCCTGCGGACGCGGTGATGTCGGTTCCGGATGTCAAGGCGCCGATCATCCCGTTCGTTCCGCCGCCGGAACCCGCGATCTTCAGCGGGTCAATGCCGACGACGGAGCCTTGGTCGTTGATCTTCGGGTAGGACTGGTTTGCGTTCATCGCGCCGGCAAACACCCACTTCATCCGGTCAGCGCCGCGCGACATCGACCCGCCGTCGAATTGGATCGCCACCTGAACCAGCGGCCCTTCCGAGTGGTGCATCGCGATGAATTCGACGCCGCTCGCCAGCTTTTCGGTAACGATTTTCTTGACGTCGGGCGTCACGAGCGTGTCGTGGATGATCGCAGGGGTGACCTGACTCTCCTCCAACAAGGTTGCCATGCTGACGTCGAGACTGGCGCCGCGGTAGCCAGCGTCGGAGGAGTCGATCAGGATCTCGCCGTCCTCGTAGGGCTTCACAACCACCCCGGCCGCGCGCCGGCGGTCGAAATACTTTTCCGCGAACTTGCGCACCTGGTCCGCGTCAAAGTTGTTCGACCAGTCCAGCATCTTCGAATAGTACTGAACATCCCCCGTGAAATGCGCGAAGTCCGACGTCACGGCCGCACGTCCGCCAAAGATGTTTTCCACCTCGTCGGCCGTGTGCAGCACATACGCCTGTTGGGCCGTCTTCCCGTAGTCGAAGAGGTAGCTCTGGTACTGCCGCGTGTACTCGTCGATGTTGTAAATGCGATAGATACCGTTCAACGCCGTTTCCGCCGTCTTGGCAGCGTCCTTGACGTCGGTCATTTCGATGTAGCAGTACGCCGTCGACGCGTAGCGTCCGGCCTGGTGGAAACAGCCGAACCCATTCCGTTCTCCGCGATCGAGCGACTTCTGGTAGTCGTCCTGCGAGAAAATCTCGTTGGCAACGGCCTCATGGAGCTGACCCACGGCCTGTTGCGCCAACACGTCGGTGTCGCGATACCCAGCGGGGAGGCTCCACGCCAGAATCAACGCCGGCTTTTCGACGCCGGCCGGATACTCGGGAAGATTCACGACCTCTCCCTTCACTTCAACCGGAATGTTCGCCGGCGGCGGCTCGGGCGCCGGCCCGGAGAGGCGGCGGGGTGCCTCGATGAGCGCGAGTTTTTCGCCCTTCGGATCGTCCTTCGCCGCGAGCTGATCGATGCTGAAGGCCTCGAGGAGTTTGCTGCTGTCGTCGAGCTTGAAATCGCCGACGACGACGAGCGTGGACTCGCTCGGGTGGTAGTACGAATCCACGTACTTCTGAATGTCCGCAAGCGTGATGGCGTTGAGCGTGTCATGAACGCCGATGGTGTCCCGGGCCAGCGGGTGACCCTTCGGGTAGAGCTGCTTGCCGATGAAGTCGAACGCCGATTGTCCGGCGTTTTCGTACCCGAGCCGCAGCTCGTTCCGGACGACTTCGCGCTCGATGAGCAGGTCCTGATTCGTGACGCCACGGATCGGCTCGTGGAGGCGGATGGACTCCAGGAACATGAGGAGCGGCAGGTTCTCACGGCGCGCAGAGGTCAGGTAGTTCGTGCGGTCCGTCGACGTCGTGGCGTTGAAGTCCGCGCCCATCTGCTTGATGAGGTCCATGACCTTTGGCAGGTCCTTCCCATCTTTATCCTTGTGCAACGACCGGAACCACAGATGCTCGATGAGGTGGGCCATGCCCTCCAGACCTTCGGGATCGTCCTGCGAGCCGTGATCGACGGTCATCGTGAGCGAGACGATGGGTTGGCTGTGATCTTCCTGAAAGATGACCCGGAACCCCGACGGGAACGTGAAGTCCCGCGAGTTCACATCGAACTGCTTTAGCTGAACCTGCATTTTTGCGCGTGGCGGGCTGTCCGCAATCGCAATCAGGGGCAGAAGGAGGGCCAGAGCGAGGGGAAGGCGGGCGAACTTCATGGTCAGGGCTCCCGAAACAGGCGCGCTTATAGCGCGGATGCGGTGCGTGCGCGATAGAATGGCGGCGATGCTGCGAATCGTCCTTGTGGCCTGCGGAATCGCGCTGTTAACCGCCGGTGGCGCGGCGGCGTGGCACCTCACGCGGCCCGCCCCGCCGGCGCCGAAATCGGCGGAACGCCGGTTCGAAGACATTTCCGCGGCCGAACACGAGCAGTGGTTGCAGGACCTCGGCTACACGGACTAGCCGGGGTTCCTTCGATGCGTTCGCGCAGTTTCGCCGTTCTCACCCTCGCCTGCTTCGTGCTGCTGCTTGGTGTGCGTTTCGGGCTCGCAACCCTCGTGACGCGCGCGATTGCCGCCGTAGTCGTCCCGCCTGTGGAATCCGGCATGGTGCTCCCTCCCAAACCGGACGGCGCCGCGCCCCCGAAATCCGCCGGAAATGGCGATGGCGATTCGGTCCTCACGCCCGCGCTTTGCACGGCGATGGCGGAGAACATTCGCGACCACTGCTGGCAGGCGTTGGCGCGGCAGCAGGGCGCGGCCGACCCGCACGGCGCGCTGGCGATTTGCGAGAATATTGGCGATTCCGAGCTTGCGCTGGAGTGCCACGCCGACGTCGCGGAGACGATCGCGCTCGTGGATCGCGCCACGGGAGAGGCAATCTGCGCGGGGATCGACAGCATCAAGTGGCGCGGGCAGTGCGCGTTCGGCATGGGCCTCGCACTCGCGGAAACCGACCCCGCGTACGCCACCGGCCGGTGCGATCAAGCCGAGGCGTTCAAGCTGTTCTGCCGTCACGACGTCAACGGAGAGGTGGCGCTGGTCAACCTCGACGCCGCGGTGGCGTTCTGCGCGCGTGAGGAAGGAGACGAACTGCAACGAAAGACCTGTTGGCACGGAATCGGGAAGTACCTCGCGCGCCGGAACCTCGATGAGGCCGCTGCCGCCTGCGCGAAAGCCACCCCGCAGTGGGTCGGGACGTGCATGCACGGCGCGGGCTGGGGCGCCGCCGAGCGTTCCGCCGACGAAGCGTTGGCCGGGTGCACAAGCATGGGCGCGTTCGCCGACCATTGCCGACAGGGGGTGGCGCACGAGCTGAAGCGCGGGGACCCGGAGCGCGCTGTCGCGCTTTGTCAATCGATCGCCACGCCAACCATTCAGGCGCGCTGCCTCGCCTTCGTCACGCGATAGGACACGGCGCACCCATGCTCGCCTACCTACTCTCGGCCTTCGACGGCCCCGCCGCTGTGTTCATGTACGCGCTACTCGCGGTCCTTGCATTTGCGATGGCGGTGACGATCGAACGTGCGGTGTCCCTGACGCGCTTCCGCGTCGATGGCACCGTCACGGTCGCCCGGGCGCTCGCCGGGCAGCCACTCGGCGGTACGCCGATGGAAAAAGTCCTGGCCGAGGGCATGCTGTACGCCGATCCGGAGCTGGCGGCGGAGGCGATGCAGGCGGCCGCCATCGAAGCGGAGCTTCGCGTTCGCCGCCGTGTTGCCTATCTGTCCACCGTGGCGTCCATCGCCACGATGATCGGCCTGTTCGGCACGGTGTACGGCCTGATCCTCGCGTTCGGCGCGATGGGTGATGTCGGCGCGGCCGAGCGCGCGGCAAAGCTCTCGCAGGGCACCTCCACGTCGATGGCGACGACGGCGTTCGGTCTGCTCGTCGCCATCCCGGCGCTCGTCGCGCATGCCGTCATCGACGGAATTGCGCGGGAACGACTTGGGGAGATCGAGGCCGCGGCCTCCCGTTTGCTGGTCGGGAGAAAGGCGGCCCGCCCGTGAGGCTGTTCCGGGCCGAACCTTCGGCGGAAGCCGACATTCGCCCCACACTCCTCGGCATCGTGACCCTGCTGTTCCTCCTGCTGTTCTTCCTGCTCACCACCTCGTCGGGCCAGCGTTTGGGCGTCATCGACCTCCGCCTCGCACGACCGGGAGAGGCCGCGCCGGTTCCGCACGCGGGTCTGCTGAAGGAGGTCACCGTGTACCTACTTGATAGCGATGGAGGCGTGCACATCGAGTATGCCGTGCAGTCCACGGACATCGCCGCCGTTGCGACGACGACGGAGCTGCGCGCCATCGACATCCCGGCGGTTGCCGGCACACTCGACCGCGCCGCTCTGGCCGCCGCCGTCGTAAGGATCCATGCCATCGATGGCGCACAGGAGCGAGCAACCATCGAACCAAACGACGACACGCAAGCGGCGGATTTGATTGCGGTGCTCGACATCGTCCGGGGAGGCGCCGGCGGGCCGATGTTTCCCAACGTAGGCGTGCGGTGAAGCGGCGATTCGGCCGCCCGGCGCCCACCTCGTCGATCGCCGGAGGGCTCGACGTCGGCGCCCTTGCCCCCATGGTCGACATGATGACGCTGCTCCTGGTTTTTCTGCTCCGCAGCTACTCCACGGAGGCCGCGCCGCTGCCGCCGTCGGGGCCGTTCGAATTGGCCGGCACGCGCTCCGAGGATCCGCGCGCCGGGGGTGTCGAAATCCTTGTTTCGAACGAAGCGATCTGGATCGATGGTGACCGTGTGGCGGCCACGGCCTACCTTCCGAACGAAGCACTCGTCCGGCCCATCTACGACCGTCTGCTCACGGTGCGCGGCAAGGACCGAGTGGAGGTTCATGCCGACCGCGCGGTGCCGTGGCGGGTGCTCGAACGTGTGCTCCACAGCGCGAGCGCGGCCGGGTTCACGCAACTCTCCCTGGTAGCCGCCAACGAAGCCAGCCTGTAGACTGCACGCTCGCATGCTCCTGCTGCTCCTCCAGATTTCTGCGTGCTCCGAATACGGTCTCGACGGCAAAGCCGAGCCGTCCAAGGCTGCGCAACCCGACATCGTCGTGACCCCGGCGACGCTGAACTTCGGCAAAGTCGCACCGTTCTGCGTGGTCGATCGTTCCATGCTGATCGAGAATGTGGGAGAGGCGCCGCTGACTGTGGACGCCGTCACGTTCGAGGGCGATGCGGAGATCACGGCCACATCCGTCGCCACGATGCTGGAAACGGGAGAGAGCGCACCGTTCAACGTCCGCTTCCTGCCTGAATCCAACGGTGATTTCGTGGGCGATCTCCTCGTGCACTCCGACGATCCGGACTCGCCGACGGTGCACGTGCCCACGATCGCGTCGGCAGGCCCCGACTACACGGTGGAAGACGATTTCATCCAACCTGCGTCCCGCATCGACGTGCTGTGGGTGATCGACAACTCGTCCTCGATGCAGCAGGAACAGGCGCGCGTCGTGGCCGGAATCAGCACGTTCTTCACCAGCTTCGATGCGCTCGGCGTGGACTACCACATGGGTGTCATCACCACCGACATCGTGCAGCCGCAATACTCCGGCTCGCTGGTGGGAGATCCGCGGTACATCGACGCCTCCACCGCCGACGCGCAAACGAAGCTGTCATCCAACATCAACATCGGCGACACCGCCGAGGGCGATGAGTCGGGGCTCAAGGCGGCAGAACTCGCGCTGTCCGAGCCGTTACTCTCCGGGTACAATGCTGGTTTCTATCGCACCGACGCGCAGCTCGCCATTGTATTTTTGTCGGACGAACCGGAGTACTCCGCGGACGACGCGCAGCACTACATCGACTTCCTGACCGCGCTAAAAGCCGATCCGAGCCGCGTCACGGTATCCGCGATTGTGGGGGATGAAACGGCAGGTTGCGCTACCGTATGTGACGGCACCGACCAAACCGCGCAGCCGGGTGACAAGTACGTGTCCGTGTCCCGCGCGTTCAACGGTGTCTTCGGCAGCATCTGCACCTGCGACATCACGCCCTTCCTCCAGCAGATCGGCGAAGACGCGACGGCCCTCGTGCGCTCGTACACGCTCTCCCAGACCCCCGCCGACGCGGCTGCCATCGAGATCTACGTGGATGGAGAGGCGGTGACGGACTTCACGTACGATGCTGCCGCCAACAATGTCGAACTGGCGTCGGCGCCGGCCGAAGGGGCCAGCGTCACCGTGCGGTACGGCGTACCGACGACGTGCACGCCGATGTGACTGGAAGGCTCAGGGTATTTTGGGCGGCTTACGCCGCGTTTACTGCGGCTGCAACGCCTGACCGAGCCGGTCGAGGGCGGCGCGTAGCGCGTCTACCGACACCGCCCCGACGCTGATGCGAAACCACCCGTTCTCCTCGCTCATGTCGAAGGCCTGAAACGGCACAACCGCGATGCCCGCCCGCTCCAGAAGCCACTTCCGGACGTCCTCGTTCGTCGTCATCGGCGCACCGTCGATGCCCGGGCGGCCGAACAGGTCAAACCGCACCGCAAGGTACATCGCGCCTTGCGGAACGAGGTGGTGCACGTCGAGGCGTGACAGGCCTTCGTGGACCACCGTGAGCCGTTCGTCGAGGCCCGCGCGAAAGGTAGCGCCAAACTCCGCCATCGCCGGGACGTCGTTCAACAGGGCGGTCGTGCCGAACTGTTCCGGTTTCGGCGCCCACGCGCCGACATGCCCGAGGAACGCCTTCATACGCTCGGCCAGATAGGGAGGAAGTACCGCCCATCCTACCCGCAGGCCCGTTGCCGCGAAGCACTTGGAAATGGCGTCGACGGTGACAACCCAGGGCGCAACCTCAGGCACCAGCGCGCACGGGTGGGCATGGCGCGCCTCTCCGAAGGTCAGCTCCCCGTAGACCTGATCCCACATCCACATCAGCGGGCGTTGGCCGGTGCCCATTCGGCGGTGATTCTCTTCGACGATCGCGCGCGCGATCCCCGCCAGCACGTCGGGCGCGATGACGGTGCCGGTCGGGTTCAGCGGCGAGTTCAGGGTGAACAGACGCGCCGTCGGCAGGTAGGGCGCCAGCGTTTCCGCCGTCGGGAAGAAGTTGTTTTCAGGGAGCGACGCCAGCGTGACGATCCGCGCCTGGCACAGTTGACCGTAATAGCCATTATTCCAGCTTGGAACCGGGAAGAGAAGCACATCATCGGGTTCGAGAAACAGGCGATAGGTGGCGTACATCACGGGCCGGGCACCGCTCGCGATCACGACCCAGTCGGGCTTGATCTCGATGCCGAGGGTGCGGCGATAGTGTTCGACGACCGCGTTCCGCAGCTCCGGAATGCCCTCGCTCGGCGGATAGTTCGTTTGGAAGTTGTCCATTGCGGCGACGGTCGCATCGCGCAGCTTGCGGGGAATCGGAAACAGGCGCGGGTCGAAGTCGCCGACCGTCAGATTGCAGATCGGTTTGCCGGTGGCTGCCAGCGCCCGCACCTCCGCCGCAATCCCGAGGATCAACGACCCCTGCATCGCCCGGGCGATGGGATTGAGGGCGCGAACGGAAGCGGAGGCGGTGTCCGTGGGCAGGTAGCTGGCGAGGGAAATCATCGCGCGCGGCTAACCGGGTTGCCTCAGGAACGCGCACACCGGGCCGATGAGGGGAGCCTCTCGGGTGACTCTCGTGCTGATTGCCATACTCCACGCCACCGCCGGCACCTTTTCCACGTGCGCCGCCACGGAAACCTCCGCCAGCACCAACGCGCGCTGGCAAATCCTGACCGAAATGGATCAGGATGGTCGCCGCGATGGGCGCGCCGGCACCACCGCGTCGGCGTCGGCCGCCGCCGCGCATTTCGGCGGCTCGCGCGAGGTCGAACTGTGCACGAGTCGCGACTCGATGGGCGGCATCACCCTCCGCGGCACCACCGACATGATCGAGGTCGCACTCCCCGGGCGCGGCCAGCCGACAACCTGCACCGCGCGCGCGTCCGCGGAGGGCGATGGCGAGGGCGGCGGCACCGCTTGGGTTGGCGCTCGCGACGTGCGCGGCGGGGCGAACGGAACCGCATGGGCGCGCGCAGCCACGGAGAACGCGGCGGAGATCGGCGTGGATGCGGGCGGCGGGGGCACGTTCGCCGGGGAGTGGACCTGGCGCGTCGCGGGACCGAATACGCGCTGGAGCGGTGCGGTCGAGATTTCGGAGCTGGAGGGGTACGCCGGCGGCGCGCTCGACATTCCCGGCTACGCGCACGTCGAGGTGTGGGACGGCGCCGTGGACGCCTGGGTGCGCCAGGGCGACGCCTACGTGCACTACGTCGGGCCGGCGCCGGTGCGCTTGGCGGTAGATGTCGTCGTTCCGGGTCGCGGCGGCAGGATTTGCGGCACCGGCGGCGCCTCGGCCGGCGTCGGCACGTCGGGCGAGGACGGCAGC
The DNA here is from genome assembly GCA_945861635.1 of Klebsiella pneumoniae. Lineage (GTDB taxonomy): Bacteria > Myxococcota_A > UBA796 > UBA796 > SXON01 > CAMAWH01. Next base: position 2,216 of record CAMAWH010000068.1, on the reverse strand, counting down.
GATTTCACTGGCGCGAGCGGCGTGCAGTTCACCCTTGCACCCTCCGCAACGAACGCGCCCGCGCACAGCGTCCCGACGGTGTCGCCCACCTTTCTGCCCTGCACCTGCGACTAGACTCGGACCCGCCACACCCGCTCCTTCCCCCCGATCCAAAGGGCATCTGCGGTGGCCGCAAGTGACCACGGCCTGACGACGCTCGTCGGCACCGGGCGCAGCCACCCCGCCTCCTCTCGCCAGAGTTTCCCCTCCCCCAGCGACCACAGCTTTCCGGATGCGTCCGTCGTGAACGCCGTCGGCTCGCCGCCGCGACTCTCCCAGGTGGAACCATCCCATCGGTGCAGGGCATCGGCGGCTGCGACCCACAGGCATCCCCCGGCCCAGGCCAGGTGGCGCACCGGGCGACCCTTTCCTTTTTCAAAGCGCCGCACCTCCTCCGCAACGCCGTTGTGGACTGCGTACAGGCCCCCTGCGCGCGTTCCTGCGTAGACGACGCCGTTTCCGGCGCAGAGCGAGATCACATCCGCCGGTCCGCTGGCCCCCTCCAACTTCGTGCGCCAGCCCGCGTACAGCGTACCGCCAAACGACAGCATGCAGAACAGTTCGTCCCAGCCGCCTTCTTCGTCCTGACCGTGCTTGCGGAAGGTCGGCGCGTTCGAAAAATTCCACCGGTATGCGGTTGCGCTCGTCCCGACGTGGAGCGCTCCATCGTGTACCGCCATCGCCTCGACCCGGCGCGCCTCCCTGCGCGATCCAGCGGGCCATGGAAAGGGAACGAACGCGCCGTCTCTCCACAGGGTGAGTCCGTAATCCGAGCCCAACGCGACCCCACCGGGAATCGCGACGACGCACCGAACCGTCGCAACTGCGGCGTCACCGATCTCGGCTGTGGACCAGGATTCTATCGTAGACACCGCCACCCCCGCCGACGTGCTAGCCGCTGTCTTCCCCGCCCGTATCCTCACTCCCCGTATCCCCTCCCGTATCGCCTCCCGACCCATCCGCCGGGCAGGGATCGTTCGTCGGGGATCCCGTCGTCATCGCGCAGAGCGGAATGAGGATGCGCGAGTGATCGGCATCGTTGCTCTCGATCCGCAGCGTCCCTTCGACCTGCCCTTCGGCGGACGTGGCGGCGTTCGTGTGCCACGTCACGTTCTCCCCAGGTTGAAGCGTGATCTTGCGCACATCCTCGAAGTAGAACACGCCCGCGTCCGCGTCGTCGGGCAACTTCGGATTGGATACGAGCCCCGCCGAATATACCTCCAGCGCGAACTCCCCGGTGCTTGCCACCGTGAGGGGCATGCTTTTCGAATAGCCCTCCGGACTCATGTCCGCGAACACCAGCACTTCCGCTGAAACGGAGATGACGCCGTTTCCGGTGGTATCCTCATTGTTCTTGTTGCCGGCCTGCAGGTTGTTGGTCGTCGAGACACACGCGGCCACCGCCAGCAGCGGAACGACACCAACCAGCGAACGAACGCGCATGAAACCTCCGGCCGGCAATGTAGAGGATAATGGCGGCCAGCGCATGCCTTCCGTGCGCGGCGAGTTCGAATGCCTACCGGAAGCGGTACGACCGACGCCCGATGACCGCGGTCTCGATCGATGCGTCCACGACCGTGACTTTGAACTCCCAGTCGCCGCCGCCGAGCAGCTCCAGGTCGATGACGTCGGAGTCGCGAGGGCTCGTGATGTTCCAGGGGGCGCTCCCGCCGGGCACGCTGGAGCGTTCGACGACGATAAGGACGTCGTCAGTGGCCTCGATCGTCGAGGACCCGAAGGCATCGACGTAGGCGCCCCCCGCGCTCAACACAATGGTTCCGTTGGCGCCCTCGATCCTGGCCGTTCCGCTCGTTCCCAGCGTCAGGATCTCGAGTATTTCGGCACTGACCTAGTCTCCCACCACCAGGTCGTTGCGGTCGAACTGCGCCCGGTGGGTGGTCACGCCCGTGGCCACGATGTCGATCTGGACCGTGTCTTCGACGATGTCGATCCTGAAGTCCAGGCCGATGCTCCCACTGGTCGGCGAGAAGTTCACGACCTGCGCCGCTGAGATGTTCGATGAACGCTGGCCGCGCGGGGAACGCGCCGACGGCAACGCCGACGCCACGCGGACGGCGGCGCCACCGCAGCGGTCCACACCTGCGGCGGCGAAAATAGCTTCGTTGGAGAGAACGAGGCGGCGGTCCGCGAGAAGGCGCCGCCAACGCGCCAAGACC
>CAMAWH010000067.1 GCA_945861635.1 Klebsiella pneumoniae | reverse complement strand
GGGCGGGGGCGGGATCACCCGCCCCGCTCTGCCAACACGCCGGACTCACAGCGCTGGTTGGTCGTTGGTATGACAGTGGACGCCGCCTCCATTGTACCACGACTCCAACGTGTCGATCAGGTGCACGTCGCGACCCGGAAACCACTCTTCGAGTTGCGCTTTCGCCGCGGCATCCGCATCCACATCGCCAAAGCCGACCGTAAGTACGAAGTCATTGCCAACCAGCCAATTCATGTAGTCGGTATCCATATCGACGCCACGATAGCGCACCGACGTCGCGAACGGCCAGCGGAGCACGGTGAGGCCCGCTGCCGCGATCACCGAGGCGGCGCTGTCGTAGATCTGGTCGTCCGCACCCCCGGGTTCGCACGCACTGTTCGCCGAACAGTCGGCCACAACCACGCGCTGCGCATCGATAAAACGCGCGATGCCGTCGACGTGCCCGCCCGTCAGGTCGCCGCCCGGGGCGCCTTCCAGGAGGACGACGCGCTCGACGCCGAACCGATCCTTCATGGCGGATTCGACGTCCTCCTTCGTGATTCCGGGGTTGCGATTTGAATCGCCGATCACGGTCCAATTCAGCACGACGGTATCCGTGCCGTTGAACTCGAGGTTGCCGCGTTCATGGACGATATCGACGGCGTCCACGGGCAGCTCGAGATGCTCGCCGATCGCCACGGGTACGGCGTCGTCGTTTGCGTAGGCGACGTCTCGACCGAACGCGCCGCCCCACGCATCGAACCCCCAATCCTGGATACGGAGCTGACCGTCCTCGCGAACGTATACGGGGCCATTGTCCCGCATCCAACCATTATCATTGGCGATATCGTGCCACACGAGGTGGAACCCGCCCACGTTGGAAGCGCCCCCGACGACCGCTTCGGCCATACCTCCGTCCGCCGTCAAAGCGAGTTCCGCTGAGGACCGGGTGCGTGCGTCATGCGTGAGGATGTGGGTGTCTTCGTATTGCAGGGTCGTAGCCACGATCCTCGCGAAATCGGGCTCGTCGGAACTCTCGTACGAACGGGGCCACTGCAGCCATACCGCCTCCTGCTTCTCCCACTCGGCGGGCACGCGAATGCCTTGGCCGGTGTCTGCGGCCGGCTCCCGCGTTTTCTGCGCGGCGCAGGCGGAGAGTGCGAGCGCGGCAACGGCAACCGAACGCTGGACGGTGGGCGCCGGCATGGCATCCAGTGTAACGCGAGCGCACGCGACCTTCCGCAATGTGGAGTGCGACCGACCGTGATGCCCGTACCGCCTGATCTTTCAGCGAGGACGCTCTGGTGGGAAAGCGGGCTTCCAGCAGCACCCAGCGCGCCACCCGTGGCTCCACCGATCCAGTGCCCAGATCTCGAGCGCCCGGACTCCCGCGTCCCGGGCCCCAGCGTCCCAGCATCCCAGCATCCCCGTTCCCATCCGATCGGAACAAATCGCCACAAACCTACCGATCAGGACGAGAATGGGTCAACGCCTGTGTTAGCGCCCATGGCCGGTGGCCCCCCGGGGCCTCATGGAGCGCGCGCGCGAATGAGCACAATCCGCTCAATCCGGACATCCGGCGCTGAGACATCGGCGGTATCTGCCAACAAGGCGTCCACGCGCGCGCCCGCCGCCCCATCGCCAAGTCGCGCGTCGGCCAGGTCCGCAAACCCAAGTGCGAGGCGCACCACCGCGGGCTCCGATGTGGTCCGCTGCCCAAGTGTGCGCAGCGTGACGGCCGCGCCAGCATCCCCACGATCGGCAAGGATGGCCCAACGCGCAATCTCGACGTCCACGCGCCCCTTGTACTCGGCGGGCAACAGCGCAAGCGCGCCGTCTACCTTCGCCAACGCTGAATCCAGTCGGCGCCCAAGGTGATCGACGGTCGCACCGACAATCGCCAAATCGACGAGGCGCAGCGGGTCGCGCTCGTCTGTCGCTGCCGCTTTCGCCCCCTCCCATGCGGAAGCCGCTTCGACGGCCTCTCCGCGAACAAGGTGCACGCGGGCGAGCATCTTGCGCCACTGTGATTCGTGCCGCGCCGAGCCGGATCCGACTGACCGTTGAAGTGCAATAGAAAACTGCTCTTCTGCCTGCTCTACGCGTCCGCACTGCCAGTGCACGCCGCCCAGGTTCCCGATGTTGGTATCGACCAAAAATGGCGACCCCGTGGCGGTGCCGATGGCGAGTACGGCAAGCGCCCGACGCTCCGCTTCGGCGTAGTCTCGGGCGTGCAGGCGCGTCGCGATGGACGCCATCAACAACATGCCCTCCGCCAACCGATCTCCGGACTTTCTCGCCGCAAGCAGAGCGGATTCCGCGTGGGGCGTCCATTCGGCCTCACGGCCACAGAGGTGGGCGAGCGAGTAGAGTTTGGACACCGTGCGCTGCCGATCGCCGACCCGCCCTGTTGTCGTAAACGCGGCGATTGCCATGACAAGTTCGTCCATCGCGGCACCGTGCTTCCCCTCGTGAGCGTGCACGTGGGCCCGAGCTGTGGCCACGCCCGGATCGCCGTCGGGCAGGCCGGCGGCGTGAATGGCGTGAAGTTCCACACGGCACTGCGCGCTGTCCATCGCCGTACCCGCAAGATCGAGGCGTCGAATCCGCGCCCGGGCTCTGAGTCCTTCCGTTGGCTGGGCGTCCACCAATCTCTGGAGGGCCAGGGGAGTGAAGATGGCGCGATGACGCGCGCTCGCGGGCCCGGCGTCGAGTTGGAGCGCAAGGTCGATGGCGTCCAGAATGGGAAACGCACACTCCGCCTCCTCTTCCAGCGCCAGCGCGTAGGCAGCGAGGAGATTCTCCGTTTCAAGGCGCAATCGCACGCCGGGCGATGGCTCCGATGCCTGGCGGACGGCGTCGGCCAGCTCCGGTCCGCGGGTCGCCCAGTGGCGAACAAATGCCAGGGCCCCGTCCGTCGCAACCTCTGCGCGGCGTGCATCTGCAAAAGCCTGGACCAAGTTGTAAATGGCGAACCGCGTCTCCTCGTCATCCGTGGGCGAACGTCGTAACAGCGACTTGTCAGCGAGCGCCTGCACGAGATCGAGCGCGTCCGGACGATCGAGCACTCCCTCCGCGTCGTGGACCGTGAAAGTACCCCGGAAGCAGGATAGCGTCGCGAGCGTGGTCTGCTCGGCCGCGGAAAGCAGCTGCCAGCTCCATGCAATCGCCGCCTCCACACTCGTCTGTCGAGTCGGCGCATCGCGGCGTCCCGACTTCAAAAGCGACATCCCGGCGTTGAACCGCTTCAGCAATTCCGAGGGGGCCAGGACGCGCACCCGCGCTGCGGCCAGTTCGATCGCAAGCGGCATGCAATCCAGGCGGCGAACGAGCGTGTCCAGGACCGTACCGTGGCGTCCCGCGTCAAAGCGCGGATCGGCGAGGCGTGCCCGCTCGGTGAACAGGGCGACGGCGGCGGTCGGGGTCAGCGATTCCACCTCTACGAGGGTCTCCCCGTCTACCTGAAGTCGCTCGCGACTGGTGACGACGAATACCGCCCGACTCGCGATCGTGCGCCAGCGGCGCACGACATCGGCAGCAGCCTGGACCACCTGCTCAGCGTTATCGAGAATGACGAGCACCCGTCCGCGCGCGGCCAGTGCCCTGCCAGCCTGAGCGACCACTCCACTCCCATCCCCCGACGTCAGTGGAACGCCAAGCGCATCTCCAGCCGCGAAGGCAATGTGATCCACGCTCGCCGCCGCCGAGAGGTCCACGAACCACGCCCCACCGGGAAAACGGGGGAGCGCGCTGGCGGCCCATGCCGTCGCAAGTCGGGTCTTGCCTGCACCCCCTGGGCCGATCACCGTCACGAGGCGCGCACCGGCCGCTTCCGCTGCGTTCAAACATAGGAGTTCGTCCTCGCGCCCGATCAGATCTCCCTGGTTAGCGGGGAGGTTTCCGGCCAGCGCGGCCGCCTCCAAGTCGGCCGTCGAGTTGTCGGAAACGGGCGTATGGACGCGCAACGATCCGGATCCCGACGCTGGCGCCGGTTCGGCGGGCGCGTCGAGCCCCCACGTCGTCAGTGAACGTGTAACCGTCCCGAAAAATGCAAGCAGACCGTGCCCATCTGGCGCGCGCGCCGCTGGGTCGCGCACCAGACACGCGGACAGGACGCGCTGTAACAGCAGCGGTACACGGTCCGGCATGGTCCAGCGCGCATCCCGTACGCGCCGCAGGGTGTCCTGCAGGTCGTTGCCCAGAAAGGGATGCGTGGACGTCAGCATTTCGTAGACGATCACGCCGAAGGCCCAAACGTCCACGGCGGGACCGACGGTCGCCGAGTCAAAGGTGGCCTCCGGTGCCATGTACGCGGGGGTGCCGAGTAACGAACCCGCATGCGTACGCAACGCGTCGTGACCGGCGATGAGCTTGACGAGTCCGAAGTCCGCGATCCGAGGCGTGCCCGAAGTGTCGACGAGCACGTTGGCAGGCTTGAGATCGCGGTGGATGAGCCCTGCGGCGTGGATCGCCGCCAGCCCTTCGGCCAACGCGAGCGCCACGCCTGCAGGGTCCGAAATCGGCCCGCGGTCCATTCGGGCCGCCAGCGTTTCCCCGGCGACCCAGTCCATCAGGATCGCCGTATGTCCGTCAACCTCGAAAACATCGTGAACGGCCACGATGTTGGCATGCCGGACGGTGGCCTGCGCCCGAGCCTCGCGTGTGACTCGCGGAGACGCCGTTGCGGTGCGGATCACCTTCAGCGCGTGCAGTGTCCCGAGGACCGTGTGGCGCACACGGTAGACGTCGGCCATCGCACCCGCACCGACCCAGGCTTCAACCGTGTAACGGTCAACGTTGCGGCCAACGGTCAGCACATCGCCCCCCAAGGTGGTGAAGCCGCCGCCGCCACGCCGCGCCGCGCAGATCCGATTTCGACGAGGTGGTTCCGCGGCATGCGACACCGTATCGGGGGCGCGCGAATCGCGCGGCGGATCAACCGTCGATCACGGGCGAGCGTTCGCGGTCCGCCGACCAGCCGGACCCACGACAACCGCGGCCCCGTCTACAACCCCGGGCCCCCTGCCAGAATGTAGACCGCCCCGGCATCCGCGCCCGTTCGGTCGACTTCCCAGCTTCCGACGAGGAGATCGTTCCATCCATCCCCGTCGAGGTCGCCGTTGCGGGCGACCCAGCCGGCGTGGTCGTTCGTCGCCTCTCCCGTCCATTTGTAGTCCGCAGCAGAAAGTTCGATGACACCGGAGTAGGGGCCGCGGGAGAGGTAGGTTGCACCGGCGTCAATGGCCGCGGCGTCGTTTTTCTCCGCGCCGACGGCGATGTCGATGACAGAGTCTCCATCGATGTCACCGGCGGTGAGTGCGCGGCCGGCCCAGTCGTCAAACGCTTCACCGAGGAGGACGGCGTCCGCGGTCGAGAGGTCGATCGTGCCGGTGACCGCGCCGAGCACGAGGTAGACGGCGCCGGTCTCGTAGCCGTACAGGTCGCGGCGGGTACAGGTCATCACGGCGTCCATGACGCCGTCGTCATCGACGTCTCCGCCCCACAGAACCCGCCCGCAGTCGTCGTCCGCATCCTCGCCAATGAGCTTGGCGTCGGCCGTCGCAAGATCGTGGACGCCGGAGAGCGGCCCGAGGACGACGTAGCCTGCGCCGGCGCCCTCTCCCCCGGCATCCTCGTCCTCCGCTCCGAGCAGGACGTCATCGACGCCGTCGCCATCCGTGTCGAGGCTGGTGGCGCCCCAGCCGGCATCGTCCTCGCTGTCTTCTCCGATGATTTTGGCGTCGGCGGCCGACCAGGACCCCGAGGCGAGGGGGCCGAACGCGACGTACACCGCACCCGCGTCCACGCCGCCGTCGTCGTCTCTGCGCGCGGTGGAGAGTGCGTCCAGCGCCCCATCCCCGTCGACGTCGCCCCCCGTTACGACCCAACCGACGCCATCATTTTCGTCTTCCCCCAAAAGCGTCATCTCGGCCGTGGCAAGGCTCTCCGTCCCGGAGAAGGGGCCGCGCACCAGCATGACGGCGCCGGCATCCACCGCCACCGTCGCATCCCCCGAGGCGCCGATCAGCAGGTCGCCCTGTCCGTCGCCATCAAAATCGCCGCCCCAAACGGAGTGGCCGGCGTGGGCGTCGGCGGACGCTCCGTACAGCGCGGCGTCGAGCGTGGTGACGCTGCCGCCCGTCGTCATCGGACCGTGTTCGACGTACACCGCGCCGGAGCCCGTCCCCCCGGTACCCTCATTGAAAGCGGCGATGACGGCGTCATCCGTTCCATCGCCGTTCAGGTCGCCGACCCAGGCGGCGTAGCCGGCGCCGTCCCCCGGGAGCGCACCGGTGATGACGACGTCCGCAGTCGCGATGTTGTCGGACGCCGGCAGGCCGCAGCCGTTGGCGGTGCCGTCACAATTGTTGTCGAGGCCATCGCCACAGCGTTCTGGCGCGCCGGGGTACACGGCCGCGTCGTCCGGGGCGCAGTCCGCGTCGTCGATAACACCGTCAGCATCGTGGTCATCGACGATTGTATCACCTGTATCACCTGTATCACCTGTATCACTTGTATCACCGGTATCGGCGGTGTCGCCCACCGAGTCGTCCGAGTCGCCTGAATCGCCTGAATCGCCCGAGTCGCCTGAATCGCCCGAGTCGCGGGTGTCTCTCGCGCTATCGACGGCGGTGTCAATGGCACGGCTCACCAAGGGAATCGGGCGTTCGAGCAACTCCTGATCGGGAAGCCCGCAGCCCATGAGGCGAATCAACCACATCGTCGGCTCCCGTCCGTAGCCGGCTAGTGTAGCGTCATGGTCGCGTTCCTGCTTGTCGCGTGCTCCGTTCCGCGGGAGGGGAGCGTGCATCCGCCGGCCGTCAGCCGCTCGATCACGCCGGTAATCCCATCCTCGCGGGCGATGTCGATGGCGACGGAACTGCGGATCTTTTCGTCGGCGCCATCGGGGAGGGGACATCGCGTGGAGCCATCTTCGTGCGGTACGGGCCGCTGGGATCCAGTGTGTCGCAGGCCCGTCCCGATGCCCGCCTCGTAGGCGCTGCGGCGGGGGATGAGGCCGGATGTTCCGTTGCGCTCGTTGACCTCGACGGTGACAGCGTCCTGGACATGGCGGTGGGGGCGCTGGGCGTGGATGGTACAGGCACGGACTCGGGCGCGGTGGCGGTGGTTCTCGGCCCTGCGACCGGGGTGGTGGACCTCACCGCGGCCGATTTCACGCTCGTCGGCTCGGGCGCGGGATCCCAGGCCGGCGAAGCCCTGTCCGCCGCCGACGTAGACGGTGACGGTCGCGACGATCTGCTCATCGGCGGCTGGATGGACAGCGCCGCTGCGAATGAGGCGGGGGCGGTGTGGGCGATGTTTTCGGCGGCAGAATGAGAGAATTCCTTTCGTTCCTGGGCGCGACGCGTGGACGTCACAGTGCGCGCGGCGAACCGTCGTCGGTGTGACCCTGCGAGCCGACGCGTAGCGGCGCCAAAAGCATTCGCCTGCGGCGTCGTTCACACGTGTCGCGACGCTCATTCGTGCTCGCCGCGACGCAGCCCGCGATCTCCCTTCCCGATCCGCGGTACCATGCCGTGTCCGAGGTACACATGCGCCCCCTGATTTTCCTCCTCGCGCTCACCGCCTGCCCAGCCACGACGTCCATCAAGGGCGACCGTGCTCCCGCCGACACCACGGTGGACGCCGACGGAGATGGTGTTTCCGCGGAGGAAGGGGATTGCGACGACGCCGACGCAAACGTGCGTCCGGACGCAACCGAACTGTGCGACGGCATCGACAACAACTGTGACGGCGCAATCGACGAGGCGCTCCTTGTGCCGTACTACGCGGACACGGACGCGGACGGTTTTGGCGGCGAGGGTGCGGGAGAAGCGTGCGAGATTCCGGCGGGGTTCGTGAGCGACTCGACCGATTGCAACGATGCCGACGGCGAGGCGTGGCCGGGCCACGACGAGGTCTGTGACGACGTGGACAACAACTGCGATGGCGCAGTGGACGAAGGCGTCACCAATGTCTATTTTGCGGATGCCGACTCAGACGGATTCGGGGCGGAAGAGGGGACGATTACGGCATGCGCCCCTCCGGAGGGCTACTTGAGCCAGGCCGGCGATTGCAACGATGCCGACGCCGACGTGAACCCCAGCCGTGCCGAGGTGTGTGACGAGAAGGACAACGACTGCAACGCCGTCGTGGATGATGGCGTACTTACCAGTTACTACGTGGACTACGACGCAGACGGGTATGGCGATTCGTCGGCCACCCAAAACGCTTGCGCCGTTCCCACCGGCTATGCCGCGCGCGATGGCGATTGTGACAACCTCGACGCCGACTACAACCCCAGCGCGGCGGAGCCGGATTGCACCGATCCGAGTGACTACAATTGCGACGGTTCGGTGGGGTATGCGGACGACGACGGAGATGGGTGGGCGGCATGTGAGGAATGCGATGATGCGGCCGCGGGGATCCGACCCGACGCCGTCGAGGCGTGCAACGGTGTGGACGATGATTGTGACGGCGATACGGACGAGGACAGCGCCATCGACGCCGTCACATGGTACATCGATTACGACGCCGATGGCTACGGATCGCCGCGCGCCACCACCCTTGCGTGTGAGGCGCCGCCCCTCTATGTCACCAGTGCCGACGACTGTGATGACACCGACGGCGCGGTCTATCCGGGCGCGGCCGAGGTCTGTGACACCGTGGACAACGACTGCGACTCCGACATCGATGAGGGTCTGGATGTCGACTTCGACGGTATCGCGGACTGTGAGGACGAGGAGACCTGTGATGGCCTCGACAACGACGGGGACACGGAGGTCGATGAGGGCTTTGACGTCGATGGGGATACGCTTTCGGACTGTTTTGACACGGAAACGTGTGATGGCGTAGACAACGATGGCGATGGCGCGGCCGACGAGGACGCCTGCATCGCCATCTCCAACGTTGCGGACGAGGTGCTCACCTACGGAACGGCGGCGCTCTCCGTGGCCTCGAACGCGACGATCGACACGGACACCGGTGCAATCTCGGGCGTTCGTGCGGCGGGCACGGGCCTCATCGCTGGCATTTGGTTCGAGGTGGACACCCAAGTCGACGGACCCGATTTGGGCGTCTTTGCGGCAGACAGCATCACGCTCCCCGCCGGCGTGACATTGACGGTCATCGGCGCCAACGCGCTCGTCCTCCTCTCGGAGGGTGACGTCGGGATTGCGGGCTCGTTGGTTGCGACAGGCTACAATGGCGCCGACGTGTACACGACCACCGGGCCGAACGCGGGTGGCGCGGGCAATGCCGGCGGCGATGCGGGCGGGAACGGCTCGGACAACGTCTACTCCGGTGGGACGTCGGGCACGGGCCCGGGTGCGGGGGCGTTGGCTACCGCCGGCATCCACTATGGAAATGGCGGCGGTGGCGGCGGGAATTGTGCGGGCGGCGGCGGAGGCATGGGAGATCGTCCGAGTCGCGTCGGCGCGGACGGGACCGCAACCGCCGGAGGCGCTGGCGGCTACGGCGGCGGTGACGGTGGCCGCGGCGGAAATGGCGGTGGACCCTACGGAAGCGCCACGCTCTCCCCGCTGTACGGGGGGTCAGGCGGCGCGGGCGGGGTTTCGGATACGGACCGAGGGCCGGATGGCGCCGGTGCGGGTGGCGGGGGAGGGGGCGGTGGCGTGCAGGTTTCTGCCGAGGGAACGGTGGGTGTGACCGGCATCATCGACGTTTCCGGCGGTCGCGGCGGCGATGCGTGGGGTGGCGGCGGCGGCGGAGGCTCGGGAGGTGGAATCTTGCTGGAAGGCGTCGCGGTTGACGTGTCCGGCACCTTGCGCGCGGACGGCGGTAGAGGGGGGAGCGGGAACCTGCGGTCATCGTCCAGCTTGACCGCGGGTGCAGCGGGCGCGGGCTCCATCGCGTACGGCGGCGGGGGGCAGAATGAGTCGGGCGGCGGCGGCGCCAGTGTAGGTTGGATTTACCTACACTATCTCGATAGCGTGACGGTGACGGGTACGCTCAGTCCGGCAGAAACGACCGCGTGTGTGGGTGAGGCGGCGATGTAGGGAGCCCGGCCCGAACCGAGCTCCTCAATCCTCGCCCATCGCCTCGACGACGGCCCCGCGTTGGGCCCGCATTCGCCGCGCGCCGTCGATGTTTCCGAGCGCTTCCTCCAGCGCCGCCGCGTGCGAAAGCGTCCGCGCCAGCCCGTGCATCGAACGCAGGCGCACCTGCAGAAGCATTGCCTTGCGATACCGACTGCGCGCGTCCGCCAATTTCCCCGCTGCGGCGGCAATGTCCGCCCCGAGCCGCATCGCTGCCGCTTGCGCCGGACCCTCTCCTACCTGTGCGTAGAGCGATGCCGCCTGATCCGCTGCCGACGAGGCACCGTCGTGCTGACCGCGGCGTAATAACAAGTCCGCCTTCCGACGGAAAACATTCGCGCGCAGCAATGGCTCGCGCGCCGCGGCGTCCGAGAGTGACGCGAGCATGACCTCTGCGGCGGCGTACTCCCCCCGCGCCGTCGCCAGCGACGCCTGGCCCATGCGAAGATTCATCCACTCGGCAGACAGTTCCGCGCCGACGGCATCGCCGATCTGCTCAGCGATCTGTTCATGAAGGGCACCGGCGCTTACCCATTCGCCGCTGCAAACGGACAGGTCGGCGGCGCCGCGCAGGGTGGCTGCAACGCCATCGTGGTCCCCCAGTGCGCGGTAGATCGCCCGCGCCTGGCGGTACCCTTCCTCCGCAGTGACGATCTCGCTGCGCACCGCGAGCCGATCCGCCGTGCGCCGCAGCAGGGTCGCGTGCATCGCGACGGCCCCGGTGCGGTGGAATCGCTCCGCGGCGTCCCGAAAACGTCGTAAGGCGTCGTCTACTTCTCCGCTGAGCAGGAGCACGTCGCCGTCTGCCCAAAGGAGCATCGCGTGGGCGTCTGAGGCCGACGGCCCGCGGTCCACGCCGTCCGCGTGCGCCTGGATCATCTGGCGGGCCACATCGACCTGTCCGGCAACCGCCACGAGTCGCGCGGCGACGCCCATGCACATCGCGCCGTCCACGCGCGTCGGCAGCGATCGCGCCAACGCCCGAAACAAGAGCGCATCGCGGATGTCGATGCTGTCATCGAGGTGCGCGCCCCGTGCGAGCGCTAGCTGACTGCCGACGTACGACAGCGCGGACTCCACGGCGTCGGCCCCCGGCGTCAGATGCACCGCCACGCCGCGTCGGAGCACGGCGCGATCACGCAGATCGGGCCGCAGCGCGACGGCCGGAATGCCCAACCCCGCGTCCGCGGGCAGGCCCATCGGGAAGGCCACCAGCGCCCCCGCGCGCCGAGAGATTCGCGTCAGGGCATCGGCAATCGACAGCCCCATCGCCGCAGCAACCCGCGCGAGCAGGGGGTTCTCGCCCACATCGCCCAGTTCGATGCTTTCGGACAGGTAGGCGGTTTCCGACACGACCAGCGCGCTGGTCCCCGGAACGGCAGCGACCACCTGCTGGAGGGTGTCCAGCACATCCTCGCTCGCGACGTCATCGGCGACCACCAGCGCGGCCTCAAACTTTCGCAGCGCCACGGTGACGGCCAGCTCGTTTCCGCGTGGACGCGCCCCAAGCGCATCGCCGAGGGCGCGCATGGCGTCGGGCCCGCTCTCGCACCCGACGAAGCTGATGCCGACCCCCGCCCGCCCCGACCGCGCCAGCATGGCTCCGGCAACCGACGTCTTGCCCACGCCGGGCGGCCCTACGATGCCGACGATAGCACTCCGATCGAGGGCGCGTAGCCCTGCGGAAATCGCATCCTCCCTCCCCGGAAGGTCAGGCGACAGCGGGAGCCACGGCGGCGTCATGGCGGAGTCACGGCGGGTTCACACCCGGAAGGTAGCCCGCGCGCGCCGATCGGATAGACGCCGCCGAACTTCCGGAGGGCTCATGGCGATCGTTCGCATCGGTGTCGTTGGCGCAGGTCAGATGGGAAACGGCATCGCACAGGTGGCCGCCGCGGCCGGTTTTGACGTGACGTGCACGGACGTGACGGACGCCGCCGTGGCATGGGGGCAAAAGACGGTGGTCGATTCGATCGGGCGGTTGGTGAAGAAGGAAAAACTCACCGCAGATCAGGCGGATGGCATTGTCGGGCGCATCCGTTGGGGCACCGACCTTTCGATTCACGCGGACGCGGACCTTGCCGTCGAGGCCGCCACCGAGAACATCAACCTGAAGTTCGCCATCTTCGAGAAGCTCGCCACGACCGTACAATCCGGCGCCCTGCTCGCCAGCAACACCTCCTCGATCAGCATCACCGCGATTGCCGCGCACACCGACCGCCCCGACAAGGTCATCGGTATGCATTTCATGAACCCGGTGCCGTTGATGCAACTCGTCGAGATCATCCGCGGACTCGCGACGACCGACGAAACCTATGAGGCGACCCGCGCCGCCGCGGAGAAGATGGGAAAAATCACGGTGCTTGGCCGCGACATGCCGGGCTTTATCGTCAACCGCGTTCTGATGCCCTACATCAACGAGGCCGTGTACGCGGTCTACGAAGGCATCGGGAGCGCGGAAGACATCGACACCGCCATGAAGCTCGGTACCAACGTGCCCATGGGGCCGCTCACCCTCGCCGACTTCATCGGCCTCGACACTTGCCTTGCGATTCTGGAGGTGCTGCAAGGGGGGATGGGCGATTCGAAGTACCGGCCTTGCCCTCTCTTGCGGAAATATGTCGAGGCGGGATGGCTCGGACGGAAGGCAGGGCGTGGATTTTACACCTATGGTGTGAAGTGAGCGGCGCCGTCGTCAGGGTTGAAGTGCACGATGGCATCCGCGTGGTGCTTATCGACAGGCCAAAGGCGCTGAATGCGCTGAATGCACAGGTGTTGCGTGAACTGTCCGTGGCGCTGCTCGACCCCACGGGGCCCATGGTCATCGCAGGTGCCGGGGCGCGCGCGTTTGTCGCGGGCGCGGACATTGCGGCCATGCGCGACATGGACGCGCTCGCGGCGATGGAGTTCGCGCGGCTGGGGCAGGGGGTGTGCGATCAAATCGAGGCGCTGCCGATACCCGTGATCGCGGCCGTGCACGGGTTTGCCCTGGGCGGCGGCTGTGAGCTGGCGCTGGCGTGCGATATCGTGCTCGCGTCGAACACCGCCGTGTTCGGCCAGCCCGAGGTCAAGCTGGGCGTGATTCCGGGGTTCGGCGGGACGCAGCGGCTGGTGCGGCGCGTGGGCTCGATGCGCGCCCGGGAGTTGCTCTACACGGGAAGGAACGTGAAGGCGGAAGAGGCCGTTCAGATCGGACTTGCCTTGCGGATCGCGGACCCGGTCGTCGATTCCGCGGTGGCGATGGCGCGTGCTATCGCGGCCAACGGCCCGGTTGCCTTGCGGTTGGGCAAGCGCGTGGTGCTGGATACCGACGGCCTTGCGCAAGGCGCGGGCATGGTGGCGGAGCGCCACGCGTTCGGCCTTTGCTTCGCCACAGAGGATCAGAAGGAAGGAATGGCGGCGTTTGTTGAGAAGCGGTCGCCCGAGTTCAAGGGGCGCTGAGTTGCCGGTCCCCACGTCTGGTAGACTCCACGCCGATGCCTGAAACCACTCCGCTCGCCGCCGACCGCCCCGCCACTGCCGTCGTGATCTACGGGGCGCCCTCGCTCCGTGTGAAAAAGCTGGACCTGCACACGCGGTTGTTCCTCAAGATGATCCGGGGGGCGATCAAGAAGTGGAAAAGTGACCTTCCCACCATGGACAAGGTGCGTCCCCCGCGCCTCTGGGGGGAAATGGCGATGACCCAACTCCCATTCGGAAGCGGCGCTACCCAACTGCACCTCCCCACCGTGGACGAAGATTGGCCAGCCTCCGACTGGAAGCGAAAGGTTTTCCTGTCGGTGCTCCGCAACGGACTGCTGTTCCCCGTGACCGACCATGCCGAAGCCTGGGTGAGCCCCGAAGAGGCGAAAGACACGTTTCAGGAGTTGCTCCCGCTCGGCTCGTACATGGCGCGGCCCTACCACTACTGGCCGGAGATGCGCTCGGACGGAGCAATGTCGCGGCTGGTTTTCGCCGGGCTCGGTGCCCTGCGGCTCATGCCGTACCCACACGTCGAAGGAGCGCCGACGCGCTTCGCCAACGCGGCGTGGCACCACGACATGACCTTCCTCGCGAATTACGAGGTCCGCGCAGGCTTTGAGCGCTACGGCGCCCGAGCGGTGTTCGACGCGGACCAGCGCCCGATCGGAATCTTCTGGTCGCACAAGAACGAATGGGTCTTCCCGCCGGCGGAAGGTGCCAGTGACGCGGAGTGGATGCATGCGAAGTGGGTGTGGCGCTGCTCGTTGATGGTCGGCACGACCGTGGCCGACCACTTGGTCGGGGTGCATTGGTTGATCGCCAATTACGTCACCACCGCAGCCCGAAACAAGCTCTCCCCGACGCATTACCTGCGCCTGTTGTTGAAGCCGTTTACCTGGCGGACCGTCACGATCAACGCGGGGGCGGCGGAGACGCTCTGCCCGGAGCGCGGCTTCGTGCACCGGGCTTCCGCACTCGAATATTCGTCCTTGACCCGCGCCTTCGGCGACTCGGTCGGACTCATGCGCTTTCACACGGTTCCGCAGTTGGTCGCGCGCAAGGGCGCGGAAGGGTTGGGAAACCGCTTTCCGTGGGTCACCGACGCGCTGGCCCTCTACAACGTCATTCACGCCTTCGTCGATGAGTATGTGGCCGCGTACGCCACGGAGGCGGAGGTAATGGCCGACGTCGAGATCAACGGGTTCTGGAACCACCTCAACGATGCCCCGGAGACGGTGATGTTTCCGGGTCGCTCGCGCACCGGCCTCATCGACGTCCTCTCCCAGTTCATCTGGAGCGTGACGGGGTTGCACGAGGCGGTAGGAACGGTCCACGAGTATGTGCTCGATCCCACCTTCATGGGGACCAAGATCCGGCCGGGCGTCGAGATCGCCGACGTTCAGGCGTCCTTGCAGTACTTGCTCATCATGGCGCTGACGGGCCTTCAGATGCCCAAGTTGTTGGACTTGCAGGATGCCGCCGGCGTGTTCGATGCCGACACCAAGGGGCGGCGGGCGTTCGCCAAGTTCCACGACGCGCTCGTCAAGCTTTCCGGTGACATCGACCGTGCAAACGTGGAACGGTTGGCGGACCCTGAACGGCCCTGGCCGTGTCAGACGTTCAACCCGAAGAACCTCGAAACGGGCGTCAGCATCTAGGCCGCGGCCATCGGTTGCCTCAATGGATGTTGCACGCCGCTCAGAGGCGGACCCATTTCAGTTCGGCGGGGCGCACACCCGCGAAGGCGTCCACGTCAGGCTCCGGCCAGGGGTCGAGCTTCCAGTCCACGGACCGCACAAGCGGGGCGGCCAACGACTTCCAAAGGATCGACGCCATGCCGTTGCTCGCGCCCGCGCAGCCGTACCCGCTGGGGGCCGACGGATCGGGACCAAAGGGGCGCACACGCGCGCGAAGCGCCGGGAGCCGCTGGTAGCGTTCCGGATCGAACACGGAGGCGTCGTCCAACCATACGGTACGGTCTTGCCGCGCCACGGTGGCCACAAGACAGAGAGTGGTGCCGGCCTTCACGGGCACCGATCCTCCGAGGCTCATGGGGATCGTGAGATCTACCTTTGCTCGACGGTAATAGTGGCGTGGTCGTCCGAAGAGGCGCATCGATTCCAGGAAGAAGTCTTCCAGGAAGGGGAGCTTGTTCAGCGCCCACAAATCTCCGGAAAAGCCGCACAGTTCGTCGGTGAGGCGTTCTCGAGTGACCTGATCCACCGAGAGTTGGGCCATGGCCGGGTAGAGCGTCGTAAATGTACCCCCGGTCGCGTTGAAAGCCGCCGCGAACAGGAGGTGCGCGGCAACGTCCTCCTCGGGAACGCCGACGCGCTTCCCGATTTCCGTGAAGCTGGCGTACGGCTCGCTGCGGCGAATCGCCTCCAAGTGCGTCTTGCTGAACGCCCGGTGGGCGGCCGTGGGGCCGTTCTTCACACGGGAAATTACCCGCGCCACGGCGTTGGCGACAGGCTGATCGGACTTCATGCCAAAACAGCCCCTCAGCCAGCCTTGCAACTCGGCACCGTCGGGCCCCGGGGTAATTCCGAACAACCACTCGAAGGCGATGCTGACGGCCGCGTGGTGCAGAGCGTGCTGGAAATCCACCGCGACGCCGCGCGCGGGCTCGCGCAGCATGGGGATGCCGTAGTCGTGGACTTTCTGGCATGCCGGCGCGAACTGAGTTCGCCGTAGCTTGATCGCCTCGACGACCAGCGCGCGCGCCGGGCCGTGGATCGCCGCGTGCGACATGAGCGCGGGCACGACGCCGCCAAGAATTGCCTGGTGGTTGAACGACAGGCCACCGAAACCCGGCTCCGGATCGTCGAGCCGATCCAACTGCTCCGGGGGGGGCGTTGAATACGAAGTCCAACCCAGCCATGTCGGTGATCATGGTGGACCGGATGCCGGGATGGGCGGTGAATACTGCCGAGCCGGCTTTGTGGCGCAGCTCCTTCGTGTAATCGTCACACTCCTGGATGAACCGGACGACATCCTTCAATGGACCGACGGAAAGGGGGCCGTACCATTTTTGGCCCTTGACGTTCGTGTTGATCGGTTCTTCTGCCACCCAGCACCTTTGGAGCGCGCAGGGTACCGGATTGCGCCGCGGAATTCCAGCGGGCGGCGTGCTTCGGCGTTGCCGGGCCAGTGCGGGGCCGGGTGGTCGCGCCCGACGGTCGTGCCTACGGGGGCATGGGTGGGGCCGGCGCCGGTGTGATGTCCCCGCGCAAACCGGCGTACCATTCGCCGCCGCTCATCCTGACATTGTAGCGCGTCCATGTCGCGGCGCCTTCGGTCGTGCGGCCAGTGAGAATTACCACCGCCACGTCTGTGCGCTCGAAACGGACGACCTGGAACGCCGTCACCGTCAACTCGCCCGCCGTGGTGACATCGGTGTTTTCCGGTCGGATTCGTTCTCCGCACGGATGGTGATTGGCGATCAGGAACAGCTCCTCAGCGGCAACGCGCGCGGTGTTCGGCGGCAGCCCCGCTCGGAGGTCGCGCTCGAGTGGTCCAGAGACGCACTTGAACGGCGGGATGACGCGGGCGCGAACCTGTTGGTTCGCCAGGGAACGTTCGGGTGCTGCCACGCAATACCGGCCTGCCGAAGGAGTTGGTGGTCAACGTCTCCCAAGTGCTGACGGTAGACAAACGCGTGCTGACCGAGCGGATCGGGCACCTCCCAGCGGAGCGCCTCGCAGAGGTGGAGGCGGGGTTGCGCGACGTGATGGGGCTGTAAGGCGGGCTGCGCCGCTCGCCCTTCCCCCATCCTTCACCCCCCGCCCTCGATGTACAGCGCGTCCACGCGCCAATCCCCGCTTCCGCCGAGTGCGTCGTTGTCGAAGATGCTGAGGTCGGGCGTGCTCCACGAGATGGCCCACGGGAAGTAGATGCCGTCTTCCGATGTGAAGTACATCGAGGTTGCCGGCCCGAGAATCTCCGCGAAGCAGCGGATCTGGGCGCCCACGCCGAGTCCGTCCTCGTCGGCGCCCGCGTAGGGTTCGTGGAGGACGAATAGGTCTACGAGCGCGCCGTCCTGTGGGTTTCCGTCGAAGCCTGCGGAGATGCCGGTCGTCCATTCACACTCGTCGTCCTCACAATCTCCAGGGCCCCACGTCGCGTCCAGATCGGCGTAGGTGTCGCCGATGCACGCGCCGGACACGCAGCCGCCGTCGAGATCGATGGCGCTTGCGGGCGCCAGCGCCTCGCACGCCGGCCAGCTGTCGTAGAGCTCACTCCATTCGATCACGCCGTCGCCGCCCTCTCCGGTGGCGAGTTTTCCGTCGTCAGCGCCGGCGCAGATGTCGTCCGCGTTTCGGGTCAGCCCTTCGGGGCACGGGGTGCACGCGGCGAGGAAAGCGAGGACGAGCATCGGAACTCCGGGTCGGCGGCCCGCTAACCCGTCCGCGGTTCGCTCGCGAAAGGCACGTTCCCGCGGTACCATCGCGCGCATGTACCTCGCTCTCGCCGCGCTTCACCTCTCCGCTCCCGCGCACGCGTTCTGCGGAACCTACGTCGGGCCGACGGGATCCTCGCTCGAAAATGGAACTTCTCAGGTCATTGTTGCGCGTCATGGCAACGTGACGACGCTGACGCTGTCGGCGGACGTCGTCGGTGACACGTCGTCGTTTGCGCTGGTGATACCGATGCCGGAAGTGTTGGACGCGGCCGACGTGAGCGTCGTCGAGCACGGCGTTTTCACGGCGCTCGACGCCTACAGTGCGCCGCGGATCGTGTCCTATACGTGTGACGATTTGCACGGTCGGGACGATTTGGACACCGGGCTGGATACCGGCGATACCGGCGCCGTGGCCGAGGACGCCGACGGTGTCGTCGTCGAAAACGCCTTTGCCGTCGGCGGCTACGACATCTCCGTCCTTTCGGCAACGGGCGCCGAGGGGTTGTTGAGCTGGCTCGATGCGAATGGATATTCGCTCCCCGCTACCTCCGCGGATGTGCTCCAGTCGTACATTGACGCCGGCCAGTATTTCCTCGCGGCCAAGGTCTCGCTCGACGCGGAGCCCACCGATGAGGCGTTCCTTCCGCCGCTTCAGTTCCGGTACTCCGCCGAGATGTGGAGCCTGCCGATCCGAATTGGCACGACCGTCTCCCCGGGGGAGCAGGATGTGGTCATCTTTGCGCTGACGTCGGCGGCCGACGGCGCCGTTGGCATTTCGAACTACCCGGAGGCCCCGGTGGAGAGCGATTGCATGCTCCCCGAGGGCACCGACGACATGACGGCTTTCTACGCAGGCCAACTGGACAACGCGTTTGCAGCCGGCATCTGGTTCACGGAGTATGCGTGGGATTCGTCGGGATGCGATCCATGCTCGGGGCAACCGCCGAGTGACGAGACGCTGACGATGGCGGGCGTGGACAGCCCGGAGAACGGCGCGGTGCTCACCCGGTTGCGCCTGCGGTATTCCCCCGAAGAGGCGACGCAGGACCTCGTGCTGTATGCATCAGGGCTCAGCGCGCGGTCGCAAGTGAAGTATGTTCAGTACGTCCATGAACTGGAGGCGGACTTCCCCGTTTGCGGAGTCGGCATGGTGGTCGATGGTGGGGAGTGTCCCGACGGCGAGGACACGGGTGAAGACGACGAGGATAGCGGCACGGGAGAGGACAGCGCGGACGGCGAGGACAGTGGCGTTGACGACAGCGCCACCGACGACGTCGATGCCTGGGATGACGACGGCGAGATTCCCGCCGACGATGACGCCGCAGCCTCCGGTTGCGGTTGCGCGTCCGGCGGCTCCGCTGGCGTGGCGTATGCGGGGTTGGCCGGACTCGCGCTGCTCGCTCGCCGCCGCCGTTGATCGTTCTGTTTCTGGCGTGCTCGGCGACCCCGGCCGAACGGTTCGTGTCGGCGATGGCGGAGGCCGATTATTCGCGAGGTATCGCCTTCTGTGCGGACGCCGGCGCGCTCGCGGATGACTGCAGACTCACGTTGATCGAACGTTTCGACCGCTACCAGGACTGCGACACACTCGCCCTTCCGGGAGAATGTCATTTCCGGTACGCGGAGCTTTTGGCGAGGGAGGGGCAGGACGTTTTCGCGGGCCTCAAGCAGTGTCGGAAGGCAGCACCGTTTGCCGGCGAGTGCAACGAGCACCTCATCGGATTGCTCGCGAGGATGGGCGATTCCCTTCCCGAGGCAGAAGCGAATTTTGCGCACGCTCGCACGGACCTCGTGATGACGGACCCGCGCCCGCACTACCTTCGGCTCTGGTTCCGTCACCAGTATGACCTGGGTCGAACGCCGACAGATGCCCAGTGCAGCGACGCCGTCTGCCGCCACGCCGCACGACACGAGGCTGCGGGTGCGGCGCGTCGATCCCCTCCGCGATAGACGCGGGCCGAACGAGGTCGCTGGCATGTTTGAGCTCTCCGACGACATCAAGGAGATTCAGGCCCTTGCGCGTGCCTTTGCGCGAGAGGAGATTCTTCCCGGCGCCGCAGCCCGCGATCGCACCCACGAATTCCCCATGGATCTGGTGGCAAAGCTTGCGGAAATGGGCTTTCTGGGCATGTTCGTGCCCGAAGAATTTGGCGGCACGGGCCTCTCTACGCTCGCGTATGTCGTGGCGCTGGAGGAAATCTGCTACGCGGACGCCAGCGTCGGCGTGACGATGTCGGTGAACAACTCGCTGGTGTGCTGGCCGATTCTTGCGTTTGGCAACGACGCGCAGCGGCGGCAGTGGCTGCCCGACCTCGCTTCGGGAAGGAAGCTCGGCTGCTACGCCCTCACGGAACCCGACGCTGGCAGCGATGCAGGGGCACAGCGCACGCGCATCACTCGCGATGGTGACGACTACGTCCTGAACGGAAACAAGATCTGGATCACGAACGCGCCTTTTGCGCAGGTCTGCGTAGGGTACGGAAACCTGGCCCCGGAAGAGCGCCACAAGGGCGTCACGGCCTTCATCATCGACACGGCGGCCCCCGGCTTTCGCGTGGGAAAGCTCGAAGAAAAGCTCGGCATCACTTCCTCCGCCACCAGCGAGATTCTGTTCGACAACCTTCGCGTGCCGGCGGAGAACCGGCTCGCTGACGAACGCGCGGGCTTCAAGGTGGCCATGGCGACGCTGGATGGCGGACGCATCGGTATCGCCGCGCAGGCGCTGGGCATCGCGCAACGGGCGTTCGACCTCGCCACGGCCTACGCGAAGACCCGCATCGCGTTTGGCAAACCCATCGGCGCGAACCAGGCGATCCAGTGGATGATTGCCGACATGGCGACGCGCATCGAGTCCGCACGTCTGCTCACCTGGCGCGCAGCGGTCCTCAAGGATGGAGGCGACACGTCGCGCGCCGGTCACTTTTGTTCGATGGCGAAGCTGGCCGCATCGGAAACCGCGAATTTCTGCGCCGACAAGGCGCTCCAAATCCACGGTGGATACGGGTTCAGCAAGGAGTACGAGGTGGAACGTTTGTACCGAGACGCCCGGATCACCACGCTCTACGAGGGCACCAGTGAAATCCAGCGCATCGTGATCGCGCGGAGCTACCTTGGCTGAATCGCCGCCAGAGGACGTGGGGCGCATTCGGGTGCTGGTGGCGAAGCCGGGGCTCGACGGGCACGACCGGGGGGCCAAAGTCGTCGCGCGCGGTTTGCGGGATGCGGGGTTTGAGGTCATCTATACGGGCCTGCACCGTACCCCCGCGCAGATCGTGCGCGCCGCGGTAGACGAAGACGTGCAGGTCGTCGGATTGTCCGTGTTGAGCGGGGCCCACGATCGGCTGCTTCCCGAGGTTGCGGAGGGGCTGCGTGCAGAGGGGCGTGACGACGTGCTCGTCATCGCCGGCGGCATCATCCCCGACGCCGACGTGCCTGCCCTGAAAGCGGCCGGCGTCGCGGCGGTTTTTCCTCCGGGGACGGCAATTGGAACGATCACGGCTTTCCTCCGGGAAAATGTCAAGGCGCGCTGGTAGCGCCGGAACGTTCGTCGTCCGTGCAGTTGATTGCCGCGTCCGGGTGGCGTAGGGTGCGGGTACCGGGGCAGCATGGACGGGCGTGGCGATGATGAAAACGCGGCGGGCGACCTTTCCCCCGCCCTCGTGACGCGCACGTCGGGAGAATTGCTTGGGAAACGCGCCCTTCCACAGGTCATTACCTCGCGCCCGGTGTGCTTCGTGCTGGGGCCGCCCATGGTCGGAAAAACGACGGTTTCGCGAAGGCTCCTGGGCGATGACGCCGTGGTCCGCGGCGGCCCTGCGCTACTCAAGGCGCTCACCTACGCCGCGCGCTACCGGAAGTGGCCGGTGGAATGGGTCGACGCACCCGCGCTGCTGCTGGACGACGTGGAGGGCCTGGACGGGCGGTTTGGCGTGCTGGGGCTCGTCGGCCAACTGCTGCGGGGCCGTATCGACGCCGGGCGTCGCACCGTGCTCTGCCAGGGGCCGAACGACACGACGGTCACGCTCCTCTTCCGCGAGCTGCCGCTGCAACTCCGAAGCTCGCTCCTGCTGCGCTTTCCAGTCGGGCGCGGGCGTCGTCGGTTCGTGGCGAACGAGTGCCGAGCGCGCGGGATTGAATGCAGCCGCGCGCGCGAAGCCGTGGAGATGGAGGCGTGGTCCTATCCCGCGGTGATCGCGTTTCTGGATGCGCTCGCGGCGCCCTCCCCCGCGGGGGCGACCTCTCCCGTGGAGGCGCTGGTTGCTCAGTCCCCGCCCGGCGCCTCCAGGTAGCCGAGCTTCTCCAGGGCATCGATGGTGCTGTCTCCGACGGACTCCGCAACGATCTCGGCCTCCGTCTCACGCGGGATGATCAGGATGCCCGGCTCGATCCTATAGCGCGTGCCGCCCATCAGGTTGTCGCGCGTGGCGAAGGGGGCGCCCTTTCCGTCCATCTCCACCTTGCCGGCCGGACACTCCGCGGTCGGGCACGTGAACCACAGCGCCTGCCCGTACGAATTCGCTCCGGGCGTAAACGTGACGACGCGGTGATCGTCGGAAAGCGAGACAACACCGACGTCCTCGGCCATCACGTCCGCCTTTTCTCCCCACTCGAAATTGGTCCGCGTCGTAAGGCGCGCTTGCGGGTCCATGATCCCCGCCGCCTCG
The DNA here is from genome assembly GCA_945861635.1 of Klebsiella pneumoniae. GTDB lineage: Bacteria > Myxococcota_A > UBA796 > UBA796 > SXON01 > CAMAWH01. The sequence continues at coordinate 5,408 of CAMAWH010000067.1, read as the reverse complement.
ATGGGCCCCGCGAAGGTGAAGGTCGTCGGCTTGACTTCCACCGGCAGGCGGACGCGCCACCCATGGCGAACCGGCCAGCCGGAGGCCTGCTCCATCGCGGCACGGAGCGTCGTCAAGGCGGCGGCGTCGGTCTGCTTGTAGAGGTCGTTCTGCTCGTCCGGATCGACGGTGAGGTCGAAGACCTCCTCGTTGCCGGAGTGCGTGCCGAGGGTGTACTTTTTGCCCATGGTCACCACCGCCCACTTTTCCTTGTCGAAGGCAAGGTGGCCGAGCATGAGCGGGCGTGCCGTAAACACGGCCTTCTCCGCATCGAGTTGACTGGCCCGGCCGGCGTCGAAAAACGCGCGGAGGGAGCGTCCATCCGCAACCGGACGGTCCGCCGCCGGCACGTCGAGCACGTCCAGAATGGTGGGCATGATGTCGATCAGCCCCACCGGCTCCGCGACGCGGTGCTTGCCCGCCCACCCGCCGGGTGGACGGATCCAGAGCACGGCGTGGACCAGCTCGTTGTAGAGCGTGTGGTTGTGTTCGTAGCCGCGATGGTCCCAGAATTCCTCCCCGTGGTCGGACTGCAGAATGGTCAGGGTAGCCCCCGCAAGCCTGTCCAATTCACCGAGAAGCCGCGCGGCTTCGTGCGCTGCGGTGGCCACCTCTGCGTCGTAGCTGCTGCGGATCCACGTCTTGCCTTCGTCCGTCAGCTTGCGACGCTTCATGAGCTGAATGATCTGCCAGCGATTGAACTTCTCCGGCACCTCCGGCGGCCGCGCGCTCGCGACGAACTGCGACTTGAACGGCTCCGGCGCGTTGTAGAAGGTGTGCGGGTCCATCAAATGGACGAACAGGTAGGTGTCTTCGGTTTCGTGGGCCTTTAGAAACGCGATGGCGCGGTCCACTTCGATCTCGGCGCGGGCGCCGTTTTCGTACCGCCATTCATCGAAGCCGGCGTTGAAGCGGAAGCGTGGCACAAGGTGGACATTCGCGACCACCCCCCCGGTTGCGATGCCGAGCGGAGCGATCACCTCGGCCACGCCCTTCGCATGAATCGCGGCGAGCGGGTAACGCCCCGTGAGCGAGGAGCGGAAGGACGGGCGCGTGCGGGGTGCCGGCGCGTAGGCATTGTCGAAGATGACGGACTGCTCGGCCCACGCATCCAGCTCTCGCGACGTTTGCTTGCTGTACCCGTGCGCGGAGAGCGCGTCGTACCGCAGCGTGTCGATGCCGATCTGCACGATCCGGCGCGGCGGTCGGCCGCCCTTGCCGTGGATGTAGGGGCTGGTGAGCACGACGTAATCGCCGACGTTGGTATCGCCGGGCGTCGTCGTAAGGGAGAGCGTGACGGTCTGGCCCGCCCAACCCGATAGATCCACGTTTGCGGAGCCGGCTTGAGCACCGTCGGCGCGCCCTGACCACGCGTTTTCTCCGTTGATGGTGACGGCAACCGCCGCGCCGTCTCCTGCCGTCTCGCCCGAGATCGGGTCGGCCAGGATGCCGACGCCGAAGCGCAGCCGCCCGTCCTCGGGAATGGTGACTGGAAAGGTCGCGGTGGAGGGTGCGGGCAGCAGCAGACCGGGGCGGGTGACCTCCGCGCCGTCTTCGGTGGTTACCAGGGTTGTTTGTACGAAGTCCGCTGCGGATACTCCCGCCGTATTGAAATTTCGCCGCGCCAGCGCCGTCGCGATTTCGACGACCTCGATGGTGGCGGGTGTCTTCCACGTGCGCGGGTCTTCGGGAGAAAGGAGCTTGATCTTTCCATGGTCCACGTACCAGACCCCGGTGGGCGCCGCGGTCTTCTCGTTCACGGTGCCGTTCAGGTAGGGCAGCTCCACGCCGTCGTGCATGAACCGCGCACCCATGGGGGCGTAGTTCGGCCGAGGCATCGTGCACTCGAATGGAAGCGGCTGGTTGTACGTCTGCATCCGGCCAAAACTCGCGCCCTGCTGCCAGGTCGGCTTCAGGGTGAACTCGCCATCCTTCGCGCCCGCCGCGTCGCGATTCTCCGGAGCGAGCGTGTACGTGCCGGTTGCAAGTGCGTCCAGCGCCTTCCAACGGATGCCGCCGGAGGCGGTGCCGAGGTCGAGCGTCGGCTGCGCGTCGGGAGCCTTCGGGGGCGGAGCTGCCACCGTGGAATTCACGGAGGTGTCGCGACGGGGTGCCGGCACCGGCGATTTCGCGGCGTCACTTCCGGAACACCCGAGCAGAGCGGAAACGAGAAGCGCGAGTGGGTACATGGCGAGGGCGGCTAACCCGGCGGGCACGGGAAGGGAGATACCGGCGGGGTGACAACCGTCCGGTCTGCGTCGGGTCGTTGGACGTTCGGTCCCCGAACGCGCTTCGAAGGGAGCGGTTACGACGTTTCGCCGCGAGTACGGGAGCAAACACCTGCGCAACCATTCGTTCGGTGGGGTGTCGTCCTCTTGCGCCGGGTCGGGGCAAAAAGAAAAATTCGACGATGCGAGCGATGTGGTCGCGACATGGTATGGTCCCATCCGCTCCGGGGCATCCTACCCACGATTCTGGAGCCCCCAATGGCCAAACAAGTCCGTACGTCGGCGACGAAGATCACTACGAACTACTTTACGCCCGACGATCAGGTCGTCGACCTTGGCGCGTTTCGGGTCGTCTGCATTCAATGTCGGCGCCTCAAGACGCAGGCGTCGGCCACGACGGTGGTGGTGTGGCATAATACCACCAAGGATGCGGATGGTTGGATGCCTTCCGCCGTCGCCTTCAAGTTGGACGGTACCGACCCGGACTTCGCGGAGTTGGCCTCATTCAGCAGGTACTTGCGGCTACAGGCGCCGCAGGCGGCGGACGGGTCGGCCGTTTTCCAGGTCGATTGGATCGGCAAGGAGTAGGCGGTGACGTGCGCCGGTGGTTGTGGGTGCGGGGGTTCGTGCGGTTGCACGGACTCGCCGTCGCCGAGGTTCGGCGATGGCGACGCGCGCATGAGGGATCTGCTGAAGGGCGCGCATCCTCCGGCCGCGCCGGTTGAGTACCGCCCGCGCTTCCTGTGGATCCCTGAACCATCCGAGGCAGTTTTATTGTTTCCGGACCCGGTCGGCGCGATTCCAGCGGGGCCGAACGGCGCGATCATCGCGTATGAGAACATTCGCCAACAGAAGATGAGCCTGACGCCCGGCACGGGGAATGACGATCCGTTGGCCGGCTTCCGGTCGGGGCCTCGGCGGCAGCAGCCCCGCGTTCCGGTGTTCGGCGCGCCCAAAAGCAGTTGCGGGTTCGGCGCCACCAGCACGCGCAGCAAGATTCGGATGCAGCCCGCGATGCTGGACTTCGGTGGGTACCTCAACGATTACCTGCTTTTCTGGGCGCGCGCTGCCCTTGACTACTACCTGGAAACGGGCGATCTCAGCTACTACACGGCTGCGGACAACCTGGGCCGGCATGTCCTCGCACAGATCCTCCAGTGGGCGGGGCACATTGCGCATGAGATGGGTCACGTCTACTGCGGCAGCGATCACTGTTGCCGCAGCGGGCTGTTTCAGGAGCATGCGCGGGGCAGGCTGATGTGTGGCGTGCGCGCGAAAATGGGACTCTACGTGGACAGCGTCGATCTCAGCCCAAGTGACGACGCGTGCAGCATCTCGGACAACCTTGCCAGCTACGATGACGACCTGACCCCAGCGGAATTCGCCGCCGCGCCCGACTGCTGCGACACGGCCACGGCCACGCCCAACGCCGATGGCACCTATACTTGTTATTCCCATTCCCAACAACTCTACCGCATCAACGAGGGTAAGCCGTTCATCCATGGCGCGTGGGACGCGGACTTCTTCTTCTGCAGAGAACCGTGTGCGGGTGTGGTGGTGAACCCTTGGGACGTTGCCGATTGCGATCTCGTGGTCGACATCGGGAGCCGTGTGAAACTGTATGAGGCTTTTGGCGCGAATGGCCTTGTTCGGCAATTGCAGACGTGGCACTCGTGCGGGGTGCCGTGATGAAGCGGATCGGCGTGGTGTGTGCATTATTCGGCTGCGGGGGAACCGACGCAGCCCCGGAGGCGCTCGATGCCGCGCCGGGGACGGAGTCGGGTGCGCGTGACAGCGGTGATCGTGACACAGCTCCGGCCGACACCGGCTCGGAAGGCCATGACGACGACTCCGGTGCGGACAGCGGAAATGCCACCATTACCCAGTATTGGCTGAGCGACACGGGTGGCTACACCCAGGTTTCGGCTTCGTACTACCACCGGTGCGCGGTTCGGGGGGACGGGGGGCTCGTGTGCTGGGGGTCCGCACTGTTTGGAAAAATGGCCGTTCCGGAAGGTGCCTATTTGGCCGTTTCGGTTGCGCGGACGAGCACGTGTGCGCTTGGAGTCGATGGCGTCGTCGTATGCAGTGGCTGTGAAGAAGATGGCCGTGAGTATGCGTTTCAGATTGATGGTGGGCAATGCCGGGCGCCCTCAGAACTCGCCGCGGCCATCGCGGTATCGGATCTCTTCGGGTTGGGCTTGGCGGTCGATGGCAGCCTGCTCTACTGGTCAACGTCGCCGATCGCGAGTACATTCGGCACAGCGGCCGGTGAGGTGGGCGGCGGGCTCCTCGCGGTGGACGCTGCCGGCACATTCTTTTGTGCCATCCTGCTGGATGAGGACGTGGCCTGCTGGTCGCGCCCGGAACTTGATATTGAACCCAACCACGCGCGCGGCCCCTACGACCGTTTGACGGCGGGTGGTGCGCTCGTCTGCGCCGCTCGCCCCGACGACGGGTGGGTTTGTTGGGCGGCGGCTGGCTGGGAGGACGCAGTGCTCGACGGCCGAGCCTACATCGTCGCCGACGTCGGCACCGGCTATGCTGGAACCTGCGGTATTCTCGTTTCCACTGGCGAGATCGCTTGTTTCGGTGAGATGGCCGTGCACATTCCCCCCGAGGGCGTATACACCGACATTTCCGTGGCCGACGTCTACGCCTGCGCGGTCCGAGACGATGGCGTCGTTGCCTGTTGGGGCGACCTCACTCAGGTCGAACAGCCCGGGTCGGGAGACTGAGGGCCCGGTTCCGCCATCGGCGTGGGCAGTATCCCGGATGTGACGGACGGCGGCGAGCAACGCGCGCTGCGGCCGGCTCAACCTGGTGACTATCGAACGTGGTGGCTCGACCGCCATGGGGAGAAGCGGATGCGAGTTCAAGCGCTGGCGGGGGGCTGGCGGCCATAGGCGCGAACATACTTGACACGTCAAGCGCGGTGGGAGACGTCGACGGTTGCACACCGCCCCCCCGTTCTGATCAGGGATCGCCCGCAGACAACCCTCGTTCGTGGACGTGGTGCGCTTGGTCATCGGACGGACATCGTTCCCCGCACATCCCGCGCCGGCCCGACCCACGTCCGCCCGTCCGCGTGCTCGACGGCAACGCGGCCATCCGGCTGCACCGACACCGACAAAAACCCGT
>CAMAWH010000066.1 GCA_945861635.1 Klebsiella pneumoniae | reverse complement strand
CGCCCCCCCCCCCCCCGGCGCTAGGGTGTCTACATTGCAACGATAAGTCCTCAGGAGGGTTACGAGCATGGCGGCGGTAAAACGGCGAGTGCAACACCCAATGGGCCGCTGCGCGATCGCGACGGGTTCGGTTTTCGTTCCGAGCGGTGGTTGGGAGGACATTTCAGGGATTACCGCCGCGCGTGCGACTGGCGAGATGCGTGGAAGGACGGGCAACATGCAGGTGCAAGCTGCCGTGCAGACCGCGAACGACATTCGCAGTCCCGACACGCCTGCCATCGGCATCGGCGCGATAATGAACACCGACGGCGTTGGTGATCCGACCGGCGAAACGGCCATCTCCTCCGGTGCGAAACAATTCATCCGGCCAGGGTGGCTGGTTTCGCTTACTTCCGGAGCAACGCTGGCATTCGCCGTCGCGTGTGGGGAAGTGCAGCTTATCTCTACGTAGGAGGCGGATTTCTTGAGGTTTGCACTGGCGCTCTTGCTCGCGGGTGCCGGTTGCCCGGCGTTGGCGCCGCTCGACGCCGATGCGGCAGCGTGTGCGCCGGAGGAAGAGATCTGTAGCGACGGAATCGATCAGGATTGTGACGGGCTTGACCTCTCGCCGTGCCCGGCGATCGATGTAGAATCGGTGGCGGAGGTGCTGACGGCACCCGGTGAACTTGGCATCTGGGCAGCCTACGACTTTGCTGGCGGGGGGGTGTTTCTCCAAGGCGAGTCCATCTATGCGTGGACGGAACCGGTGATGGCTGCGCAATCCCTCGCGGAAGCCGATTGGATCCTGACGCCGGGGGCGGGCCTTCAGGCCATCGGGGCGATCGGCGAGGACGGCGACCTCGCCTGCGCCCATGCCGAGCATAGCGTCTGGCTCGACGTGTACAGGTATCATGACAGCGGCCCGTACCTCACCATTGGAGCGGAATGGGCGACAGCCCACGTCGTCCGGTCAGCCGAATTCACGGGCGACGGCATTGCGGACGTCGTTTACGAAGGCGCTTGGGACGAACTGCTGCTCGTGGTTGATGGCTCGCGCTCGGGTGCCATAAACGCAGGTGAGGAAGATGCGAGGATTATTCGGGACGCGGACGACGAAGACCTGATCGTCTTCAGGCCTCTCGGTGACACCAACGGGGATGGGTTCGATGACGTGGCCGTCGTTAGTCCGTGGGACACGGTGCGGATCTTTCGAGGACCGCTCGTCGGCACCCTACAAATTTTCGACGAGGACGCCGCAGTGGTCGGAGAATCCCGCCCAACCGTTGCAGCCGGCGGGGATCTTGATGGCGACGGACTGCCCGATGTCATGATTGCCAACGGGCCATACGGCGCGGGTGTGGGGGTATACGCTTTGGTAGAGGGAGGCGCTATTGCCCGCGGCGATGAATTCGCTACCGTGGCCTGTGAAGTTGCTTGTGGGCCAATAGTAGGGGGGCTCAATCTGGACGATGACGCTGCGGCAGACTTTGTCATCAGCGGTGCGGACGAGGACGGAAATCGGGCCTACTGGCTGTACCGGGGGCCGGTTGCCGGGTTTGTGTCCGTGTCCGGCTCCAGCCAGCGCGTAGCGCCACCCCCGACTGGCGCCTCGGGACAACCGTTGCCCGTCGCGTCCGACCTGGATGACGACGGTCTGGACGATCTCGTCTTCCCGGCGGGCTCCTGGATGCCGTCCGTTTACGTCGTTTCTGGCGACCTACTCTGGTAACGTCGCCCACGGAGCATCATCATGTCGCTACCGACAACTACGTTCATCCCTTGGCACCCGAAGCTCCGCAGTACCTTCGGCTCACCAACCACGTACCGATTCGACTCCGGCGCCAACTGGCTATTTTTAGTGGAGGATGAACTCTCCGATGCCGCAGGTTTGACGTTTTCCACCGAGACGAGTGGAGTAATTAAGATCGGGCGATGCAAGCCCACACTGACCGGCGTGGATGTGGTCACTCCTGCGGACCCGTTCTTCGACTCAACGACGCTCCTCGGACGCGCGCTTTCAGGTCCCAGTTACACGGCTTCCGACGGAACAACCGAATACTATAGTAAAATCGCCGACCATTGGCACATCTTCGCGCATGGATTCCACTGGATCGCGGCGTCGCTGGTAAGTGAGTTGAACAATACAGGATACGGCGTCCTGCTCTTCAAGTTTGCTATCGACGCAGATGGCAATGCGAAGGAAGGATGGGCCAGCCAAGTCATCAAAAACCCCGCCTTTGACGCGTACAGGTTCCTCCAGAACCCGACGAACGATCTATGCATGGTCATCGCCCCCCACCGTGGCGTGTACGTAATCATCAGCCAAAATCCGGACAGTCAGGATCCGCCGGACCCTGGCGTCGCGTCTGACGCACAAGGCACACGGTGGCTACATGTCGACAGGGATGGCAACCTGCTTGGCGAGCGTAAGGTGTTCGGCGTCACCGGCATGGCACACTTCGGTGGTGCATCGGCGTCGCGGCACGACGATTTCGGCGGCATGAACCGGTCGTGGCGCCTGCTCGCACCCGAGTACACTGTCGTGAACACTGACAGCGACTTGAAGTTGATCACGCTGGACCGCGACATCGATCCGGCCACGGCCACCATCGAGACCGTCGTCACCCAGGTAGGGTACGCTCACTCCAGGGTGACAGAGGCGTGGGTGAACCATTCCCGCGCGATGGTATACAAGAAGGTCGTGAGCGGCGGTGCCGACGAAGGCGCCATCGTGTTGGACCTCTACACGGGCGCCGGAACAACCCGGGACTCGACTGAAAACCTGCTCGATGAATCCGGCGTCGAGGTGGCACGAGGACAACGCCCGCATGTTCTGTACTGGAACGATCTGTTGATCATCGCGTTCGACGACGAAACCTATAATCAAAACTTCCTGAATGTTCGGCAAGTGACGTAGCCCCCATTCCTCCGGTTCAAATCGTGCGAACGACGATTTTCCGCGATGGCGGCGTCCAAAACACGTGATCGGGAACGCGTAGGTAGGCGAGGATCGGGTTCCCGATCACGGTTACGTCGCGTGGAATGCGCTTCCAACGCCCATCGTCGCGGTGAGGTTTCCGACCGGTCGTTTGGTGAACGGCTGGACGATCTTTGCCTCGGCTGCGCGTGCGGCGCCGCGCAGCCGGTATTGCCACACGTTGCGAACCATCAGCGCGAGCACCATGACCAACCCCAGCGCGCGCATTCGTGTCGGTGTTTTCAGGAACATCGGCGCAACCGCAGCAGGCCCTTTCAACGTACATCCTCGCCGTCCCCCCTCGCGCTGGAGCCGAAGATGGAGAGCTCCCGGACGAAGTAGGCTCTGCACAACCCGGCCAGCTGGTCGTCTGAGACATCGATTCCAGGGCGAAGTCGCATGGTCTGATAATAATCGAGCCGCTCGATCGTCGCCCGGCGATCTTGCCCCTATTGGGTGGACACTTCCTCCAAGTCCGCGCCAGTCCTGACGCCCAAACGGACGCGCGGAGCGCGGCCCCCGAAACGCCCTCACATCCTCCTGGCACAACGCCGGCATCGACATACGCCCGCCCATCAACCCCCCACCCTATCCCTTTCTGGCCGCCCGCCGCGCTGCCTTGGGCTTCTTCCCCTTGGGCGGGAGTTTTGCCGTCCAAACGAGCGCTTCCGCCGCCAGCTCCTTCCGAACTCCCGCGGCTGTGGACAAGTCCATCTGCACGTAATCGCGCCACGGCCGATCGACCGTCGGCGTGAACACCCGCATCCCCGGCTGGCCCGCCAACGCCTCCACGCGCGCCGGCCCCACGCGCGCAACAACGCTGGCCTCGAACGTCCCAAAGAACATCTGCCGATTCACGAATGCACACGGCATGCCGAACATCCTCTTGCTCTCGACGCGCGGATCGTCGGGGAGCGCGGCGTCATAAGCGGCAACAAGGGCAGGCGTGACTTCCATCGGGACTCCGGGTTCCGCCGTCTAACCGGCCGACGAGCGCCGAACCCGTGGTGGACTGGCTCGGACGCCCCCCGCGGCCGTTCAAGCGACGGGCACGACCCGCACGCCCGTCAACTTCTCGATGTCGCGAAGCCACGCGAGCTCCTCACTGGCGCAGAGCGAGATGGCAACCCCCGATGCGCCGGCGCGAGCCGTTCGGCCGATACGATGGACGTAACTCTCGGCAATATTCGGAATATCGTAGTTGATAACGTGGGAAATGCCGTCGATGTCGATGCCGCGAGCGGCGATGTCGGTTGCGACGAGTACGCGCGTCCCGCCCCGCGCAAACACCGCCATGGCGCGGATGCGTTCGGCCTGTTCCTTGTCTCCGTGGATCAGTGACGTGCGAATACCCGCCGTGTTGAGTGAGCCGGCGATGCGATCAGCGCCCTTTTTGGTGCGAGCGAACACAATGGCGGAGGTGATGGCGGGGTCCGCGAGGATCTCCAACAACTTCTGGCGCTTCCACGGTTTTTCCACAAAATGGACGAACTGCTCCACCCGAGGCGCGACAGCGGACGCGCGGGCCACGGACACTCGCACCGGATTGCGTAGGATCTGCCCCGCAAGTCTTTCGATGTCGGTCGGCATCGTCGCGGAGAACATCGCCGTTTGCCGACGCATCGGCAGGCGCTTGACGAGCGTGCGAACGTCGTTGATGAAGCCCATGTCCAACATGCGGTCGGCCTCGTCCAGGACGAACACTTCGACCTCATCGAGGCGGACGATTCCGCGGCCGACCAGGTCGAGCAGGCGCCCCGGCGTCGCAACGAGAATGTCGATGCCCTGCGCGAGAGCGCGGCTTTGCGCCCGCAATTGCATGCCGCCAAACACGACGCCGCACCGCACATCCGGCAGGTTGCAGCCGTAGACGATGAACGCCTCTCCTATCTGGGCGGCCAACTCGCGCGTCGGCGCCAGAATCAATGCGCGGATGCCGCCGCTGCTGGGAAGGCTGGGCAGGCTGCTCCGGCCCTGGGGGCGGCCGTGCGCGTGCGAGGTACCGGCGAGGCGCTGTAAAATCGGCAGGGCGAAAGCTGCAGTTTTTCCGGTGCCGGTCTGAGCGGTACCGCACAGGTCGCTGCCCGCAAGCAACACGGGAATGCTCTGGGCCTGAATCGGCGTCGGCGCGGTGTACCCGGCCGTTCGGAGCGCGTGCAGAAGGGGATCGATGAGCGCAAGGTTTTCGAAGGTCAAACGGGATCTCTATGCAAATCGGCGCGGGTCCGGATCGGGCCGCGGCGGGTAATTGTAATAGTAACATCCTGACACCTGATCATCGCGTCACGTTTTTGATGCGCTCGGAGCAAAATAGCCATTGTTTGCCGCGAAATTTTGTCTGGACGGGGCTTTCGCAGCGGGGGCCGACGCCGGCATAGGCGAGGGGGGCGGTCCAGGTGGCGCCGTCGGGAGATGTCGTCGTTACCACACTCTGCATGCCGTCGGGACTGAACGAGTGTGCGAGGAGGCGATAACCGCCGGCATCTTTCCACGCGTAGGGCACCGTCAGGCCGACGATGTCTGCGATATCGACGTACCCGTGTTCCCCCCGCCTTACGACGCGAACGGCGGGCGGCGCGCCGATGGGAAACACCGTTGCGAACAGCAGGTCGTCCACAATCATCGGGTCGGCAAGGTAGGGCGAGGCGTATTCGGGCGGGTCCACGTCGAACCAGCCAGGGCGCGACTCCGCGCCACGAAAAACAGGATGTCCGCCGGGAAGATGGACAGGGTCGGTGCTCATCGCCCCCGTTCGGATCCACGCCACCACCCGAAACGCACCCGCCACCCAGTCGACCTGCGGATCGATGACGGCAAGCGGAGCGGTGAGGTGCCACTGACGCGCGCCCCACGTCACACCGTCGGCCGTCGTGAGCGCCATCACCGACGACGAATGGAGGTGCCCCATCCGCAACGACACCGCCAGCGTCGTGCTCGGCGTCGTGGTCAGGACCAGCGCCTCCTCTGCGCCCTCAGAGTTCGATACCACGGTGAGTCCCAGGGATCCGAGGGAGTGCGCGATCACCCCATTCCGCGTCCACTCCACGCCGTCCTCAGAGGTCCACGCGCTCACTTGCACCATCGCGTCGGGCACCATGGAGAGGTCGAAGAACGCCGCGAGATCGGGATCGCGAGCGGACCAGTCCCCGGACGGGCGACGCTCTGAGGGGAGAGGGGACGCGTGCGCAGGCGGGGGAGCATCCAGCGATTCGAGGTGGACGTCCGGCCACACACGGGCGCCAACGACCGCCACGGGCCCCCCCGTCAGCCAACTCAGCTCCCGGGAGGAGGCCGTTGGAGTGAGGGGATCGATCCGCAGCGTCGTGATACCCGCCTCTTTGAGCAGCGACTGAAACGTCGCAAGGGAGAACGGCGCATGATGCACCAGAGCGTCGATGGTTGCAGGTAGAGATCGCTCGGGGCCGTAGGGAACGCTCTCCCCGTTCAGCGCTCCCCAGAGCCCTGCCGCACCCTCGGGCGGGGGCCAGTTCAGCGTGACGGATCCCGGCGCAGCGGCGCCCGGCTCCACGGAGCCCACCTCGGGCACGGTCGTCACCCCAAGCCGCAGCCCCAACAGGCCGGCAGGCGCGAGCAGCAGCAGGCCGCGCTGCTTCCGGGTGGTCTCCGCCAGCACGATGACCGCGCCCAGGCAGGCGAGGAACCCAAGTCCAGCAAAGTGGGAGCAGGCAGACAATGGCGGGAGCGCAGACAGCAATCCGCCCGGCAGCGGCAGCACGCGCCCATCTCGGAGCATCGGCGCCTCCCACGGGCGGAGCACCGGCCCCAGCGCCAGCACAGCGCCAAGTACAGTGAGCCACGCCCCCCGCCGCCCCCGCTCCGTGCCAAACGCCCCAGCAATCGCCACAACCAACACTGGACTGCCCCACACGAGCGGGCCAAGCCCCAACGCCCCGGCCAGGGAACCCGAACCCGCCGCCGGTGGGGCGGAAAACGCAGCCATCGACGACGCCAAACCCGGAAACGCCGATCCTGACGCCCCGATATTCCATGCCTCCAGCGCCACGCCGACGCCCGCCAAGATGCCCGCCGACGCAGCACCGCGGGTACGCAACGGCACCCCGGCCGCCCACCCGAGCAGGAACCCCCCGAACAAACTAGCGGTCGTGGACAGGCAGAGCCCCGCCAGAATCGCGCCCGGCAGCCCACCCCCGCGACAAAGCAGCGCGACCCCGAGCGGCGCCCACGCCATCGCGCCGAGGTCCGGAAGCGCGGCGATGTGTGTGGCACCCAACGTCACCGCCACCAGCGCCGCGCCGCGCACGGCCGCACCGCGATCCGCCAGCAACTGAAGCGCCCCTGCGCCGGCGGCGATGACCCGCACCACCACAAGCACGTTCCACGCGACCACCGGACCCGCCATGCCGACGATCGGCCCCATCACGAGGGACTCCACACCCGGCCACAGCGGCGCGCCCGCCGGCGCCAACCATGCCGACGACCAGCCCCCCGCCAAGACCGCCGGCCACGCCTGCCCCAGTCGGAACACGCCAAACGCAACGCCGGGATCGTCGCCAAGCACGGCACGGCTCCCCCACACACCCGCGTCCCCGCCGAGCAGCGCCGCCGCCGACACCGCAACGACGCCGGCAAGGATTGCCAACGCCAGCACGCGCAGCGCCGCAACTGCGCCGCTCCCGGCGCCGATCACTCCCATTTCACCAGCACTCCCGTCGCGTGGCGAGGGAGCGAAAATCGGCGAACATGGTCCCCTTCTTTCTGGGCCAGCCACGTTGCCGCGTCACTCGACTCATCACTCAGGATCACGTAGGCCACCGTCGGGTCGGGTCGCACATCGCGCCCAAACGGCCCGACGAAGGTGTTTGTCTTCAAGCCCCCCGCCGTCTCCAGAACATGAACAGAGTGGATCGGCATGTCCAAGCCGAGCGACTCCGCAGCGAGCATGTATGAGCCCGCCATGGGGCAAAAGAGCCGGTCGGAGATCACCACGAAAAGCCCCTTCGCTCCAGCGTCATGGGCCGCCTGCACGACCTCCGTCACCTGCCATGCGCGCGCGGGCTCCGACACCGGGCGGGAGCTTTCGGCGGGCTCCGGCCACGCACCACGCGTTTTCCAGGCCCCCACGTCCATGCCAAACACTCTCGCCGCGGGCGCACACTCCGCGTTGCACGCCAAGAATGTGGTTGCCGTGCCGTGAAGGGTGAGCGCGGCCAGCGCCACAAGGCCAAGAACGTGCTGCCAGCCAAACCTCGCCAGCGGGGCCCCCGCCGTCGTGAGCAGGAACACGAGCGGAAGCGAATAGCGTGCTTCCCGCGAGTTCATTGCGCCGAGGGTGACAATGCCGCCAAGTACGCCGGCCAGCGGCAGCCATCGACGACCGACGACCGCAGCCCCCAGCAACAACACCAGCGCCGGCCAACCGACCTGATCCTTTATGGCGCCGAAGTAGCTGGCCTGCCCGACCCCGCCAAACCGTTCCAAAATCGTGCTCGATTCCGGAAAGTTCCCTGGCGCCACCTGGGGGTTCAGGTCCGACTGCACGTACGCCGCCACCGCCGACCCGTTCAACGCGTAGTAGGGCACCGCAACCAACGCGAAAACGCCCAGTGCCAGACCAAGATTCTGCCATTGCCGGAGCTTCGCTCCGCGCGCTATCATCGCCAGCCCGGCCACCCCCACCGGCGCCACGAGGATCAGCGGTGACGAATACTTGGTCAAAAACGCAGCCGCCAACCACGCCGCAAACGCAATCGCCTCACGGCGGCCTGTCAGCCGCTCGCTGGCGTGCAGCCACGAAACCGCCTGCAGGCAGGTGGCGGCGGCGGCCAGATCGAAGCCGGCAAAATCCCCTGACCACCACGTCATGGCCGTCGCCATGCCCATCGTCCACGCGATCTGGCCGGCCAGCCAGCCTTCCCGTCGGCACAGTCGGAGGCTCGCGTCGAGAAGGAGCAACGCGAAAAACAGGTCGCTGACCGCGATGACAACCCGCACATCGCGGGTGAACATCGCCCCAAAAATCAGCGGCAGGTAGCCAACCGGCGGGTGCGGCGCGGTGAGCCGGACCATTTCGTACGCAGCGCGCGCCGCCTCCCCCCCGGTGAGCCACGCCCCAACGTGCAACGCCTGCGCCAGCATATGGGGACCATCCCCGGCCGGCGTACGGTCTGTGGTGACGACGTTGTGCATCCAGACGGCGAGCACCGCCGCAGGCAGGAGGCAGCGGAGTAGCCAGCCGAGCCGCGGCATGACCGAGGGTCTAACTGACGGCGACCCAGGATCCGTCCGTTATCGATGGACGGCGACCTACCACCCGCCGAGGATCACCCGCACGGCGCCCGCGTAGCTGGACGCGCCGAACGCGCCGACGAACGCGTCGTCGTAGCCGTCGTTGTCGATGTCCGCGCCTCCGGCCACCGCGTACCCAAGGTAGTGGTAATCGTCCGCGCCTGTCATCTCGATCTCCGCGTCGTTCACCGACGTCGTGCCCGCCATCGGACCCATCACGATCCACGCTTTACCGCTCTCACTGCCGTTGGTGTCGTCTCCGTAGCCGCCGAGAATCATGTCGGAATACCCGTCACTGTTCAGATCGCCCGCGCGCTCGACGTTTTCCCCCATGTAGCTGTAGGTGGAGTTCCCAGTGACCTTGCCGTCGGCAGCGGACAGCGACATGTCTGCCGTGACCGGCCCGTTGACAACCCAGACGGCGCCTGCATAGTTGCGCTCCGAGTAGTTGGTCACGAAAAGATCGTCATAGCCGTCTCCGTCGTTGTCTCCGTAGGCGCCGAGGTCCATGCTGGCGTAGTAGGTGCCGCTTGTCCCCGTGAGAATGGCGTCGGCCGAAGCGCCACTGATGGACCCCGACAGCGGCCCGAAGAAGACATACGCCTTGCCCTGACTGCTCGTGCCTGCGGAGTAGGCGCCGATCACCACGTCGTCCGTGCCATCGTTGTTCAGGTCGCCCGCAGGCGCGACGGAGTACCCGAGGTAGTCATCCGCACTCTCTCCGACGATCTTCGCCGTTGCGGCGGAGAGGCTAGCCGTTCCGGCGATCGGGCCGCTCACGATGTAGGCGGCGCCCGCATTGGTACCCCCTGCATCCTCCTGGTAGGCGCCGATGAGCAGGTCGTCGTTCCCATCTCCGTTCAGGTCGCCTGCGGTGGCGAGCGCCATCGCGGCGTAGTCGTTGGTCGCCTCGCCGTAGCGCTTTGCGTCCTGGGTCGTCTCAGATGCGGCAAACGGGCCGTTCCAGAGCATCGCCGCGCCGCAATAGCTCCCGCTGGTGGAGTCGTAATAGTAGCGAGTGGCCAGGTCATCGTAGCCATCTCCGTTGAAATCGCCCGCGGCCGGCGCCGTGTCGCCCATGTAGTAGCCGCCGTAAATCGACGCGTCCTTGATCGACGCAAGCGTGGCGCCCGCCGAAACCGGCCCGTGCACTACCCAGTTGTAGTAATAGTTGTTCACCACCAAATCGTCGCGACCGTCATTGTTGAAATCGCCTCCGGCCGTGATCGAATAGCCTGAATAATAGTAGGTGCTGGTATCCCCGGTGATGGAGAAATCCCACGCGTCATCCGTCGTCAGCGGATCCGTGCCCGCAGTGATTTCATCGCCGTCGTTCACCTTGTCCTGATCGGTATTGTCGTCGGCCGGGTCGGTGCCATAGGTGAACTCTTCCGCGTTGGTCAGACCATCGCCGTCGGGGTCGTCCGCCGAGTCATCCGTGGACGTGTCCAGACCGTGCAGGTCCTCCCACCCGTCGAACATACCGTCCCCGTCGGTGTCGTCGGTGTAGGTTGAGTCTCCCCCGGCGCCACCGTAGGCTCCCATGTCCGAGGTTGATCCGTCGGCGTCGTACAGCGCGGTACTGCCCGCATCAATCAGCACCGAGCCGGTGTCGAGGTGCAGATCCCAGGCGGACACGCGCGCATCTTCGGCGTAGGCGATGAATCCGGGATCTTCCGCCAGGTTTCCGTCGGAGCCGGTTGGGTCGGTCATTCCAGAATAATCCACCGCCCCGTTCTCAAACACGTCGTTGTATTTCAGAATCGCGTCAAACGTGCTCGAACTGTCGTAAAATCCATAGCTCCCGTTGTACGCGGAGATCACGTTCGTAAAATATAGTTGCCGCACCCACGTCGGGGTCACATGTACGCCAATGCCCGTGTTTCCGACAATCGTTGCGTTGGTCAAATACAACTGTGCGCTGGTGGACGACGGCACGACGTACAGACCCGTTCCGACGTTGCCAGCAATCACCACATTTTCCCACGTGCCGGCCTCCCCGGACCAATACACCGCGTAGTCGGTCGTGGAGGCGCTGGCATTATCCGTGACCGTCAGATCGGACACATCGAGGCCCGACGCGTTGGAGTACGCGGAAAACGCTCCCGAGTATTGTTGGTAATTTCCGTCCATCGTGACGCGGGACATGGTGAGGCCATACCCATAGATCTGCACACAACCGTAGTAGTTGGAATAGTTGTCCAGGAAGTCCACGTCCTCGATGACCCCGCTGCCCGAGGCCTGCATCGCCCCGTAGTAATAGGTGCTCGAGTTGTTGCTGACGACGGTATCGGAAATATCCAGCGTCCCGTTCAGGGACCACGCGCCGTAATACGTGGACGAATTACTATCGACCGAGCCCCCGCTCCATGTGATCACCCCCGAGAGGTAGCCGGCTCCATATTGATAGGAGGTGTTTCCGCTCAATTCAACATCCGTAAACGTCCCCGGATTTGCATTGACGTACAATCCGCCGCCATACCCGGACGAGGTACTATTCCCCGTGATCTCCGTATCGGAAACATCGAGCGCGCTCCCGGAGAACGCCAAACCACCGCCGTACGTGCCTGCGGTATTGTTGCGGAAGATACACCCTTCCACACTCACGTTGGCGGAGCTGGAAATATATGCCCCGCCACCGTACGTCGTCGCCAGATTATCCTCGACGATCAAATCCTTGAGCAGCGCGCTGTCGGCGCTCTGCATGTAAATGCCGCCACCGCTTGAGGCCAGCGCGTTGGTGACTGTAAACCCTTCCAATGTTCCGCCGTACATTTTCACGGCTGGTTCGCCATCGAAGTCGCCGTCGATAATGGTGTCATCCGCACCATCGACGCCGACCAACTCCACGTCCTTGTAATCGAAATCCACATTTTCGACGTAGGTTCCGGCGCTCACCTCGATGAGATCGAGCGTACACGCCATATCGATGGCGCCCTGAATCGTGGAGGAATCCCCCGGAACCGTCCAACTCGCGGAGCCGGGGAAACGTGCGGCATCCGTGTCGTCACAATCCGTGCCGCCGTACGAATCGGAGCGGAACCCATCGAGGTCTGCGTCGTAGTCGTCATCCCCCCCGCAATCGCTGTCAACCCCGTCGTACCATGCGTCCGTGGCGCCGGGATACACCGTCGCCGAGTAATCATTGCAGTCATCCGGGTTGTCGGTGTACCCGCCAGGAGGCGTGCACCCCGTCGTCGTCGAGTACAGCTGGCCGTACCCGTCCACGTCGTAATCGCGGTACCAGATATTGGACGCGGCATCGATGATGGTGGCGTCGGTGTCATCACAGTCACTTGCGTTCGACACGTAGGCAACCGGTTGGGTGCACGCACGTTGGGACACCGTTGCGTTGCCCAGCGTGTCGGCGTCCGCGTCCTCGTACCAGGTGGGGGCATCGACGGCGGAATTATCCACCACACCATCGCAGTCGTCGTCTTCCGAATCGCAATATTCGCTGGCACCGGGGCGGACGCCGGAATCGGTGTCGTCACAATCGGTGTCATCCGCAACGTACCCAGAAGGGCGGTTGCACGCGACGTCCGTGGCCGCGGCGTTGCCGTAGTTGTCCGAGTCGGCATCCTGGTACCAGGTCGAGGCGTCGGCCGCGGTGTCCTCGTCCGTCACACCATCACAGTTGTCGTCGCGACTGTTGCAGTATTCGGTCGATCCGGGGGAAATACTCGCATTTCCGTCGTCACAATCGTTGCCGCCGACGACGTAACCAACCGGTGCGTCACAGCTGATGTAGGTGCTGTCGTCGTCTCCCCAGCCATCTCCGTCGGTGTCCGCATACCAGGTGATCACATCGGCCGCGTCATTCTCGTCGATTGTGCCGTCACAATCATTGTCCGCATCATCACAGACCTCGATGGCGCCGGGGTGGATGTCGGTAACGGTGTCGTCACAATCGCTGCCATCGGAAAGGTAGCCGGCAGGCTGATCACAGGCGCTTGCGACGTTAGCGGCGTCCCCATAACCGTCCCCGTCGGTGTCCGGGTACCAGAGGCGGGCGCCGAGCGCGTCGGAGTTGTCCGCCGTGCCATCGCAATCGTTGTCGACGCCATCGCAGCGCTCGACGGCACCGGGATGAATCGCCGCATCTCCGTCATTGCAGTCGTCCCCGCCCAACTCCGCGTCGTCATACCCATCGCCATCGAGGTCCGGCTCGCTGATCTCGAAGGAAACGCTGTCGAGGCTGGAATCGCCCAACGGATCGGTCGCGGTGACCGACATCGAGTAGGTGCCCAAATCGGGCAGGGCGAAATAGAAGTCGCTGGTTCCGTCGGCCGAGGGATTCGTTGGAAAAGCGGACATGTCGGCCAGGCCATCCCAGGTCAAGCCGATGGTGGACAGGTCCAACTCCAGATCGTCGGACACGTCCAGCGCAACGTGGATCTGCGCCCCCGCTGCGAATCGGGCACCGGCAAGCGGCGCGAGAAAGCCCACCAACGGCGCTTCGTTGGCCACCACGCTGAACGTCGTGTTGGCGCTGCCCGTCTCTCCCCGAGTGTCCGTGGCCTGAAGCAGGACCGTGTGCTCGCCCGCGTCGAGCACGTCCGGGATCAGCACCACGCCCGCATCCGTGACGGTCTGCTCCCCTACCAGCGTGCCCTGCAGCGTGGAGGTCCACGTGAACGTGAGGTCGTCGTTGTCGGTCTGGGCGTCGGTCACCAGCGCAGTGAGCGTCGCCGGGACACCCTCGTGCAGAATCGCGCCGGGCGAGGGCCACGTGAAGGTGACCTCGGGCGGCGTCGTATACACCTTGAGACCCCCGTCACTGCTGCATCCCAGAAGGAGTAGCGTCACCAGCGAGAATGCGCGCATCTTGGCTCCAGTCGGGCGCATTCTCCGCCAACCGCGCCCCATGGTCAAGCTACTCGACGCGAATCGATGCCCAAACGGCCGCGTCACAATCAATAGATGCGCCGGGCGACGTGCGGAGGATCACGTCACCCGCGGTCACCGGGATGGAAAACGAAATCGCATCACGATATTGTGTGGTGACGCCACTTTCCCAGAGCGTGGCCCCCGCCTGCACCACAGAAAACGACGCGCCGTCTCCGCAGGCCGCATTCCAGTCGTGTACGCCCACCCGACCCTTGAGTTGGCCCTCAGAAACGGTCGTGACCAACTCACTGGGTGCCCACGCCAAAATACCATTGCAGTGGTGTTTGCCGTTGATCATCATCCCCGGACCCCAATCGGTCGCGTCCACGCCGATGGCACCGTACCCAACGCTCCCGGAAAATACCAACGCCGTGGACGCGCCGCACGACGCCACCTCGGCTCCCGCCAGCCGCGAGAGGCGAGAATGGAGAAACAACAACAAATCGGCGACGCGCTGCTCGTGCGCTGCACACCCCCAAATGACGTCTGCGCAGGCGGCATCGTGAATCACAGCGGCCTGGTCCGCGACCTCCTCCGAAATCGTTTCCCACGCCAGCGGCCCCGCCTGCAATTGGGCCAGCCACGCCGCGACCTCCCACCCTTCGTTCATCGCGCGCTGGTGGACCGGATCGCTATACACCGCACCGGTGACGGGATTGTACCGTGCGTGCGACATCACCCACGGCTGGTACAAATCCATTTGCAGCGCGTTCGAGAAATAATAGGGATATCCGAGGTCCGCGTCCAAATCCCATGGGATGAGCTTGAACTGACCGCCGTCGTCGTATAAATAAAAGTTGTTTCCGTCGGCAGCGTAGGCGTCGATCGCGCCCATTGCCGCGCGGGTCACGGCAACCCTGGTGAACTCGTCCACATCGACGGCAGCATGGAACTCCGCTTCCGTGCCGTAGTTCACCGCATCCACCGCCGCTGAAATATCCGAGCCGTCCGTTTCTACTGCCGTTTGGGGCACGTACCAATCCAGCGGCGTTCCCCAGGTGATCAGGTTCAGACCCTGTCCGTACCGCCAGTCCCACGTGCCATAGAGCGGCCCGTCCGCGTTCCCGAAATGGCGTTTCAGGAATCGGTCATCAATCGGCTCCAGCACGATGAAAAAACCAGAAAATGCTCCATTTGCGTAGACGTTGGCCCAGCCCGTGCGCGCCGCAGGCTGTCCCATCGCCCGCAGCACCCCCGTTGCAATCGGCTCGTTCAGGTACCCCGCGTCCTGCGACGAGTTGTCCAGCTTGAGTTGCTCGAGGCCACGCCAGCGTTGGCCCGGCGCATAGTGATCGAAGGAAATCTTCAGCGGGGGCTTTCCCGCGACCTGACTCCCCGCGCCGAACGCGCGAATCCCCACGTTCTCCACCGCTTCTCCGTCGATGTCCACGGAGGCGGAGTACCATGTCTCTGGCGCCGGATTGTCACGAATATCGAGCCACGCGGCGGCGTCCAGCGTCAGGTGGATGTCGTGAATGACGGTCACGTCGAAGACGGCGTCGGTAGGATCTACGTCGGCCGGGTTCTCCCCGCCGCCGACCTCCTCGATGCCCTCCTCCGCGCTATCCGCCGTGAGCGGACCGCCGCCAGACGGCACAAACGCGGCGCAAGCCAGAAGGGTCAGCATCGCGGCAGTGTACGCCGCGCACCGCCCCCTCGCCGCGCCTATCTCAGCGCAAGATATCACATGCGTCGTAATATTGGATTTCGGGCGCCAACCCAAAGTGACCCAGGGAATCGCAGAGGTGGGTGTGGTAACGATCCGAGAAGTGGAGCGTTCCTTCCTCGTCGATCAACTCCCCGACATGTCCGTTTTGCGCATCGAAATCCGTCGTTTCGGGTGCGGAACCATCCAATTCCGTGCAGCCGAGGAGCACCGTGCCATCGCACATGATGCCGAACAGCTCGATTTCCGCGGTGCCGTTCGTTGCCGCGGCAATGATTCCCCTGTCAACCAACACCTCCAAGGGCCCCGGTGTGTCCGCGTGGTAGTGATATTCGGGGCCGGCGGGATGCGCCTCGTAGGTATCGAAGGTCCATTGTTCGTCGAGTATGTCGTCACCGGGGGCGGCGGTCGCGTTGAAATACGCCACGCTGTCAAGCGCGACACCAGCGGGACCGAGGCCGTATTCCTCGTCGCTCGTTTCTGCCTGCAAATCGACGAGGGCTACATCGATGGTGAGGCCCTTCGCCACTGGGCTGCGCGGCACCCGCACGGTGAAGTCTTGCGCCGCGAGCGTGCCGGGATTCGGGTGGTAGTCGCCGCCCCGGTCGTCCCATTCGACGAAGTTCGCCGCGTCTTCCCCGTAATAGTAGGTCAGGTGGGGAGGAAGATCGGCGGTGCGCACAAGCACAGCATCGTCGTCTGCCCCTGTCTCCACGCATGCGAAATAGCGAGTAAAGAACGCCGGCGTTCCCTCTCCGAAGGTGCCGCCGCACGAGTCGAGATGACGCGCGTCTTCGACGCCATCGGCCCCCCCGTCCGCCATCGCGGCAGCCGGGTCCGCGGCAGCGGATTCGCACGCGGTGACGAAAAAGGTTCCCAAGGCGAGTGCACGCATTGATCGCTCCAGACTGACAACGGGTGGCCGGCCAGACGCGGGTCGGCGCCGGTGGGCGCGCACATAATTCGATCAATCCGTCGCCGACCGGGCATGATCGCGGCATGCCCAGTGCGCTGCGATCTTCGCTACGACGTCGTTCCCATCGACAACACGGCAGCACGATCGTTGGCGTCCTCGTCTTGTCGCTGCTGGCCCTGGCCTTTGCCGCAACGTCCGCCGGCGCAATCCCGGGCCCGGCCTGTGGCTGGCGGCCGGCCGGCGCGGGTCGCGACCTCTGCCTTCACTACCAGCTGTTGATCGCTGACCGGTCGGAAGTGCTCGGACTGGCCACGGCGATCTCGGACCCGGTCGTGCGCGGCGCCGGCGTGACCACCTGGATGCGCGCGAACCGCCACGACCTGGCGGCAGCGGACGTACTCGAGCTGTGCGGCATCCTCCCCCGCGAGGAGGAAGCCACATGCGTGCGACGCACCTCAGCGCAGCACTTGTTGTAGGGCTGTCCGCGGCATGCGCGCGTTCGGGGCCGGAGGCCGCGACCGCAACGGAGATGCCTGCCCCCACCGCCCCGTGCAGCGCCTACGCCCACGATGCCAGCGTCCACGCGTACTGCCTCACCCAAAAGGTGGCCGCCCTCCGCGATGTGAGCGAGATGCTGACGCTCTGTGCGACAACCGGCGCGTACGAGGCCGATTGCCGCGCACGCTGGGTGGAAGCCTGGAGCGTGCCCGGGTCCGGCGCCTCGGATCACGCCGTTATCTCGGCCTGCCTCGACGACGACTGCCGTTTCACCGCGATCGATCGGCGGCCGGTGGCCGATGCCGACGCACAGGTGGAACGCTGTAAAACCGCCGGTCGATACGGCGAGGATTGCGCGCGGCACGCCTATCAGCGTTGGGTGGCGGCCCAACCCGATGAAACCGAAATCGCGCGGATGGCTTCCGGCACCGGACCCTACCCAGAAATTGCCGCCGCCTACGCCGGGCAGGCGGTCGGCTGCTGGCACCGCGGATCGTGTGACGGTGCCCGGAAAAACGATTGTCTGTCGGGCGTTGCCCTTGCCGCGCGTGACGCGATTGCGTGCAAAGACCCTAGGTTTGGTGGAGTTCTGGTGCCGATGTAGGGAACGCGCTTCCTCGCCGACGCCGCACGCGCCCAGCCGCGGCCATCCCGAGCATCACGGCACCCGCCGCGCCTTCACCGCCCACGCCGCTCCCACATCCACACTCCTCGGCGTTCGCCTTGGCATCGTCGTCGGCCTCGGCCACCTCGCACCCTTCGTCGACCGCTCCGTCGCAGTTGTTGTCGGCGCCGTCACAGCTCTCGGCGGCGTCGGGGAAACTCCAACCGTCGCTGTCATCGCAGTCCCCCTGCGCCGCTGAAACACCGTCACCATCGGCATCGTAGGCGTCCGTCCCCTCGTCGGTCAGGCCGTCACAGTCGTCATCGACCCCATTTTCGGCTTCCTCAGCGCCGGGATGAACGGCGTCGTCGGCGTCGTTGCAATCCCCGGCACTGTCGGACACGCCGTCTTCGTCGTCATCCGTCGCGCCGGTGTTTTCATCCACCACGCCGTCACAGTTGTCGTCGCGACCGTTTTCGACCTCCTCCGCGTCCGGATGAATGGCGGAATCGGTGTCATCGCAATCCCCTTCCACCTCGGCAAAATCATCCCCGTCGTCGTCCGAGTTGGTCGTTTCCTCGTCGATGCGCCTATCGCAATCATTGTCCACGCCGTCCGCGACTTCCGTATTTCCCGGGTACGCGTCCGGGTTGGCGTCGTCACAATCCCCGCCCACATCCGAAAATCCATCCCCATCGTCATCCCCGCCGCCATCATCCACAATTCCGTCACAATTGTCGTCTACGCCATTTCCAAGCACCTCGACGGCGTCGGGATGCACGGCCGCGTCCCCATCGTGACAGTCCCCGTCGGCCTCCGAATAGCCGTCCCCATCGTCATCGCCACACGAAGTCCCTTCGTCCGTGACGCCATCACAGTCCTCATCGATGCCATCGCACGTCTCGGAGGCGCCGGGATGCACGCCGGAATCGCCGTCGTCACAATCGCCGCCGTCCTCCGTGTAGCCATCCCTGTCGTCGTCGTAACCGCGCGTACCCTCGTCCACGTTGCCGTCACAGTCCTCATCGACGCCATCCGCCGACTCGGTGGCCCCCGGATGGATGCTGGCATCGGTGTCATCGCAATCGGCACCGCCGACGTCCGCAGCATCGTATCCATCGCCATCGTAGTCGGTCAGATCCGCGCCGTCACAGTCGTCGTCCACGCCGTCATACGGGATTTCAGTGGCTCCGGGGTAGATATCCTCATCCGTGTCATCGCAATCCGTGCCGGTGCAGGAGCCCAACATCGAATCGTAGCCGTCGTCATCCTCATCACACGCGTTGCGATAAAGATTCTGCCAGAACGTATAGTTTTCACCAACGGACGTGGACCCGCTGCAACTGTTCAAAAACAGGTTGGTATCGCCGCTGAGCACGACGTCGTAGGGCGAGCGGGCGCTGGTCGCGGTCGTGGGTTGCGCCACGGCAGCAACCGTCGATCCGCTGTACGTCACCAGCGTCGTGCCACCCGAAATCGAGTTGGAGGCTGCGATTTCGACCTGCGTCACGCCAGAGGTGATCGTGTCGGCGCTGATCGAGCGCGCGGTCGTACACCCGGATCCCGCAATCACCGTGCTGCCGAGTGACATCCCCACTCTCATTTTGGAGAGCAGCCCGTTGACGTTGTTGTTGAACGTCGAGAACGCCGACCAATCCCCCGAAAGCGCCAGACGGCCGCCGGCATTGACGAAATTCTCCAAACCGGTGGCTTGTGCGTTGGAAAACGACGCGTCGGGGAGAAGGATGATCACAAGCTGGTAGCCGGTCCAGGTGGTCGGCCAGCTCGTCGAGGTGGAGGTGGTGACTGACGCGCCCGCCGAGGTCAGGGCGCTCCGCAGGTCGGACACGTCACTCGCCGTGATGTACGTCGAGTTGTAGTAGATGATCGTATCGGCGGCGCGGGCCTCAGCGGCCAGCGCAAGCAGGAGGCCGATCACGACGCGCTGCCGTTGCAATCGTTGTCGATACCATCGCCAACAACCTCCAGCCGGTGCGGGCCGATCGTGCCCGATGCGTCGTTGCAGTCCCCCCCGTCTTCCGTGTAGCCATCGCCGTCGTCGTCGAAGGCGTCCGTGCCTTCGTCGACCGTGCCATCGCAGTTGTCGTCCGCGCCGTTTTCCGCCTCCGATGCGCCGGGAAAGATGTCGGCGTTCCCATCGTCACAATCGCCGCCGGACTCGGTCACGCCGTCGCCGTCGTCATCCGACGCGCTGGTGGCATTATCGATCACGCCGTCGCAATCATCGTCCTCTCTGTCGGCCACTTCCGCCGCGCCAGGTGAGGTGCGCGCGTCGGCATCGTCGCAATCCCCGCCCTCCTCCGTAAACCCGTCGCCATCATCGTCGTAGGCGTCCGTGCCCTCGTCGACGATCCCATCGCAGTCGTCGTCTATGCCGTTCTGCGTTTCCACCGCCGACGGGGCGACCCCCGTGTCGGCATCCGCGCAATCCCCGTCCTCCTCCGTATAGCCGTCACCGTCGTCGTCGTAGCCATCCGTTTCCTCGTCCACCACGGCGTCACAATCGTTGTCACGGCCGTCGAGCGCCTCCACCCCCCCGGGGGCCACGTCGGCGCGGCTGTCGTCACAATCTCCCGCGCACACCGAGATCCCGTCGGAATCCGCGTCCACCGCCGAGTCTCCTGCACATGCGTTCGCGAGGATGGGCACGGTGAGCGTGCCGAGATCCGGATCGTTCGTGGTGAGGGTCAGAAGCGCATGTTGTTCGCCGATATCCGCCGCCCCGAACCCGACCGCGATCGATCCGTCCGCGCCGGCCGCAACGTCCAGCGGAGTCTCAACATTGCTCAGGTAGAAGGTAGGATCCCCCGCCAATGTCGCGGTGATCACCTGCGCGCTCACCCCGCCGATGTTCTGGACCGTGAGCGAGAGGAACGCATCGGCGCCGGGCAGCACACCGCCAAAGTCGAGGATCGAAGGGGAGGCGATGAGCGAGGGCTCTGCACCCACGCCGCGGAGGTGGACGGTGAACGCTGCGGTACCGGAATTCGCGTCGGTCTGAATCACCAGATCGGCCTCATACTGGCCGATGGAAGGCGGTGTGAAGAACACGGGAACGGCGAGCGCAGTGCCCTTCGCAAGCGTGGTTCCACCCAGCTCTCCGTCGATTTCAAACGCATCTGTACTACCGATGGACTCCAGGGTCAACGACACGACCGTCAGCGTGCCCAACCCCACACTCGCGACGGAGATTTCCGTGCCCTGCGTCGCCGCTACCGCCACCGTGCCGAGGTCCACAAAGTCAGGGTTTACCGCTGCCTTTGTCGATGCCGTGTGCAGTTGGGTGTCGATGCACCCGGGCCCGGGAAGAAGGGCGAGGGCGAGGGCGAGCGAGCAGCGCATGGAAGTCCGGACGTTCCGTGCACGATAGCGCAGATCGCCGCTCTACGGAGCTGGCGTCGCGGACGCCGCTCGCTCGAGGGCACGCCGGCGCAGCGGTTCGACGCGACGGGCGATGAACCGCGCGCGGGAACGCACCGGCCAGACGCGGTATCTTGGCCTTGAATTCAACATGTTGCCAGCGGGGCGGACCAGACGGCGGCCGGCGCCGCCCACGCGCGGATGAGCCCGTTGAAGGAGGAGAACAGGAGCTGGACGGTGTCGGCGGCGGCGATGTAGACGTCCGGGTCGTGGACACTGGCGAGTTGCGACATGCTGGTGTCGATGGGATCGACGTAGCTGTCGGCGCCGATGATTTCCTGCACATCGATGGGGGGGCAGTCGGTGACGGTCATGTCCAGGAACATGTCGGCCACGGTTCTGCTGCGGCCTTCCTCGGCTGCGGGCAGGCTTGAAAGCGCTTCGGTGATCCACCATGGCGCGATGAGGCCGCCGAACGGGCCCACGTACCACCCCGCCAACAGCGGGGAGGGTGTGGACATCGGCAGGCGCTCCGGCGCTTCGGGCGCGGTCTCTAGAATCCCCGAAAGGAACGCTGCGAGCGCCGTTGCGTCGTAAGGTGCGGCCGCGCGCGCCTGCGCCACGTACCGCAGCATGTCCGCCACGTCAGTGGGCTCGGTATGCGTGAAGAACAGGTTCAGCGTGCCGTCCGGCGCGAAGACGAACTGCGGATCGGTGGGTGTGGACGCGCTGCTGCATTTCAGCGTGACATCGCCAAGCAGTGTGAACGCGGCGACGGCGTAGGCAGGCCGCGCGTCGTACGGAGTGGAAGGCGCCATCGTCCAGTCACGCTCCAGATCGATGACCGCGGGTCCCAGGTCCGCGAGGGACGCAACCCACAGTCCACCGTCTCCGCCCGTAACCGCGTGCACCAGCACGTAGTCGCCGTCGGGAGTGAGAAATGCCTGCGGGACGCCGACCCACTTGCCGCTCTCCGGCTTCGGGGAGAGCGCCACCGCGCGGAACGGGCCGGAGACGCCGACCTGGAAACCAGGATCGGAACAGGAAAAGAACACCAGATCGGTGGTCGGTTGCGGCGTGGCATCGGGAACGCCATCGGTCGTCGTCGGCGACAGGCAGGTGCTGGGCGCACAGGTGTCGCACGCCTCGTCGCCCGGCGTCACGGAGTACTCGACATCCGTGCCGGCAGTCTTCGGCGAGCGGGCCGTGCCGTCGCACCGGACGACGAACATCAGATAGCGGCCGTATCCCTTGAGGTATACGACCGAGGGGTCCCGGTAGGTGACCACGGCCCCGGCGCACGGAATCGCCGTTGCGTGCCAGCCGGCCCAGAAGGTGCCCGCCTCGAACACGGGGGCAGCGTCGAGGTAGCTGACGTCCTCACACGTCGTACCCGACACCGGCGACAATCGGGGTGCGGTGAGGCTCCAGGTCACGCCGTCGGCCGAGTCGAGGTAGCCGATGTACTTCGGGCTGAAGTGGCAGTCGGTCGGCTCGGTTTCGTCGGGGTTCCACCATGTGCGCGCGTCCGTCCAGTCCACGAGGCCCAGCGGAAGCTTACTGGTGCTCGAGAACTTCACGTCACCATTGCCGTCCTCGACGGGCCACGAGTCACGGCGCAGCGCTGTGTAACGCGCCGCCAACTCGACGGTGCTGACCTTCCCGTACGCGAAGTACATCCGGTAGACGCCGGTCGTCAGCTTGATCGTGTTGGTGGACGCGACGTCGAGATGGAACCCGAGGTCGGTCGGTGCGATGGATCCATCGGTGGACGTGCAGGGCAGCGGGTCGTAGAGCGGCACCGCGTAGTCGGCGATTGTCCAGTCGCAGGCCAGCGCTCCCGACGGAAATGCATCCCCCAACTGCCAGGGGGATGCCGCCGCTTCAGGTAAGTCTGCATCGGGAAGCTCCATTTCGGGCTCTGCGTGCAGTCCTCCGTGACCGTCCGCCTGGGCACGCACGCGCCCGGCCGCCCGTGCGGGTCGGCGCGGCCGCGCACTCTGCACCGCGAACCCAAGCGACGCGAGCATGCGCAAGCCATCGAGTGCGGCCGGTTGAGCGGCGGCACGCGACTGCGCGCACGGCAGGCAACCACAACTTCCGACGGTGTTACCCGCCTCGCACGGGCTGGCCGCGGACTCCATGTTCAGCATGCGTTCTCCTCACAGGTGAAAATAGTGATCCCCGTCCACGGGCGGGTCGGATTCGCCGCCGTTGTTCCACCCCCAACACTTCATCCAGCCCGAGGTCGTGACGCCACAGGTGTGGTAGCCGCCGACGGAGACCTTCGAGAAGGTCGCGTGCGGCGGCGGCACCACCATGTCACTGGTGCCACGCGGTTCGGGGCTGTTGAAGAAGCAATCGACATGCCCGTCCGCACGAATCGCGCAAATCGGAGAATTTGGTGATCCGGCGCAGGTCCTGTAGTCTCCAGCGACCCTAAGGCGAACGGAAACCCCGTAACGATCGGCCTCCCACGCATACATGGTGCCGTCGACGTCGACGCCACACATGGCACTGCCGCCCGACACATTCGCGAAGCGCACAGGAAGGTCGAGCGCGCTGCTCTCCGCCGCGAACTCACCGAAAAAAGTAGGTGCTCCGGCGGCGTCAATCGCGACCGCCGTACTCCAATGTCCGGCGACATCGATGTAGGTGCCCGCAGGGGCCGGATAGGGGTCCGCGCCGGGCGGAACGTAGAACAGCACCTGACCATCAACCGTCAGCGCTGTAGCGTAGTGGGTTGAGTCGACGTCAAACTGTTGTAGGACATATGCCGAGAACGAGTCCGCTGGATTGCAGCACTCCTCGTTCACTCCCCAGCAGACGGGCGCACCCTCCGCGGAGAGCGCGCACGTCAGGTACAGGGTAGACGAGACAGCCGAAAATGCACCTTCCGGAGCATCTTTCTGCCCGTAGTTGTCCCCCCAACACAAAATCTCCCCGTTCCTCCGAATTCCGCAGGTGTACCAGTACCCCGCCGACACATCCACCCAATCCCCCGGCAGCATCGCGCCGGTGTCGGGCAGCGGGACACTGTCCGGCGCCGAATCGACCCCGCCGCCCGAATCGCCGGTGTCGACGTCATCGTCCGCTGAGTCACGGCTCCCCGTGTCGTGGGGGCGCGCGCTGTCCACTCCGGCGGAACGAGTCGGCGACGCAACCCCGCCACCGCCCGGCGCTGCCCGGCAGCCGAGTGACAGCACGAGCCAGGCGGCAGCACCCACGCCCGATCGCCCCGAACGAAGCCGCGCCGCGCGCGCGTTCACGGACCGCCCCTATTTCCGAAGCACGACGCCGAGCGTCGCGCTCACCAACGCCTGGGCAATGGAGCCGGCGTTCGCGTTCTTTGCTCCGAGCAGGAGCCGACTGTCGAGATTGAACGACGGCAACGTCGTGTACTCGGCGCACCGATCCGAACCGTTCGCAGCCAGATCTGCGGCGAACAGCGCGGTCGCCGACGTCGGTTGCAGTGCGCGGGTGTACCCGGACAGGAGGAAGACGTTCCAGCGATGCTCGGTGGTGCGCTGCTCCGTTCCCGTCATGACGAACAGGCTCGCCGCGTAGGGGAGCAACCGGGCCAGCCCGGGCACCTGAAGCTCGCGATACAGAAACGTCGCGCTGCCGTCGGTTTGCAGCAGCAGCGACTCGACGAGCGGAAGGAGGACGACACTGGAATTCTGCATGGAGGCCCCGGTGAGGAGGCCCCGGTGAGGAGGCCCCGGTGAGGAGGCCCCGGTGAATGGTCGCACCCGCCGCGACGGGATGCAAGCGTCGCGACGAAATTCCTGACGATTTCACTGCTCGGACCGCTTCGTCCGCCGTACGGCCCGCGCAACCCAGACCGCGGGCGAGCCGGAATGCGGGCGTGGGCGCCGACAGGGACGTCGCGGCGGTACACTGCCGATCACGGCCCGAGACCCGGCGTCGGCCGCGAAATCGAGGTACAGTTACCCCATGCTGGCCGTTCGCCACAGCTTTTTTACGGAAGAGGAATACCTCCGTCGCGAGCGGGAGTCGGCGGACAAGAACGAGTATTTCCAAGGGTCGATACTGGCGATGGCGGGCGGGAGTCTGCGCCACAATCGGTTGTGTTCCCGCCTGAACTTCGCGTTGTGCTCACACTTGGCTGGCAAGCCTTGTCAGCCGTCGAGTAGCGACCAGCGCGTGATGACCCCGGGGCGGCTATACACCTACCCCGATGTGGCGGTATTTTTCGGAATAATTGAGGTAAGTCCTGGAACATCAGACGTCGCGACCAACCCCACGGTGATCGTCGAGGTGCTGTCCGACAGCACGCGAGAGTACGACACGGGCGGAAAACTCGAGGCGTACAAGGGCATTCCTTCGGTTCGCCATGTGATTTTGGCCGAACCGGACGAGGCGCGCATCGTGGTCGTTTCGCGTTCGGGCAAACGCTGGACGAAGGCGGAGTGCGCCGGGCTGGATGCCGTGCTCAAACTCTCGGCGATTGGTCTTGAGATTCCGCTATTGGAGATTTACGCAGGAATCGTTGGTCCCGACGGGCCGCTCCCGGTGTAGTCGCGCGTGGTGCTCCGCCCATCCATGCCGGCATCTATCCCCTGCGCGCCATACCCCTCCCCAGAATCGTCGCCATTGCCATCGTCGTGATGGACGGATTCACCCCGAGCGACGTGGGGAAGATGGAACTATCGGCGAGGTAGAGCCCCTCCATCGCGTGCGTGCGCCCATCGGGACGGATCACGCTCGTGGTCGGGTCCGTGCCCATGCGACACGTGCTCATGGGATGCGATGCGTAGAGCGTAAAATCGGTCAACGGACGGTCCGCGAGCGCCGTTGCCAGAGCCTCGGCATCCGTAAATCGACCGAGAGCCCGCACCGGCGCGGTCACCTCACGCGCGCCGCCCGCAAAGAGCACCTTGGCCGTCCAATACATACCCTGCTTGAAGCGATCGATATCCGCCGGGGCAAAGTCGTAATGGATGCGGGCGCGGCCATCGGACCACGCGGAAACCGTGCCCTCACCCGTATCGGACACCATCACCACACAGCCGCAATAATACGGAAACTCGGCCAATATTTTTTTCGTATCCTGCCCCACGGCCCCCATGACCGCCAAACAGGCTTCCGGAGGTGCGGAAAATGTGTGAGGGAGTACGCCATGCAACTCAGGCGGATGGAAATACGCCCCCTGGGTTGCCCCCTTCCACCATTCCACGGGTTCATCGCACACGCCAATCACGGCATTTCCCGGATGCAAGTGAAGGCCCTTGCCAACCGCCGGTCCAAGCGTTTGGGCAATGCCCGCCACATGCAAAAGACGCGGCGTACCAATCCCCCCGGACGCAATCACCACTTTCCCCGCGCGCACCGTGACCCGACCGCCGGCTTCCCCCGTGGCGGGCTCGAACATCTGCCCGCGCACACCCACGGCCCGCCCCCCCTCCACGAGGACTTCGTTCACCTTGGTGTCCGCGATGATGCGGGCCCCAAAGGCATAGGCTTCGACGAGCAGATTCGTGTCCACCGATGCTTTGCCGCCGGTCGGGCATCCAAAATAACAAACGCCGCACCCAACACACCCCGGCGTGGCCCGCTCCAGGTAGCCCCCCTCGAGCCCAAGTGCCCGCGCGCCCTGCACGATCATGTCGTTGTTTCGACCGCTGATTTCGATGCGGGTGGACCAGATTCCCAACAACTCCCACAGCTCGTCGTACACCGGCTTCATTTGGGCCGGGCCAAATCGCTCGTCGTGGATTTTATCGACCCAACCGGCCAGCACCTCGTCCGGGCACCGCCATGCAATCGCACTGTTGATGAGCGAGCCGCCGCCGAGGCCCCGCCCCGATGCTATCGGCATCATCGCGCCCGTCGCCACCATCGTGCCGCCTTCCTGCATGTGGTAGCGCATGGCGTTGCCCTGACTGCGCGCGAATCGGCTCGTCGGCGGACCTTCTTCCAAAAGAATGACACGCGCTCCCGCGCGAGCCAACTCGCGCGCGCACGCCGCACCCCCGGGTCCTACACCCACAATCACGACATCCGCGGACAACTCGCGATCCGCCACCGAAAATCCGTCGGCCGGCGGTGTCACGCCGCGCAACGGCCCCTGACCCGCCAACCAACCCTTCGGGGGCAACGACACGGGCGGCATCGACGCGTCCACGGGCGCAGTCGGGTCGGGCACAGTCGGGTCGGGCACGGGTGCTCCTATCGCACAAGGCTGTGGCGTTCATGGAATACACTCTCGCCATGCTGCTCTACCTCCTTGCCGCGTGCTGTTTCGGGAGCCCGGCGGCGGTCGAATCCTTCGTTGCCGTGCCCGATACGGTAGAGGCCGCGCAGGCGTTGCATGCGCCGCCCGACGTGGTCGTGAACGTCGCGCGCGTCACCAAGGAAAGTGGCGGCGGCGCGTGCGGACATTCGCCCGTGTGCCTCGTGCTCCTCCCCATTATCGTCTGGCAGGCGGTTTTCCCCGAAAAGGTCGATGCCATCGGTATCACGGAGGGCGGAACACCCACCGTGACCGGGGAGTGGGAGACGGATGGCGATTTGATTTGGGCGGAACGGCGAGACGGGAGCACCGTTCGCGCCGCCCGGTTGCTGAATCTGGAGGCGCTGGACCGGCGCATCGTGGTGGTCGCAGCCACCGCAACCGTCGACGCCGGTGGGGTCACCAGCGCGTACACGCCGGTGACGGTGCAGTCGCAAGTGGATTTGGTTGGCGCCTACGAGAAAAAGCTGTCCACGACCTCGGGCACGCACGCGAACCTGCTGACCGAGGAGGTGGCCGCGCTAGGAGCGTGTCGGGCGTAGAACGTCGCCCGTGAACGTGGTCGTGATCGTCATCGTGTTGGGTTGATCGTAGCGCGTTCTGGGCCTCCGCGGTGTGTCGGGTCTGCGTGCGCCCCCCGCACAGGTGCGGGCGCCCTTGCCCCGCC
>CAMAWH010000065.1 GCA_945861635.1 Klebsiella pneumoniae | reverse complement strand
ACGCGACGCTGCCACGCGCCTGTACCTGTTCCCGGACACCCCGGAGGCGCTGGAGGACTTCCGGAGGTTCGAGCGCGGGGAGATCGACCGAGTGAGTTCTCGGCGAGGGCATCGAGATGCGTGATCCAACCACCATCGAACGCACCATGCGCTGGGTGGACTACTGGTCCCGGCGGATCGCTTCTATGGTCGGGTCGAGGAGGTTCTCACACGCATCGAGGCCGGCGGTGGCGCCCCGGACGCCTTGGACCTCACGCTCCGAACGCTGGATCTCTTTCGCGTCGTTTCCCATCGGGGAAAGCCGGAGATCTGGTTGATGGGTCGCAAGATTTTCGACCCGAAGGAGTAGTGGGCAACGTGGGTGGCGAGGGAGAGGAGCGGACCACCGCGCCGCTCCCTCGACCGCCGAGCGTCGCGTGGAAGCAGCGTTCGCCTACGATCCGCGCGGGGTCGCGATCGACAACATTTATTTTGTCCTCGGCTGCCATCAAGTGCCTGCTCGTGCAGTTCTTAAGGGAGCGTGCATCCCGACGGATGCGCGTTCCGGAGTTCGTCATCGCTTCGAACCCTTCGGACGTAGGTCGTGTTCTTTGGCTCGCCGAGCATTCGAGCGAGTATCCCCCGGCGGCGCCCATGGTCTGCCTCGAACGCCGCGCGGAGTGGCTGGCCGATGTCATGCTCGGCCACGAGCTGTTCCACGCCATCTTCCACGGTCAACTTTCGGCATGGTGGGACGACGGCCATTCTGGCTTCGTCCGCTTTCAACAGGCATTAGCGGGGATCTACCTTGCACGGGCTCCGCTTGTCGCCGTTCAGGTGTTTCTTGGCGAGTGCGCACCTGCGTGCTTTCCGGCGGACGCGACGTTCGCCCTCTACGGGTCGCTCACCGCACGGGCGGCACCAAGTCTCCGTACACCGCTGACGCTGTGTGCCGCTCGCCGCGCATTTTGGCTGGCAATGCGCACGGCTGACCCCAAACAAGCGCGCATCGGTCACGTTCGGGCTTGGTGTCGCGGTGGTGCCGGCATGGATGAGCGAGCGTTTCGTGTGGCGTTTGACCGCGCGCTCCTTTCGGCTCGCGCGGAGTACGAACAGGGAGTCACGATGGACGTTGCCAACCCGTCGCGGCTGCGAGCGATGAGCAAAAAAAATAAAAGTGACGAAATACTGCATTGCACAAGGATAACTGCATCATCGATCCTTTCGATTGTTGCCGTCACATTAATGTGATCAGTCGAACGCTTGCGCGGCAGCGACCGACGGAGCATGTTTCAGCCAGCCCGGCGGATATCCTGCCGGCGAGAGGAGAAAAGCACAATGCGTACCATTACTTTGCCTTGGACTACCGTAGCCACCGACAGTACTTCCGTCGTCGCCATCCCTGCCACCGGCTGGATGAAGGCGTCTGACTTCGCCAAGGTGCGCGCGACGATGGAAATGCGCGGCATCACCGGTACCAACCTCAACGTCAGCGTGGGCTATCAGACGGCCAACGTCGAGAACGCGCCGGGCGGTGACGCGGTCATCGGCAGCTACCGCACCACGGCGGATGTGTTCTATCCGACGGGGTTCACCGACATCAGCGCCGATACGCTCGGAAAGGTGATGATTCGTTTGGTCTGGCTGGTGAAGCTCAGCTCGGGCAGCACCATTGCCACCGCACGAGTGGGTGGGTCCGTTGACCTGGTTCCCCCGGCATAGTCGTTCACAGCCTCCACGGTGGAGTATCGTCATGACCACCCGCATTCCATCCCTTTCGTCCACGTGGCAAAACCGCCGTGTCGACGAGGGGGCACCCGCGACAGTAGAGATGCCGGGGCCGAATCTTCAGACGCGTGGGTCGACCTCGGTTTTCTACCCGATCACCGACTGGATGCCTGCGGCCGGCCTTCATCGTATCGGCGTGCACGCTGGGCACGAGGTATCCAATGACGGGCTTGATTTTCATCGGTCCGTGGAGATGCACGAATCGCAGAAGCGCGAGGCACTCCCGACGGCGCGAACGCCAAAGGCGAGGACGGTTTCCGGCCGTTCGACAGCGAGGGCACGCGACTCGCCGACGGTGACGATCGCCCCCAAACCGACAAGGAACCCGACGAAGCGCCGTGTCCGCCGTCTCCGCAATTTCGTTCCCCTGCATGCTGGAGTATCATCATGTTCATGCGCGACCCATCCATCCCCACGCTGAGTCGCATCGGTGCCATGGATGGCGGTGACGACCCGATCGCGTCACCGTTTCGACGCGCTGGGTTGGCGCCCTTTTCCTTCGTGAGTTCTATCGGCGCGGTGAGAGAGACTGGCAATCCACTGGCAGGCCCGCGGTCGATGATCGGCGTCGCCTCTACACCGTTGCCGAAGCGGCGATGGAGCATCGGGGGCATCGTGAAGGACTCGATGTTCGAGAAGCGAGCGGCGGATGCACCCGCGAGGATGGGAATGCAGAAGGAGGGGCCGTGTGAGTGTGGCGGCGATTGTGGAGGAGGGAATGCGGGGTGTGGGTGTGGGGAGAAGGGTGCAAGGTGCGGCGAGTGTGGCGGAAAGACCGGTGCCATTGGATTTCGCGCAGGAATCACCGCGGGCGGCGGTCTCACCATCGCAGGAGATGCCCTGTCCGCCGTTCGTCCGACGACGCATAGTTTTCTGCCGTCGCTAACGACCGCACGGATGCCACCACGTCCCCCCGACGACGCGGGGAACGACGAACCGATCAACGCGGACGCGGCCCTTGGAGCAGCCGAGCTTGGACTGTGTGACTGCCCCGAAGCCCAGTGGAAAAAGGTGGGCGACGCCTTCGGCACATCAACGATCGTAAGCATAGACGGCCCGTTCTACGTTCCGGAAATCAACCAGTGCGCCTACACGTACCAGTATAAAACGTCGGACACTCGCTGCGAATGCCGGAAGGTCGCGAGTTGGCCAGACTATAGTACGGCCTGTATCGGAGCGGGCAAGGCCATCGGCGGCTATTTTACGCCAACAAAACTCAAGGGTAATACGACGCCCACCGAGTGCACCTACGCCGGTGAAGGGCAGTGTAACTGCAAATATGATTGTGCATACCGCGAAGGCGAGGCTGACCTCCTTGTGCCTTCGTGTGACCCGGACAAGGATTGTGCGGGGTTCAGTGACAATTGCGGAAAGGATAGTGTGAGCGACGTCAAAATTCACTTTGTGCCGCTGTGTCCAGAGCTAAGAGTGAGCCCCCGACCGACCTCCCCGGAGGAAGAGTGTGATTCTGCGTGTATGACCTACGAGTACGGGTGCAAAGCGAGAGGGGGTGGCGACTTCTATTGCATTAAAAATCCTGACGGGACGGTTGACACCTTCTGTAGTGTCTATGGCCTTACCGTCGTGAAGCGCGAGCGCAGTTGCAGGCCGGCGCCGCGCCTTTTGCCCCACGGGTGACGACAGGGAGGTGGCTGATGGTATTCTTGAGCTTTATTTCTTGCCTTTTGCGACCGGCAGTTCGGCCGGAATCTTTTGATCGTCAGCGTGCGCAGAACGACTTCAGCTGTGATTCAGGCGCTGAACTGCGCGTCGGATTGACGCGATGCACATGTCCCTGTGAGACGGACGTTCGAGCCATAAATCCGGTGATTTCCTCACCGATCATGGAACTGCGACTCATAGCTGGGACCGACGTCATTCTCTGCACGTGGATAACGGACGACGGTGAGCCCATGGCGATAGGAGAAACGGTGTTTGCTGAAGAGGAAGCTCACGTAGTGTGGTCTACACACGGCTTAGCCGTGAGGCCGGTGGGCTGGCCGTACCTCCCACAACCTGTGCCTACCTGTCGGCGTCCTTGATGGGTACATGATCGTACGTCCCCGGGCCCCTCCTCGTCCTCCTCTCGCGCCTCTCGGTGGACCCGGGTGACGCTCCGGGACCATCTTCCCGGAGAAGGTGCCGGACGATTTGGAAACGCCCGTGCCCTGCCGATCTCAACGCCCGCGGACGTGGAACCTCGGGTATCCGGTGCTGGTCCGTGCACGCGTGATGCCGTAACTGTCGCCCCGACGGCGCCTGCCCGTTCGCCGCCGACTGTCGAGGTGTACCTCCGCCCAACCCCCGGGTGCGGGCGTTGACTGACCGGGTGGCGTTTCGGGCCATGGAGGTTCGCGATGGCACAGGGGAAGGGTGAATGCAGTCGCAACCGAGGTGGGCGCGTCGCCTGTTCGACCACCGGAGTAGTAGAGCTGTTCGGCGGACGGGCGCCGACCTTTGGTGTCCTCACTCTCCCCACTCACCCACTAGCTAACGTCGGACGCGGGAAGATCCCGGATGCCTGTGCCCGTCGTAACACACGGGATTCGCCGAACTCGAACGGTCTGCGGGCGGACAGCTTCTCCAGTGTTCCTCCGACCGGAGGGTGCTTTGACGGTGCGCTCGGGAAGTACCCGTGCGAACGCGGGACCCGTGACGGCTCGCCGGAAGCACCGCACTCCTCGCTGAGAACTATGGGCATCTTGTGTGGGCTTTCCGGTCAGGAGAGACATCTGATATCCCTGCCCGGTTGCAATGCCTTCGGCCCGAAGCAGTAGTCGGCAGACCGGAATCGTGAGAAGTGGAAGTACGACCAACCGCCTCTCCGAGCCCGGCCCGCCATGCCCCTCCTACCCTCCGAGGAGCCCGCTGTCTCCCCCCATCTGACAGCCGGCCTCCTTCTCGCGGCCATGCCGCATCTGCACCGCCTCGATCTCCCCCACCCGACCGCTGCGGCGATCATCGACGCGCTTGGCGTTTCGCGTTCGCGCGCCTACGAGTTGCGCAGCGCCGTCGAAGCTGCGCTTCCGATGATCCTTCGCCGGGTCGGCCGGCCAACGGCTCCCCCCGTACCGCCCGCAATCGACCTTTCCCCGGTCCTCCGCGCATGCCGCGATTTTGCCTACGACCACCCCGGTGCGGTGGGCGGCACCGGGGTGCGCCGCCGCTATAGTGATGGCTTCCGCTGCTTTGTCCTCGATCTGGCCGCGATCCATCGCGAGGTATCGCTCGACGTGTTCGCGGAGGCCGCCGGCGTTCCAGTTGCCACCCTACGCGATTGGTTGGGGGGCGGCATCGCAACGACGACGACGCCGGAAACGCTCGCTGCCGTTCTGCCGCCCGATCCCACCCAACCCCAAGTCGAGACCTTGCTCGACCTGTGGTCGCACTGGCAGGGCAGCTTTGTGGCCTTCTGCGACACGCCAACGAGGACCGGCGCCTCCCATTTCGCCGAACCCTGATCGCCACGATTCTCACAGGCCACGGCGTCCGATTCGCGAAACGCCGAAGCGGGCGATCCCCCGATGAGGACGCGCTCCGCGGGCAATTCGTCACATTTTTCCCAAACGCCCAGTGGGTCGGCGACGGCATGCACCTCCCAGTGACGCTCGGCGACGATGCCTTCACGTTCAACGTCGAACTCCTCGTTGATCCCTGCTCGGGTGCGTTCGTCGGTGCCTCTGTACGCGACACCGAGGACGCACAGGCGGTCATCGACGCAGTCGCGGACGGCGTCGCAACGGTCGGCGCGTCGCCACTCGCCGTACTGCTCGACAACAAGCCATCCAACCACGCCGCGGAGGTCCACGACGCGCTCGGTGACATCGAAATCATGCGCGCGACGCCGTACCGCCCTCAAAATAAGGCCCATGTTGAGGGCGCCTTCGGCCTGTTTCGACAGGTTGCGCCCGCGTTGGCGATCATGACGGGCTCCGCGCGCGAATTGGCGCGCCAACTCGTGGAAATCGTGATCGTCCTGTGGGCGCGGACGACGAATCATCGGCCGCGTAAGGACCGCGGCGGGAAAACGCGGGTCGAGTTGCATCTCGATCACGAGCCCACCGCCGAGGAGATCGAGGCCGCGCGAGCGGCGCTGAAAGGGATTATCCGGCAACACGAGCAGGCGAGACAGACGCTCGCCGCACGGCAGGACCCCGTCGTTCGCGCCGCGCTGGCTGATGCATTCGCCCACTACGGGTTCGATGATCCGAACGGCGAATTCCTCAATGCTATCGCCAGTTACCCGCTCGATGCGGTGATCGATGGGATCGCGGTCGTCGCCGGCAAAAAGCGCGCGGGCACGTGGCCCGTGGATGCCGATGCCCGCTACTTCCTCGGCATCGTGTGCAGGATCGCTCGGGAACGCGAGACGTGGGAAATCGGGCTTGCGCTTTGGGACGAACGAAAGCGCGCCGGTGACCGGGCGCTCGATGCAGCGGAAGGGGCGCGGGCGCGGATCGACGAGGATTTCGAAGACATCAACGAACGCATCAAGGACTACGTCGATCGTGCGCTCGCCACCTCACGACGGATCGACCGCTTCTTTTGGCTGGGCGCGATTGCCGATGTCGTCCTCGACGGAGAGGAACCGTCGCGCCACGCACTTTTCTGCCTGGCCGCGCGACGGATGGCAGCCACGCACGCGGTTCCGTATCTGGATCGACAGGCCGCAACGCGATTTCTCGCGGCGAAAATTCTGCCGGTGGCGTAGGGCGGCCTAATCGGCTGGGTCACGGAACGATCACCGCCGGAGATCCACCCGTGAACCGATAGAATGATGCCGAGAATCGGGTGCGGCGGCGCCGAATTCAGCGCGTGCGGGTCAGGGGGTGACAACGATGGCCGCCAAACCATGGCCCGGCATCGACCCTCACGCCGCGCGGAGGGTGTCCGGGATTATTTGTGGGTCACGGGTTGACAAGCGCGCCTACCGCCCGCCCGCCATCGGCGGACCGCCAGGCGCCCCCGGCGGGGGTCCCCGCGGACCGACCGCGCCCGGTCCGCCGTCTTGCCCGGGTGGCCCCACGCCCGTGCCCCCGGCCCCTGCGGCGCCGGCACCCGCCGGCCACACACCGCCGCTCGCCTGCAGCCCCGAGGCGCCCGATCCACCGGCGCCGGGGCCGCCGGGCGGGCCGTTCGCTGAGGCATCCCCAGCGCCCAACGTCGGCGCATTTTTTTCGCGGTCGGCCACATGCGCAAGAAACGTATCTGCCTCGCTCATCGCCGTAGTCAAAACATCATCCGCCTCACGACTCCCGGCGGCCACGAGCAACCGCCCCTCGATGGCACGCAGGATGGCAGCGCGATTCGGGC
Source organism: Klebsiella pneumoniae (assembly GCA_945861635.1). Lineage (GTDB taxonomy): Bacteria > Myxococcota_A > UBA796 > UBA796 > SXON01 > CAMAWH01. The sequence goes on along the minus strand of CAMAWH010000065.1, from coordinate 21,238 downwards.
ATGCCCAATCCTGATGGTGCAGTGGCCAATTGGTCAGCAATACGGTGCGCGCCTCGGCGTACGCGCCCCGACTCGCCAGCACCCGCACCGCCGCATTGCGCACCTGCTTGATGTTGTAGTAGCGACTGCCGTACGGGCGTCCGTCCAGCGTCGTCACGATCGCGGCGACCAGGTCGGGCACGGCCGCCGGCTTCGCCGCTTCTAACGTCGCCGTTTCGGCCACGACCCACAAACGGTGCTCCGGATCGTCCAGGGAAAGCTTGGCAAGCGTACCTATCGCCTTCGGACCTGGAAAACCCACGACATCCACCAGCGAATCGCCCGTCGGGAGCGCACCGACGCCCGCGACCGTGAACGCGACGACCGCCACCGCGGGGACGAGCGCGTCCGGACCCGGAAGTTTTCGACGCGACACCGACGCCGCGCCGAGTGCCTCAGAGGCCTTCGCAAGCGTTTCCGCAACGCGACCGAACTCCGCGGCGCCCCAGTACCCCCACGGCTCCGCGACGCGCAGCGGATCGACCGCATCCGCATAGGCCTCCACCAACTTCACGCGCAGCGCATGACGAGCCTCGAAGTCATCGAAATCATCGATCGTCAGCGCAGGTACGACGATGGCGCGGGCCTCCGCCGCCAGAGCCGTTGCGTCGACCGCGACATTTTTCCCCTTCGCCGCGGACAGTGCGAGCGCATGCCACCGGGCCCGGATGTGCGCGATGCCACTGCCCGGGTCCGCCGGCGCCTCTCCCCGCGCCAACGCATCGCACAACGCGGCATCCCGTGTCGCGGCGTCCGACAGCGCCTTCCGGATGGGTGCGCCCGTGACACTCGCCGAGGAAATCGCGAGAATTCTCGCCGCAGTATCGCGATAGGCCTCCGCGCAACCTGCGAGATCTTTTCTGCCCGCCGACGCCCGCGCGCGGTCCCGGCCGATGGTCGCGACGTGGCCGATGACCCGCATGCGAACGTCGTCCCAATCGGCCTCCCCGTACAATCCAGGGTTGTCGAGGAGGCCGTGCAATTGGTTCCAGGACGGCTCGTCCGAGGGAATGACCAGTGTTCCCGGTGGAACCTCGGGTGGTCCCGTTTGGACCGGCGGCAGTCCGGGCGCCGCTTCCGGGGAGGCAAGGGGCGGCGAGTCGCCCTCGCCGCCGGAGCAAGCCACCATCAAGGCGAGGGCAACCACGTACGAGGTCATCGCGCGCATGCCGAACTCTATCACCGACGCAACCAACCTCAGGTTCCGCGATAGCTTACCGCGCATGTGGATCCTCCCCCTCCTTGCGAGTTGTACAGCGTCGCCACCCGACGCCAGCGCGCTGCCGCCCGTGCTGTGGATCTCGATGGACACGACGCGGGCGGACCGGTTGGAGGTGTTTGGCGGACCTGCAAAGACCCCCGCCCTCAAGGCGCTGGCGAGCGCGTCAATTATCTACGACCACGCCTACACCAACTTCTCGGAGACGGGGCTTTCGCACTGGGCACTCTTGACAGGGGTGCTTCCCGAGGTCCACGGAAACGTTCCGGCGGCAGGAGACTCGATGTACACGGGGCCGACCGCCGCGGAGCTTGCGCACGACGCCGGCTACACGACGGCGGCCTTCATCGGTGGCGTCACGATGCTCGCGTCCGCAACCGGACTCCAACGCGGCTTCGACACCTACAACGACCAGTTTCCGATCGATGCCGCCGACATGAAGCGAGACGGAAAGGAGGTCGCCGCGCTCGCCCAACAGTGGATGGCGGAACAGTCGGCCCCCTGGTTTGCGTTCGTGCACGTGTTCGACGCCCACTTCCCCTACACGCCGGCCGACCCAAAGCGCTACGACCCTGACTACGGCGGTGTCATCGATGGGTCGGAGGGCGCGTTGGGCGGGGTGCGCGATCGCGCGCTGCCGATCGCGGACGCCGACCTCGCGCACGTCCGCTCGCTCTACGATGCCGAACTGAGCGAGTTGGACGCGACCCTCGCGCCGCTCCTGGCCGCCGTTCCCGCCAACGCCATCGTCATCGTCACCGCCGACCACGGGGAGAGCTTCGAGCATGGGTATTTGTTCAACCACCGGGGCTCGCTGGCCGACGGGGTGATGCACATCCCGTGGATCGTGCGCGCGCCGGGCGTTGCGGCGGGGCACGTCGATGCGCCTGTGTCAGCAATTGACGTGCTCCCTACTCTGGTTGCAGCCGCCGGGTGGCGTGTGGATGCGCCGTTCATGGGCCGCTCCGTGCTCCCGCCGGTCACGACGCAACACACGGTTTGGGCGCGCACCGACCCGTGGTTCCCGTTCGCGATGGCGCGCGGGTGGACGCCGCCGCTCCTGGCCGCGCGCACGGACCGCTGGAAGGTCGTGTGGACGGGAGATGGCGCGGTGCGAGCCTTCGACATGGTGGCCGACCCGGGTGAAAACACCGAGATGCCGCCGCCGCCGGAGTTGGCCGATGCAAAGGCCCAGTACGACGCTGCGGTGAAGGAAATGGCACGCTGGCAGAAGACCGTCACCGGAAAGCGCGCCGTTGGCGTTACCGAAGGGCAGATGCTGGAGGCGCTCGGGTACACGGACCCGGCCGCACCGCAGGGCCAGAACGGTCCCCCCGGTGCTCCGCCGAACGGTGGAAACGGGCCGCCGGGAGGGCCGCCGGGCCAGTCGCCGGGAGGGCCGCCGGGCGCGCAAGGCCCCGCAGGTCCGCCGCCCGCCGGGAACGGCGGAATGGGGCCGTCCGGCGGGCCGCCTCCCCCGGCGACCGGTCCGGGCGGGCGCCCGTTGCAAGGGATTCCGCGGTGAGGCGTGCGGTCATCGCCGTCGCATCCGCATCGTTGGCGTTCGGCCTCTGGGAGGCGGCAACCCGGCTGGCGCCGGAAGCGGACGTCGCCCGCTGGACCCTCGGCGCGGGTTCCGTGCCGATGGAGGTGTCGCAACAGGCGGGTTCACTCGCACCGCGGCCGGGGGTGCTCGACCTTTCGTTCTATCGTGTGGCCGCGCCGCGGATCGCGCCGTTCACGGATGCCGTGATCGACCTTGTCGCACGCGTGCCGACGGACGGGCAGTTGCTCGTGAGCCTCGGTGCGGACGCGGTCGCAGGGCCGCGGCAACCGGTAAAGCTGCAGGCACCGGGCGGCGGCGCGGCGGGGCCGAACCCAGCGGGGGCGGGGCCGGGTGGGGTGGGGCCGGGGGGCACGGGTGCGGGTCCGGGCGGCGTTCCGGGCGGCGGAATCCCGTCGGGCGGCGCGCAATTCGGCGGCGGCGGCGCGGGGATCGGGGGCCCCGGCACGGGACAGACGAAGCCGCCGGAACGGGGGGTCACGCTCCTCATCGATCGCAGCGTGCAAGGAGGCATTCGCGGGCGGAGGCTGACCTGTACGCCCGCGTCGGCGCCGGCGTCCGACGAATTCTCCCTCCATCTCGACGCTCGAAACGGTGTGATCGCGCTCTCCATCGACGGCAATCCGGTCACGCGCTGCACCGGAACGTGGAGCGCCGGCTCCCTCGTGATCGGCAGCGGCGTTCGCCGCGTTCAGGTGGAGTCCGTCCGCGTGACCCCCGCCGGCGTTGCGCCCTTCACGGACACCTTCGGCGGCCCGTTCCATCATCCGGTCTCGGGCCTGCTCTTGACGCTCCTCGGCGCCGCCGCCGGGGTCGGGTTGGCTCGGCGCGCGCGCCTGGCCCACGCCATCGCGCTCGCTCCGCTGGTTGCAGTTCCATTCCTCGGCAGGATGGACCTGCGCGGCGTCCTTGACGCACTGCGCATGCTGCAGGTACCCGAGGCGCTTGGTCCGCTGTTGTTCGCCGGGGTGCCCGTCGGCATCGCTCTCGTGTGCGTTTTTGGGGGCGCCGCCGCAACGATGCGCTCCGCGGCAGCTTCCGGCCTCGCGCCCTTTGCGATTGTCGCCGTACTCGCGGCCACGGGCGTTGCCGGCATGAACAGCCTCGCCGCGCTCTGCGTCTTCGCCGGTCTGGGCGTCCCCCTGGCGGTGCTCGCGTGGATAAATACGCACCCGTTCTCACGACGCGTTGGGGCGTCCTACGCGCTCACCGGACTGCTACTCTTGGGCGCCGAGGCCGGGCTCAGACGGTCCGATCTCGACGCGACGTGGCAGACAACCGCCGGCTGGAAGCGCGCCAGCACCGAGTTCGCGGAGCTGTTGGAGATCCGAAAGTACCGCACCTACCCCGACGAGGGCTTCCCCGTGAAGCCGCCCGCGCCGGACCCGACCCGCAAACGCATCGTGGCCCTCGGCGGCTCGAGCACCGGCGGCGCCTTCCAGATGGATGACCTCGACCAGTTCTGGCCCAAGCGTTTGGGCGAGCGCGTGGGCGCCTCCGGCTGGGAAGTGGTGAATCAAGGCGTCGGCGGATGGAACACGCTCCACATCCGCCTCTACATCGAGAGTCAGATCGAGCGTCTGGGGGCCACAATCTTCGTTTTGTACGTCGGTCACAACGACATTCTGGCGCCCTCGCCCGTCGCGTATCGGGAGCTTTACGCACGGTACAAGTCGCCGTCGGGCGTCGTGTCGCGGGTATCAGGCGTGCTCAGCAACCTTCGGCTCTATGTCGGCCTGAAACACGCACTATTCGCGGTGCGAGGGGCGGGAGTCGCGGTAGCCGTACCGGTGCCGGATGCGCGGGAAAACGTCGCGGCCATCATCGCCACTGCGGAAGCGCACGGCGCGCGCGTGCTGTTGATGACGGAGGGGCTGAATCCCGATCCGCTGCCGATGCGCACCTACGGAGACATGCTGAAGGACGAAGCCGCCACGACGGGAAACCTGTATTTCGACGCCGCGGAAGCCCTGCGCGCCACCGGCGATCCGGAGGTGTTCCTCGACGACTGTCACCTCTCCGCCGACGGCCACGCGCAACTCGCCGGCTGGGCGCTCGATACGATGACGACGGCGGGATGGTTGAAGTGACTTTGCCCCAACGAGCGAGGCGCCGCCTGATCTTCTCGCTCGTGGCGCTCGCTCTGGTGTGTGGGCTTTTCGAGGGCGTTGCGCGCACGTTCGGGTCGCGGCTGCTGCCGGCCCGACGCTCGCTGGACGCAATGCCGGGAGAGGCGGTGCCGGGGGAGCCCAACATGGTCGTGGACACCGTGACGGGCTGGAGGCCGCGCACCGGAAAGCAAGAGAGTTTCGGCATTCCGGGAGGCACGAGCGTGAACAGCCGCGGGCTGCGCGGGCCAGAATTCGCGATCCCGAAGCCGGCGGAAGACAGGCGCGTGCTGTTTCTGGGAGACTCGACCGTTTTCGGCGTGCTGGTGGCGGATCGCGATATTTTTGCGGCGCAAGTCGAACGAGCATTGCAGGCGGTCGATCCCCACATCCACGTGCTCAACGGCGGTGCGCCGGGGTGGTCGTCGTGGCAAGCGCGGCGCGCGTTTGAGGAGCGATTGTCCGACTACGCGCCCGATCTGGTGGTGGTCGCGACGCTTTGGAGTGACACGCAGGGGGCGGGAAAACCCGACGCCGTGCGATTCTCCGCGCTGTTCCCCGGACTCGACCGGAGCAGCGCCTTCGTCGTCACGCGGGAATGGGTGCGGGAGCTGCGTTGGGGACGCGAGGTCGAGGAGGTCAAGGTGGGCCTGCGCCCGCCGGGAAGCGGCCCTGGTCCGAACATCGGCCGGGGCGGCAACGCGCCGGCCGGCCCCAACGTCCCCGCCAGTTCCGGCGCCGGCGGCAACGGCGGCGGCAAACCTCCCGTCATTGGAGAGGGCGGCGCCCCTACGCTGCGCGTTCCGCTCGCCGACTACCGCGCGAACCTCGGCACGCTTGCGGCACTCGCGGCCGACCACGGCGGCGCCATCGCATTTCTCGTCCTGCCCTGCATCCGGGATCCCGATGGCAACGGGGTGGGCGACTTCCGGGAGACCTATCGAACGGCCATGCGCGAAACGGCGGCGAGCCTGAACGCGCCCATCGCCGACACCCCGGCTGCTTTTGCCGGCACGGACGCCACGCAGATGTTCCTCGACGAGGTGCATCCGACCGCGGCCGGCCACGCGCGAATTGCGGAGGTGCTCGCTACGACGCTGGGGCCATGGGCAACGGCTGGGCCGTGACGATCCGGCGCGCCCTACGCCCCGCGTCGAACCGCCTCGTTCGCTGACACCATCGTAAGCACCCCCCCATCGCGCAAAAGCTGCTCGACGCCCGACGCAACCACCGGGCGAGCGAAGCCGAACCCCTGCGCCAACGTGCAGCGGTGCGCACGAAGGAAGGCGAGCTGTTCGGCCGTCTCGACCCCTTCCGCGATGATCTCAAGGTCCAGGCTCCGTCCAAGTGCCAGGATCGCGCGGGTTATTTTTCGATCTGTGCTCTGCCCCGGCGCAAGGAAGGACTGGTCAATCTTGAGTCGGTCGAAGGGCATCCGATCGAGCATGGAAAGCGACGAATGGCCGGTGCCGAAGTCGTCCAACGCCACCGCCACGCCCAATCCACGCAGCCGCTCGAGGATCATCCGGCCGCGCTCGGGATCTTCCATCGCTGCGCTCTCGGTAATCTCGAGTTCGAGCAACTCCGGGGCCAGCCCCGTCGTCGTCAGCGCATCCACGACAGTATCCACGAAACCGTCAAATGCGAGCTGCCGCGGCGACACGTTGACCGCCATCCGCACGTCCCCGAGACCGGCGACCCGCCACGCCTCCGCCTGCGCACACGATTCCCGCAATACCCACTCGCCAATCTCCACGATCAGCCCGCTGGCCTCGGCTTCCGGGATGAAGTCCGCAGGTGACACCATGCGCTGCCCAGGGGGCTGCCACCGTACGAGGGCTTCCACGCCGACGATTTGCCCGGTTCGAACAACCACCTGCGGCTGATAATGGACGATGAACTCACGCTCCCGCAATCCCCGAGCGAGCCCGGACCGGACGCCCGCGAGGTGGCTCGACCGCCGGTGCATTTCCGGGTCGTACGCCCGATATCCCCCGCGACCGTGTCCCTTCGCCTGATACATCGCGATGTCCGCGTTGCGCACCAGCGTGCGGGCATCCCGACCGTCCGCCGGCGCCAAACAGCCGCCGATACTGGCGCGCAACCCCAACTCGTCATCGCCCGAACCAAAGGGGGCGCGAAGGGCGCCCGCGACACGCTCGGCAACGCGCTCGAGTCCCGCCGCCGAATCGACGTCCGGGATCAGGATGAGGAATTCGTCGCCGCCGTGGCGCGCCACGATGTCAGACGGACCCAGCGCCGCCTGAATGCGTTGGCCGACCGCGCACAAAAGCTGGTCCGCCGCGTCATGACCGATTCGGTCATTGACCTGCTTGAACGCATCGAGATCCAAGAACAGGATTCCCGCGGAACGCTCGCCGTTCGTGCGACGAGCCAGGATCTCATCGAGGCGGTCCTGGAACAGGTGGCGGTTGGGCAGACCGGTGAGAACGTCGTGATAGGCAAAGTGACGGGCGCGGTCCTCCGCGTCGCGGCGCGCGGTGACGTCACGCGCAACGATACTCGCGGTCGAGCCGCCGGGCCCCCCCACCACGACGCCCTTGATGTCGAGGTCACGCGTCAGGCCGCCCGGGGTTTGCACCCGCACCGCTGCGTTCACCGCCCCCTGAGCCGCAAGTTCGCGAAAGACCGTCGAAATCGACGGTTCGCAGTGCATGTCCGAAAGCGACGCCTCACTCCCCGGTACCCCCCGGGTGAGGAGGAGCCGAAAGGCGGGATTGGCCTCCATGACGTGAAGGTCGCTGAGCGAGATGACGCCGACGGCGTCGGACGCCGATTCGACGACCGTGCGGCGAACCTCCTCGCTTTTGCGCTGGGACGCCGTTGTTTCGGCTAGCTGCAGGCGCATCCGCCGCGCGAGCAGCCCAAACAACAGGCACCCAACCAGCAGCGCGCCGAGCAGTTGCGCGATCACTCGCCTGGCCAACGCCCCATGGCGAGCCGGGACCGTGATCGTGACGCGGAGGGGGTGCTGTCGCGACAGGTCCATGATGCTGCCAGAGGCAATGACGGCGTCTCCGCCGGAGACCGTCGTGTCGCCTTCCGCGGCGTTCGCCCCCGGAACGATCGCCACCGGGACGCCCACGCTCTGCGAAAAGGCGGCTAGCCGCGCGCCGTCGAACGCCCGGACGAAGACGACGCTCCCGCGCGGCGGCCCTGATCGGTCACTGTGCAGGATCGGCGCTGCGGCCACGAGCCACAGCCGGTTCGTCACGGTGATGAACCCTGCGCGAACGTCGACGCCGGGCTGGAATCCCGCTTCCGCCAGCTGCGCCAGCGCCGCCGCCACGACCGTGCCATCCGCGCCCGGCGCCGTGACGTGGAACCGTTCGTCGCCCTCCATCCCAAGAATCAGCGCGACATCCACATCGAGTCCGGCGAACGTCTCCGGCGCCATATTGGCCGTCGCCCACGCCGCGTCGCCCGAGCCGATGTACGCGTACATGTCGTCCCAGGCGCCGTAGTCGACCGTGTTGACGCGCAGGGCATCCACGCGTTCCGCGAGGCCGTTGCGCACCCGGCCAAATTCGCTCCGCGCCGTCTCCCGTTCGACCTCCGCAAACCCGCGAAGCGAAATCAGGCCGACGGCGACGGTGAGGCCAAAGAGCATGGCGACGACGAGCAACATGCCGGCGTAGGCGCCACGCCACGGCCCGGAAAAAATCGCCCGCGGCGCGGCACGGAGTGTAAGCATGTCCGCGCTTCGGGTACCGCCCGCAAGGCTGAAGGGGAAATGCACAGATCCCCTACGATTCATTTCAGCTTGTGGATCGCCAACCCGTCACACGTCGCAATCGGCGCGCCGAACCAGCTCCTCGTCTGTACTGCGGAGGACGCCTGTAAATCCACGATTACCCAGCGGAATCCGAGTGCACGCAACCCCCGGACATTGAGCGTTCCGGTGCCCCGCGCGGCTTCGGGCAGCCGTAGATCCTCCAGCAGTTGCGCAGCCGGTTTCACGCCCTCCAACTTCCACGAGCCCACCCCGAATCCGGACGTCGGATGGTGATGGGCAATCTGGAGCAATCGCTGCCGGATCCCATCGGACGACCGCAAACCGTCCCAGGGCCACAGGAGCACCCCACCCTCTCCTTCTGTCCGTAGCGCTTTCACGCAGACGGGGGCGGTTATCGCCATCGTCGGCAACCGCAGGGAAAGCCCGCCGAGCGCGAATCCATCGAACACCACCGCGGCCAGAATGACCGCGCCCATTGCGCGGTTGCGGAACCACGCCGCCTCCATCGTGTGGGCCGCCGCAACCGCGAATCCGATGGCGGGAAGGAGCAGATATCGAGTCGGCTGGGTCAAACCGCGCACGAGTCGCCACCAAAGGGCGTTGAGCAGCGCGAACGGTGCCGGGTACCCGAACCAATCCGAGCCCGTCGCAAGCGCCATGCCGCCCACCCCGAACAGCACCCACGGCCACTGCGCCGGGCGGAGCCAAAGACTCACCGCGGAGAGCGCCAGCACGGACGCGCCGACGTAGTCACGGCCGCACGCCTGTTGCGACGCCTGCGCGTCCATCGACCAGCGCACCGGACCGGGAACAACGAGGTTCTGCAGCGTCGATCGCGCCCACGGCGCTTCGATCACCATCCACTTCCAACCCCCCAGATGGACGCGCTCCACCACGTTCATCATCCCGAAGTCTCCCGACTGCGAGTGCACGTGCATCGAGCCGATCAATGCCAGACCGACGACGCCGGCCACCAGCGCAATCATCGCCCCGCGACGGCGGAAGCGCACGAGGGCGACCAACGGCAGCACCGGAACCAGGTACGGCATCTCGATGCCCGTCAGCGCCACGCAAACGGCGAACACGACGTCCCAACGCCGGTCCGTTCCGCCGCGGTAGAGGCCGTAGATGCCGAGCGGCACCGTGAGCCCCGTGATCCCGACGAGAGACGTCTCCCCAAGCGCAAAAATGGGGTAGCGCGGCACAAGCACCATGGCCCCGGCGATCATCGCCCACGGCCGCGACAGGCCGGTCGCGTGGGCGACGGCGGCAACCGCGGCGATGAAGGCCAACAGATAAAGAATGTCAGTCCACGTCGTCGCCGCCATTTCCCCGAAGACAGCCGCCAGCAAGGACCAGAGCACCGCTGTGAGCGGGGAAAGGACGGCTCCGTACGCGCCCGCAGGATAGTTGACGAGGTCCGTATGCCCGCCCCAGGCAGCGCTTGCCCACTCCTGACTGAACCACCACATCGCCCACATCGTCGAGGCGACGTCCGGGCCCGCCCCCGCGATCGTGCCAGTGACGAGGGCATCGCGCAGCGGCCAACACACCAGCGCGAGCAACAATGCGACGGCCAACGGCACGCGCAACGACGCGGATCGCTCCCGCAGGGTCATCAGATGCCGCAGGCGAGCAGGATTTCGAGAAGCTTTTTCTCGTCCGGCGTCAGTCCGCCGGCCGGCGGCATCGTGCCATCGACCAGCACGCGCTGGTACACGCGATCTTTCTGCGCCCGAACGGCGTCGACCGTGTCAAAGTGGATTCCCGCCGGGGCGCCGTAGCGATTCGGCGTCTGACTGGCGTGGCAGCCCTGACATTGGGTCGTGAAGTGGGCGTGCCCCCAGTTGTCCCAGGTCACATCCGGTTCTACCGCGCAGTCCAAGGGCGGAACCTCCGCCGCCGGGGCGGATCCTGTGTCCTTGGCGGTGCCGCTGCACGCCAGCATCAGCAAGATTGCGATCATGACAGCGCCGCCGTGATGGGCTCGCCATCGACAATGAAGGTGCCGGGGTCCACATCTGCGAGGGCCAGCAGCGTCGCGCCGACGTGATTCGGCACGAGCGCCACACCAGAATCCGTGACGTCTCCCGACGCAAGATCGACCTTTTGGCCCCCTGAATTCTCATCGTAGCCGCCGATCACCTGCCCGCCTTTCACGCCGGCGCCTACGAGCATGCACGACGTGAAGGTCCAATGCTCCTTTCCACCGCGGGAATTGAGCTGGGGATACCGACCCATTTCCGACATCACCACGATCGTCGTCTCGTCGGCAAGTGAATCGGCGGAGGTCCCTGGCATCGTTGCCATCGTATCACACGTGCGCTGAAGGGCGGCGAACAGCTCCTCGAAGCTCCGACTCTGCTGCGGAATATCGGCGTGGCTGTCCCAACCGAGGCCCTGCCACCCGACGTGACGCACCATGCCACAACGCGCAAGGCCCGCGCTGAACGCAGTGGCCAGAAGGTTCATGCCATCGGAAAGGGTGGTCGCCGATCCGAAATCAAGATTTTGGCTGACTTCTGCCACCGTTTCCATCCGCGCCTGCGCATCGACGGCGCGGGCCATGATCGCCGATGCGCGCCCGCGCCCGGCCGCGGCCGCACGGCGGGACGCGGACGCCTGCACCCAGGCATCCTCCATCGCCTGGACGTCCGCCGAGGCGGCCGCCAGTTCGCGATCGGCCCGCGTCAGCGCCGAGCCGTCGATCAACTCCGGCAATTGGTTGGCCGTGCCGACGCGAACCACGGCGGATCCGTAGTCGTAGGTGTAGCTGGGGCCGGAGAGGTTGATGACAGGCAGGAGCAGATCCGCCCCCGTGGCCGCGCCGATGAGGCTCGCCCAGTCGTCGGCCGTGGGCAGGGAGGTGCCGGTCGTGACGAGGCGGAGGCAGACGTCGTGGGCAACGGAGCGCGACTCGAATCCGTTCAAGAAACAGGAGCGGCTGGCGTACTGCTCAAAGAACGCCCGAACGCTCGGACGCTCGGGGCTGTCGACGAAGCGCACCCCGCCGACCTCTGCCTCCACCGCGTCGTCTTCCATGTCCACGACCTTGGAATCGAAAAGTGGAGCAAAAAGGCGCGTCTGATCCCATCCGCCTTGCGCGAAAACGAACATGAACTTGCGATCGTTGCCCGAGCCGGCGCGCGCCAACCGCGGTACCCACAGCATTGCGGTGGACATCGCCAGCAGTTGGCGGCGCGAGGGCGTAAACCGAGGGCGGGGGTGGGCAACGGACATGGCTAGTACGTCCAAAAGGCAGGGTCGCGAAACAACACGCTGACCACGCTGGCCCACGCCTGCCCGACCGTCGATGCGTCTGCGACGTCGTTCCAGAGGGCTTCGTCGGCGGCGAGCGTGTCGGCGTCCGGCGTCACGCCGTGCACGCGGCGGTGGAGGTGGATGAGCTCGGCCGTAAATGAGGCATCTCCCGGGAGATCTCCACCCGCATCAATGTCGCCCAACAGGGTCCGATCCTCCGGGCGCGCACTGAAGTCGTGCGCCACGACGACCTGCGCCGCCGCCTGCCCCAGCCGTTTCATGACCAGCGCGGCGGTCAGCGTCGGGTCCCGTTCGGGTTGGGTGACGTTCAGCCCATCCATCCCTCCGGCAAGGATGCGGTGGCCTACGATATCGTTGGTAAGCTGATCGTAGCCTGCGTACCGCCATGTGAAACCGGTCAAGTCGGCCACGGCCTTCTCGATCTGCTCCGGCGAGAGTACGCGAAGCGTCGTGAGTCGCGCGGCGTCCGCCTCCACCGCGTTGTCTGCCAGCACGCCCACCCGGTAATCGTCTCCATGCACAATCGCTCGGACGAGCGCGGAGAGCCGCATCTCGCCGTCCACGAAGGCCCCTTCTAGCGCGTTGATGCTCGTGAAGTCGTCCACATCGCTCCGCCGACGCCACAACCCCTCCGCCATCGAACGTACCGTACACGTGCGGAAACGATCGTCACTGGCGATGAGCAGGCCCAGATCCGACGCGCCGCTCATCGGCGTGCCGTAGTAGGCCATCTCGGTGTCGAGGTAATACTCGCCGAGATATTCACGCTCCGGATGGTACACGGAAAGCTCGGCGGGAGCATAGAGTTCGAACCACCAAAAGCCGAACAGCGAGGCTGCGAGCGGGTCCAGCGTGCTGTGGCACCCCACACACGCCGGCACCGTGCGGATCGCCTCATTCAGGCTCTCGCGATCGAGCAGCGCAACCGCCTCGAACTGGATGGGCCGGATGAGAAAGTCTTCGCACAAAAACAGGCGTGCAATCGCCGCGGCACGCGAACGGCTGTAGTTGTTCGGCGTCGTGTAGTAGCGCCACCACAGGCCGTTCGTCATCGCAATGCCCCCGGCGGGGCGGCCGTCCGTGTACACCGCCTTCCGCCACCCCTCCCCTGCTTCGGTGAACTCCAGCGGCCAGACCTGCGCCGTGATGTCATTCGCCATCGTGTAGTCGGCGGTCACGACGTCCGTCCACGGGAGATCGCGCGCGCCGATATGCGCCATGAGCCGCAGCGGCTCCTCACCGACAGAACGGAGATAGGCAAAATCCTGCTCCGGCGGAAAGCCGACTTCCCTGGAGCGAACGTTGAAATCGTCGGCGCGCGTCAGCCATTTTTCGCCGAGGATGTCGACGAGCCGCTCTTCGTACCGAGGGTCTGCGAGGAATGCGTCGATCAGCGCGTCCACCACTGCCGGATCAGCCTCCACGGCCGATAATTCCTGTTCGGTGGGCACGACGCCGCGGAGGTCGAGGCTGGCTCGCCGGAGCAGCGCCGGCGCCGCGAGCGGAACGCCTTTGAACGGGGCAACGTACGCCGGGTCCGTCACGACGATGGCCGAGTCGGTCGGCTGCGGTGCACCCGCGCAGGCGAAGATCAGGACTACAACCACTGTTGCCCCGCGACCAGCGCCTCGATGGCGCCTTGAATCGCCGCCCCGGGGCAGCTCTCGCCCATCTCAAGATCTCGCCACGTCACCGGCCCACAGCCGTCACAGCCGGTCAACGCGGCGGAAAACCAGAAACCCGTGGAGTCACGTACGAGGTAGCCGCCCGTGGGCATTCCATCGCAAGCGGACGCATCGCTGACCAGCCCTTCGAACGCGATATCTACGTCGTTGTAGCCGACGCCTCCATCCAGCCCGATGACGGCTTGGACGCCATCGACCACACCGCCCACGAAGAAGCCGGCGCGGCCCGCCTCACCAAGCCAGCCCTCCCCGGTATCGAGACTGAAGACGCCGCCGGTTTTTGAGGTCCAGGCCTTCCCACCCGAATCGTCCGTTTCTCCCCACAACGCGAACTCCCCGCCGCCGGAAAACACGTCTCCGCCGGGGTCCGTCACGGTAAAATTGGCGACGCCCTCGAACGTCCAATCTCCAGCCACCATCGCTTCCTCGAAGTCCCCCTGCCCGTCAAAATGGGCGCCGCCCGCGGTGGTACAATCGTCGAACCAAACCCCCGTGAAGCCGACGTCTTCGACGTTTTCGCGGCGAGGGCAGCCGAACTCCGCCATCGCGAGCGCGTCGACGTACGCCGATCGTAGCGTGATGGGATTTGGCAGGCCGATGGCCAGCGCCCTGTCTCCCCGGGCCAGCGCGTCCTCCATGGAAGCGTCCGGCGCAGAAGGCCCCCCGATGTCCACGACGTCATCGACCGAGGCCGCCGAATCCACCGGAGACGCCGTGCTCATGCCGTGACAAGCAGCAAGCGAGCCAAGCGCGATTCCAGCCGGAAACATCGTTCCTCAGAGTGGCACCCCGAGAATACCACCGTCCGTCGCTTATGGAAGCTCTCGCGCGCAACGGAACCCGACCCCGTTACTTGTGGCGTCCTCCGGCTCGGGGATCCGGGCCGTCAGCTTGAGGGTTTCGAAGGCGAGGAGGTAGTTGCCGCCGCGCCCGACACGCGCGACGAACTCTCCCGCGCCATCGTTGAACAGGGCACCTTCCGCCGGTCCCTGCGGATCGACGTCCGGCGCGTCTGCCCAATAGTCTGGCGCGAACCAGTCCGACGCCCATTCCTCCACGTTGCCGGTCATATCCAGGATCCCGTACGGAGATGCGCCGTCCGGAAAACTACCGACGGGGGCGGTGTCGTCGGTACACGGGGCGGGTTTGCCATCGACGAGGAGCGCGATTTCCGCTCGCTCACAGTCGGGTGCTTCGTCCCCCCACGGGAAGGCGCGGGTGTCGTCCGGGCCGCGCGCCGCTTTCTCCCATTCTGCTTCCGTCGGCAGGCGCTTGTGTCGCCAATCGCAAAATAGTTCGGCCGACCATGTCCACACCTCCACGACGGGGTGATCCTCGTAGCCCGCCTCGATGCTCCAGTTTCCATCGGAAACGAGGATGCGCTCCGGGTAGACATCGTCGTGATCGAGCACGTCGAAGAGCATCCGACCCGCGTCGTCGACGTTCGAGAGTCCGTCCGCCTCCCGCTCGATCAGCAGCTCCAGAAAATCGGCGTTGGTGACCTCGAACCGGTCGACACACACGTCCTTGATGGTGAGTACACGCGCCGGGTTCGACCACGGCATGAAAGCATCGCCTCGTGTGAACGTGCCCGCAGCGACGAAACGCTCCGTCGCCGGCGTGATCGCGGCATCCGCGTCGTCACAGTCAGCGCGTTCAGGGTCGAGGGTGGTCGTCCACGAGGGGTAGCCGTCGCCGTCCGCATCGATCGCGTCGGTGCCCGCCGTGTCGGCGGTGTCGGCGGTGTCGGATGGGTCTGTGCCTGCACCCTTCACGGGCGCGGCCCCCGCGCAAGAAAACAGTCCGAGCAGCCACAGCATGTGTGACCATACCCCCGTCATGGCCCGACCCGGTAGAGTACGCCCACCGATGCGTTGGGCAGGGCAATGCGGACGTCCTCGACGAGGTCGCGACGCGATGCAATCCAGGACGCCGCGTCCCCATCGCCCGTCGCGAGGATGGCGTAAAGGGCCGTAAAAGAGCTTGGCGGCCAACTCCCGTCACGCATCGGCCCCATGAAGAACGGGTCCGACAGCCCGCCGTGGCGGGCACTGAGGTTGACGTTGGCAAAGTCCCACCGGTTGCCGAGCGCCATCGATCGCGCAAGGAAGATGCCAAAATCGGGGCCGACGGGGCTACGGGGCAGGAGCAGCCCGACCGTGCCGTCGGCGCGCCCGTGTACGCGACGCAACCCCGCGATGGCTTCGTCCACCTTCCACCCGCGCACATCGAAGTCAACCGGCCGGTATGACCGACTCTTCGGCCACGAAAGTTCCTTTGCCGCGCTGACCGAATGGTCGAACGTAGGCGCGCTCGCGGCAGGGGCGCCGGGCTTGAACACGCCGATCGTTGCGACGAGTTGGGGCAGAAACACCGCCAGAACCACGGCGGCGCCGACACGCGAGCGAGACAGCGGCCCCGCAAGCGAGGCGAGGAGCACCACCGCTGGGATGGCGTAGCGATCCTGGGCCTGCTCAAGCGGAGACAGGATGGCGACGCCGCCAACCGCCGCCAGCAGCGCCAACGCCGAACGGACCGGCGCGAGCGCGCCACCCATCAAGAGCGTGACCACCCCCGGCCATCCGAGCGCGTCCTTCAGCGCGACCGGGTAGAGCAGCAGCATCTCCGAGGTGAATCCCTGATCTCGCCCACCCCGGTTCATCGCCTGCGAGGTCGCCATCGCCGCGTCCGTCGGCAGAACGTAGCTGGCGACGCGCTCGGCGTAGGACAGGAACCAGGGTCCGGCCACCACGGCGAACGCGAGGAAGGCAAACCCAAGGTGCTTCCAGCGTTCCCGCGAACGCAGGTGGATCGCCGCGGCAAGGCAGGGCGCCGCCGCAAACATCGGGAAGGTGTACTTGGTCAGAAATCCGACGGCCAGCCACACGCCAAACGCGATCGACGCCCCCCGATCCGTGAATCCGCGGCTCGCGTACAGCCACGCCACCGTTTGCGCGAGCACCGCCCCCGCAACGAGGTCCCGACCGTGCTCCTCGACGTACAGCCACGTAATCGGACTTGCGACGAGGACCAGCCACGCCGCCCACGGACTCCGCCCGTCGTTGAGCCGTCGGAACGCGTCCCAGCACAGGAGGAGCGGAATCGCCATCGCGATGATGGGCGTGGCTTTCGTGGCGCCCAGCACCAGCGCGGTCACGATGCCCGGGAGGTAGCCCGCAGGAGGCTGCGGCGCGATCAGCGTGGAGAACAGCCTCAACGCGCGCCCGAACTCAAACTCCATGATGAGTTGGGCGAGCCGGATCTCGACGCCAACGAGATGGGGACCGTCGCCGCTGGCGATCCGACCCGCGCTCACGAGGATGGCCGTCATGGCGACGACGGTGGCCAGAGGAAGGATCCACGACACGACAGCTCGCATGCGCGTCACGACAATTCCCCGCGCATGGTCTCGGACATCAACGGCTCCATGGCTTCGGCCTCCGCCGGGAGTGTCGCGATGAGCCAGAGCATCGCCGGGAGGCCAAGCAAAAGCGTCAGCAGATGAATCGACCGCAGCGCGACGGCCGCAAACACCGCATCCGCGGTGGTTCCGGACGCAAACGTGGGGAAAATCGCCACGACCAGAACCTCCACCGCGCCGAATCCGCCGGGCACCAGAATGCCGGCCACGCTTGCGACGGCCGTGATCGACTGCATGAAGACCGTGCCCAGCGGGTCGGCCACGATGCCGACCGCCCGCAACGACGTCAGGGTGGACACGCTCATGACACCGAGGTTCAGGAAACACAGGCCGACCGCCGTTGCCCATCGTGACGCGCCGATGCTGCCAAGGGCGGCGAAACACTGGGTCCACCACGCCACGCGCTCGCGCACGCGCACGGCTCTTTCTCCCCGAAGCACCCGGTTCAACATCCCGCCCACGAACGCTACGGCGTGGCCGGGCCGGAAGCACAACCACGCGATCGGCAGCGTGATTCCGCCGGTCACGAGCGCGATCGGTGTCACCAACTGCACAACGTCCGGGGGCAAGGCGGCGGCGCGCAGCGGCCACAACGTGAGCGTCGCGATGCCGAAGCACAGGATGGCCAACGCACGCCCGAGGAGCGTCGCCGCCAACGCCGTCACCATCGGAACGCCGTACCGATGCCGCAGGTACCACGCGGACGCGAACTCCCCGACGGGACCGGGCACGGCGAGCGTCAGGGCATTCGCCCCGAGCACGATCCACGTGAGCATTCCCGGCGGAGGACGCCGCGCAACGGGAAGCAACGCGCGCCAGCGCAACGCCTGTAGCACCGCCGACGCGGACCATATCGCCAGCGAAAGCGCAAGCCAGCCGACATCGATCTCGCCGAGCCTCCGCCCCGCTTTCTCCGACCCTTCAAGCAGCGCCAGAATCACGCCCCCGACCACGGTGATTCCCACGAGCGTTGCGCCGACGGAGATCAGAAGCCGTACAACGGGACGGTGGTTCGGGGTCGAGGCCACGGCTCGAATGGTAGCATGGGCGCTCACGCCGACGCGGAGGCGCCCAACTCGCCGCGCGCCGCGGGCTCCCTCACATACCGCGCCACCGCGCGGGCCAGCCAGCCCGCGGGAATCCCAAACTGCTCCGGGAAAAGCACGATTTCGTGTCCCGCGAGCGCGAGCCCGTCGTCAAAGCGCGCGGCCACGATGTGGCGCCATTCCCCGAGCGGCAGGCGGTCCACGACACTCCGCCTGTCCACCAGCGTCAGCCCGATGGCGGGCTGGGCAAAGGCAGTAAACACGCGCACATCGCCGATCTCGCCCCACAGGATCTGCACCGATCCAGTGCGCCAGCCAAGCCGGAGCCCGGCGTCCGTGGCCGTCAGCCAGTCACCACCCAACCGGCCCCGCCGGATCGCCACAAAGACCCCGACGCCCATCCCGAGCGCCGACACACCCAACAGATCCGCCAACTCTGCGCCAGGCGTGGAGTTGACGGAATTGACCAACAGGGCGACTCCAACCCCGATGAGCCCAGCGCCGACGTGCGCGTGGACGGTCGTCCGCTGCTCCATCCGAATGCCGGGCGTGAGCATCGCGACGCCGACGTCCGCCCACTGCGCCCGGGGGCGCCACCACGCCCACCACACCCAGGTGAGCGCGGCGGTGCCAAGGCCCGCAGCCACGAGCGCCGTCAGCATCGGCATGGTCCACGACAATCGCGCATCGGCCCCTGCCTGGTGGCGCATTGCAGAAGTTCCGCCCCCATTCTACTCAAGCCGCGCAATCAACGGCGCCAACTCGCCGGTGAGCAGAGCGAAGATCGCGAGCACGGATCCTTCGTGCGGCGTGGGCTGCCACCGCCCTGTGTGCAAGGGCATGTCCAAGCGCCAGCGCGTGCGTGAGATCGCGGTCCGCCGAGCGCGGCTCACCCTGTCGTCGAGCACGGACGTGTACAGGGCGAGGGACGCGCCGTGCCGACGCACCTCCAGGTGAGACAGTCGGTGGCGTCGCACGAGGTCCGCGAGATTCGCTTCGGCGATGTGGTCAGCGGTCGGGTTCATGGGCTCCAACGAGCCCGCTCAGGCAGCGCTCTCCCGTGCTTCTAACGGATGGCCCTTGAACTTCCATCGGAGCGCGTGGCTGCCGACCGTGTTCCAGTGCGCGATGAAGCCGACGACCCGTCGCTACCGGTCCTCCACGCTGTCGAACAGGCCGTAGCGCAGGATCCGCTTCTGCAGGATGGCGAACCAGCCCGGTTGACCGATGATTCTGGTCTCACCACACACCGGAATCGACAAATATCGGACAACAGGCATGGATCAACGCCGCACACTGCGCGTCTCCTATGGACTTATCCACGCAGTCTGGATTCCGGTAGCAGTCGATCTGGGTGGTCCACGTTCGATACTTCGGGTCGCAGCCTTCGCGCAGGGTAATCGTGCAGACCACCGTACTTTCGTCCCGCACTCGCACAGCATGTACTCGCCGTCGGATGTGCGTTCGGACCAACCATTCTTCTTCTCCTCCTCCGCTTCCGCGCAGGTGAGCGCGCCGCCGATTACGCATCCGAGCATCACCGTGATCGCCGTCCGGCGCGCGAGTCCGGCCCAGCCGACGCCGGTTCGTTCGACCAACCGGTAGCCCAGATGCGTACGCGCACAGCATTGTCGGCATTCCCAAGGACGACGCCGACCTGACCCAGCCCCGAAAGCGGACCGGGCTGGGTCCTGACGTCGCGATACGGTGGCGTACCGATGGTGACGTCGTTGATGAACGGCGGAAGCGCGATGAATCCCTAGCCGCTACACGAATGAAGGTGTTTGACCGTAATTGTAGGCGTTGTGCCTGAAGCCTCCTCGACCTCGTAGGCGAGGGCCCACGCCTTACCCAGCACGTCATTGAACTCCGGGGATTGACGTCACCAACGGATTGCCGCGGACGATCTGATCGAAGACGAGAATGTTGAACAAGCGCACCGGAATACCTCGGGAGTGGAGTCGCCGTGAATGAGGGCCACCGTTGCAGACGGGAGGCCAGGACGACTACAATCTGCAGCATCGGGGTCAAGGTCGGCCGTCAAAAATACTATTTCGTACGAGAGTCGTGACGCGTCAAGCCCCGCCCCCGCCATGAGGCGCTAACATTCTGCCGCCCACGTACCGGCCGGCATCCGCTGACGTTTTCGACGTCGCGTAGGTTCTACGTTGTGTTTTTGCCAGTCGGTGCCCGTCCGCGGGGGCGTCCTCAGACGGACGAATCCGGCGTTGGCGGCACACCCCAGGGGGGAAAGGCCCGGCGCCGTTGTGATGTTCGATGAATGCGGCCGCGCGGGGAACGCGCCGACGGCAACGCCGACGCCACGCGGACGGCGGCGTCACCGCAGCGGTCCACACCTGCGGCGGCGAAAATTGCTTCGTTGGAGAGAGGGAGGCGGCGGTCCGCGAGACGGCGCCGCCAACGCGCCAAGACCGGGCGCGCGAAACCAACGCACGGGCGACTCGGCGAGCAGGGGCGCGAAAGCATGCTCTCCTGACGCCATTCTGCGCCGGCGCGTGGCGACGATTCGGGGGCCGGCGGCGGGTGGACACCGACCGGACGATGTTCGAGGGTCACATCTCCCCTTCCTCGGTTTTTACACTCGGTTTCCGGGGGTGCCCAGAGGCGCCCACGTGCGTCGTAAGCCGCCGATCGTTTGACCCACGTGGGCCACCGCGAACTTTATTTTCCCCGGCCTCCACCGCCAAAAAGCGCCCTGCCGAGGGGCGCCATCCGTGCCCGTTTGGCGGCGTCGCACGGAAGGGGGCTCCCAGCCACCAGAAGCGGCGAACGGGCGCGTCGCCGACGCGAGCGTTGCTCGTGTCGCTCCGCGCGCATCCTGACCCCCCGAAAAACACCGAAAATCGGCGCAATACGTGGACTGCATGCGCGCCACATCGCTGAGTCCTGAACTCGATCTCGCCCGATCCCTCGATGCACGTCTGGTCGCCGCTCGCAAAGCACAACGCGGCGCGGAGTATTGCCTGGCGAGTCTGCTCGCCGAGCTGGCCGACACCGCCGGTCACCGCCTTCTCGGATACGCATCCATCGAGCAGTATGCGATGGCGGCGCTCGAATTGACGTCTCGGATAGCCCGAGATCTGTTACGCATCGGAA
>CAMAWH010000064.1 GCA_945861635.1 Klebsiella pneumoniae | reverse complement strand
CCCCACGAACCCCGCTCCACGCCAAACCATCACGATCACGACCACGAGCACGACGCCCGGAAACGCAAACACCGCCAACTACGACGCCACATTCCGGGGCCCGGCGCGGAAACGGAGCGCGATCACGCTACGCGCGACACGCTCCTAGGTCAGCGGCGTGGTTGGGCGTCCTGCGGACGCACTTGCCCGCCCAACCCTACGGAACGGTCCAAACCGTCGCCGTAAAGACAGTTCGATCCGACCGATCATCGCTCCCATAGGGTTCGACGGCGAAATCGACGCTCGCGCCGGTCGTGACCTCCGCCATGACGTCAATGTCCTTACCGACGGCATCCCACCCCTCAATGTGCTCGGACCAGGCGTCAACACCGTTGATCGTGATTCGGGCTAGAACGCCGGTTGTCGTTCCATCCTCATACACCTTCGCAACGTGACCCGTGATGCGCACGGGCCCGGAATAGCTACTCACCCAGCGCCGAACGGCCCACTGCTCCACGGGCGACCGGCCTTCCGTCGTCACTTCTCCATTCGGGTGCATCGTGTCGTTCTCGATCATGGTCCAAAGCGCGCCACCGGTGCCGACGTACCAGCCGGGATCGGTGCCGCTCGCCACGTAGTTTCCCATGAGCGTGAAATCTGGCGAGGTCCCAGGCTCGACGTACCCGTAGTACCAACCGCGTGTCCCTTGCGACGCGGCATACCCTGTCACCGAATCGGCAAGGGCCTCAGGTACGACCTCCGGCTCGTCCTCGCCGCCGCTGTCCGCCGGCGGCTCCCACGTTTCCAGCGGCTGCGCCGTGTCGATGGGACTCGGTGCGGAGTCGACCGTGCCGACCTCTCCGTCGTCGTCGTTCACGGCGTCCTCCCCACTGTTCAGGGCGTCGGCCGTGCCGGCGATCTTGTCTTCGGGCGCTTGCGCAGAGCAAGCCAGTGGCAGTAGCGTTGTCAGGAACGCAAGCATGCAACTCTCCTTTTACGACCCGGAGGGGCCGCTACCGACCGAATTGGGTCGTGCTTGAAACGTATAGGGGTTCGACACCGTTGTGTGAATCTTTAGAGCCAAAAAACGCAACTTTTGCATTTGTCGTTCACGGGACGAGTACAGCCGCGCCCCCCTTCCTCGGATCGGCAGCGGCATCCAGCGCGCGATCTCGCCGGATCACGAGTTGGATGGCGGAAAACGGCTTGGCAATAGGCCGGACGTCGTGCCCGTGCGCGAGGAACGCCGCCGTATCGGCCGCGGTCATCCCCGACTCCGCCAGGACCACGTTCGGCAGCCATTGATGATGCCACCGGGGCGCAGCCACGGCCGTCTCTGCCCCCATGCCGCGGTCGAGGACGTTTCGGAGGGCCTGGTAGGTCGCCGTGATGATGAAGGGCCCGCCGCTTCCCCCGATCGCGACAAACGGACGCCCGCTTGCGTCGAGGACCACCGTCGGCGTCATGCTCGACAACGGCCGCTTCCCGGCGACGGGCGCGTTTTGCTCGCCCTGAACAAGCCCGTACGCGTTCGCGACACCCGGGCGGGTGGCGAAGTCGTCCATCTCGTTGTTGAGCACGATGCCGGAGCGTGGCGCGACCAACCGGCTGCCAAACGCCGTATTGATGGTAGTGGTCAGCGCAACCGCCATGCCGTCCCCGTCGATCACGGAAATGTGGAGGGTGCCGTGATCGTCGGGAGCAGGCGCAGCGGGGGCGTAGTGCTCCGGCGGGAACGTCGTCGCGCCACAATCCGTGCGAAACGTCGTAAGGTGATCCGCGCTCAGTAGCGCTGCAACATCGACGGGAACGAACTGCGGGTCGCCCCCGTATGCGGCGCGATCCGCCATCGCGTGTTTGGCTGCCTCGACTTCGCATGAGACGTCTGCGACGCCGTTCGTGGCCGCGAGCATCTGGAGAAGCGCGACGCCCCCCGACGAGGGGGGCGGCATGGTGATGACCGTCAGATCGCGGTACGCGCCGCGCAGGGGCTCTCGAGGTTTCACCACGTATTCCGTAAGGTCGGCCATCGTAAGGACACCCCCGTTGGCAACGACGGTATCGACGAAATCTCGCGCCACCCAGCCGGATCGAAACGCCTCCCCATCCGTGGCAGCGAACGCCCGCAGCGCCAGCGCGAGCCCCGGCCGTTCATTATGTTCGCCGAAGATCGACCGCATACCGGGGAACTGAACCAGCGATTCGGAAAGATGCGCCCCGGTCTCAAATCCTCGTTCGGCCTGATGAATCGCTGGAAGTGCGACGCGCTTCAACGGCAGCCGGCCGTATTGGTGGTGCAGTTCAACCAAGCCAAATGCTTCGGCGGGAACGGCAACCGCGAGCCCGCCCGTCTGGCTGGAGGCTCCCCCCGAAAACATCGTGGCAGTGGCCGCAGCTGGCGCAACCTCGCGAAAGTCAAACGCGTTGGCAGTACCGTCCGGCTTGACAACGATCGCGAATCCGCCGCCGCCCAACCCCGACCCGGAGGGTTGCACGACGCCGGACGAGAGCGCTGCCGCAATCGCCGCATCCACGGCGTTCCCCCCCGCGCGCAGCGCCGCGGCGCCCGCCTCACTGGCAAGGATGTGGTCGGCGGCAACGGCGCCGCTGTGTCCCGCTCGCCCACGCCCCGGGCGCGCCGCCTCCGCCGGCGTGCACCCGGCGAACCCGAGCATCATCACAGCGCTGAACGCGACCACAGCCACCCCGCTCCAATGGCAAGTTGCACGAACCACAGCGGAATCCCAACCCGCAGACGACTCCGGGTGAGCAACAGCAACGGCAAGCCTCCCCCAAGAGAAAGTCCGACGAGGAGGGCGTCGTGCGCCCAGTCGCCGTGCAGGGATCGTCCGTCGATGAGCAATTCACGCGCGAACAGCGCCATCGTCCCCTCGTCGGCAATGATCCCCGCGACGGCCGCGCCGGCCCCCAGGATCATCGGCGCACTCGTCGGCTCCAACGCCGGAAGATGTTCGATGCCGTAGGCCAAAAGGTCCGGGAGTCCGCTAAGGATGAGCAGCCAGACGACGACGGCGCCGAGCATCGGCGTGAGCGCGACCGGAAAGGCCCGCCGCAGGAATGATGACGGTGCGGGAAGCGCCCTTCGAACACCGCCAACTGCCGGTACAAAGCCAACGCACGCGGCCGCCAGTCCGACGGCGGCGAGCGCCCCACTCCACCCTCCGATCGCCACCATCCCAGCGCCTGCGGCCGGCCCCATCAGGGACGCGCCGCTTGCCGCGAGGACGAGGCGCGCTCGCCGCGAGGGGTCCTCAACGCCGGCGGCGAGTGCAATCGCCACAAATCGATCGCCAAGCAAAGCTGCGCTTACGACGGCCACCACCCACCCGTCCAGTCGCACCCATCCTGCCGCCGCCACTGCGACCATCGTCCACACCGCCAATATCCCGGCGGCCGACCACGGCGCGTCCAACACGAGCGACTCCACGGCCCAGTTTGGACGCAGCACTCCGAGGTTCACCGCCAGCGCGCCGCTTACGACGATCGCCGGCACCGCCACCATCCAGCCACGCCCAAACTGTAGCGCCAACCCCACGGCCGCGCCCGCCGCGCCCATGGCCGCTGCGTTCCGGATGACGTCGATCATCGATCCTGACGGGCGACCACGGTGTTCGTCATGGCACCCACCCCCTCCACCGAAATCGTTACACGGTCACCTGCGATGATCTGTCCGACGCCCGCCGGCGTACCGGTCAGGATGAGATCGCCTGGTTCGAGCGTCATCACGTTGGAGATGAAGGCGATCAACTCCGGTACGGAGAACACCATGTCCGCGGTGTTACCCGACTGGCGCACGCGGCGATTCACGTCGCAACCGACGGCGAGCTTGGCCGGGTTCAACCCTGTCACCACGTGGGGGCCTACCGGGCAAAACGTATCGAAGCCCTTGGCGCGGGCGAACAACCCGTCCGTCTGTTGCAAATCGCGCGCCGTCACGTCGTTACAACACGTGTAGCCGAAGATCACATCGAGGGCGTCTTCTGCGGCGACCCGCTTGCACCGCGTGCCGATCACGATGCCCAACTCGGCCTCATGATCCACGCGTGTGCTGTCCGGCGGCAACTCAATGGGTGTTCCGGGGCCGATGATCGATGACGGCGGCTTGAAGAAGATTTTCGGCACCGTTGGCACCGGCTTCCCCATCTCCCGCGCGTGCTCGCGGTAATTCGACGCCACGGCGATCACCTTCGAAGGGAGCACCGGCGCCAGAATGCGACCGCTCGGCACGGACACGCCGACCTCACGGCCGCCGCTCCACGGCGCCGCCGTCAGCAGGTGGAATCCCTGCCCCTCCGCGCGCGCCCAATATTCGACGCCGTTGGCTTCAAGGCGGACATAGCGGATCATACGGCATTCACCGAAAGCTCGTGGATGCACTCAACGGGATCTGCCGTGAACATGAGGAGGCCTCGCCACACCCATTTCTGCCACAAGAAGTCGTCGATGGGGCCCTGCGCAACCGAAAGATGACAACGTGGCAGTTCGCCGCCCCACGCGTCGGAGAGGTCTGCGAACAGGGACTCAAATTCCTCCTCATCCGGGCGGTAGCCGACAAACAGCACGGCGTGGTTGCGAATTAGGCCACGGAGCTGCTTTTTCACGTCAATGGGCAGCGCGCGCCGGGCGACATCGGCCGGGGTCAGGACCAACGTGTCCGGACGCTCGAACCCGCCGCGCAGCTTCACGATGACGCGACGCTCCGGCGCTGGATCGGGGACACGTGCGCCTCGGTCGATCACGTCCACAGGCAATGTGGATGCTCGTTCCAACAGGTCGTCGAGCGCCGTCGTAAACACGACGGGGAACCGGGCCATGACGCCGTGATGTGCTTCCGTCGGCGGCACCGCAGCGCCCACCTTTTTTCGCAACGTGTCCACCAAGGCATCGCGACCGTGCGCTCGCTCGTACTCCGCAGCGCCCTCCATCACCGAGGCAATCACGCCACGTTGCTTGCCCCCCATCGGCACCTTCGGACGCTTCCACCCCAATTCTTTCGCAAGCGTGGCCGCGTCCGGGTACGGCTCGTCCGCCAATTCCGCGGCTTCCAACGACGCGCGCGTGCCGATGAACACCAAGCAGCGCCCGGCTCGGACGGCGTCAATGATTTCGACGGGAAGGTTCAACCGCGCTCCACCGCGGAAACCAGACTTTCGATCCGCGCGCGATCCCGGACGACCGCGCCGAGTTGTCCAACCGTGGCCGACGCGATGCGTGAGCCCAACTCCCCGCATTGCCGGGGCGTCCAGCCCTTCAGCCAGCCGTAGAGGAAACCGCCCGCGTACGAGTCTCCTGCGCCTGTGGTATCCACCACGACCACGGGGACGACCGGGATGTGAACGACGTCTCCGTTCATGGCGACAAGGGAGCCTTCGGCACCGAGCTTCACCACCACCACGTCCGTCCAATTGCGCAACACCTCGATAGCCGCGTGCGCGCCCTTCCCCGTGAGCAGTTCTGCCTCTTCGCGATTGAGGAACGCGATGTCGGCGTGGTCACGAATGACCGCCTCGACATCCTTTCCGACCATGCGCGCAACAAAGGGATCGGCGCAGTCGAGTGAAATCGCGGTGCCGACGGACTCCGCGTGCGCGACGGCAGCAAACAGGGCTTCGCGGATGTTGCCACCAAGGAGCGCATACCCCTCCAGATGGAGCACCCGCGCATCAGCGATACGATTGGCAAAGTCACCCAAGCCCGCGAGCTTGCCGGCCACCCCGAGATCCGTGATCATCGTGCGCTCCCCGTCGGCGCGCGAGATGAGCGACAAACATTTGCCGCTAACGTCACCGAACGCGACGACAAGCGCGTGGCGACCACACGCTTCCGTGATCAGTCGACCGTACAGGTCCCCAAACGGATCATCCCCCACCTGACCACAATAAAGCACCTCCGCGCCACAATAACCGAGGGCGGAGATCGTATTCGCGCAACTTCCACCCGCCGCGACCTCGACGCCGAACCCCTTCACGTGCTCGTAGATCTCGTGCCAGCGAACGTGGTCCACCGGCGTCATGACGCCACGATCGACGCCTAGATGGGTAAGGACGCTGTCGTCATCGATGCGCACGAGCGCGTCGGTGATGGCGTTCCCGAGACCGACTGCATCGAGGCGCACGAATCACTCTGGGTGGGCGCCCCGTCTAGCGCAGGGAGGCCGCGGGCGCCATGGTACGCTAGACCCGTGAAAGGTCGGCTCCGACTGTTGCCCGGTATCGTCGTCACCGTCGGGTTTACCGCATGGTTTTTGCTGCGCGCGCACTGGGGTGAGGTGGGCCGGGCGATGGCGGGCGTCCACCTGGGCTGGCTGCTGATTTCGGCAGCGGTACTTTACACAGAATTCATCATCCGCTCGATCCGATGGCGCGTATTACTATGGAACATCGCTCCGAATGTTAGATTTGCGCGGCTGTTTGTCGCGACGGTGATCGGCATGGCCCTCAACGTCGTCCTTCCCCTTCGCGCGGGCGACTTCGCGAGGCCGTTCCTGGGAAGTCGCGAAACGGGAACGTCGATGCTGCCGCTGTTCACCATCGCCGTCATCGAGCGAGTGTTCGACATCCTCGGCCTGGTCATGGTGCTCTGCATGATGGTCGTGATGTTGCCGGAGCACGCAACGGCGCAAGGTGAACTCGTTTGGAACCTGAAACTGTACGGCGGAATCTTCGGCGTGGCCGGCGTGAGCGGCCTCGCGATTTTTTTGACTCTGGCATCGCGAGAACAGGCGGCGCGCCAAATCTTTGTGCAGATTGTCTCCCTCGGCCCACCGCCGGTCCGTCAGCGTTTTCTGACGCTCTTTGATGGGTTCGTTGAAGGACTGTCCAGCGTCCGCTCGCCCGCAGCGCTGGTGAAAGCCGGACTGCTCTCGCTACTACACTGGACGAACGGCTCCATCTCGATCTGGTGCCTGTTTCGCGCCTTCGATATGGATCTTCCCTTCGCCGCGGCATGTTTTACCACCGTAGCCATCGCGCTGACCGTCGCGCTGCCCCAAGCTCCGGGATTTTTTGGCGTGTTCCATGTGGCCATCGAAAAAACATTGGTTCTTTGGGGCCTCGATGCGGCGCCCGCGCAAGCGTTTGCCATCGTTTTCTGGGCCGTCAGCTTCCTGCCGGTCACGACGACCGGTGCACTCCTGTTTTGGAAGGAGGGGCTGACGCGGCAGATGCTCAAGCCGTCACCGACGCCTCCGGTCACTCCCGCGAGCTGACGCCCGCGCTGGCGAAAGTCGCCATCTCCGTCATCAGCTTGACGGCGAGTCGGATGGAGTCGATGGCCAGCACCGCCCCCGTCCCTTCCCCCAACCGCAAGTCGAGATCGTGAATCGGCTCCTTCCCCATCATTCGGCTCATCGCCCAATGGGCGTTTTCCGCGCTTCGATGCGAGACAAGCGTAAAGGGCGCGCAGCCCGGCGCAAGCACCCCGGCCAGCATCCCCCCCGCCGTCGCGACGAATCCATCCAGGACGACGGGAACACCTCGCGACGCGCCGCCGATGCACAACCCGGCAATGGCCGCGATTTCGAGCCCGCCAACAGCAGAGAGAATCTCTATTGCATCGCCGCGATCCGGGCGGTGCCGAGCGATGGCTGCGTCGATCGCGTCGACCTTTCGCCGTAGACCGGCGTCATCGACACCACTGCCCCGCCCCGCTGTGAGCTTCCCGGGCATGCCGGCCACCGCGGCGAGGCACGCGGCCGCGGCCGTCGAGTTGCCGATCCCCATTTCCCCGGCGCCGAGCACGGCTACGCCGTCATCGGCGGCCGCTGTCGCAATTCCGATGCCGACCGTAACGGCGGCCTCCGCCTCCGCACGCGTCATCGCCAACTCCGCAACCATGTTTCCGGTTCCCGAACGCACGCGCCGCCCCTGAAAGACGGCGTGTGATGTGGACACGCACGCCGACAAATCGCCCGACGCCCCAACATCAACGACGACCAACTCCACGCCGTAATGACGCGCAAAAACGTTTGCCGCTGCCCCCCCGTTCATGAAGTTGGCAACCATCTGCCCGGTAACGGCGCTGGGATACGGCGATACGCCTTCCGCAACCACGCCATGATCGGCGACAAACGTCGTCAGGCGAGCGCGCACAGGCAACCGGACGGGAAACGCATGCGTCGCGCCGCACCACCACGACGCCAAATACTCCAACTTCCCTAGGCTGCCGGCCGGTTTCGTCAACTGGTCCAGGTGAACACGCGCCGCTGCGGCCGCATGGTCGTCAAACGTCCGCAGGTCGGGGAGTTGCATCGCGCCGGCCTATGATGCCGGTGGATGTTCCGCCCGCGCCCCCGAGACGGATGGCTGATCGCCGTGAGCGTCGCGATAGCGTGGGCGCTGTTTCCTGCGCTTCCCGCCGTTTGGCGAGGGGAGATTATTGGGCAGCCGTACACGGACCTTTACCCATCCGTGTGGGGACTGCGCCAGTTTCTGGACGGGCAGCCCGGAGTGCCGCTCCACACAGACTTGTTCGGCGCCCCGGAAGGAATCGGGTTCTACTACTCGAGTCCCCTTCACGGGTGGGCGGCCATACCGCTTGCGTGGATGGGGGGCACCGTTTTTGCCTACAATGCCACGCTCGTACTTGCACGCTTCGCGACGATCCTCCTCGCATACGGTGCGTTCACAGCCATGTCGTTGGGGCCATGGGGGGCGCTCGCGGCGGCCACTGTCTACGGGGCATCGCCGTTCTTCCACGGATACGCGGTGGAGGGCATCGTCGAAGGAACCGACGGCTGGGCCATGGCGCTGTGGGCGTGGATGGTGCTGAAGGAGCGGCGGGTGCTCGCGCCCATCGCATTCACGCTTACCGTGCTTTCGAGCTGGTACCTCGGCATGGTGGCCTGCCTGCTGGCGGCGGCTTGGGGCGTTCGCAACCGTCGGGCGTGGGCGTCGATGGCCGGTGGCTTGTTGCTCGCGGCGCCGATGCTGTACGCATTTTCGCACGCGTTTGGCGGAAATGCCCCTCTGCCGGATGATATCCGGGCGGCCATGGGGGCCCACATCGGCATTCCCTCGCCGGGGATCCTTGCGCCGATGAACGTCTACGCGCTCAACGCCTACGTTGGTTTCGCGGTTATCGCGCTCGCAGCGCCATCCATGTCGCGAAACCCTGCGTTGGTAGCCGGCGTTCTGGTGTGCGCGGTGCTCTCGCTCGGACAGGGTCCGTGGTGGCACCTGCCCGTGCTGGAACAGGTTCGTTTTCCCTATCGATGGCACGCAGGAACGTTGTTCTGCCTCGCTCCGATGGTTGGACAAACGGTAGATCGCTTACGATACGGCTGGATCGGTCTCTTGCCCTTGGTGGAGGGGTTGCTCCTGGGGCCGACCGAACCCGTGCTTCCGGGAGCTCCGACGGCAGTTCCGGCCCTCTACAGTGAGGTTCGCGGCCCGGTTCTTCTCGAGGTTCCCGGCCCCGTCGCGATGCCGCCCGGCGTCATCAATCGCTCTCGACCGCGCGCCCGGTACCTGCAGTATTACCAGCTCACGCACGGCGCCCGGTCGCCCTGGACGCTGGACTTCAACGGAATCAGTGCCTCGACAAACGCGTCATGGCTCACGTCGTTTGTGGCGTACGACCCCATCGTCAAGGCCACGCCCGGCGAGTTGGACCTGCGCGGCGCACGCGCCGCCGGCGTCACACAAATCATGGTTCACCGCGATGAATTGGCCGGAAACGCGCAGGCGTTCGAGGCTGCGCTGCTCGCCGACGGTGCGACCGTCGTCAACGTCGCCGGGAACCTGGCGCTCTACGCGCTGTGAGCGCGCTTGCTAGGAGCAGGAGCATCGCGGCCGGGGAAGGCGAGGCCCCACCTGACGCGCAACTGATCGCGTTCTGATCGCTGCCGAAGACATCGGAAGCGCCGCTGCCATCGTCATCGCCGCGCAAACTCCCTTCATCGTCGCCCGCACCCGAGCCCCCCTCGCGGAGTTCGTCGTAGGACTGCACGTCGACATACGCGTCGATGAAGTCGGTATAGGCGTCGATCCGCGCGGACCAGAGCCCGTTCCCCTCGCAATCGGGGTTGTTGCCGCCCACGGCATCCATCACGCCAAGCGTCGCGTAGCCGCCATCCTCCCGTAGACGCAGCACCGGCCCGCCGGAATCGCCGTGACATGCGTTCTGCTCGTCTTCCTGGTCATAGGTCAGCAGCAAGCTGCGATTGTACTCCTCAAGCGGGACGTCGGCCGTGCGCTTGCGCATCAGTCCGCCAGCGTCGTTGTCTCCCGTTGCGCCGAAGCCGACGAGGCGGAGGTCATCGCCTTCGTCCTCCGGAATCAGGCCGTCGAGATCAACAGGCATCAGGCTGATTCCCTTGAAACCTTGCGAAAGGTGCACGAGGCCGATGTCGTTCGTGTAGCTTGCGCCGTCGTAGTCCGGATGGGCGAACCATTCGTCGGCGTCGATCGACTGTGTCAGATGGTTCGTGTCCTTGCCCACGTGGGCCGAGACACTGTAGAGCTTGAACCCCGGTGAATCGCTGACACAGTGCGCCGCGGTCAGCACCCAGTCGTCCGCGACCAGCGAACCGGTGCACGCCCCACCAACGGATTCCCGCTTGTCCGTCATGTACAGGAACAGCACCTCCGGATAGTCCGAAGTCGTCTCGCCGTTGACAATCGGCGGTGGCGGCGGATTCTCAGCGAAGGCGAGCGCGGCAAACAGGAGCATCGGCCCTCCGGGCGCCACGAGGGTAGCACCAGCGGCGACCAACCGCGTCGCATGCACAGGATTGTGACAATCGCCGGGTCACCGCCGGCCGCCACTACCGCCGGCCACCACTACCGCCGGCGACGCCCCGCGAGCGCCATGCCCATCGTAAGGAGAAGCACGCTCCCACCCGTCGAGGACTCCGGGGATGTCAGGCATCCGCAGCCGGATACGCTGCCGTAATCTTCCCCGACTTCGTTCGGACGCTTGGGATCATTGAACGCGGCTCCGTCGTCCTCCGCGCCGTCGTCCGCGTCGGCATCGGAGTCCGAGTCGGCGTCGGAGTCTGCGTCGGCGTCCGCGTCGGCATCGGCGTCAGAATCTGCATCCGCGTCGGTGTCCGAATCCGAATCCGCGTCGGAATCCGAATCGGTGTCCGTGTCGGCGTCACTGCTGCCGTTCAGCTCATCCCAGGTCTGGATATCCGTATAGCCCTCGATCCAGCTCACATAACTCTTGACCACCGCACTTGCGAGGCCGTTGCCCTCACAGTCGACGCCGCTCCCGTACGCGGAGTTCACGATTCCCGCAATCGCGTACCCGCCATCGGAACGGAGTTGGAGCACGGGGCCACCGGAATCCCCGTGGCAGGCGTTCTTCCCCGTGGTGCCGTCGTACGTGACCATGAGATCGGAATCGTAGGTGTTCAGTGGCACGTCGGCGTATCGCTTCTTCGCCGTCTGGCTGTTGTCGTTATCACTCGTCTGACCCCAGCCCACAATTCGGAAATCCGTCCCGATGTCGGCGCGCTTCAGCGAGGTGTCGTCGTAGGGCATCAGGTCGACTTTCCGAAACTTGGTCGTCAGCTCGATGAGCCCGACGTCATTGTAGAGGTCGCGACCGTCGTAATCGGGATGCGGGTACCAAGCGGCAGCCTCCGACTGCTGCTCCAGATCAGTGTCCGAGTTGGAGCCGACGAACAAGTAGATGGCGTCGATGGTGAACGAGCTGTCACTCGTCACGCAGTGCGCTGCGGTCAGCACCCATTTGTCGGCGATCAAGGAACCCGTGCAGGAGGCGCCGTAGCCGCT
This sequence comes from Klebsiella pneumoniae, assembly GCA_945861635.1. Taxonomy (GTDB): domain Bacteria; phylum Myxococcota_A; class UBA796; order UBA796; family SXON01; genus CAMAWH01. The sequence continues at coordinate 16,736 of CAMAWH010000064.1, read as the reverse complement.
GCGATCTTCGGCGTAAATCCACACGACCTCCGGGTAGTCCGTCGTCGTAGCTCCGTTGACGACCGGCGGCGGGGGAGGCGCGGCGAGTGCGGAAGCAGCAAGAAGAAGCACGGCGACTCCCAGACCGCGCAACCGTAGCACCGGGGGCGGTCAGCCGCGACCAAAGTCCGGGCATGCGCGTTGCGTTTGGCGACGACGTGACAATTGCAGCAGCACGGCGGCAAGCATCGTCGTGAGCGCAGAAATGCGGGATGGCCCCGCGACGGCGGCGCAACTCGCCCGGTCCTCGCCTACTACATCCGGCCGCGCCGGGTCGTCGGGAATTTCATCGGCACGCGGGCCGGTCGGGACGTCGTCCGCCCGACTCCGGCGGAGATCACTGGCCCAATCCCCGTCCTCGATTTCATCCGGCGTGTACACGCGCGCATACCCCTCAATCCACGGCTGAAAGTAGTCGATCCGCGCCGCAAACCCCGTCATGTCTTCACACGACGTGCCCAGCCAACCAAAGTTGGTCACGCCGACTTGCGCGTACGTCGCATCGTCTGCCACTCGCACGATAGGACCGCCCGAATCGCCGGAGCACAGGCCCTGGCCCGTCAGCTCGTCGTGCAGGCCGATCAAGCGCTCGTCGATCCTGTCGAGTTCGATGTCTCCGATTCGTTTCGTCAGCACCGTGCCGGGGTCGGACGAGCCGGTCACGCCGAAGCCGATCGCCCGAAAATCCAAGCCAAGGTCGGCCACGGATACGCCGAGCGGGTCCAGCGGCATCGGCCGAACGTCCGCCATTGGCGACGCCAACTCCACCAACGCAACGTCACTGTAGCCGATGCCGGCATAGTCGGGATGCGCGTACCAGTTTGCGGCGGAAAGCGTAGTGTAAACCTTATCTGTCCCGTCCGCGACGCTGACCAGGATGCCGTGCAGGCTGAGACCCGATGCCTCCAGATCGATGCAGTGGGCGGCCGTCAGCACCCACTCGGCGTTCAGAAGGGAGCCGGTGCAGCTGCCGAGGATATTATCGTTCCCGTCCTGAAGCGAAAGGAGCAGCACCTCCGGATAATCCATCGTAACCGTGCCATTGACGATGGGAGGAGGCGGCACGGCGAGAGCATTCGTCAGGAGCGCGTAGAGCACAACGAGATTGTAAGGGGAAACCTCGGCGTCGTGTAGCCGATTGCGGAAGCAAAACAGGTTGGCGCCGGTTGCGTTTGCGTGTCCGACACGCCAGCGCGCTCCGTCGTTTTTCCGCTACACTCCCGAGATGCGACTCCTTCTTTCGCGCTCCCGCGTGCTCCTGCTCACGCTGGCCGCCGCTTGCCGGGCAACGGACCCGGGGACCGGAAAGGCCACCGACGGAGATGGCAGTAGCGACACCACGGACGCCGATTTGGACGGCTACACCGTTTCCGATGGAGATTGCGACGATACCGACAACCGCGTGAGTCCAGGCGAAACGGAGGTGTGCGATGGCCTGGACAACGACTGCGCAGGCGGCGTGGACGACCGCGTGACGCGAGCCGTCTACGACGACGCGGACGGCGATGGCTTCGGCAATCCCGACGCGCGGCACGACGTGTGCACCGCGGCCGAGGGACAGGTCGACAATGGCAACGACTGTGACGACGGCGACGCAGGCATCTACGCAGGCGCCATCGAACTATGCGATGGCATCGACAACAACTGCGACACGCAGGTCGACGAGGGCGTGACGTCGATCTACTATGCCGACGCCGACGCCGACGGGTTCGGCGATCCGGACGCTGCCACCGAGGCCTGCGCGCCGACCGCCGATCGCGTGGAGGATGACTCGGATTGCGACGACAGCAATTCGCTCGCCAATCCGGCAGGAGACGAGATCTGCGATGAGATCGACAACGACTGCGATGGAGAGGTTGACGAGGGAGTGAAGCAGACCTGGTGGATCGACCTCGACGACGATGGGTTTGGCGCGCCTGACCTGTCGGAGGACGCGTGCGCCCAGCCGACCGGCTACGCCGCAGACAACGCCGATTGCGATGACGTGGACGCCGACGTCAGTCCGGACGGCGTCGAGACATGCAACGCCCTGGATGACGATTGCGACGGGAACATCGATGAATCCGACGCGATCGGCGCCAGCGAATGGTATGCGGATTACGACGGGGACGGACACGGAGACGCCGGCACCCACGCCGCCGCTTGCGACGCCCCAGCCGGTTACGTAGGGTCCAGCGACGACTGTGATGACGGCCTCGCCACCGTCTCCCCCTCCGCGTCAGAATACTGCAACGGCGTCGATGACGACTGCGATCGGAGCACCGACGAGGCCGATTCCATCGACATCTCGACGTGGTATCTAGACTTCGACTCCGACGGCCACGGCGGCACTCGCTTCACGTTCATCAGCTGCGACGCCCCATCTGGATACGTCGATTCCAGTGACGACTGCGACGACTCGGAGCCCACGGTAAACCCGGACGCTGCGGACACCTGCAACGAAGTGGACGACGACTGCGACGGAGACGTGGACGAGGGGCTGACACTCTCCACTTGGTACGAAGACGCGGACGCGGACGGCTACGGCGACGCCAGTGCCACCACCGACGACTGCACGGCGCCCTCTGGGTACGTAGCAAACGCGGATGACTGTGACGACGGAGATTCCGCGATCTATCCCGGCGCAACCGAGCGCTGTAATCGCCTCGACGACGACTGTGATTCGACGGTTGACGAGGGCTTGCTCGGATCGGCGGCGACCTGTCCGGCGGCGGACTGTGCGGAGGTTTTGGACGCGGACCCCTCGGCCGTCGACGGCAGCTACTACCTCGATCCCGGCTCGTATCACTGCGACATGACGACCGATGGCGGCGGCTGGACACGCATCAAGAACGACCTCACCGTATACGGAACCGGTTACGACGCAACCTACTACAACACGGAGGGATTCGAGTGGGCGGAGGCGCTGTTCAAGTACGACTCCGGCTCCGTTCAGGCACACTGCACCTACCCGGGCTCGCTCACTGGCTGCAACAATCTCGGCTTCCAGTTTGGGAGCGAGAGTTGGGGAGTCCCGCTCAACTGGGGCAGCTCCATCTGCGGGATGGCGACGTCGGACTACACGGGTGCAACCTCCTACATCGGTGGATACGACTTCGTCGTTGCGCGTGCGTCCTCCACCTCCACCATCCGCCTTGGCACGCTCGAAGGCATCTCGTCCTGCACGACCGGCGATAATCCGGGCACCGCGTACACCGACGTGTATGTCAGGCCGTAGCGGGGCGTCCGTTCGACGCCGACCCCGTCGTCTCAAAATTTGTCCGCCGTCAAATGGGCAAACCCTCCACCTCGACGGCCCATTCCTTGCATGCGCCGCAAACACTGGTGAGCACCGACCACGTCCCGTTTTCGCGGGAGAAGCCGCCGATGGTCGTCGTAAGGGTGAGGACGTCGACCGAGCCCGACAACGTAGCATCTACCGGAACACTTGCGCCGTTGCACGTTCCCGATAATGCGTCCGACCAGGTGGCCTCCACCGTGGCTGGCGCCCCAAACCGGTCGAGCGCCACCGCATAGGAACGCGGCGCGACAAACGAAGCCGTGATGCGCTCTTCCTTCCCGCACTGAGCCCGAATGGAAAATGCTTGCCAGGCGCCCGGATCCAACGCGCAGCCGGCGGGAAGATCGGGCGTCCACGCTCCAACATCGGCCTCGCCTCCGACGCCGCTCGCGAACTCCCACGATAGCTCGCCGCCGAGACCTTCGGGCAGGCCCGTCAGCGTCACACTCCCGGCGCCGCGTATGTCGCAGCGCACAGCCCCGTCGGACGCCTCGACGAACGGGGCATCTGGTGCGCCTTTCGATGTCGGAATGTAGCCAAAACGGGCTTCACTCTCCGCATCGATGGCCTCGAAACCGATCCGCGTCGGAGCACCGGCTGGCCGAACGCCAACGCTGATCGCACCGCGGTTCCGGGTTTCCCCGCCGATCCAAAAACCGAGGCCATCCCAGGCATCGCCGCGCAAGCCACCGACGCGGGTCGGCCCGGTCCACGCGAAGTCGAGGTCCAACTCGTCACAGACGACCGTGGCCTCGACCGTCGGCCAGACGTCATCCGTATGACAGTCATCCGCTCGGTAAATCTCGCCAGACGCGGCACATCCCGCTAGCAACGCCAACAGTACGCCCCCAGCGGCATCGTTCATGTTCTCCGCCTCAGCAAGCCAAACTTCAGATAGCGTCCTTCCGGATGGCCTATGGCAACAGGATGATCGATGGATTCCCCGCTGCGATGGAGCCAGGACCAGCCGCCCCCGACCCCGTCCCGCACACACTCCTCCCAGCGGTCCGAGGAGAGCCGCGCGGTGCACGACGACGTTGCGAGCAGCGACTGCGCCATCGGAGCAATATGCCTGTGTAAACTACGATAAGCACCACGCGCGGGATCGTCGGACGACTTGTCACGGGTCAGCGAGGGAGGGTCGCAAATGACGAAGTCGACGGGATTTCCCTTCCACGCGAAAACATCCGCCACCTCGAAGCCATGGGCGTCGGGATCGAGCCCGTTCAATCGAAAGTTCTCTCGCGCATCGTCGATTGCGCCGACGGACTGATCGACGCTAACCACGCGGGTCGCACCGCCCAACGCCGCCGCTACCGAGAAGCCACCGTTGTAGCTGAATAGATTCACAACCGAGCGGCCTGCCGACCAGCCGCGCACGAGTCGCCGGTGCTCCCGCTGATCCAGGAATAGCCCCGTTTTCTGGCCGACCTTCACGCGCACGAGCAGGCGCATGTCGTGCTCGCGGACGATCACGACGTCTGGAGGCTCGGCGCCTCGCAGCGGCTCACCTCCTTCACGATCGTCCACTCGCCCGACGCCAAACCTGCGGTAGACGGTGTGGAACTCGGTGGGAATGGCATCGACAATCGCGCCGATCCACGACTCCCAGGCGCGGGCGTACAGGCGCACAACGACGACCTGTCCATACCGATCGAGGACGAGCCCAGGCAGCCCGTCCCCCTCTCCGTTGCACAGGCGAAACGTGTCCGTGGTTCCCCCGATCAGGGAGCGGCGAGCAATCGCCTCGGCGACGCGCGAGCGAATGAGCGTAACGACGTCCACCGCCTCTCGTCCCAAGACCCGAACGGCGATGATTCCCTCGTCGAAGAGGCCAAACGCAACGCCCTTCCCCTTGTTATCGACGAGGCGGACGGCCTCCCCGATCTTTGCGCTCCCAACTACGCCGTTGCGGTACACCCACGGGTGTCCCCTTGCGACGGTACCCACCGTATCCAGCGTCAGCGTCAGCGCCTTCATGGGACGGGGAACTGCGGAATGACGCGCGCGTACACGAGCGAGGCCGGTTCCCCGAAATCGGCCGCTGGATGAAAGATGACGCCCACGCAACGCGCGCCGTAACGCACCGCCGCAGCATCGCCCTCCCCGCCCCACGCGAGCACGGTCACCGTGCCGCCACCTACCAATTCCGCTGCGAGATCGGAGGCGGCCGGCTACATGGCGGCCCATGAAATTCCCTCCCTTCACCGAAGAAACCGACCTCCTGCGCAAGACCGTCCGAGACTTCATCCTCCGGGAGGTCTACCCGCACCGAAAGGAATGGGACGACGCGGGGGAGTGGCCGGCACGCGAGATGTTCAAGAAGATGGCGGAGATGGGGCTGCTCGGCATCCGGTACCCCGAACGGCTCGGCGGCATGGGCCTGGATTGGTGGGCACACGCGGCGTTTGTTGAGGAATTGGCGCACGGGCGGAACGGCGGCGTGTCGATGAGCATTCTCGTTCATACCGATATATCTACCTCTGTTATCAACGAGATCGGCACGGAGGAGCAGAAGCAGGAGTTTCTGGTCCCGGCGATAGCGGGAGAGAAAATCGGGGCGCTCGGGATCACGGAGCCGGGGTGTGGATCGGATGTCGCGAGCCTGACCACGTCGGCTCGAACCGACGGTGGCGATTACGTGATCAACGGTGCAAAAACCTTTATTACAAACGGTAGCTTTGCTGATTTCATCGTTCTTGCCGTGCGCACGGGCGGCCCGAGTCACGGGGGGATTTCACTGGTCCTGTTCCCCACGGCCACCAAGGGCTTCACGGTGGGTCGGAAGCTCGACAAGCTCGGCACGCGCTCGGTGGACAGCTCGGAGCTGCACTTCGAGGACTGTCGCATCCCGCGCCGCAACCTGCTCGGCAGCGAGAACGGCGGCTTCCTCCACATCATGCAGAACTTTCAGGGAGAACGACTTGTTGCCGCGCTCATGTGTGTATCGGGGATGCAGCTTCAGATTGACGACTCCATCGAGTACGGTCGGCAGCGCAAGGCGTTTGGCCGACCCATCACGGCGTTCCAGGTGTGGCGCCATAAGTTCGCGGAACTATTGACACAAGTGCATGCAGCACGTCTGCTGACCTACCACGCTGTAGACGTCATCAACACGCAACCCGACCCGACGCTCGCGGTATCGCAGGCAAAGCTGTATACCGCCGATCTGGCTCAAAGAGTAGCTTACGAATGCCTACAGTTCCACGGTGGGTATGGTTTTGTCGAGGAGTACGACATCGCCCGTGCGTACCGGGATGCCAGACTCATGCCGATCGGCGGCGGGACGAGTGAGGTCATGAAAGAAATCATCGCGAAGTGGTCGGGGCTGTAGAATAAACTATGTTAGGTTTGTCGCCAACTATGTAAAACATACGGGCAAACGGCGGCGCGTACGTTTGACACACCAGCGACACACCGCTACGTTCACCTCTCATTCGGAGGTGTTCGATGGCGGCGGTGAGCTACGACAATCTCGGCGAGAACAAGTGGCGAGTGCGCTGGCGTGAGTTGGCACCGGGACCGGACGGCAAGCCGCAAAGGGGGGCGGACAAGCGCCTCGTACGGCTGGACCGGTCGCGAACCGTGGACGGGAAGGAAGCACGCGACGCGCTGATCGCTAAGATCCGAACCGAGTTGGAGGCGTCGGGCAGCTACGAGTCGCCGACCGTTCCTCTCGCACCGGTGGTGGCGAATCTGGAGCGCGCCGCGGTGGCATGGCTGGAGTGGAAGGCCACGCGCTGCAAGCCGTCGTCGATCGTCCGGTACACGGGTCAGATGGCGCGCTTTTTCGCGGGCGTCCGCACCGTCCGTGGCATCCGCGCCGACGAGGTGGTGACGGCTGATGTGCTCTCTCGCGACCTCGTTACCGGGGTCGTTCGGGGCTGGCAGACGGAAGGTCTTTCCGAGAGCTTCGTGTACAACGCCTCGCGCGGCGTGCTGGAGATGTGGGCGTGGGTCGCCGACGATCCGGACAACTGGCCCGGCGTGCCAGTTCCGCCGCGCCACGGAAAAAGCGTCCTCCCGAGGCCGCCCGTGTACTCCGCTCCGCCTGCGCCAACGCTTGCCGAATGCGATGCCTCAATCAGAGCGCTCCCGTCGCGCGCGGAGATTGCGCGGCGGCTCGGAATCGTGCTGAGGTTCACGGGCTTACGATTAGGGCAAGCTCTCGCCCTTCGGCGCGCCGACATCGACCTCAACGGCGCGACAATGACCGTGCGAACAGGAAAATCTCGTTTGGAGGAGGCGGAATGCCGAACCGTGCCAGTCTCCCGATCGCTCATCGCAGAGATGCGCTCGTGGGCGGAGCCGCTCGCCGCAGATTGCCCCCTGATCGAGCCCCGGTTGGGCAGCGCCAGCGTTCAGGCGTGCACGAAGGCGTACCGCTTCCGCGCAGCGTGGGAAAGCGCCGTCGCCGCGGGGGAAGCGCGCGACGCGGTGTGGAACCCGACGAATCGCAAACAGGCTCGTCCCGAGCACGCCTTTCGGGCGGCCTTCCAAGCCCACCTGCGGATCGCTGGGGTTGCGGAACCCGTGATCGATGCGCTCGTCGGTCACCACAGCAGTACGACACGGGCACGCCATTATGCGGGAATTGACACGTTGACGGCCCAGATGCGGGCGGCGGTTGATGCGATGCCAGAGATCGATTGGACCGGGCCGGGCGCGGCGGCGGGAAATGTCGTCAGGATGCGGCAATGAGTCGCACCGCCGTCGAGCTTTCGGTGGAGGGCGAAAGGCTTCTCGCGGTGGCGTCGGCGGAAATAGTCGCCTGTCGGATCCGTTTGCTGGGGGCAAACGGATCCGACAGGCGGATCCGTTTGCTGGGGGCAGGTGCAACCTTCGTCCCCGGACGAAGTGATGGACGGTTCCAGCGCCGGTGAAGCCGCCCCGGAAGCGTGTCCGGTCGGCCGTCCCCGCGCCGGCGAGAGTCGGTGTAGGTGGCAGCCGCGAACGGCTCCCCGCGGTGGTTGTCGCAACGGTCGCTGCCGTCACGCAGTAGGCGGGCGTGCCGGAACGGCGTGCTGCGGCCGCGAGCGTGTCCCGACGAGGCACCGCCAAAGATATTTTTGGGGTGTGGAGCGCCGATCGCGAGCCCGGCAGCGGCGGTAATGCGCCCCGACGAGATGAGGAGCACGAAAGCCAAGAACATGCAAGCGCCGTCGGAGAGCGGCTGGAAGGCACCGCTGCATATGCACTGGCATACGCATATGCACATGCACAATCTTCGGCGTTAGAGGCTTACACTTGCACTTGCCAACCGGCGGTAGCCGAGGCATACTTCCCATGCCAACGCGGCCGTCGGACTCGCTCTCCGACGAGCGGAGGGGCATTTCGCCCCTCCGCCCCGTGGTGGACGGGAGCGCGCTTGCCACACGAAACACGTTCATCCGAAGCCGAGCCGAAGCCGACCCCGCGTCCCGACGCTGCGCCGCCCCCGATCACCCTCGTGCATCCCGACGGCCCGTCACCGCCGCCTGAATGCAACGAGGCCAGTGAACCGGCAAGGACGGCGATGTCACTCTTCGACCAACACGGCCTCGTCACACTTCCCGCGAAGCCGGATAAAAAGGGAAGTATTCATCCGCCTTTCCCGTACAAGGCACACTACGATAAGCGGCCGTCGCGTGCCGAGTTGAGCGCGATATGGGCCACCCGGGAGGCCGGGCACGACCCATTCATCCTCACCGGAAAGTACTACGACCTCATAGTCATTGACATAGACTCCGAGACGGCGCACAGGACGTTTCTCCAACGCATTGCCATTCCGGAAGGAACTCCCTGCGAGACGACAAAGAAGGGTTGGCATTACTTTTTCCGTTGGCCGACGGATTTCGATTCTCGGCTTTCCGGCACCAACGCGGGGCTCTTGGGCAAGGGCCTCGATGTTCTCGGCAGCCACGCGGGAGTGCATTCGGGGCCTGCGATTCACAAACCGCGCACGTGGACAGTACCGATAGTCGGCGGCAACATTCCGCCGTGCCCGGTGGAACTCGGAAGTTGGATCGAGGAGGCTCTGGCCGGCAAACGAACGGGCCCCTGTCCAAAACCCGGCCGGAACGGCAAGGAGGAGCGCGAGCCATTCGGCGGAAACGGAGACGAGGCGAATCCGTCAAACGACGCATACCGCCTTGCTAACGGCCCAGTCTCGGAGGGCGACAGGCACGCAGCGGCACTCGCGCTTACCGGTGCATTGAGCGGCGCTGGTGCGCGGCCCGATCGCGTGCGAACGTGGCTATTGGCAGCGAATCGCCGGCACTCACAGCCCCCCCTGCCACAGGAGGAAATCGAGCGCATCGTCACCGACATCACGGCCAAAGACGCGGAGAAGCGCGATGGAGAGGACGAGGACGAGGATGCGACGGACGGCACCGCGCCATTACCACCCAGCGACGGGCAGGACGTGGGGCGAAAAACCCCACGGCGGAAACGATCGGCTGGCAAAGCTGTGATGGCGTTGCTTCGCGCCGGCGTCGTCAACCCAAAATATACCCCTTCATCCCATCAGCTTCGCGGCATCTGGCTTCTCTCCGGCAACTCCGTCTGCTGGTCGGTCTGCAACGCTTCAAGGCTTGCGATGGAAATGGTGGATGGCGGATTCGGTGGCCTGCGTGCATTCGCGCTCGATCTCGACCCCCGCGCTCGGGACGCCGACGTCGTGACGACGCTTCAGTTCCTGACCAAGCACGCGGAACGCGAGGACGACGATCCGATGAGCGAGAAACTGATCTGTGCCGCGCTCGCCATGCCCGTCCTGCGACTCGGCGACAAGGCTTCCGGCATCCAGTTGGAACGCCCGTTGTCGGCGGAACCGGGCGTGTATCGCGAACACGGCGTTTCGCTGAAACAGGTTAAGGCGGTGTGGACGCTCGCCATCAACATGCCGACCGCCGCCGCATACTTTTCCAAGCACCCCGATCTGGGCTTCGGCCGCCGATCAAGTGACGAACTCGTCCGGATACTGATGTCGTCAGCGCGCAAAGTGACCCGGAAGAAAAATGTGGCCCTTCCGGGGGTTTCTTACCACCTCGACGTCGCCGATCTGATGAACCCTACTGACGACGACGCGGCATCCAGTGAGTCGAAGCAGGGTGGCGGGGTGGCATCCGACGATAGTGACGATACAACGAAGGCTAAGGCTCCACCCCGTTAGGGTGGAGCAGGGGTGGCAAGGGTGGAGTCCGGGCCGGAAAAGTGTCGCCACCCCATCCACCCCCATTCCACCCTGAAGGGGTGGACGGTAACCACAGGGGAAACGTATGTTTTCATGCCACTCCACACCGCCACCCCATGCCTACTATATATGGTATCAGTGCGACTGTAACATTACAGTATCGTCAAGGTGTAGCACGTTTTTCGTTGGCCGTCGCAATCGGACTGAGTCATGCTGACTCGTCCGTGCGTTGGTCTGTAGAGTCTGTTCGTTGACGCCGTTTTCTGGGAGCCGAGCGATGCCGTGGAGCTGTGCGCGATGTGGTGCCGATGCGAGCGACACGAGGCCGCTGTGCTGCCCATCGTGCGGCAGCTTCAGCTCGTACCGGCCCAGCACGCGCCGGGCGGTGTCGGACGCGCTGGGGGCCGCTGTGGCAGCCAGAGAATCGACCGCCGCCGAACTGCTGGATGGCAACTGGCCGCTCGCCCGGTGCCCGGTCACGGGGCTGGCGTTGGGCACGCCCGCTGTCGTGCTCCTGCACGGCCCGCCGGGTGGCGGAAAGAGCACGCTGGCCTGCCAACTCCTGTTGCAGCGGCGCGGCGTCCTGCTCTGCTCGCTGGAGGAACAAGCCGGGCCGAGCCTTTGCCGTCGGGTGGGCCTCGCAGGCGGCACTGGCCGGCAGGATGTCCGCCTCCTCTACGCGGCCGATGTGGGGCGCATGGCCGATGCTGCGCGTTCGGGCGCGGCGTTGCTAATCGACTCGATTACGGTGACGACGCTGACCGCCGACGATGTGCGGAGCTTCGCCTCGATGGGCTCACCGTTGGTCATTGGCGTCTTGCAGGAAACGAAGGCCGGTGGCCCGCGCGGGCCGCTCAGCTTCAGCCACGCCGCTGACGTGGTGCTTTCCGTGGAATCAGGTGGTTGGACATGCACGAAGTCCCGTTTCGGCGCAGCGGGTGCGACCGGCACGGTTGCCCACTACGGGGAGCCGTGGTGCCCGCCTGCACCGCTCCGCGTCGTCGGCAACGGGGCCGGCGAGCGCGTCTTGGCGTTCGGTGCGTCGTCGTGAGCCGCACGCTCTCCGAAGGGCGGACGTGCCCGATGTGCTTGGGCGCAACCTCGGCGACCATTCGCGAGGGGAAAACGGGCATCTACGTGATCTGCGGAACATGTATCGGGCGCGTTTTCGTGGGCCCCGCTGCCGCCCGGGCCTATGACTCCATCGTTCCGGGCCTCGCTGGCCGATATTGGCGAGGCGAGGCGCACGGCCTGCCGGCGCGCGCGGTGCTCCGCCCCGAAGCGATGCGGTGCGTGCTCTGCGGGGAGTCTGGGTTGTTCCTACGCTTCGACAAATATGGCCGCCCGTGGTGGCGGACGGCGTGTTGTCGCTCGACCGGCTTCATCCACGATCGGCTGGGCACGACGTCCGTCGTCTACCTCAACCCCGAAGCCGCCTCGTTGCTCGGAGCGCTGTCCCAAGTGACCGGTACCACGACAATGGCCCCGGAGGCGGCCCTTCGTCGGTCGGCCTTGGCGGAGGGCCCGCCATGACGCCGAAGCTGCCCGACGAACTGGAGGGGATGATCGTTGACCTTTCCCCGGCGACGCAGGCCACCGTGGCCGCGTGGAATGCGCGGCGTCCTGATCCAGCATCGCCGCTCTCGGAGGACGACCGTTCGGAACTGCGTCGCTGGCTGTCAGCGGCGGCTCAAAGCGCCGCGCGGCAAGGGGATCAATCCGCCGCCACTCGGCTTCACCACGACGCACCGGTGCTCGATGCGCGTGTCGCAGACGCCCTCGCCCGTGGGGTGCGCCGCCTCGGCCCCTTCGTACCCGCCTTCCTCCTTGGCACCGGACTCGGGGCCACCTTCTTGATTCTTGCAGCCGCCCGCCGCGAATGGCGTGCGTAGGAGTTCTCATGTTCCCCGCCTACGACCAGCAATCCTCCACACGCATCGCGCCCGGGCCGCTGTTCGCGGCCGCCTCGGCCGGGGCGCTTCCGACGCTCCGCGCTTGGGGAAGCACGGCCGCCACGATCTTCGACCGGGCCGCCGCGCTGCCGCAGCCTCGGCCGGTCGCGCACCGCGGAGCGCAGACCGTGTTGACCTTCTTCGGCCTGACGCTCGGCGTCGGAGCCGCGTTCGTCGCAAAAGAGGCGCTAAAAGCGGGCCGGGATGCCGTCAGGCAACACCCCGACGTGGGCGTGGTAGCCGCCCTCGGCGTTCTTGGCGCCCTGCTCTGCGGCGGCATCTGGTGGCTGGGGACGCGGCCGTGAGTCGGCCACTCCGACAGGCATTGGACGCGCACAATGCGCGGAAGTCGAACCGCTCGCCGACGAAGAAAATCACGAAGGTCGCCCGAATGCTGACAGGCAACGCCGAATACGGCGGGCTGGATTTGGCTGCGTTCGTTCGCCGCGCCGCTTCGATTCCACTTTGGGCTGCACAATTCGAGCGTGCAGCACCGACCATCTGCTTCAAATCTGCGACGGGCGGTTCACCGCGCCGGTCAACCGGTCGGGTGATCGGCGACCCCGAGGGTCGAAACCTAATTCAAATCGAAATCGGCGTGGGCGCGGATCGTGGTGACGTTGCGCTTGCCGTGCTTCACGAACTCAGCCACCTTTTCGGCGGCCGGGGGCACCACCGGCGTTGGCGTACAACATTTCGCACGGCCGCGCTTCAAGTGTTCGGCACAAGGATGGCGCAAAGCATCCCCGACGTTCGTGGGCTGGATTTTCGCGAGTTGGAGGATCGCGTCGCAACGGGCATTCGCGGGGTGTGGGGCGATCCACCGCCGCCCGCCTACCTAGTCTGGAAACCCGCCGGCGTAACGGCCACGATCCCCGCTCCCGCCGCCCTGTGCGAAAAGTGGCGTAGGGCGGTAGCATCGGGAGACCCATCCCCGGACCGATCGCCCGGGAGGTGGCGATGACTCGGCTCGGCGAACGGGGCGTAGCCACGTCGGCCACACTCGTGGGCCCCGGCCTCGCCATCCGGGAAAACATCGTCTATCGACTCGACTCATCGCTGCCAGCGGGGAGCGAAATTGGGCGAGGAGACACCTACGGCCGGCGCGGCGAGGAGTGTCTGTGGAACGGCGACGAGGTTCTCGTGGCTGCGAACGTGTTCAACGATCTGTTTGCACCACGTCCAGAACTGGCGGCGCCGGTCTCCCCCGTTCGGCAGCTGATCTATGTCAATGCCGCGTGCACCCTGCTTGGCGTCTCGCGGGCATCAATTGACCGGCTGATCGCCGCCTGTCCTGAGAAGCATCGCCCGGCGAGTTGGGGCGCGGGAGATGGCGGAAAAAGCAAGCGCGCGAGGCGGCGTTGGTACTGGCCCGATGAAGAAGCACTTCGGGCGTGGTGGGCGCGTTGCGACGGGTCGGGACCGGCGAAGGTCGCCGCGTTGCCAAGGTCGCGCCGCGCGAAATCGGCGAAGACCTCAGACGACGACGTGGTGGATTGGTCCGCGCAGGGCCGGGAGGCGCGCCGACGTGGGTAGCGAAACGACTCCCTCCTGTGGAGAAGGGAAGCAGAAGATGGCAGCAAACATCCTCCGTTAGTCAGACTCAAAGGAGCGACCAACCGACGCGCGGCTCGCGCCGGTGTAGACTTCGCCGCTCGGAGGAAACCTATGGACCTTGTTGACCAACTCCGCATTCTTTCATCGCGGATTCCTCAGCTACAAGCCCTCACGAAGACGGAAGAGGCCACCAAGCACTCGATGGTGATGCCGTTCATCCGCGCCTTGGGATACGATCCCTTCGATCCGACCGAGGTTGTACCTGAGTACGTCGCTGACGTGGGGATAAAAAAGGGCGAGAAGATCGATTACGCGATCATGCGTGACGGCAAGCCCATCATGCTCTTCGAATGCAAGATGGTCGGTACAAACCTCGACAACGAGCACGCCAGCCAACTTTTCCGTTACTATCACGTCACGAGTGCGCGAATCGGCGTGTTGACCAACGGCATCCTGTACCGCTTTTTCACGGATCTCGAAGAACCGAACAAGATGGATGCCAAGCCGTTTCTGGAGTTCAACCTATTGGACATGCACGGCCCGACCATCGAGGAGGTCAAACGGTTCACGAAAGCGGGCTTCAACATGGAGGAGGTACTTAGCGCCGCCGTCGAGTTGAAGTACACGAAGGAGATCAAGCGCCTGCTATCGGAGCAGATGGAGACGCCATCCGAGGAAATCGTGCGTTTCTTCACGGGAAAGGTCTACAACGGGCAGAAGACACAAAAGGTAATGACGCAGTTCACCGACATCACGAAGCGTGCGCTCAATCAGTTCGTCAACGACCGTATCAACGAGCGGTTGAAGTCCGCTTTGGGGCCCGACTCGCCGACTGTTGAGGCTTCTAGGCCGACGATGCCGGCGGCACCGCCTCCGCAAGTGCCAGCGTCCGAAGGCGCTTCAGAGGAATCGAGGGTCGTGACCACGGACGAGGAGCGTGAGGCGTTTTTCATCGTCAAGGCCATACTCCGCGAGGTCGCGGACCCAAAACGCATCGTGATGAGAGACGCGCAGAGCTACTGCGCCGTTCTCCTCGACGACAACAATCGGAAGCCGATTTGTCGCCTGTACCTCGGGACAAGCAAGAAGCAACTTGGACTGTTTGACGCGGAGAAAAAAGAGGAGAGGGTGGCCCTCTCCGATCTGCACGACGTCTTCCTGTTTGCTGATCGCTTGAAGGCCACCGCCGGATTTTACGCCTCGAAGTAGGTGCTCTCGCTCCCACGGTCGCTCTGTGACCCTCCGAACCCGCGGCCCCGGCAGGCCGGTCAGTCTCCGTAACAGGCACCGTTCGGCCGAATCTTGTCGGCGTCGGCCTTCGACAACGCGACCCACTTCACGAGCAGCCCTTCGCCCCACGGGTCGGACGGCCTCGCGAGCGCGAGCATTCGTCGCGACAGGCGAATGCTCACGACCGCGTTGACCCCACGCTCCGCGTACCTTCGCTTCCGGGCGTCCTTCGCAAGTTGTTGAATAGCCGACTCCGTTTTTCCGTAAATCGTGCCGTTGTCACCCAAGGATTCCACCAATTCGTACCACGCCGGAAGAATCACCTCCGTCGTCGCGAACACCTGCCCCGTGGGGCAAAGCGTCGCTGCCCCGCTGTTGTCGGGCGCCTTCGCCAGCGCGGTGTTCACGGTCATCAGAAAGGTCAACAGCATCCTTGTATCTCCTCCGGTGGCCCCGCCGGCACTTCGCACCGGACGGCTCGTCTACGCCGACAAATCGTCTTTAGGTCTTATTGGCAGGTTTCGGATTCGTGAGTGTCGGATTCGTCGTTATCGAACGGGACGAAAACGGAGCCGCCGGGACGCGGCGCGCGCAGAGCGGTGTCGCCCCCGCCGCCCCCGGTGTCGTTGCCGCCGTCTCCGGCACAGTATTCGCCGAGCGCCGTGCCCGCCGCGTCACAATCGGACGTCGATTCACAAACGGCGACGAACCCGCCGCTGGTTGCGACCGCGCAAGCGTCCGCATTGCAACACACGACTACCGTTTCGTCGTTGCAGGAAACGTCGTCGGAAATGTCTACGCACTCCGTCGCGTCGTACCCGCTCGCGGCGGTCCCGTCCGCGGGTTGCCCCTTCGACGTGTACCCGAGTTTGTCGGCTGCGCTGGACGCGGTGGTGGACGAGCACGCTACGAGGAGGCTGAACGCGAGGGTGAGCAAGGGAACTCCGGTGTCCGTGCTTGCTACCACATTTGAACTTTTAGTTCAAGTCATTCGTTGATGAACCTTTGGCGCATGGCGTGATCGGTATGCGATTGCGAGCATGAACCATCGCATCCATGCCCCGACGTCGTGACCAAGATTTGTACGCTGCGCTGGGCGCTCGAATGCGCGCAGTGCGCCTGAAGGCTGGCTGGTCGCAGGAGCAGGTCGCGGGAGCCGTGGGCATCGCCCCGAACAGCCTTTCTTACTATGAGAACGGGCGGAAGGGACTCACGATCACAACTCTCGCCGGTATCGCTGTGGCGCTCGGCGTGCGCCTCGCCGATCTGGTGGACGTGAGCCTGCCCGTACCTGAGAACACCGTCGCGCCCGCCGACGACGATGCGCTGGTCCGGGCGATTCGCGCGCTGCCGGACGATGAGGCTGGGCAAGAATGGCCGCTTCGTCCACATCGCGCCTCCTGGCTGGCGGCGAACTTGGCGACCGGGGCGAATCTGGGGGCGCGCTGACGCGGCTCGAACTGGCTTCCGGTGCAGCTCGAACTCAATTCGGACCCTCACAGAC
>CAMAWH010000063.1 GCA_945861635.1 Klebsiella pneumoniae | reverse complement strand
GCGCCGCGCGGCCAATTGTCGCCCCAGATTCGGGATCTGCCCGGGGTTGTGGCCGCGGCGGTGTGTGACACCGTCGTGACCGGTGCGCCGCGCGGCCAATTGTCGCCCCAGATACGGTATCTGCCCGGGGTTGTGGCCGCGGCGGCGCGTGGAACCGCGGCCCAAAACCGTCGTCCCCCTTTCGCCCGCTGACGATTGCTAACATCTCCCATTTTCCTGTTTCTACCGTTGGTTTCATGAGGTTACCGGCGGCTTCGCGGCGGCGCGGCGTGCGCTGCGGAGCGGAGTGCGGCCACACACGCCGAGCCGAGGCCAGCGTTCGCCGACGTGGACGATCGCATCGTAAGCCGACGACTGTTTGGCCCACGTGGGTAGCCTCGATCGCTATTTTCCCTTCCCTCTACGGCCAGAAACGCCCGACGTTGGTCCCGGTCCGGGCGCGTCCGTGACCATGGCGCGCAAGGGCCACGCGGGGCCGTCAGGTGCCGCGATCGGCGTCGCAGCCGACTCATCGAGTGAAAACGCCGCAATACGAGACATCCATGAATGCGACCCCAGCGACACCAGAGCTCCTTTTCGCGCGATCTCTCGACGAACGAGGTCGATAGCGTCCGAGTCGGACTTCCAGGCGGCAGGACTCGCCCGCGTATGGATTCGGGTTTGAGTGTGACAACCGCTCTGACGACGGAAAAACCTGCGGCGCGACCCTCCAACCCCGGTACAGTGCGAACATGTTGATGATCGACCTCATCGCCGCGTGTATCGGTCCGGGTCCCAACCCGACGGGAACATCCGCCGCCGCGGATGGATCTGCCGACTCTGCCGCGGACATGGCGCCGGACTCCGCCGATCCCGCCGCCTGCGGCAGCCCGAACTCCCCACAGCGGTATTGCAGTTCGTGCGCAGCGTGGTTGGAGATGTATCCCGACTCGATCAGCGGCCCGGCCACACTCGGGTTGGCCGACGGCACCACGGCGTCCACCCTGTGCCAGATGGCGCGCGCTGGCGGCGGATGGACGTTGATCGGTACGAATGCGTGGGGTGGCGCGTGGACGGCCGGCGCTGCCGTGGACCGGACCGCCTTCGGCGTGCCCTCGCTCGCCGCCGATTTCAAAAGCGTGCTCGCATCGAAGCTGCCGTTTTCGGATTTAATGTTCGAAAACGACTTGATGTACGCCGCGTATGCGGGCGTCGATGACGGAACGAGGGCCTACATCGACTTTTCGGCGTCAGTACCGCTGTACAACTGTGGCATCGACACCGAATGGACGTGGCCGATGACGGAGGGAAACTTCGCGGACAAGCTGCTTTGTGAGCCATCACTCTACATTCATGCGGCGGATTGGGAGGGCGGGGAGTTGCCGTGCGCCGACGCGGAGTGGATGGTGGGTCCGGTGTGGAGCACGTGGAACAAGAATCGTGGTTGTCCGCTCAATGACCCACGAAGCGCCAGCTTCATTGAGGATAAATGGGACATGAATCCCTGGGGCGATCACGACCCGGACGTCGTCAACCTGCCGCTGCGGATGTGGGCGCGGTAACGGAGGCGGCCGCCGAAGCGCGCGGCACGCGGCTGCGCACCGCATCCGCCGCACCGACCACCACCGCACACGCCACGTTCGCCCGCTCGATAGCCATCAGCGGTACGCAAGCGGTAGCAAACGTCCAGCCGCCTTGCGACGCAAGGTAGCCGAACAACTCCCGCTCCCAGAGCAGCAATGCGCCGGTCAAGACCGCCGACAGTCGCCACCGACCGAGGAGCGCGGCGCCGACCGCGCCAGCGCCGAGTGGAACGCCCACCAGATAGTGAACCTGACGGCGCTCCCCGGCGCCTTCCACGGCTACGGCGGCTTCCCCGCGCCAGCGCCGAACGAGCGTCGTGCGCGCCATGCACCGGGCCTTGTGGAAGTCGTTGCGAATCGCGCCGAAAAATGTGAACCGGTGGCGATGCTCGGCGGCGAGTTCAACGTCTACCCACACGACGCCGCCGGACTCGTAGAGCGACCGGCCCAGCTCGACATCCTCGACCGAGACGGTCTTCATCCGCGTGTCGAACCCACCGACCCGCGCAAACGCATCCCGACGTACGGCTGCCAACATCGTCGTCAGGTGGCGCGTCGTCTGGTCCTGTTGCAGCGTAAAGTGACGATGGGTCAGGTTTTTGTACTGACTGACAACGCCCGGGTGCGGATGCGCGGCCGTCACCGTGCCCCAAATGGCAACGACCTCCTCGTGCCCTTGGAACCCATGATCGAGGCGTTCAAACGTATCTGCCGGTACGACGATATCCGCGTCCACGAATACGATGAATTCCGAATCGCACGCGGCGGCGCCCGCATTGCGAGCGCCGGCCGGCCCGGCGTTTTGCTGCCGGAGTATCCGCAGGGCGACGGTGCCAACCGTCGTAAGCGAAACGGCAGTTGCAGAGCCGTCGTCCACCACGATGATCTCGTCAGGCGCTGGGTCAGCCAGCGCCAGGGCCATGACGCACCGGGCGAGGTTGTCCAGATCCTCGGCGTTTCGGACGAGCGCCGGCACAACGACGGAAAATCGGCCCGCCGTGCGCTTCACACCTTGCAACAGCGCCGGCACACCGCGAACGGCTGCTTCCACTGGTCCAGCCGAATCTGCCGCAAACGCGGGTGATTCCACAGGTCGTCGAGATCGTCGGTGAGGAGGTTTCCCACCGGCTCGTCGAAAAGATGCCCACACGGTACGACACTTGCGTCTGGGCGTAAAAACAGCGTGTGCCACAGCGTGAAGCAGTGGCGGAACACGCCCCCGCCCTGCCGATACCAACCCGTGCGTTCGGCCTCGCTCAAATCAGGGTGGAAGCTCACGAAACCCCGATAGTCTACTTCCAGTGCACGGGCTTCGGCCAGCGTAGGCTCGGGATCGAAGGCGGCGAGGTCCGCGTCGGGAAGCACCAAGTAGGTGACCTTGTGCGTCTCCTTCTCGCGTTCCCGCGCCGAAAGGAATGACAACCACGTGAATCGCACGCCGTCCGCCCCGAGCGAACGCGCCATCGTCACGACGCTCCGCAACGCATGCGGGTTGTCAAGAGAAAGCGCGCAATTGACGAGGACGCGCGTTCGCTTTGGGTCGCGTTCCGACAGGAAGTTGGACAACCCACCGACCGTCTTTTGGTAGGAGCCAACCCGCGCCATCGCCTTGTCATGCGCCGCCTCATCACCAAGGAGGCTGAACATCACCACGTCGGGGCCGATGGCCGCCAACTTCTTGGCCTTGGCCGCACCGAGCGATGTGCCCGACGTCACCGTGAAAATCCTTCCTCCCCGGGCCTTGATTCGCGCGTAGTGCTCGAGAATCCCGGGGTGGGCCATCGGCTCCCCTCCTCCGATGGCCATCGTAGGAACACGAGGCACAAGCTTGTCAATCAGCTTGATCTGGTCGGACTCGGTCAGAGGTTGGGTCCAGTCTTCTACCACCTGCGTCACGTTGCAAAACGTGCATGCCTCCGGACAGGCGTAGGTAATGTATTGGCATGCGGCAATGGGCAGCGGGGCCGTGCCATCTCGGCGGACATACCACGAGAGCGGAAGTTGGATGCCGCGAGCAAGCTGCGCAGCGCTCCACAGACCGCGCGCGGACCACGCTGCGTGCGATTGCGAGCGAACCTCCTCGACCAGCGACATGCCGACAAGATAGCCGATCCGTTCAACCTACCACGCCTGGGTCGTCGATCAACGGCCCCGCGACCGGCGGCGGCATCGACTCCACGCGCAGCGAGTGGCCGTTTTCAAAGCGTCGCAGCTCGGCTTTCCGGCCCCGTATATCCGGTTCGATCCATACGAATCCGTTCGTGCCCACCGGTACGGTGCACTCGACGTCGTCGAATGCCGCCGACCAGTGACCCGTATTGAAATAGCAGACCCCGTCCGCCTCGCTCGTGCCCGCGCGATGGGTATGGCCGGTGATCACGCGATTGACGCCGGCGATCCGGCAGAGCGTGGCGACGTGAGCGCGGATGTTGGCCTCCGTATTTCCAACCTCAGATCGGCAGCTGCGGGCGTAGGCAAGGTAGAACGGACATAATGCGAGAAATAGAATGCCAAACCATTGGGCACCGACGCCGGTTACCCACTGCAGCGCAGCGCCCATCTGAAACACCGCCGCGAGCAAAAAAAGGAGCAGCGCGGCGCGGTCGAGCCAGAGTTCGCGCGCCACCCGGAGCGGGGAATAGATCGCGGGGTGCGCGGCAACATCGCGAAGCCCACGAACCACCGCAGGAGTTGCGCCAGCGCGGACGGCCACGTCGGCAACGCGCTCCTCCAGCCGCGCAGGGTCCCTCAGGGCAGGGCGGAAACCCTCGTCGAGAGAGATCCAGAGCGTCGTCACCGCCGACCAAAACCAGGACACGCCAAGGAGGGGTTGGTGCCGCCCGATATAGCGTAAAAAGAACCGCACGTATTGTCCGAACGGCCGAATGAAACTCGACTCGACGTGTGGGTTGAAGTAGCCCATGCCATTGAGCATGAGCTTTCCGGCAAGGTTGCCAAACGGCGAACGCACGCGCACGCGACCGTTGATTTCGATGAACGGGTGCACCGGATCCTGACAGACACAGTACGCGTCGAGTTGGTTTCCGTGCATGACCAAGGTGTCACCCCCTGAAATCCGGAAGAACTCACAGATGGTCAGTTGGTCGGGTCGCGGCGGCGCCATCGCCGCCACCAATCGCTCCTGGACGCTCGGCCAGTGGAGATCGAGGTCGTGGTTGCCGACGATAAATACCAATGTGTGCCCCCTGACCAGCCACTGGTGAAGCGCCGCGATCACCTGGGGGTGGCAGTCGAGGATCCGCTCCATTTTCCACGCCGATTTTGGTTCCTCCGGGACCATCCCGCGCCGCCGCTCCAACCACGTCAGCGGGAACGGCGCGGGAGAGGGTGCGGCGAGTACGGTGTCGAAATCGAAGATATCGCCCGCGAGGATCAACTCGACCTTCCGTCCTTCGGCAAGTGCATGCAGGTGATCGAATACGGCAAGGAGGCGGTCGTCTCCACATACATCCCGCTCTTTGTACCGGCGCCACCCGGGGCGTCGGGGATTGGGGACCTCGAAGTCGGAGAGGTGCAAGTCGCTCATTACCGCGGTACAAGGCGGCGCGGGCGGGCGCGGCGGGGAGGCGTTCACGGCTGCGAAGGGTTCCATCAACACGAAGCATGCCCACCGAGCCGCGGAACGGGTAGCACGATCTTCGCGGCGGGAACGGGCGCCCTGGGAGTTTGCGGCCGTCACAGCAAGTGACTACCCTCGGGCGTGCGCTCGCTGCCCCGCTCCCCGCCCCGTGCGCTACTTTCGGCTGCGAGCAGGGTCTTGCGCGTCGCAGGACTGATGACGTTTCTGTGGTTGTTCGCGCGCGGGGTGGACTGGCCGGCGGCGGCGGCGATTCTCGAGCGACGTGAGGCCGCAGGTTGGTTCGCCGCTGGGGTGCTGGCCTACGCCTCGGGTCAAGTGTTCGGTGGACTTGGGTGGCGGGCGCTGGTGCGGGCGCATGGCCGTGACGTAAGCGTGCCGGAGATGCTCCAACACGACCTGTCCAGCGTATTCTGGTCCACGATCTTGCCCGGCGGCGTCGCAGGAGAAGTCGTGAAGGGCGTGCGTTTGACCCTTGATGGAAAGTCGTATGATAACAGCACCATTTCGCCTGGTGCAGGCGACATTGCGAGATCGCTCGTCATCGCACGCTTTGTAAGCGGGACGATGGCGTGTGCCCTTGCGCTCACGATGGTACCGTTCGCCGATTTTCCGCACCGCGGCGCGGCCGCGCTGGCGATCGGCGCGACAGCGGCCGTTTGCGTCGGTGGACTGGTCGTTGTACGACTTGGATCGCCGATGATGGCGAGATTTCTGCCCTCGGTGGCCGCGCGGCTCCCGGCAGGGCGGTTTCCAAGCGCGGGCCCACTCACCGTGGCAGCCGCCGGCTCGTTGGCGTGCCACGGCTCGTTCGCCGTCGTCTATGCGATGGCGTTTCGCGTAGGGGGTGTACCCCTGTCCGTTCCCGACGCCGCCTTGTTCGCAGCGCTCTCCTCCTGCGTCGAAGCGCTCCCCATTTCCGTCGGAGGTTTCGGGCTGCGGGAGTGGACGGTGTCGCGGTTAGGAGCGACGCTGTTCGCTCCGGTCGCCGCAAACGCAGCGAGTCTCGCGCTTGCCGCCATGGTGGCCCTCGCCGTGGGAAGCGGCGGATTGGTGGAGTTGGGGAGAGTTCGGCGAGCGGGGAGAGAACTCGCCCGTCCACCGGCGTGACGGGCAGCCGACGCCGCTTCGCCCCGCTCTCTCGAAGGTTGGCCGCGATTGCCGGGCTCGTACCCTGCGGACTGGCGATGGCAGATGTTGGTACGGACCATGGAAGATTACCAGCGTTCCTCGTGGAAAGTGGTCAAGTCCCGCGGGCCATCGGTGTCGATGACAAAGCGGCCCCGCTCGGCGGAGCGCGGCTCCGTTGCGCGGGCTTGGCCATCGAACTGCGGTTGGCGAGCGGGTGCGAAGGGCTTGCCCCGGCCGAGGTGCACACCGTCACCGTCGCCGGGATGGGCGGGCATCAGGTCGTGAGGATTTTGGAAGGCGTACGCGGCGTCGAACGTCTGGTCTTGCAGCCAAACTCGAAGCATGCGGTTGTCCGCGGCTGGCTGGTCGCGAACGGGTGGAGGGTGGACCGGGAGCATGTGGTGTCCGAGCGCGGGCGATGGTTCGTCGTCATCGCAGGCGTGCGCGGGAGCGGAGAGTTATCCTTGTCCGAGCTGAGCTACGGACAGGAAGGGGTTCAGGTCGACGTTGCGGCGTGGCGGGAACGGTGCCATGCGGATCGGGAACGGCTCATCGCGTCGTCGTTGGCGGGAGCCGGCGGCGGCCGGCGAATTTCCCACCCGACGGGATAGTCGGTCCGCATCCGGATCCATCTTGGCCCTCGAACAACCCAAAAATCCGTTGCATGGCCTCACACTCAGCACCATCGTCACGGAGTTGGCCGACCACTACGGTTGGGAGCTGCTCAGCCAGCATGTGAGGATCCATTGTTTCGAGCATGAGCCAAGCGTCGCCTCGAGCCTCAAGTTCCTGCGCAAAACCCCCTGGGCGAGAGAGAAGGTGGAGAGTTTCTATCTGTGGCACACGCGGGAGGCAAAACGACGAGCCGGGGGCTCGGATCCGCGGTAGCTCACTCGACCAGACAGCCCTCGTTCCCTCCACAACCAGCCGTCAGCCGATTTTTCGTCTGCGTGCAGCCAACATTATCGCCGAACGAATTGCTCGCCGTCACATCCGGGCCAAAACTGTCGGATGTCCACGCCGCATTGATTGCGTGGCCGGCACTGTTGATGATCGTACTGTTCAGGATGGTTGCGGTGACCGGCAGGTACTCGTCACTGCCGTCACCGATGATCAGCGCGGCGTCGTCCGAACTCGCAATCGGCTTGCAGTTTGAGGACGAGAGTCCGCTGATTGCACCGGCATACTTGATGCCGACGTGATCCAGCTGCGAGCCTACCGCGGTACGGAGCCATATTCCCGGCCAGTCTCCCGGCTGGCGTTCGTCCGCTTCCGCCGAGGACGTGAAAATGATCGGGGCGACGTCCGTACCGAGGGCGATCAACGCAGCATTCCCAGCGCCCCGCCCACCGCCAAGGATGAGGGCGCCGTCGAAGCGCAATTCGAGACCCGGCTCGACGGTGAGAGTGATCTCGTCGAACGGGTCCGTGGGGTCCGTGACCAGCACGCGTCCCCCAAAAAATCGAATGGGGACGCCACGATTCGGAAAAGTTTGACTCTCCGTCACGTCGAGTGACTGGTGAACGAGAATCTCGTCCGTACGGTTTCCAAGATAGTTGCCGAAGGGGAGCGACTCCAAGGGCCGGATGAACATCGCGACAGGTTGCGGAAAAGTCGCACTGCCCGACGCGGTAACGGTCAGGTCGCGAGAGCCCTCCATGAACGAGCCCGCGGCATCGAGCAGCACGCCGTGGCCGCCCGATTTTGTAATCGTCACGTGATTGACCCGAAGGACAGGATCGGGGTTCTGCGAGTCATTGTCGCCTGCCGCCCAGATGGTTGCGGGCACAACCCCATCGGCGCCACCACCCGAGATGTCGGCGTAGGAAAACGTGAGGAGAGAGTGCGCCCCAAAGCCGCGAATCGCGCCCCAAGGGCTGCCCTCCACGTGCTGTCGAACGGTGACGATCTGATCCACATCGCCCTTCACGACCAAGCGGGCCTCTTGCCCCTCGGTTGACTCGCCTCGAATCGACAACGTGACCCGCGGCGCAAGCGAGACGATGGCGCACGCCTCGATCGTCAGGGTCGCCCCGGCGGACACTTGCAGGTCAAACGGCAGGACGTGCTCGATTCCGCCCTCCCAGACCTCGTCATTTGTCACGTTTGCCGTGTGCTCCACCGCCTCTCCGGAAGGTTCGGGGCAGGTGGACCCGGTGTCGGTGTCGACAGCGGTGTCGGACTCGGACTCGGAAGCCTCCGGCGATTCCGCGACGGTGGACGGGTCACCCGGCTCGGCACACGGCGCGATCATCGGTTTGAGCTCCAGCAGCGAGCAACCGGCGAGGAGCAGCAGCATCAGAACCTCACGGCGGCGCCCAGGGTTCCGTTCACGGTTGGGCCGTCCGCCCAACCGCCCAACACGCGCGCCTGTCCGCCGACGGAACCGGACCACACCTCGGCACCGACGTGCGCCGCACCTCCGCCACGGATCGCGGGGTAGGCCTGCCCCGTGTCACAGTCCAGTCCGTAACCAACGAGCAGCGCACCCGAGCCGCCGACCGAAAAGGCGCCAAACGCAGCCTCGACGCCGAGATTGATCGGAAACTGGGAGGATTCCTCTGAATTCACCCAGCCGACGCTGCCCACGGCGCGCAAACGGCCGACGATAGCGCGCTTCATCAGGATGTCCGTGCGGATCTGCCCCCGCCACCCGGTTTCAGCCCCCTGAAAGCCCAGCCCCCCACCGACGCCGATACCAACCACCCACGGCGTCAAGCCGCGCTCCGGTTTCGGCGTCGGCGCCCCCGGCAACAACGGCGCCACGGGCGAAACGGCCAAAGCGGGCCCCAGACCCGGCGTGAGGCTCGCCATCTGCCCGGCCGTCACGACGACCTCACCCTGCGGGTTGCGCACCCGCACGCGCCCGCGGTAGACCACGACAGCCTCCGGTTCCGCGCCCGCGCCACGCACGAGGAATCGGGTGCCCTCCACCACTGCTTCCGTGCGCGCATACCGCACCCGAAACGCCCCCTCCACCTCGTACAACACGGCGCCCAACTCCTGCAACACCCCCCATTCCTCCTGTACTACGGACGACCCCGGGTAGATCGTTATCGTGTCATTGTCCGACAGTTGGAGGGCGACGCGCGCTTCTTGCGTCACGACGCGATCGGAGCGCGGAACGAGCGTGCCGTTGTTCAGGAACGCACGACTGCCGTCGGGGCGAATCACCCAGGCCTCACCCGTCATGTCCGCTGGATTCCAGTTTCCGACCGCGTCCGGCTCCCAGATTCCGACCACGCGAGCGTCCGCCGCAAATGCAGCCGCGCTGACGACGAACGGTGCGACCAGCCACATCTGCGTCCACGGTACCCCGCGACCCCGCTGTTCCGCAAGCCCACTTCCGGCGTATCCGCGTGGTAGGTTCCGCCATGTTCACCCCCGGCGAGCCGGTTGATCGCTACCTGATCGAGGCCCTCCTCGGTTCGGGCGGGCACGCCGACGTCTACCGGGTCCGACACGCGACGCTCGGCACTGCGCATGCCCTGAAACTGCTTCGGGTCGCCGATCAGGGTCTGGGGGAGCGTCTCGTCCAGGAAGGCCGCATTCAAGCGCGGTTGCGCATGGTGAACGTGGTGGCCGTGACCGACGTGATCACCGTTCACGGGCGGGCCGGACTCATCATGGATCTCGTCGATGGCCCCTCTCTCCAGCAGTGGATCACCGCGCAACTTCCGGTTCCGCATGCCGACGCCGACCGCGTATTTCGCGACATTATCGCGGGCGTCGCGGCGGCCCACCGCGAGGGGCTGACTCACCGCGATCTGAAGCCGGCGAACGTCCTGATCGGACCCGATGGTGTGGCGCGCGTCACGGACTTCGGACTCGCCAAATTACTCGGTGCGGCGAACGGCAACACGCGCACCGGCCAGATCATGGGCACACCGCCGTACATGTCTCCGGAGCAATTCACCGACTCCACCCATGTGGACGCGCGCACCGACATCTTCGCACTGGGTTGCATACTCTACGACCTGTACACCGGCGTTCGAGCGTTTCCCCAACCCGATGTTTCGACGTGCATGGGCGCCGTCCTCATGGGTCGATGGATCCCTCCGGAACGTCTGCGCAAGGACGTGCCCGAGCCCGTCCGCAAGGCGATTGACGGGTGCCTCGAACCGGACCGAGACGCGCGGATTCCCGATACCACCACGCTCCTGGCGGTGCTGGATGCCCGGGCCGAACCGGCCACCAAGCGGCCTCGCGAGTTGGTTTCGTTTGCGTCGGTCAGCGACACCATCGACTGGAAGTCCGACCTGCGCCCAGAAGCAACGGCGCCGGTCGTCGCCGCAGCGTTGCCGCCGAGCAGCACAGTGACCGTGACGGCCGTCCCGGGGCCCACGAACGCGCTCGCTCAGGCGCCCCAGCCGCGGTCACCGCCCGCAAGGGCAAATGTGCGATCCCTGAGGCGCTTCGGGACGATCGCAAGGATGTTGCCCGGCGGCATACTCGCGCTGGTCGCGGTGGCCGTTCCCGGCCTCGGCGTCACCGATGCCGCGGATGTCCCGCTCCACACCGCGCTCCTACGGCGCGTGTTGCCGCCGGTTCCCGCGACGCACACCGTCGTCGTGGCGGTCGACGTACCGGCCAATCGCGACCTCACGTCGCTACGCGCCGAGCATGGCCGACTGATCACCGATCTGGTTGCCGCTGGTGTGACGACGATCGTCTTCGACATGGCGTTTTCTTCACCAGCAGAAGGGGACGATGCATTTGCGAGCGCAGCGCGGAACGCCGCCGCAGCGGGCGTTCCGGTTTTTCTGGCCGCCCATTGGGATCGGGGGTTGGTTCCGGCCGGCACGGAATCGCTGGCCAACGCGACGACGCCCGGGTGCGTGGACCTCGAAACGGTCGGACATCTGCCGTGGCGATTCGTGGTTCGTCATGGCGATGGCATCGGGACGTGCTGGGCACTCCCGGTCCTTACGGCGCAAGCGATGTTCCCCCGCCAGCCCGGGCCAAGCCTCGACGGCGACACCCTCCAGGTGGGGGCGGTGACGAATGCAACCCGGCTGGGTCGCGCGTGGCTCGCGCCGGCCGCCGACGCGCCGGTCATCGCGTACCATCGGGAAGGGAAGACGCCGGGCGCGTTGGGTGCGCTGGATGCCCGTCCGTGGGCGGAGGTTGATGTACGGGGCCGCGCTGCCCTCGTCGGCAGCGCAACCTCGGGAAATGACACCTTTGACCTTCCGGAAGGATCCCGCTTTGGTGTTCAGGTCCACGCACGGATGGTCGAAACCCTGCTGGCGGGGCGGGCGCCGGCGCGGGCGAGTCGTGGATCCGACGTTGCGAGGACGCTGGTCCTCACCCTGTTGGCGTGGTTTGCCGGGGGGAAATCGCGGCGATTTTGGGTGGGTGCCGTACTTCCGGCCCCGGTGATTTGGCTGGTGTATGTGTCGGCCCGCGCGAATGAGTTGATTGCCGTGGCGCCGTTGTTGATCTTCCCAGCGGTCGCCTGGTGGATGGGCGTGCGCGGGGGTGTGAGGCAATGAGTTCTACCGCCGCAACACTTTGTCCACCACGCCGAACGCTCTCGCCATTGGCCCATCCTCATACCGGCACGTGGCGCAGACGTTGTCGGCACACCGGTTCTCCTTGAGGCTCCGGCGAAACGCCTGCATGGACGCCCCATTCCAGATGTCGGCAAACGGAAGTTCAAGCGCGTTTCCCAGCTTGATGCCCCGAATCGTGTGGTGGCAGCAGGCGTAGACGTCACCATCGGTGGAGATGAGGCACGAGTACCACGGCACAAAGCACGGCGCGCTCGACAGGTCCCGCGTGAGCTGAATCACGGCGCTGTCCAAGCTCCCCAGCGTGCGGCGGAACCCGTACTTCGTCGCAAGGGCCCGGGCGGCGTCCAGCTCCGCGAGCACGGCTGGATCCTTCATCGGGAGCGCCTTCTCGGTGAAGCCAGCCTGCTCACCGTAGGTGAACATGACCAGGAAGTTGGGCTGGACACCCGGAAGGCGGGCGTGGCACAGGTCGATGAGCTTCCGCACCTGATCGACATTTTCCCGGAAGATGACCAATTGAAGCTCGACCAACGGACCGGGACGCCGTTGCGCATCCCGCATCCCCATCATGCGCTCGACATTTCCCAGGACGACCTCCAGATCCGCCCCCGCGCGATGGAGCGCGTAGACCTCTGGATCCGCCGCATCGATCGAGACTTTCAGCTTGGCAAGGCCCGCCTCCAGCAGGGCCTGTGCACGCGTCGTATCAAGCAGCGTGCCGTTGGTGATCAGCCCAACCCTGCTGCCCTGCGCTGCAGCATGCGCGACCATCTCCGGCAGGTACTTGTTGAGTGTGGTTTCGCCGTAGCCACTGAGGGAGAGATACGCCGGACGAATCTGATCGTACAGGTGACGAAAGCTTTCCAGCGAAAGAAACGGGTGCCGCCGTTTATCCCACGCGATCTCCCGAGAACACACCGTACAGGCGATGTTGCACGCGTCGGAGATATCGATTCCGACCGCCGAAGGAAGGGTGCGCGCGGTTTCCCCTGCGCGCCAGCTATCGAGGATGGAACCGCCCACACGACGCGCCATCGACGGCGTCAGCGGCAGGACTCGGGCCGGCTCAAGGTAGCGGTCGAGGAGGGGGCGCGCCATCAGAGTCGGTACGCATCCCCGTGATAGTAGACGTATTGGCTCACCGCGAGTTTGGCGTCGAGGCCGTCACGCTTGGCCTCCCGCCAGTACCGGGGAAAACCGCTGACGAAGCGGGCACCGTTCGCCTGGAACTGGCGCTTGACCTGACGTACGAGAAAGTACCCGTTCGCGCGAAAGAACAGCGCCTTCAGCTTTGCTTTTCCGAGTCCGCTGGCCTGTTCCGTGAGGTCTCCGCCCTGATAGAAAGTCGCCGATTTTGTCCGCTCCAGGTAGTTGACCTTGATGCCGGCCTTGTCCATGATCTGAAGGTTCCAGAGCGGCGTGAAGTAGAAGAAGGCGGCGCGATCCAGCCCACTTTCTCGCGCCATGCGGTAGGTCGTGTCGGCCTGTGCGGCCGTTTCCCCCGGGGTACCAATCAGGAAATACCCTAGCGTTTTGATGCCCGACCTCTTGATGAGCGCCAACTTCTCGCGCAGGGTGTCCTCGTCCAACTCCTTGTTGAGGAGTTTGTTCCGGACGTGCGGATCGCCAGCTTCGATGCCAAGTCGTAACTGCACACAACCGGCCGCCCGCGCCAGATCCAGCTTCTCTTCCGTCAGGTGATCGACGCGGGAGTACGCCGAAAACGGCAGCTTTGTGTGCATGCCGAGCGCGCGGTAGGCACCGGTGAATTCCTCCAACCAACTCTTGTGCATAAGGAAGTTCTGGTCGTAGAAGCTTAGGTATCGCAGGCCGTGGCGGGCGTGGCGCTCCCATTGGATCGCGCCCTCTTCCGCCACCATCGTTGCCGAACGCTTCCTGACGAAGTTTCCGGCATCCTTCAGGCGCTCCGCCAGCACCGGGCTGGAACAGAAGCTGCATTTGTACGGACAGCCGCGAACGCCGATCATCGGCACGTAGCCCGAGTGGTAGATCATGCGCGCGTGCTGCTCCCACAAGCGCCAATCCATCGGCGGGAAGGCGTCGAGCGTGGCGCCGGCCGGGAGCTGGCCCAGGGGCGTCTCAACGTAGCGATCACCGTCGAGGAAGCCGAGCCCGGGCAGATCGTGGATGGGCCGACCGTCCTCCAGCGCGTCGAGGAGCGCGTGAAACGTCTGCTCTCCCTCTCCGATCACGGCGTAGTCTACGCAATCCTGACGAACCGTACCCTCGGTGTCGAGCGAGGCGTGGTGCCCGCCCAGGATGATGGGGAGCCGCGGGTTCCAGCGTTTGGCCGCACGCGCGATGCGGAGGATGCTCGGCATGCGCGGCGTGACCGTGGAAATGCCGAGCACATCCGGTCGGAAGCGCGCCAACCGTTCAACCAGGTAATCCTCCCACCGGTCCCAGAAGAAAGTGAAATCGACGACTTCCGCGGTGTGGCGGCCGACCGCGTTCAGGTAGGTGGCGATGCCGGCGGTACCGAGGTGGTAGAGTTCAAGGTCACGGTCGATGGTGGGGTTGACGATGAGCGCGCGCATCAGGAGTGAACATAGCGCACGATCCGGCACCGGCGAGAGAACCCTCCGCGCGGTATCTTCCCTCACGTTTTCCACGGAGCCTCGATGCTGTCCATCTCTCTGCCCCTTCTCCTCTCGCTCGTCGGGTGCGGCGGAGATGCCGCCGTTACGGACCTACCGCCCGAACCACCGCCCGGAACGCCCGGAACGCCTCCCGTCGCCAACGCCGCACCACCTCCGGCGGGAGACGGGGCGCAGGCGCCGACCGACGGAGCTGCGCCCCCGCAGGGCAACCCGGTGGGGGCACGCCCGATCCCGGCGGGATTCGTTCTTGAACCTGGGAAAACGGTGAAGATCTCCGGAACAACCACCTACAACGGAACGCAAACCGGCGTCCTCCGACTCGACTTCCTGCGGCAGCCCGAAGGCGCGCCCTTTCCAGAGTTGCTCCATACGATCTCGCTGCCAAAACCCGGTCCATGGGAGATCGAGGTTCCCAGGAACACCGGCGATGTCACGATTGCCGCCTACATTGACGCCAACGACAACGGCCCGGAGCCCACGGAGCCAGGCGCCGTGACGGACGGGCCGGTGAAGGTCGCCGCGGAATCCGTGCGCGGGATCACGCTTGACATCGTCGACAACCCGGCGCGCGACGCACGGAAGCCGCCTGCGGACAAGGACTTGAACGGGGGGGCGGAGGCCTCGCCCACGGGTCCGCCCGTGGTGGGAGACAAGCCGGGCGGCAACCCGGGGGATGCGCCGAAGGCAGCCGGAAAGTAGGCCGCAAACTCAGCCGTCCAGCATTGCCTCGATGGGAGCGTGGCTTGGGAGCGCATCGGCCGAGTCCATGCCTCCGAGCGCCAGCAAGGTTGCGCCGAAGTCTCCGCCTGCGGGACGGCGTCCCGCTTCCGACACCTCTCCGCTCGCGAAGTCGACCGGCTCGCCGCCGAAATACTCTCCAAACCCACCCACCGTGCGATCACCCGAGAGGTTGGGGCCGCACAAAAACGCGGACGTCGTGCCCCAGTGGTCCTTGCCGAGGCCACCATTGAGCTGTGGGGTGCGCCCCATCTCCGACATGCAGACGACGACGACTTCTTCGGCCAGCGTCGGAGCTTTCACGCCCGGCGTCGTTTCCAGCTGGTCGAGCAGATCGATCAAGCCCGCGAACAGCTCTTCGTAGTTTCGGCTTTGGCGGATGTCATTGTCGGCGTGGCTGTCAATTTGGCCGAAGATGAACGGCGTCAGCGTGACGCACCGTGCAACATCGAGGCGAAAAAGGTCCAACGCAAGCGGGATCTGCGAAGCGAACGTAGACCCGCAGTTCCACGCCACCGACGTCGCCAGTTGCTCAAGCGCGCTGGAGCGAGCGAGCACATCTTCCCAGCTTGTAATAAGTTTCTTTCGCGCCGATGACCGTGCGGCTCGACCCAGGCCCGCCGCCCGCTTGGCCAGCCACGCATCGACGCTGGCCTGCGCGCGCGGCGTTGGCAACGCGGTCGCCAGATCGCTCGTCGAGAGGATTTCGCCGGACAGCAGTTTCACGGTCTGCCCGTTCGTACCAACGCGCGCGACCAGAGCGCCATGCGATCCGGGAAACTCCGGTCCGGACACGATCACGTGCGGCAGGCCGTAGCGATCGCGCTGCCCCGACGCCAGCAACGCCGCCCAGTCCGGAGATGTCCCCGTCGTGTCTCCTGTCATCGCAAAGCGCAGGCACTCGACATGGCCAACGGACGGAAGCGACAGACCGTTGAGGATGACGGACCGTGCATGGTGGCGCTCCAAAAACGTCCGCACCGAGGGTCGCGCGGCGTGATCCACGATGTCGAGGCCGCCGATGGTGGCAGGCACGGCGTCGGACTCCATGTGCACAAGCGGATTGCCGAACTCGGGAGCGAAAACGCGGGTTGGATCCCACCCGCCGTACATCATCACGAACAGGAACTTCAGGTCCTCACCGGGGAGCGTGGACTCCGCGAACGCGTGGCGAGGCCACATGCCGGCCGCCGCACCGCCTCCGAGCATCGCAGCGCCTCCACCCAATCGCATCAAATCTCTGCGCGCCAACATCAGTACACCACGAAGTCAGGGTCACGGAGCAGCGCGCTGATGACGGCCGCCCAGGCTGCTTTTGGATCGTGATCCTCTGCATAGACGACGGACCACAGTTCCACGACACTGGCCGCGTCCGCCCCATCGGCGACGACAGATTTCCCCAGGATTCGGAGGATCAGCAGGCGCGCTTGTTCGCGCAGCATACCCAACTCCGTCGCGGCGGTGCCGGACAGCGCCGCGTGGGTGAGCAGTCTGGCGTGCGTGGGGTCACTCACATCGTGGGAAACCACGAAAGTTGCGGCCCCCTGCGCGATTCGCTCCTGCACCTCCAACATCGTCGGGGAGGGCGAGATTGCGGTTGTGGCGCTCGTCCTGCCGCCGCCCGCGATGGAGCGCAGACCAAGCCAATCCTCGCCCATTGCGTCGTGACCGCCCTCCGCGTAACGGTAGCCGGTCAGGTCTTCGACGGCGCTCGCGTACAGGTCAGCGTCCATCAATTTCCATGGGGCGTCGTCACTATCCAGGGCCCGGTAGGACGGGTCGGAAATGACGGACGCGGTCAGCGCTCGTAGGGTCAGCCCGCCCGCCAGCAGCGCCTCCCGGTGTCGGGTGAGCGCCTCGGTGTCGTCAAGCGTGATCCCGCGTTGCAAAAGCGTCTCGTACACCCGCTGTGTGACGCACGAAACGATGCGGGGGTCCGCGGCTATCTGTTGGCCCAGATCCTCAATCGTTTCCCCCGGGGCGCCGTAGTATGCTGGCGGGATACCCAAGTCGTTGCGGTGTTGTTCGCGATCCGGATGGTACCACGCCCAGTCTGTCGCGTCGTCACTGAACTCGGAGTAGAATCCCCACAAGTACGCGCCGATGGGGTCGATCGTGCTGTGGCAGGCGACACAGGCCGGATTGTTGATCAGGGCGTCCCTGACCAGCGCCTCATCCGTAAGGTCCAAAGTGGGGTCGAATGCGACGGGCTGGAGCTGATAGTCCTTGCACAGCAGGATCCGACTGATAGCGTTCACGCGTCCGCGGTTCGCATTCGAGATCGTCGTCGAATAGCGCCACCACAATCCATTCGACGACAGGACGCCCGCTTGGGGCCGACCATCCGTATACTGGACCTTTTTCCAACCTGTTTCGCCATTTGGGTATTCGACCGGAAACCGAGTTGCGACGATGTCATTCACGACGGTCCAGTCCGCCGTCACGATGTCGGTCCACGGGAGGTCGTGCTCCGCGATGTATCCGGCGATGCGCAAGGGCTCCTCGCCCACCGAGGCAATAAACGCCGACTCGTTTTCCATCGCCAGGTCTGACTGACTGACGTCACTCACATCCGATCGTGTCTGCCAGATTGGCGCGAATCGTCTTTGCACCTGCGACCCAAAGCGCGTGTCCCGGACGAAAGCAGCGACGCGATCATCGAGCGTTTCGGGGTTGGCGATGAGCGCCTCCTCCTCCGCCACCGTGGGCCGCACACCGCGTAGATCGAGGCTGGCGCGGTTATAGAAGCGCAGATCTGTCTCCGCTGGCGGTGGAGGCTGACACGCCGAAAGCAGGAAGATCAATCCCACGGCGTATTGGACCAACCCAGCAGGGGCGTGAAGTCCGCACACACCTCACCCAGCGCATCCCCGCCGCGAAACGCAGCGCCGCACCCATCGCACAGATCATCGAAGAACGTACCGATCCATCGACTGTCCTGCCCCCAGACCGAGATGCTTCCTGCGGGCTCCAGCGCACACACACTCTCGTCGATCACCAACCCGTCGAACGTGAATGCACGTGCGATTCCAGAAGCCCGCGTCACGCCCCCCTCTATCGCCATGGATTTGGCCGCTTCCGTACGCAGGGAATCGATGTACACCTCCACACCCAGAGCGTCATCAAGCCAGTCGTCCTGCGGATCACCGACGCGAGAGTAGTCCCCCCAGATCATCGACCGGCTCGCCCTACTTCCATCGTCGTTTTCATAATCTCGGAAGAGCGCGGAGCCGGCGGCCTCCAACTCAAAGCCGTTGGCATCGGTGACGTGGCTGTTTCCCGACATGAAACGAAAGTTGTGGTGCCAAGCGGAGATACCCTCGTAGTCGACGGGTGCGTTGTGCATGTCTACACTCACCTCGTAGCCGAAAAAGGCCGTACCATCTGCATCGGCGCAGTCGCCGAGGTCGAGATCCTGTCGATTATGTTCCGAACGCTCCGGGCAAGTGGCATCGAACCGGGTCCGAGCATCGACGTACGCGTCGTAAGGCTTTCGAGGATCGATCCAGAGCAGCATCGCAACGGCCTCGGCCAAAGCCTCACTGATTTCAGCAAGTTCTAACGCTGGTTTAAGCTCTCGATCCGGCGCGTCATACGTCCATGCGCTGGGGATGACGGGTGCTTCCAGACCTCCAGTACCCGCCGTCTCTGTGCACGCGATCAACAGGACGAGCATGGGGGACGCTACCCCCAGCCTGACCCGCTGTCAACGCCGGACCGGACTGGCGCCCGGGTTGGCGATCCGGTACGCGCGACCGAGCGGCCTCCCCCCGGTGTCGGGTAATTGCGGAGGATCGGAGATATACCATTCGGGATGACCGGATAATCATCATGGACCTGGACAGCCTCCGTTGTTTCGAACTCGCCGCGACGACCCTGAACTTCAGGGCAGCGGCAGCGCGCGCGCACCTCTCCCCGGGGGCGTTCAGCGACACGATCCGGCGCCTCGAAGATGCACTCGGCGTCAAACTGTTTGAGCGCACAACCCGAACGGTGCGACTGACGTCCGCGGGGTCGCGTCTCCTGTCGCAAGCGCGAGAGTGTCTCGCCGCCGCCGACGCCATCGTTCGCACCGCGCGTCGGGAGGCGGATGCGTGGGAACTGACCGTCGGCACTCGCTACGAACTAGGGCTTTCCTGGCTCGTTCCCGCGTTGGACGTGCTCGCGGCTTCCCTCCCCGAGCGCACGATTCACCTTGCCGTTGGAGATGGTCCCGCACTGTTGGAGAGCGTGCGCCTCGGCAGGATCGACGCGATGGTGGCCAGTCTGCGCCTCGAAGGCAGTGAGTTCGTCGCGGAGCCGCTCCACCGGGAGGAGTACGCGTTCGTAGCGGCCCCCACCCTTTTGGCCACCGTGCCGTTTCATGGCCCCGCCGACGCGCAGGCGCACACGCTGCTCGACGCCGGGGCGTCGCTCCCGCTATTCCGCTACCTCCTTGATCGCGTCGGCGGCAACGTCTGGCCCTTCGCGCGCCGCGAATACCTCGGAGGCATCGGTGCCGTGCGCGCCCGCGTGCTGGCCGGGAAGGGCGTCGCAGTGCTTCCCCGCTACTTTGTGCGCGGGGATATCGAAACGGGCGCGCTGATCGAGGTCATGCCCGACGCCCCGCCGGCGTCGGACACGTTCCGGCTGGTATGGCGCTCGGGGCATCCACGCGGGGCGGAACTGACGGCGTTAGCCGTGGAATTGCGCGCATTTCCGCTACAATAGGCCGCCGCGTCGTCTATCGAACGTACATCTCTGACGTGCCCGGTTGCATGAGCATTGCCGTTGTCCCCCATGCCAGGCCCTCGTTTCGCACCTGCGTCATCCACGTGAGTGAGGAGGAACCGAACCACAACGAGTAGTCCGTACCGACGAAGTTGCAGTCCGGTTCATCCCACGCCAGCGGCAACTCCGAGAGGTCCGTGCCGAGGGGATGGCAGTTCGCACCCTGCAATGCCGCCAGCGTCGTGGTGTACGCGTAGGGGGTGTCCTGGCAGTCGATGCGCGTTTCCGCGCCTACGGCGAGCGCATCGGTGGACACGGCCAGGAGCGCGGCGAACCGCGTCGCGTCCATGCCGGTGTTCTCCGTCGTGCGCTCAATCGTTCCCGTGGACAGCGCCGTGACGACGCCAGGTTCACTCGCGCAGGGCCAAACACAACACGCATCCACATGTGTTCGGTCGAGAACCAACGTCCACCCACCGCCATCCGTGGTCATGTCACACCAAGCGTCGAATGCTGCGCCGGCCCCGGCGCCGTCTGGATCGATGGCGTAGAGCGCATCGGTGGTGTTTCCCTCCGTCAGCGCGTCGAGGCAGGTGGCGTACACACAGCCCTCATCTACCTCGCCGTCACAATCGTTGTCCAGCGCATCGGCGCAAGCCTCCTCGGCGGCGGGGGATACCGCCCCGTCGGTGTCGTTACAGTCTGCGTCGTCCGCGAGGTAGTCCGCAGGGGCGGTACAGGCCCGAACCGAAGCGGCCGGATCGCCGAACCCGTCGGCATCGACGTCCGCGTACCAGTCAACGGCGTCCGCTGCGCTGTCCTCGTCGACTGTGCCATCGCAGTCCTCATCCCCGCCACCGCACGCCTCGTCGGCATCGGGGTTCACCGCGGCGTCCGCATCATCGCAATCCCCATCTCGGTACACCGAGTCCGAGGGCTTCAAACAACTCGCAGTGACCGCGCCCGACCCAAATCCGTCGGCGTCCGCATCCACATACCAGGACGGTGCACCGGCCGCGCCATCTTCATCGATGGCACCATCGCAATTCTCATCTCCGCCGCCGCAAACCTCACTTGCGCTCGGACTGATGACCGCCGTTCGATCATCACAATCCGTGTTGTCCGCGACGTATTGGGTGGGTTGGTCACACCGCGCAGCGGCAACCAAAGGGTCTCCGTAGGTGTCATTGTCGGAGTCCAAATACCAAGTAAGAGGGTCCACCGGATCGTTGTCGACGATGGTGTCGCAGTCTTCGTCGACGCCGTCACAGTGTTCCTCCGCGCCCGGCGCGATGGCGGGGGCAGTGTCGTCACAATCGCTGTCGTTCGCGACCAGGCCTTCGGTAGCCGCACACGCCGAATCCGGCGCATTCGGGTCGCCAAAACCGTCGAGGTCGGCATCGGCGTAGAGCGCAATCGCATCGATGGCAGCGTCGTCCGCGATGCCATCACAGTCCTCGTCCACGGTGTCGCAGTGCTCCTCCGCGCCCGGATGGACGGCGGCGTTCCCGTCCTCACAGTCCGTGGCGTCGGCGACAAATCCGTCCGGCCCCAAACACGCAATCTTTGCCTCTCCTGCGCCAAATCCGTCGGCATCCGCGTCGCGATACCAGTTCGCGCCGGTCGTCACGACGGGATCGGCGTCATCGCAGTCGTAGGCGTTCGCGACATACCCCTCGGGCAGGTCGCAAGCGCGCGTCGTATAGGCGGTCGTACCGAGACCGTCCGCGTCGGCGTCCGCGTACCACACCGACGGACTGGCGCAGCCGGTGTCCGCGGTGTCCGTGTCTTTGGTGGAAGGATCGTTCGCGGTGAGGTCGCAGCCGTACAGAAGAGCGAGGACGATCACCGCCCACCGCCGCCGAACACGTAGACGCTGCCCGCGTCGGCATCCGCCTCGTCCGCGTCATAGCTGCCGAGAACGAGGGTTTCCTGCCCGGTTCCCAGCAGATCGCCAGCGAACGCGATGCTGTACGAAGCGTAGCCGGTGAACCCCGTAAACGTGTTGTCCGCGACGGAGAGCGAGCTTGTACCGGCAGGGAGCGGCCCAAACAACAGCCAATCCCCATCCCCGTAGGCCCCGACAAACAGGTCCGCGTTGCCATCGGAATCGAGGTCACCCACAGCAACGGACGAGCCGACTTGCTGGCCCGCCGACGTCCCCGTGAACTTGGCCGCGCTCACGGACGCCAACGGACCCGACACAAGTGATGCCCCGCCTGCGACGACATAGACCGCGCCGGCACTGGCGCCACCGTCCGAGTCAAAGGACGAACTCACAGCAAGGTCTGCCGTGCCGTCGTTATCGAAATCTCCCGTCCCCATGCCAATTCCGGGGCTGTCGCCAGCCGTGAGCACCACGTCGGCGGTGGAAGCGGCCACCGTACCCACCACTGCGGCGGTGAACACGTACATGCTGGTGCCGTAGTAATCCCCGAGGATGAGGTCCACAACGCCGTCACCATCGATGTCGTCGTCCGCGCGCACCGTGAACCCGATGGCGTCCGATCCCGGCGTGTTGACCGTGGCATCACACGACCCGGACAGGGGTCCGTAGTCGATGCACGTCCGGGGCGCCCAGGAGATAATCGCATCGTCCTGACCGTCGTCGTTCACATCCCCAAGCGTTGCGTCGCCCCAAGCCGACGCGGTTCCCACCCACGTGGCGTCCGCGGAAGCGAGTGAAACGGAGCCATCGATCGGACCGAGCAGCAAACGCGCGCGCCCCACCCCGTAGTCCCGTGTGAGGAGGTCGTTCACGCCGTCGCCATCGGTATCCCCTGCGATGGAGAACCGATAGTCCGCGCGCTCCGTAGCCGCGTTTCCCGCGATTCTCCGCGCTGCCGAAAGGCTGCTGTCGGCAACCGGGCCGGTCACCACGTAGATGGCGCCGCGTTCATCGGACTCAGAGGCCCCGACGACCAGGTCGTCCAATCCATCTCCTGTCACGTCGAAACCCCCGGCGACGACCAGACCCGCAGCGTCG
Organism: Klebsiella pneumoniae; assembly: GCA_945861635.1. Taxonomy (GTDB): domain Bacteria; phylum Myxococcota_A; class UBA796; order UBA796; family SXON01; genus CAMAWH01. The sequence continues at coordinate 7,019 of CAMAWH010000063.1, read as the reverse complement.
GACGCGTCGATGCCCGTCAGCGTTGCATCGGCGTCGGCGACCGTCAGCGCACCCGAGGTCCAGCATTCCTCGTTGATTTCACCGTCGCAGTCGTTGTCGATGCCGTCGTCACACGCCTCGGTTGCCCCGGGAGAAATCGCATCGTCCCCATCATCACAATCGTCAGCGGTTGCGGCGCTTCCTGCCGGCGCGTCACACGCCATCGACGCTGCGCCGCCACCGTACCCATCAAGGTCGGCGTCCACGTACCAGGCGGTGGTGCCAAGCGCCGTGGCCTCATCGACCGTGCCGTCACAGTTCTCGTCCACGCCGCCGCAGACTTCAATGGCGTCGGGATTGATCGTCCGGTCCGCATCATCACAATCGCCATCCCGGCTGACCTTGTCGGACGGCTTCATGCAGCTTGCCGTTGCCGTGCCCGTCCCGAAATCGTCTCCATCGACATCGACGTACCAGAGCGGAGCGTCACTGGCGCCGTCCTCGTCAATCGCGCCATCACAGTTCTCGTCCCCCCCCCCACACAGCTCACTCGCGCCGGGACTCACGGTGGGCTGGTGATCGTTACAATCGGTGTTGTCGGCAACGAAATCGGTCGGCTGATCGCACTGATCCACCGTTTCCGTGGGATCTCCATAGCCATCTGCGTCGGAGTCTCCATACCAGGTCAGCGGATCGACGGCGTCATTGTCAATGAGCGAGTCACAGTTCTCGTCTACGCCGTCACAATATTCGGCCGCGCCGGGCGCGATGGCGGCCGAGCTATCGTCACAATCGGCGTTATTCACGACGAAGCCATCCACCACCGCACATGCCGTTTCCGGCGCGTTCGGGTCGCCGAAGCCATCGAGATCCACGTCCGCGTACACCGCGATTCCATCGACGGCATCGTTGTCCGCCACGTCATCACAATCCTCATCCAGGGTGTCACAGTGCTCGTCCGCGTCGGGATGCACCGCCGCATCTCCATCCTCACAGTCTGATCCATCCGCGACAAAACCGTCCGGCGCCGCACACGCGATCGTCGGGTCACCTGCCCCGTAGGCATCCCCATCCCCATCCGCGTACCAGCTCGAACCCGACGATACGTCGGCATCCGCATCATCACAATCCTCCGCGTTGGCGGCGTATCCATCGGGCAGATCGCAGGCGCTCGTGGAGTAGGCTGCCGTGCCCAGACCATCTCCATCGGCATCGACATACCAAAGCGCCGGACTGGCGCAGCCTGTATCCTCCGCGACGGTGTCCTTTGTGGCCGGGTCGTTTGAAGCGAGATCGCAGGCGAGAAGGGAGAGGAAGAACATGGTGGGTTGCACCTTATGCTTGCGAGGCGGGCGGCGTCAACGCGGGAGCGCGGCCCCGACATCCTCCTCCCTACAACTCCGGACCCTTCGCCCCGACCACCACGCCCTCGACAGGCACGATGTCTCCCTGCTCCACAAACCGGAATGTGCTTGCGACGCGATCGACCTCGACCGGGCCGCCCGCCAACCCCGGGTCAAGGTCCCACGCAGACGACCACGCGGCCGACGCGTCCTCCCCATGACCCATCGCCTCCAACGCCTGCGCTTCCAGCACAAAAGCATCGGCCGTCACCAAGTCACTTACGATGCGCTGGGCAAGATCCGCATCTCCCGACCATAGCGCCGCCGCCGCCGCGTGCAACCGCGCATCCACGTCATCGGCCGGGAGGTCCTCGGGGGCAGCACCGGGGTCGTGTTCGCGCAGCGCCCGCGCACGTAACCGTGCCCCGACGTCACTCGGCGCCAGTTCGGCCGCGGCGCCCGGTTGCCCCAACGCCACCAGCAGTGCCACGTCCAACGCGTCCGCGCCTGGCCCGGGCGAACGCTGCCGTAACGCCCCAACCAGCGAGCGCGCATCGGCGTAGTCTCCCTTTCGAACGCGCAGGTCGATACGACGACGCACCGGCTCCACCGTGCGACTATCCACGCGCTGCCAACGCTCTAGCAATGGATCGAGATCCTCCCCGCCCAAGGCCTCGACGACGGCCACGCGCAACGCTGCGACGCGCGGATCCCATTCGTACTCCGACGGCAAACGATCCAACGCATCTTGCGCGTCGGCCGCGCGACCCACGGCAAACAACGCGGCGGCGTACGCCTCCATCCACCGCGCGTCCGTCGCGTCACGCGCGACCAGATCCTCCCACGCCAGCACCGCCTCCGCCTTGCGGCCAGATGCGCCGTACAACGTCGCAAGATCCGCGCCCAGCACCGGCGACCAAGGGCGTTGCAAGGCCGCACGTTGGAGGTATTCCGTCGCAAGTCCACCGTCCGCCGTCGCCCCGATTTCCCATCGCGCCCGTACCCACTGCGCCAGCGGCTGTTTCGGGTCGAGATACACTGCTTTGACCACGGGATCCGACTTTTTATCCCCCGGCGTCTCGGGGGGCGGAAGGAGTCCATAGTACATCGCGCACGCCCGCCCGGTCATCAACTCCGCATAGGCATCTTTCGATCCCGGCTTTTTCCAATCCGACGTCTCCGGTACGGGAAGATCGAGGGTCAGCGCCGCCCCCTCCAGGAGCGCCCCCACCGCATCCCACGGCGACTCCCGCGTGGTCACCGCAGACGTCGTCCGGCACTCCCCCCCCGCGACGCACAGCTCCAGTTCCATGGTGAGCGTATTTTCGCTTCCACGGGCGCTCAGGCGAGCGTCTACCTGCCTCCTTGCCACCGGACGCTGTACGGCAAAACTCGGCGGCAACGAGTCCACGCTCACGACGGAAATGACGCCAGGAAGGTCCGACAAACCGAGTTCGATGGCCATCGTCACCAGCCCCCGGAACTCAGCATCGTGCGAAAATGCAGGCGTGACCGCCATGACCGGCAGGTGGACCTCGGTCAGCGGGGGCGGCGCGACTTTGGAAACCGCTTCGGGCGATTCGGGCGTTACGTTCTCCCCCTCGCACGCCGCCATGCAGAGCCCCAAACCGCCGACTACCCTGAAGAGGACGCTCCTCAAAAGGACACTGCGCCAGAGGGTCCGGCGCGTGCTCGGGTGGGGGGTGCGCATGGCGGGCGTGGGGCTCGTGGCGGGGGCGGTCGGGGCGGGATTCGGGTACCAGTGGTTTGACCGGGAGATTCTCTCGACTCTGCCGGCGTCGCTGGACCAGAACGCGCAATTCCGTATCCCGTGCAGCGTCCAGGTGTTCGCAACCGACGGCGCACGCGTCGATCAGTTCTACTTGGAGCGGCGCGTCTGGGTTCCCATCAAGGAGCTGCCCGAGCACGTCTGGCGCGCGTTCATCGCCAGTGAAGATCGCCGGTTCTTCGAGCACGAGGGCGTGGACCCCATCGGCATTGCGCGTGCGCTCGTCGTGAATTTGCGCGGGGGCGGCACCCATCAGGGCGGCTCGACGATCACGCAGCAACTCGTGAAGAACCTGCTCGTGGGAAAGGAGAAGTCCTACCGGCGCAAGTTGCGCGAAGCCGTGCTCGCCTACCGGCTGGAAAAAGAGCTCAACAAGATGCAGCTTCTGGAGCTGTACGTGAACTACATCGCGCTCGGCAGCGGGAACTATGGAGTCGAGGCTGCGGCGCAGGACTATTTCGGACTCTCCGCGCGGGAGATCGATGCCGGGCAGGCGGCCGAGCTCGCGGGCCTCGTGCCAGCGCCCAGCCGGTACTCGCCGCGCCACCGCCCGGAAATGGCCGCGCAACGAAGGGAGACGGTCCTCCGGTTGATGGTTGAGCAAGGCATGATCGATGCCGTAGAGGCATCCAAACATCTCACCGATCCGGTCGTGGTTCCGCGTGCCAGCGGCGATCACGGCGCAAACACTGCGTATCTGACAGAAACGCGGCGGGAAATCCGGCGAGTTTTTGGTGACGACGCGCCGTTTCTGGAGGGCATGCAGGTCCACACGCCGCTGGACACGCGCGTGCAAGCGATCACGGAGCAGGCGGTCAAAGACGGCCTTGCCGCACTGGAATCGCGACAGGGACAGCGCGGTCCTACGCGAAACGTCCCGGCCGACGCGCGCCCGACGTTCCTCGAGCGGGGAGACGGTCTGCAGCTCGATCCGCAGACGGGCACCTTTCGCGCCCCTCACGGCGGGGAGTGTTTTACGGGGTTGGCGGGCTCGTCTCCCGGAGCCGGCGACGCGGTCGCTGATGGCACCGTCACCGCCGGGCCATGGACCTTCATCCTCACCGCAGCCGATTTGGACGCCAAAGTACGCGCCGGCCCCGGGAAACCATCGCGCCCGCTCCGAGAGGTGCTCACCCCCGGTGACGTGCTGGATGTCTGCATTCCGGAGGAGGTCGGTGAGGCGACGAGCGGGCCGGTGCACCGCCGCTTGCGTCCGTGGGCGGAGTCCGCGGCCGTCGTCATCGAAAATCGCACGGGGCACGTCGTGGCCCTGACCGGCGGCTTCGACGTCGGCCTCGAAGGCTTCGTGCGCGCCACGCAGGCGCATCGTCAGCCGGGGAGCGCGTTCAAACCTTTCGTCTACGCCGCCGCGATCATGAAGGGCTACACGCAAACGCAAATCGTCACCGACGCACCCTTCTCCATACGCGGTACGAATGGCCTGCCTTGGACGCCGCAGAACTATGACGGGAAGTACCACGGGCAGATTCCACTCCGTACGGCCATGGCGCTGTCCCTCAACACGGTAGCGGTCCGACTCGGGCTCGATGTCGGCGTCGACCATATTGTCCAACTGGCGAATGCGCTCGGTGTACGGTCGAAGTTGCGAGGCGACTTGACGGTGGCGTTGGGCTCCTCCGAGGTTTCGCCGATGGACCTGGCAACGGCGTATTCGTCCATCGCTCGCGGAGGCGTCCGCATCGAGCCCGTGTTTGTCACGCGGGTGCTTGATCGCAAAGGCGAAGAACTTGCGCGAGAGGGCGACCGGGTGAAGATCCCGGGGGAAGAAGCACGGCTGTTACCCGGCGGCGTCGGAGAGCGCGTGATGCCGCCGGCCGCCGCCTACGTCACCATCGACATGATGCGAAACGTGTTCCTCAATGGAACGGCCAAGAAGGGCCTCCGCCCCGGAATGGACTTCGCAGGAAAAACCGGTACAACCTCAAACTTCGTGGACGCCTGGCTCGTCGGTTACTCTCCACGATACACGGTTGCGGTATGGGTCGGGACGGACGGGACACAATCGCTGGGCGAGAAGGAAACTGGCGGAAAATCTGCACTACCGGTGTGGTCTACCATCATGGAGGCGCTGCCGAACGTGAAGGACGAACGCTTCGCGGTTCCCGACGATGTCGTCGTGGTGCCGGTGGACAAATACTGGCTCGGCTACGCACGCGGCTCGGCGCCGAAAGAGATTCTGGTACCCCCCGAACTGGCCGGCGGCGCCCCCCTGCCCCCCTTCGGGCTTTCGCTGCCGGCCGCGCGCGCCCCGGTTGCGATGGCGGTGGACGTCATTCCGTCTGCCCGTCTGGTCGTTCCAGGCCTCGCAGGCGCAGTGGGCGCGGACCTGGAAGAGGGCGCAGACAATCCCGCTGCGCAGCCGCCGGCGACGAATTGACGTTGACCGACGCTCGTCGACAGGGCATCCGCGCGTGAGCGCTCGCGGGACGGCGGCCGTCCTGCTGGCCGTCGGCGTGATTCTCACGGTTCTTGCAGCAAGAAACCCCGGCGTCGTGTTCGTGGACGTCATCGCCTTCTCCGCACGCGCCATGGCGCTGACCGAAGGCCGGCGGTCGATGGATGGGCTCTATCCCGTCGGGTATCCATTGGTGTTGATGGTGGGGAAGATGATCGTTGGCGACGTGCTGATCGTTGCCAAGGGTGTGTCTGTACTCGCCGGCGTAGGCGCCGTTGCGTGTGGAATCGCCGTGACGATGCAGCGACACGCGACCGCGATGGCCGGAGGCATCGTAAGCGCATGGGTGCTATCGCAACCCGGGGTGCTGCAGTGGGGTACGACGGAGGGCACAGACCTGCCGGCCGCGGCGCTCTCATTAGCGGCGATCATCCTGGCGAGTCAGCGACCGGCGCTGGCGGGAGCGCTCGCGGGCGCCGCGTGTTTGTGTCGCTACACCGCCGTAGCAGCCGTGCCGATCGTGCTGGTACTGGCACGCGATCGACGGGCGCTGTTCACGTTGGCGCTCACGACATCGCCCCATTTCCTCGGGGCCGCAATCGCCGGCATCTCTCCCCTGCCCCGGCAGGAGGAGAACATCGTGATCGCGAATGGTTCGCCTGCCGCGCTTCTCTCGATGGAAACGATGCGGCGGTGGCCCGTGGGCTTCGCCCGTGCCGTCGCGACCTCCGCGCGGGACTGGGCGACGTGGGTCGGGGCTGCCGGACTGCTGGTTGGGGTGGTCCGTCGGGACAAGGTCGCGTTTGGACTGGTGGGGTTCGCGATGGCGCATGCCGCGCTGTTGGGGGTGGCATTTTCGAATCCTCGGCTTGTCCTGCCCGGAACGCTCGCGCTCGTGCTCGGCGCGGCGTGGCTGACGTCATGGCGGGTCGGCAGTGGCGCCGTGGCGGCTGCGACGATCGCATCGTTCGTTTCGCACGCGCCCGCCGCATTCGCGATCGACAAGGCCGCCGCAGGGCGCGCCCTGGTCGCCGCCGAACTCCCGGCCGGGCCGTGGCTCGCGACCTCGCCGTGGCTGTACGAGCAACGCGATGGCTGGGTCATCCCCACCATCCAGCTTTCAGGGCTCGGACTGCGGCGAGATGCCCGCGCGGCGGAAATTCACACCGCCGCCGAGCGCGAGGGAGCCAGTGGCGTCGTACTGGAAGGGAGCGCCATTCGTCGTGATTATCCTGCGTTGGCATCGTTCTATGAGAAAGGGGAAGACGGATTCGTAGTCGTCGTTCGGCGGTCAGGGTATCGGGCGTACGCCGTGCGGTGAGCGGTCCGCGGGCTTGTAGATCTCCCAGGAGAGAGTCCGTTTCCGTAACTTTGTGAACCCGGCTGAGCCTTCCGCCGCCCGCCCTTCGAGCTGTGCGGCACCGGCCCGGCCCCGCCGTCTCCGCCCGGCGCTCCGGGCACCCGCGACTCGTCCATCGCAGGCGCGTCCCCG
>CAMAWH010000062.1 GCA_945861635.1 Klebsiella pneumoniae | reverse complement strand
CCGACTGTCGGAGCTTCACCGGCGAGGCCACGGACTGGGTGGCATGGGACGTCGGCGTCGCGTGTGAGGAAACGCTGGAAGTGGACTCCGGGTAGGCCGGCGCGTGCTATCGTCGCCGGCATGACGGCCGCCTTGACGCTCCTGACCCTCGCCGCGTGCACCGAATTCAAGCCGACGGAGGGCGGCGCGCCCGAGTGGTACACAAAGTGCACGGAAAACTGCGGTCGTGACACCGACCGCGGCTACTCTCGCGACAGCGCACCCGACGACTCCCTCGACACGGCAGACCGCGATGAGGAACCGCCGCCCGACCTGAACATCACGACGAAGTGGTCCGATGAAGGTGTGGAATTGGACCTCGACAACGCCACCAGCGACGACTTCTACTTCGGAATGGCGGAGACAGGCGCCGCCGAGGATGGCTGGTACGGGGAAGATTGCGTCGAAGAAACGGAGAGCTACGGCTACAACCGCTGTCACGCCGCCCGCAAAGGCGGCGGCTTCTGGGAGACGGCGTCGCTCGACGACTTTGCGAACGACGACGCCGACCGGCGAACCCTGTTCACCGACACCCTCGCGGCCGCGGGCGCCATCACCTACGTTCTGATGGCTACGGACTCACCAGAATGCTGGACGTGGGGCGACGACCCGGCGTACTATGGTGCCCGGTTCGATTGCATGGAAATCGACTGAACATTTGGAGAAACGATGCGTCTAACCCTCAGTATCTTCGCATTTCTGATGCTCGCCTGCGCGGCCGCCGATGACGGTAAGTCGTCCGATGACAGCGGCGGTGGAAACGGCAATTGCCTGTTTGGGAACTGCGAGGGGGATGCGGATACGGACAGCGATTCCGACTCGGATAGCGATAGCGACTCCGACAGCGATTCCGACTCAGACAGTGATTCCGACAGCGACTCCGACCTGCAGGCGACCGCGTCGTGGGACGCCTACGGATTGAGTCTGGCCATCCAGAACGGTTCCGGCTCGTATAGCTTCGGGATGGCGGAGAGCGCGAGAGAACCGTGGTTGGGAGAGGATTGTGTACCCGAAAACGGGGAGGATGTGGGAAACGGCTTCGACCTGTGCCACGAAGCGAACGCAACCGGCGGGAGCTGGGAAAGTTGCTCCTTCGCCGATCTGGAAGATGACCGAAGCGACACGTGCACGCTGTTCACCGACACCATCGCAGCAGCGGGAAAGATAACCTACATCCTTATCAATGGGCCAAACGCTGACGACTGCTGGTTCTGGGGCGCCGACGTCGGGTACTACGAAGACTACGGCTACACCTGCAAGGAGCTCTGAGCCGCCCATGCGCCTGACGATCTCTGCCTTCGCCGTACTGATTCTGGCCTGCGCGGGCGCGGACGATGACGCGTCGTCCGCGGACGACAGCGGCAGCGCGAATTGCGGGTTCACCGGGTGCGACACCAGCGCCGACGCCGACACGGATTCCGACGCGGATTCCGACGCCGACGACCTTGATTTCACCGTCATCTTTGACGCGAACGGCGCCCTGATCTCCATTCGCGGCAACCGGGCAAGCGTGACGCATTTCGGAATCGCAGAAACGGGAGCCGGACGGAGCGGCTGGTACGGAGAAGATTGCTACGCCGGATCGTCCGGCCAACAGTTCTGCCACCCGATGCCGCCCACGGGCGGCTACCTGACGGCCGTCGATGGAATCGACGAACTGGACGACCAGCACACGTTGTTCGTCGCGAGCACCGCCGTCGGCCTGACGTACGTCGTCATCGCCGACGACGACTGTGTCACAACCGGCGAGGATACCGACTATTACGTCAGCGGACTCGGCTGCTCGGAGTTGTGAGCGGCCAGATCGAGCGCCAGCCGCAACGCCGCCTCCATGGAATCGCAGCGCGCCTTGCCAGTGCCGACGAGATCATCGGCAGTGCCGTGATCCACGCTCGTGCGAATGATCGGCAATCCAAGCGTCCAGTTCACGGTCCGTCCGAAGTCCACGCGCTTGAGCGGAACCAGGCCCTGATCGTGGTACATCGCGACGATGATATCGCTGCCCGAGGCGTCCATGAACGCCGTCTCCGCGCTGATTGGCCCCCGCGCATCGATGCCCAGCCCGCGAGCGTCAGAAATCGACGGCGAAATGTGATCGATTTCCTCGGACCCGAGCAGCCCCCCCTCACCCGCGTGGGGGTTGAGGCCGCAGACGACGATTCGCGGCCGCTCCACCCGTAGAAAACGTCGTAGCGCATCATCACATGCCCGCACGACACGCAGCACGCGAGCACGCGTAATCAGCGAAGGCACCCGCGAAAGTGGTTCGTGCACGGTCGTAAGCGCAACACGCACTCCCCCGCCGACGAAGGCCATGATGGGCTCATCCACACCGCACAGGGCACCGAGAAAATCCGTGTGCCCGTGGTACGTGAAGCCGCGACCGGCCAAACGCGCCTTGTGGATCGGTCCCGTGACGAGCGCCGAAGCTCGCCCGGCCAAGCACTCGCCCGTCGCGTAGCGGATGGCAAGGACCTCGACGGGTTCGTCCGCTCCGGGCGGCGCCAACCACGTCACCCCTTGCGACGCCAGTGATGCGATGCCGGCGCGCTCCAGTGCGGCAACCTCTCCGACGACCGTCGCAGGAATTCCGAGCGCGCGTAGCGCGCCGACGGTCACTTCTGGCCCGATTCCAACCGGGTCACCGGGGGTGACGATCAGCCCTCCGCTCACGACGCGCCGGGCAGGAGAACCTTGACCACCGCGCGACGACGCGCCTGCTGGTACCACCGATCCTTCTCCGCTTCCATGCGCCCTTCGAACAGCGCCTCCGTCAGCTCCGTGCGATGTTCCTCGAAATCTTCACCCGCAGCCGATTCCGTCCCCTTGCTTTTCACGCGCACCAACATCACGCCGGTGCCCAACTCGACGACGGCGATGCTGCCGACCGGAGTCGAGAACGCCGCACGGTCGATCGTATCCACCAGCTCGCCCTGCTTGAACCGGCCCATCTCCCCGCCGTTTACGCCGTAGGGACCCTCGTCATACGCACGAGCGAGCACATCAAATGGCTTGCCTCCATTGGCCTCCGCGACGATGGCGGCGGCCCGCGCGCGCACACCCTCACGCTCCGCATCCGAGGCCGTGCGGGGAACCGCAAGGACCAACGCCTGCAGTTCCACCATTTCCGTGCCAGCGCCCTGCGAACGGAGCCACGCATCCTTCAACTCGTCTTCCGTGATCGTGATGCGCGGCCGGAGCACGTTTTGCGCGAACTTCACGTCGCGAATGCTCTCTTTCATTTCGTCGCGGTAATCATCCCACTGCATCCCCTGTTTTTCCAGTTCGACGCGCAGTTGATCCCGGTCGAGGTTGTTCCGCTTCGCCGTGTCATCAACGGCGCGATCAACATCCTGTTCCGTGACGTCCAGGTTCAACCGCGAGACTTCCTGCGCAACCAACTTGCGTTCAATGAGATGCTCCAGCACCTCACCTTCCGCCCGTGCTCGCGACTGTTCTCCCGACGTGCGCACTGACTCGTCGATATACGACGAACCCAGCTCATATACTTCGGTCAGCGTGACGAGGTCGTCGTTCACAGTGGCCGCGACACGATCGACGACACGACCCGCTGGCTCCGCAGCCCCCGCCGTCAATACGGCGGCGAGGAGGAGCCCGATCATCTACTTCTCCTTCGGCGCGTCGCCCGGCTTCGGCGCCTTTCCGCCGGCGCCCGGACCATTCGGACCGCCGCCCGGAGGTGCCTGAAGGGGCGGCATGCCCGGCATGTTCGGCTTGAGCATCGGCGGCGCACCTTCCGGCGCATCTCCCGCGTTCGACGGAGCGACGTCGGGCGTCGGCATGGCGCCCTCTCCATCTTCGCCCTCTTCACCCTCTGCGCCGGGCAGGCCGAGTGACGAGCCTGGGCTGAAGGGCCGGCGAGCCGACTTGATCTCCACCGCAGCAACCTTCGCATCGTCAATCTTGACGTCCGAGCCGGTCTTGATTTTTGCAACGTAGGTGTCGTACAGCTCCTTCATCTTGTCGTTCTTGACCTTGCGGAGCACCGAGCCCTTCATTTGCTGGAAGGTGCGCTCGACCTGCTCACGACGCGTCGCTACCTGCACGATGTTGTAGCCATCGGTGGTCTTGAACACCTCGGAGATCGCGCCCGTTTCCAGCGTGAACGCCTTCTCCACGATCGCCTGATCGAGGCCGGGTTTGCCGTCCTTCGACACGAACCCGACGTCACCACCGCGGCGCTTGTACGGATCTTCGGAGAACTTCGCGGCGACGTCCTTGAACGAATCCGGCTTCGCCGCAACTTCCGCGCGGAGCTTGTCCGCTTCCTTCTTCGCGTCTGCGTCCGGACGCTCTTCCGTGACCTTCAGCAGGATCCGCTTGATCTGCACCTTTTCCGGAACGATGAAGTCACTCTTGTGCTCCTCGTAGTACTTCTGGAGCATCTCATCCGTGAAATCGCTATTGCGAACAGTCGAATACACGTCCTCACGGAGGAGGGTGTTGACCATGACCTTTTGCACCTTGGGGTCCTTGTCGAGGCCCTTCTTGAGCGCTTCGCCGTAGAGCAGTTTTTCTTCAACGAGGCCGTCGAGCACTTCCTTCTTCTCGTCGGCAGAGAGCGCCTCACCGTTGGCGGGAGCCTTGCGCGCAGCGGCCTGCTCGAATTCCTTGGAGCCTACCTGCACACCGTTCACGGTAGCCAGCACCTCACCGATGTCATTGGCAGCAGCGGCAGTGGCGTCGGCGCCCCCGTCCTTGGTGGCGTCTCCGCCCCCATCACATGCCACCGAACCAACGAGACAAAGGGCCACCATCACGGAACGAATCATCGGACGCATCAATCCTCCAGCTTGGGAACGCCGCCGCCTATCATGCGCGCGGCGGGTGGCAACGCGTTGTGACAACGCGCGACGCGCGTTGATCATCGAAAGGCGCGTTACGGAACGGGCATGCGACGTCCCGGTTGGATGCGAACCCTCCGTGGAAAGGTGCTTGGCACCGTGCTCGTAGCGGTTTTGTGCCAGCTCGTGGCGCTCGCGTTCGACGCCGTGGAATTCGACCGCATCGGCCGATCACTCGCGGCGGTAAATGAAGCGTACCTGCCGCTGGCGCGCGCGGCGGCAAGAATGGAAGGGCAAATCGAGCGCGGCAAGGAGGAACGGCTCGACGCAACCGTGGCCGAGGCGCGTAGCGTGGCCACGCGTTCTGTGGCGAACTCCATGGATGAGGAGGAACATGCTCACCTCATTGCCGTGCTCCAGCAGGTAGACGATATCGTGCTCGCGGAGCGGGTCTACCGAGCGAGCGCTGGCGACGAGGCGCGAGAGTCTGCCTCGCGCGGCGCGCTTCGCGACGAGGTCCTGCAGCTTTCCGCGCTCGCCGACGACCGAATTGCCGCCGTCAGCGCAAAAACCGCGCGGGCGCAAGCCCGAGCCGTGCGGTTGAGCGTGCTGCTTGCAGCCCTCACGCCCGTACTGGGCATGATCCTGTGGTGGTTCGCCCGCAGCGCGCTGGCCCCGGTGAGCCGGTTGACGGCGCTGGTGCGGCGCGTGGAGGCGGGAGAGAAGCCAGGCCCGATTCACCTCGACGGTGACGAGGAGATCGTGACCCTTGCGAGTGCGTTCGACCAGATGGTCCGCGCCGTGGACGACCGTGATCGCAACCTTCAGTCGCTCACCCTCTACCTGCGGCGCGTCCTCGACAGCATCGGTGCGGCGGTTGTCGTCGCGCAGGGGACGGAGGTGCGCATGGCCAACCCCGCCGCCCTCGCGCTCTGGGGCGCCGTGGAACGCGAGGAGGTACCCAAACCGCTGGCGATGCTGACGGAGGGACGCCACGACGCCATGCCCGCCGGAACTCGGTTCCACGATGTCGCCGTCCGCCCGTTCGGAACCGACGGGAGGATCCTGGTCGGGGAAGATGTGACCGACCGCCTGCGCGACCGCGAACGGCTCCAACGGAGTGAACGACTGGCGTTGGTCGGTCAAATGCTCGCGCAGGTCACCCATGAGGTCCGCAATCCGCTCAACGCCATGAGTCTGCACGCCGAGCTGTTGGCGGAGGAGGTTCGCGAGGGCGAGCCGAGGGCACTATTATCAACCATCATCGCTGAGATTCGGCGGTTGGAGCGCGTCACGGAGCGCTATCTCGATCTCGCGCGGCGCCGGGCACCCGAGCTAGCGGCGGAGGATCCGCTGGTGCTGGCTCGAAGCGTGGTGGCCCTCGAAGAAGAGGTGCTCAAGCGCTCCGGAATCACCATGGACGTGTCGGGTTCGGAAGGCGAATCGGTCGAGATCGATGGAAACGCCGTTCGCCGCGCGCTCCTGAACCTCGTTCGCAACGCAAGTGAAGCTGGCGCCCAGCACATTCGCGTGCGCGTGCGGCGTGAGGACCGACATCTCGAAATTCGCGTCGAGGACGACGGTCCGGGCATGGACGCCGCGATCGCGGCCCGCGTATTCGACCCCTTCTTCACCACCCGTGCGAAAGGCACGGGATTGGGCCTCGCCATCACGCGTCAGAGCATCGAGGATCTCGGCGGCAGCGTGATCTGCGAGACCATCCAGGGGATCGGAACGACGTTCGCCTTACGACTTCCCGTGTGACTTCTTGACGAAATGTCGGCGCTGCGACACATTGTCGGATGCCCGTTATCCTTGTCGTCGATGACGAAGCCGCGAACCGACAGGCGCTGGAACGCATCTTCGCAAAAGAAGGATTTGAGGTTGCGGAAGCCCCCGACGGACGGGCGGCACTCGAACGGATCCGCGAGGGTGACGTGGCCGTTGCCGTGAGCGACTTGAAGATGCCCGGCATGGGGGGGATGGAACTGTTGCGAGCGGCCAGAGCGGTCGCGCCGGAAACGCAGTTTCTGTTGGTGACCGCGTACGGATCCGTGGAAAGCGCGGTGGAAGCCATGAAGGAAGGCGCGTACGATTTTGTCACGAAGCCGTTGCGACGCGACGCCGTCGTGGCCAGCGTGCGGAAGGCGCTTGAAAAATACGAGCTACTGCGAGAAAATGTGCGCCTCAGGGCGCAGATTGCCCAGGTATCCCCGGGAGAGTTGATCGGACAATCCGCGGCGATGCGGACGTTGATGGAGGAAGCGCGGCAGGTGGCGCCGAGCGTCGCGAGTGTGCTGATCACGGGAGAAAGCGGAACAGGGAAGGGGCTTCTTGCCCGATGGTTGCACGCGATGAGCCCGCGTCGCGAGCGGCGCCTCGTCACCGTGAACTGCGGCGCCATCCCCGAAGCGCTCCTTGAAAGCGAGCTGTTCGGCTACGAGGCCGGTGCGTTCACGGGTGCACAAGGGAGGAAGGAGGGGCGTTTCGACCTCGCGGCCGGCGGCACATTGTTCCTCGATGAAGTCACCGAAATGCCGCTGGCGGTGCAGGTGAAGCTGCTCCGGGTGCTTCAGGAGGGGGAGTATGAACGCTTGGGGGGAACCCGGACACTCCGCGCGGACGTGCGCATCGTGGCGGCAACGAATCGCGATCCAGAGGCGGCGGTCGCCGACGGGCGGTTGCGCGCCGACCTTTACTATCGCCTCAACGTCATTCCGCTTCACGCCCCGGCCCTTCGGGAGCGTCGTGAAGACATCGCACTGCTGGCGCGCCACTTCGCCGCAGCGCACGCAGCGAAAAACGGAAAAGCGGTTCGTGTGTTTGAGGAAGATGCGGTCGCGGCGATGGAGCGGTACGCATGGCCCGGAAATGTACGGGAACTGGAAAACGCGATTGAACGAGCGGTCGTGTTGTCGCGTGATGAGACGATTCGCCTCGCGGACCTACCCCCTGCGCTGCGCAAGGACGGCGGCGCCAAGGAAACAGAGACCTCCTGGCTCACCTTTTCCGTTGGCACGCCCCTCCGCTCCGTCGAGCGCCGGATGATCGAAGCGACCCTCCGCCAATGCGATGGCGACCGCAACCTGACCGCCAACTTGCTTGGAATTACGGCCCGGACCATCTACCGACGTGAGGCGGAGTGGCGCGGGGAATAGGCGTGCGGCTCCTACACTGCCTTCGCCATCAAGAGATCATCGCGTGTTGACCCGTCTGCAAATCGGTACTCGCCGACACGCCGCCCTTCCTCGACGAAGCCAAACTTCCGGTACAGGGCGACGGCCGGTTCGTTGTGCGCGTACACCTGCAAGCTGAGCTTGGAAACTTCCGGGTTTTCGACTCCCCATTCGATAATGCCAGCGAGCAGGGCGCTGCCGACGCCCGCCGCCCGAAAGGGACTGTCCACCATCATCTCGATCCGCGCGAGATGGCGCGTTCGTCGTAAGGTGCCACCGCACGCGGAAGCCATTCCAGCCAGACGCGGCCCCGCCCTGGCCACGAGCAGTCTGGAGTTCAGGGTGCGTGCGATCGACCGGATCAGGTCAAACTTGGACGCAACGTCCTCCCGCAATTCATCCGGCTCGGTGATGAAAAACTCACCCTCAGCCAAAATACGCCTGTGTAATGCCAATAATGCGGCGGCATCGGCGGGCCCTGGCGGCTCGACCACGACCGGACCGTGGCGCGTTGGGACAAGCATGGTGAACCCTATCGCTGTTCGCCGCCGGCTGAGTCCCGGCTAAAATGCCATTCCTGCCGTGGGAGCCGCAGCGCCGGCATCCGCACCCGTCATCCCCGTGAGGCGCGCCTTGTAGGTACCCAGCGCCTTCGCGCGCTCAACGGCCGGCGATCGAAGCGCCTGGCGCAGCGAATGAATCGCCTTCTTCGCCACGGTTCCCGCAGGCGCCATGTAGTCGCTGGTCATCGTGTCGACCACGCGACGATCGATGAGCAGTTTGAGGAGCCCGTGGGGGAACTTTCCACTTCGCGCGAGGAAAAGCAACGTGTTGGTGTAGCTGTCGTGACGCTCGAAGAACATCCGGTCGTAAATCTCGGCCTTCTCATCGTTCACCAATCCGTCACGCACCGCGAGCGTATGCAAGGACGTACCTGGATAGTAGATGACTGAGAATACCTGAAGGCGGTACGGCTTGGGCAGCTCCGAGATCAGCCGCAGCGTGTCCAGTTTATCCTCGATGGTCTCATACGCGAGGTCGTAGATGACGTCGTACTGGGGAGGCGCCGTTTTATCGGCGTATTTGGTAATGATCTCCGCGCTCTTCAGAATCTTGTCGTTGCCCATTGTGGAGCGCTTGAACATCTTCTGAATACGCTTGCTGCCGTGTTCGACGCCCATTTGGATGCAGTGCAGGCCCGCATCGACCATGGCCGAGTACTTTTCCTCCGTAATCGTTCCGGGGCTGCCGAGAAGGTAGAAAGGATCCCCGATTTTGCGCTTGTACTGGTCCGCAAAGTCGAGCAGGTCCGGCAGCGGACGTCCGAAAAAGGAGTCGTCACTGAACCAGACGAAATTGATGAACGGATATTCCCGTTTGATATTTTCCAACTCGCCGATGACATGTGCCGTCGAGCGATACCGGACGTACCGCTGGCGCTTGTACAAGTCGCGGTAGAAGGAATTGCCACAATACGTGCACGCGTGAGGACAGCCGCGGCCGGTCATCGTTTGGTAGCCCGTCTTGCCGAACATCCGGCTGACCGTGCCGTTATGGAGATATCTCCGCAGTAAATCCTTCGTCACCGGTGCGAGGCGCCCCTCAAACAGGATGTGGTGATCCTCGCGTGAAAAGTCCGGCGCCGGATACCGATCCAGCTCCTGCTCCAGAGATCCCGGCTGGTTCCGGACAACATCGCTGCCCTTGCGCCAGACGAGAGACTTGATTCCTCCAAGGTTTTGGGAGTCGCCGGCCTCCAGACGCTCACACAGTTGGAGCATCAGGTCTTCCGCGTCTCCAATCGCGACGTATTCCGCGTGCTTCGCACATTCGTCGGGACGAACGCTTGGGTGAAAACCGCCCCAGATGACCGGAATGTCGAGGTGCTTGTGAATCGCATCCGTGATTTGCTTGGAAGAGTCGAAATAGTGCGTCATCAGCGTGATTCCAACGAGGTCGGAACCGGACACCAATTCCAACATGGATGCGATCACTTCCGGCGAATAGCGCTCTTCTGACATGCGAATGTGCACACTTTCGCCGTCACCGGCAAAATCGGGCATGCAAATCACCTGCGTTTGGTGACCGGCCGCGCGCAACGTCGCGCTGATCGAGCGGAGTCCATAGTTCGTGATGTCCGGATACGGACTGATCAGCGAGACCTTCATCGGCGCTCCCGTGGGCAAGTACCGTATAGACCCGTCACCGTCCGTCGTCTATGCCCTTGACGGACACGAGTGGGTCAATTCCCCCAGCCAGGCTCCTCCGTGATCTCCGCCACCACCATGTCGCGAGGGTCGGAGGGGCTGGTGTCGAGGATGACTTCCCGCGTGAAACGATCGATGGCCTTGTATTCCGTCTTGCTATTCGGAACGTAGACCAGAATCGTGCCGTCCTCGTGCTTTTCGAACTTGTAGACCAGCATTTCCGACCGCGGAGCGGGCCGGCCGGCGAGTTTGCGCTTGTCATAGGGCGCGCCCCACGACATCAACACCATGTCCTTGGTCCACCCGACCTGAACGGCACCATCCACGATCGCCTGCCGCATGTTGTCTGGATACTTGTAGAATCGCTGCCAAAGGCCCTTGTCCTTCAGGTACTTATTGCGTTCATCCTCAGTTTTCAGCTTCAGATACGCCTTCTGAGTATCCTCGTCCATGAACGGTTTGAGCGCGTAATAATGCGAGAATTCAGAGTCCGAAAGCTTGTTCACGCGGGAATGCCAGTCACAACCCGTCGAAAACGCCGACGGCGAGAGAATCAAAGCGACAACGAACAGCCAGCGGGCCATCAAAACCTCCGCGCCCGCCGTCATAACACCGGGAAGGGAGCGTATGGATCGGCGACTCCCACCGATTCTTCCGCGAGCCACCCCTTCCGCCCGTCGGGAAGTTGGACGAGCGCGTGACCGGCCGCCCTTTCGACGAGCCGGACCTCCGCACCGGCATGCAGCGTGAACAGGTCTACGCCACCCCCAAGGTCCGATGTTGCCGTTACTTCCGTCGGTAGGATGACTGCGATCGCCGGTTCACGGGCAGACGCCACCGCCCCCGCCTGGACGACGAGGCCGATAACCAAAACGCCGACCGCCGGGGCGACGGGCAGTTGCAGTCGCGAGCCCGTCCCTCCGAACATGCGGGCGCCGAGCGCGCGGACGCCAAGAACGAGCAGCGCAAGGCCGCTCAGACCGGCACCGAGCCACCGGCCTTCGCCCGGCGTCAGCGCAATCTGCCATGGCGCAAATGCGGGCGAGCCGCGCGGCGTGTCCAGCCGATCCACCAGGCCTCGTCGCGCAAAATCAAGGTTGGCCTGCACGTCGGGATCCCGGGGCGAAAGGGCTTCCGCGCGTCGCCAGGCAAGGATTGCCGGGGCCAGCTTGCCTCCCCGGTACAGAACGTTGCCCAGATCGTAATACACGTCGGCATCCATGGGACCCGACGCAAGGATGGCTCGATATCCGGCCTCCGCGCCCGAAAGATCACCCGCCGCCAGCGCTGCCGAGGCCGATGCAAGGTCGGACTCTGGACTGGCATGCGCAAGCGAGGGGCAGAGCGAAAGCGCGGCGCGTAGCGAGAACCCGATCATCGCCACGCATCCACGACGGCACGCACATCGGACTCCGGCAATTCTCCAACTGCCTTGCCGTACCTCAGCGTGACAAGCGCCTTGTACAGGCGAACGGCGGGCTCTCCCAGCGGGGTGAGGTCATCGGCCGTGAGGCCATCGGCGGGCCGACCGAGTTTCCGCCCTGCAGCCTCTCGCAAAATACGCTCGAGTCCCGCGAGCCGCGCTTCGTTATCAGCGGGTAGATCGTCAAAGCCGTACTGTTTCTCCCTTACGACGGCGCGTGGGCGAAAACGGCGGGCAAGTGCCAGGGTGCACAGGATCGCACCGGGCGCGTGCAACAGCCAGGCCCACTGCCCGGTCCACGGCGCCGACAAACGCACATCGGTCCGAACGGGGAGAATATCCTCGCCCAGCGGATCGACGGAGGGGGCGGCGGCATCGCCAAACGAAGTCACCGTAGCGTTACCGGCCGCACCATCCACCTGCAGAACCAACGCCGCCGTTTCGGCCGAGGCGTACTGCCGCGTGTCGGGATCGAACCAAGAAATCGATACTCTCGGAACGATCAGTTCGCCGGGTTTTTCCGGGACGATGGCCCGCTTGAAGGTCGCGACGGACCTGTACTTCCCATCGGCGAGCGCCGCCTCTACAACGGGCTGATCGTCATAGACGCGATACCCATCGGCCGAAAGCGGCGGGAGTTTGGCGGCGTTCAACGTGCCCGTTCCTGCGACCCTCACCTCGATCGTCACCGTATCACCGACGTTCACCGCGGACGTGCTCGCGGTCGTATCCACGCTGAAGCGACCGACAAGACCGTCATAGTTCGCCGGCCGGCCGGCCGTCGGCACCGCGTTGATGTCGAGCGGAAGCGGGCGTGACGAGTAGTTTTCACTCCGAACGTCGCTGAACCCCGGTATGTCCCGAAACAGGTCGGGACGGCCACCTCGCCGCGAGCGCGCAGTGGCAAATTGGGCCTGCAGGACACCTCCTGGAATGGTCGTCGATCCCGCCTTCGAAGCGCGCATCGGAAAGAACAACTCTTGAACCGAGATCGACCGTCCGCTCTCAGTTATTGCGTACTCCGACGTGAGCGGCTCGACACTCGGCTCCGCGATGAAGCCTTCGGCGTCCGGCGGTGCCCAGCGACCCGACACTACTTGATTCGCCGTCGTGAAGCGCAGATGGTAGACGATGACTTGCCCGACGTAGACGGCGCTCGCTCCGATATCGCCGACTAGCGCGTCCAGCGTCCCCGCCTCGGGTCGCGCGCCAACGTCCAACGGAATCGATGGACCCACCAGCGTTCCCGATGTTGTCTTGACCGACACGGGCCCGACGTCGTAGTGTCCCGTCGCGAGTGCGCTCAGCTTGTAGTGAAAGAGGGTGCTCACGGACGTCTGAAAGTTCAGCATCATCTGCTGCTGCGACTGGCCGGCAAAGGTGGCCGACAATCCCTCGGGAAGCGCCAGGTCGGGCACGCCCCGGGGGGTCGCGTCCGTAACCGTGAGCGTGAGGCCTACCGTTTGACCCTCGCGCACGTCGGGGGTGTCGAGACGAAGAGAAACCTGTCCCGCAAATGCCAAGCCTGTGAGCAGGACGATCACCAGTCCTTCTCCGTGTCCTGACCACCGACGGCCACGCGCGGGGTCCCATCCTTGACGCCCTCCACAAGTCGCGCCGCATCCTCACGGCTCATCACGCCCGGCTGGTCGCTCGGCTCGGCCACGGTCGTCGTTTCGTCGGGCACGCCGTCCTGCTTCGCCATGTCGCCCGCGGACGGCCCTTCCACCGCATCCTCCTGCCCCCCGTTGGCACCCTGCTCCGCTCCATTATTACCTTGTTCAAGCTCGCCTTTATCGTCACTTTCCTCCTGCTTGACGCCGTCTTCTTCCTGCTGCTTCTCCCCGGCGTCCGCCTGTTGATCTTCCCCCTCCTCCCCGTTTTTATCGCCGTCCGAATCCTGCTTCTCGTCTGGAGGTTTGGCCCGCAGCCGCAACGCGATTTCCTTCTCAACCGCCTCGCCGTTCTTTTTGGCACCGGCCAACGAGGGATCCGCTAGCGACGCCGCAGCAAAGTCCCGAGCCGCGTCGTCGAGCCTTCCACCGCGATACGCCGAATTACCAGCGTTGTACAAATGTGTTCCCTTGTGATCCGTGTCGGATGCAGCGAGCGACTCGAACACCTGCTCCGCCTCCCGATAGCGGCCCGTTCGGTACAGCGATTCCGCGAGCGCGTGCCCAACGGCAACGTCGGTCGGATCTTCCACGCGCGCCTGCCCCAGTAATCTCGCAGCATCTTCCCAATTCTTCTGCTCGTAGGCCGCAAGCCCGTCCGACGTGCTGGAAGCATTGGCGACCAAGGGGGATGCGAACACGAACGCCATCACGACGGCGGACGCCGCACCGCTGCCGGAAGCCGACCTCCGTCTGCCGATCCCCATCAGCGCCGAGACCACCAACGCCAAAAATCCACCGACAAGCGGCCATTGGAACCGCTCCCGCCATACCTTCTCCCGACGCTCTCCCCGCTCGGACGCTTCCAGCTTGCCCCGGATTTCATCCTGATAGAGGGCGCGCACATCGTCGTTGGAAGCCACCGCTCGCACGTACGCGCCGCCGGTTGCGGAGGCAAGCGCTTTCAATCGCGGCTCGTTGAGCCTCGTCAGGACGACGCCCCCCGCAGCATCGTTCTTGAATCCGCCCTCTGCCATCGGAATCGGCGCACCCGCGGGATCGCCGACGCCGAGCGCGTAGATGCGGATGCCTTCCTGCTTTGCGCGGTCTACGGCCGCCGTGACCTCCGAAGCGTCATCGTGCGCCTCGCCATCACTCACCAGCAGAATCGCCTTCCCGCTCCCTTGGGCGCGCGCCAGCATCTGCGTCGCGGCATTGATGGCGCCGCCCAACGACGTTCCTTGGGCGCGGATTGTGCCGCTGGATGAGTCATCGACGGCCCACCGAAACGTGTCGTAGTCGACGGTCAGCGGAATCCGGGCGAACGCGCCCGCCGCGAAGACAACCAGGCCAACGCTATCGCCCGTAAGTGCCTGTGAAAAATCGCGAACCTTTCGCCGGGCTACCTCCAATCGCGATGGACTCACGTCTCCCGCGTCCATCGACCGCGACACGTCCAAAACCACGACGATGGACACACCTTGCACCTTTCGCTGCTGGTAGTCAAAACCGAGCCGCGGACCAGCCATTGCGAGGCCCAAGGCGCACGCCGCGACGACCGCGCAGGCCGCCTGCCAACCCCGCGCGCGTCCGGCTCCCGGCGGAACCAAGCGCACCAGCAACTCGACGGAAGCGATCTCCAGCAGGGCCGCGCAGCGGCGGCGCCAACCGACGAACGCCATGACGGCCACGACCGGGACCAACAAAAGCGCAGCAAGCAACGACGGCATGGCCCAGGTCATGGCAGCCGCCGGAGCCAAGTCCAGGACAGCACAAGGTCCAGCAGAAAGCAGGCAAACGCAGGCAGCAGCATCGCCCGGTACCGTTCCTCGCGACGTACAAACTCCTTGACTTTACCCGTGCTTTTTTCCATCTTGTCGATCTCCGCGTATACCGCTGACAACGCCGTCGTGTCGGCGGCGCGCCAGTATTTTCCGCCGGTCAACCCCGACACCTCGCGAAGGGACGGCTCGTCAATTTCCGCTCCGCGATTGCCGAACATCTGAAGGATACCGCCCCCGCCCGCGCCTCCAACCCCAATCGTATGGATCTTGATTCCGAGCGCGCCGGCCGCAACCGCAGCCTCGCGCGGCGAAAGTTGACCCGCATTGGATTGCCCATCCGTCACCAGAATGATGACCTTCGACGGGGCCGGGAGTTCCTTCATCCGCTTCGCTGCAATTGCAACGGCCGTACCCACCGCGGTTCCCGACTTCCCGGCCATCCCGATCTCCAATTGCCCGAGGAAGTCCGCGAGGCCCGTGTGATCGAGCGTGAGCGGCACCTGAACGAACGCTTCCTCCCCGAACACCAGAAGTCCGATGCGGTCCGTCTCGCGGCCAGCAAGAAACTGCTGCATGACGAGCTTGGCCGCCTCCAGACGCGTGAGATCAACTCCGCGTGCGCCCATGTCTGGCGCGTTCATCGACCCGGAAGTGTCGATGGCGAGCATGATATCGATGCCTTCACTCTCCGTCACCGTTTCCCTGTGGACGAGTTGGGGGCGCGCGAGCGCGGCGACGACGCCCGCGATCGCCAACATTTGCAGGAACGGCGGAAGCACGGCGGCAAGGCGACGCGGCCCGACCGGAGAGCGAACCGCCGCCAGCGCAGAGTAACGCAACGCCCACGGCCTGAATTCGGCTACCCAAGGAACGCCTGCGAGCGGAAGTGCCAGGAACCAAAGCGGGTTCATCCACTCAAGCACGCCGCACCACCAGCGCATCAAAGTCGCGATCCAGTTCGTCGAAGAGCGAAACCCGCGCCTCGCGCTCCGCGAACTTCACAAGGTCCATCGCCATCAGCAGGCGTTTGCTCCGGTCCAATTGCGCCGCTGTGTACTCCCCGGCAACGGCGTTGAGGATCTCTCGCGTCGTCCGCTGCGTAGCCGGCCATTGGTGCACCGCTTCGAGGTAGCGGCGGTAGACGCCGCTGAGGGCAAGCGCAAGCGCCTCGTGGTCCATGTCGGTGCGTACCCGGAGCGCACTCCACTCCCGACGCGCAAGCACGTCGGCCGGAATCGGCGGCGGCGGCGGCGGAATCGGTTTGAATCGCCGCCACGCCATCCAGGCAGCCGCAGCCAGTCCGCCAAGCAGCACTATCGCCCCGACCACCCAGGGCCAGATCGGTGACGGCCTTTCGGGCAGCGCCGCCAGGTCATCCATCGGCCCCCCCGTAGGCCCGGCCACGCCGATGTCCACAAAAACACGCGCCGGCTCGGGGGCCCCCTCCAGATTTACCAGGAGAACGTAGGAAGCGTCCTCGCCGGAAAGCGTCCAGACTCCGTTGCCGTCGGGCCGGATCGTCAAGCCTTGCACCGGCAGAACCGTGGCATCGGGTGGCGCATGGAGGCGCACACTTTCCCCCGATTTCACGTCGCCGGACTCCACCCACACGCGCGACGCGGGCGCGTCGGGCCCCGTGCCGGATCCGCCAAAGCACGCCATCAGGATGCAAATCACCCGGCGGCCCGGAAGTGCTGAAGCAACTTCATGAATGCGTCGTCATCCGTGCCCACCGCACTCGCGCGAACGCCCGCCCGACGCAGGTCCGTGAGGCGGTCGGCCACGCGAGCGCGCGCGACCAACGAACCTGCATTCACGACCTGGGTCGCCCCCGTTTCCGCATCCACAAGCGTGACGAGTCCGACCCCCGGAAGATTGTGTTCTCGCGGGTCGTGGAAGAGGAGAGCGTGTACGCGATGGCGACGCGTCAGCGCGCCGAGCGGCTCTCGGAACGGGTGCGGCGCGATGAAGTCCGACAACAACACGACGACGGCACGGCGCTTCAGCACGCCGGCCACGAATTGCAGTGCGGCGCCGAGGTCCGTTGCGCGGTCCTGCCCGGACGCCTCGAAGGCGGCGCGAATGACCTGCCAACCGTGTCCCCGGCTTTTTCGCGGTGGAACGTAGTGCTCTACGCGATCCGTGAACGTCAGGAGGCCGACTCGGTCGCCACTCCGGAGGGCTGCATACGCCAACCCACCGGCGACGCGCGCCATCTGCAGGCGCTTGTCCGTCCGCCCGTCGCGACCGCCGCTTCCGAACCTCACCGAGCCGCTCACGTCGAGGACGACGAGCAGGGTGAGCTCGCGTTCCTCTCGGAAGGTCTTCAGGAAGGCCTCGCCAGTGCGCGCAGTGACGTTCCAGTCGATACGACGGACATCATCCCCCGGCGAATAGGGGCGTACATCCTCGAACTCCATACCGCTTCCTTTGAACGCGGACCGATATTCGCCGGCAACGAGACTATCAACACGACGACCCGCCTGTACTTGCAGGCGACGAATCTGTCGAAGTTCATCCGCGGTGAGCATCATGCAACCCTACGGTGTCTTGACCGACGCCAAAATCTCCCGGACGACGATGTCCGTCGTGACCGATTCCGCTTCCGCCTCGTAGGTGAGCAGAATCCGATGCCGAAGCACATCCGCGGCAATGTCCTTCACATCGTCCGGCGTCGCGAAGTCACGGCCATCCATCAATGCCGCCGCTCTTGCCGCGGCCGCTAGCGAAATCGTGGCCCGGGGGGATGCGCCGATCTGGACGTATTTCGCGATTTTGGCCGACACCGTGGAAGGTTGGCGCGTCGCGTGGACGAGACTCACGATGTAGTTTGCCAGTGTCGGCTTGATGGTGATGTCGCGGACGAGCGTCTGCATGCGGCACAAGCGCTCTGGCGTCAGGACCGCGCTCGGCTTTTCTGCCGGCCTGGCCGACCGGTCCAGGATCTCGCGCTCTTCTTCCCGACTCGGGTAGGTCACGTTCAGCTTCATCATGAAGCGATCGACCTGTGCTTCTGGGAGTGGATAGGTGCCTTCCTGATCGATCGGGTTCTGCGTGGCAAGCACCAGAAACGGAACGGGCAACGCGTGCGTCTCATCGGCAATGGTGACCTGCCGTTCCTGCATGGCTTCCAACAACGCGCTCTGGACCTTGGCCGGCGCGCGGTTGATCTCGTCCGCCAACAGAATATTCGCAAAGATCGGGCCCTTTCTCGTCGTGAACGTGCCCTCTCGCGGGTTGTAGATTTGCCCACCGAGCACGTCGGCGGGTAAGAGGTCCGGCGTGAATTGCACGCGCGAAAACTGCGCGTGCAGCGCGCTTGCCAGCGCCTTGATGGCCGTCGTTTTTGCGAGACCGGGAACGCCCTCGACCAAGAGGTGGCCGTCGGCCAGCAGCGCCGCGAGCATTCGATCCACCATATATTTCTGACCGACGATGACGCGCCCGACCTCTCTTCGGACCGCAGCCAACTCTTCCGCGGCTGCGTGGATATCGGTATCCTCCATGCTGATGCCTCCGTTGATGGGCCTGCTATGCGCGCGGGCTGACGGCGTCCCGCAGTCGTGACGCGGATTTACGACGTGAGGCGACCCAGGAAGTCCTTCCAGAAACTTCGGTCACGAACCTTGGAGTCCTGCATCCCGGCAAGCTGGCGAACCAACTCCTCTTCCTTTGGGGCCAGCGATTTCGGCACCGCAACGACGACCTGCACGAGCATGTCTCCCCTCCCCCGCCCGTTGATCGCCGGCATGCCCTTGCCACGGAGCGTGTAGCGCTTCCCGGACGGCGTTCCTGGTTCGATGCCGATCGACTCCTCTCCGTCGATCGTGGGTACCGAAACGTCGGCGCCCAGGCAGGCCTGCGGGAATGAGATGGGAACCGTGCAGTAGACGGTAGTTCCTTCACGTTTGAATAGCTCATGTTCATGGACGCGCAACGTCACGTACAGGTCTCCGGGAGGCGCCCCCGCGTCTCCGAAGTCCCCCTTGCCGTGCAACCGCAGTTGCATGCCGTCATCGACCCCCGCGGGAATCGTGACCTTCAGGCGTTCGGTGGTGCGCGTGCGCCCCGAGCCTTCGCAATCACCGCAGGGATCCCGGATCGTTTTTCCGCGTCCACCGCAGCTCGGGCACACCGTTCGGATCCGCAAGAACATCTGCGCCTGCTGGATGACCTCGCCGGCGCCACGACAGGTTGTGCAGGTCTGAGGCTGCGTACCGGCCTTCGCGCCGGAACCCGTGCACGTCGAACAGGAGGCGTGCTTCGGCACGGAAATCTCCTTTTCGACGCCCTTGGCGGCCTCCATGAACTCGATCGTCAAGGGGTACTCAAGGTCGTCCCCGCGGCGCGCGCCCCGCCCGCCGCCGCGACGACCTCCACCGAGGCCGAACAGTTCGCCAAAGAGATCGGAAAAGTGGCTAAACACCTCGTCCGAAGACTGGAATCCTCCGCCCATGCCCGCGCCGCGAAGTCCGTCGTGACCGTACTGGTTGTACATGCCCCGTTTTTGCTCGTCCCCAAGGATCTCGTAGGCCTCCGCGACTTCCTTGAATTTGGACTCCGCGTCCGCGTCGCCCTGATTTTTATCCGGGTGCCACTTCATGGCGAGGGCGCGGAACGCCTTCTTGATCTCTGCGCCCGACGCCTCGCGCCCGACGCCCAACACCTCGTAATAGTCCCGCTTTTGCGGCATTCCTACTCCAGAGAACGAAAGGGCCGCAGGTTACTTGACCTCTTCGAACTCGGCTTCGATCGTGTCGTCGCCTTTTTTCGGACTCGGACCCGGCCCGGCGCCGTCCGGAGTGCCGCCGTCCGCGGCACCGCCGTTTGCAGAATACATTGTCTCTGCGAGCTTAAAGCTGGCCTTCTGAAGCGACTCAAACGCGATCTTCAATCGCTCGGTGTCGTCGGTGTCGAGCGCTGCGCGAGCGGTACCCAGCTCCGCCTCAACGGTGGCGACTTCCGCCGCCGGCATTTTGTCCTTGTTCTCGCGAAGCGCCTTGTCGGTCTGGTACACGAGATTGTCCAGGTTGTTTCGGGCGTCGATGACCTCCCGACGACTCTTGTCGGACGCCTCGTTTGCGGCGGCTTCCTTGACCAACTTCTCTACTTCATCCTTCGAAATCCCGGAGGAGGACGTGATCGTGATCTTCTGTTCCCGGCCGGTGGCCTTGTCCTTCGCCTTGACGTTGAGAATGCCGTTTGCGTCGAGGTCAAACGTCACCTCGACCTGAGGCACGCCCCGCGGCGCCGGCGTAATGCCGTCGAGGCGGAAGTTTCCGAGCATCCGGTTGTCCTTCGCAAGCGGGCGCTCGCCCTGGAACACCTGGACGTCCACCGCCGATTGGCCGTCCGCTGCCGTCGAAAATATTTCGCTTTTCGACGTCGGAATCGTCGTATTTCGTGGGATGAGGATGGTGTTCACGCCGCCAAGGGTCTCGATGCCGAGCGAAAGCGGCGTCACATCCAGCAGGAGCATGTCGGTGACGTCACCCGAGAGGACGCCCCCCTGTACCGCCGCGCCCATAGCCACAACTTCGTCCGGATTGACCGAGCGATTCGGCTCCCGGCCAAAAAGTTTCTTCACCTTTTCCTGCACCATGGGAATGCGCGTCGAGCCACCGACCAGAATGACCTCATGAATGTCGGCCGGGGTGCACTTCGCGTCCTTCAACGCGAGGCGGCACGGCTCCATCGTCCGCTCGATGATCGGCTCGATCATCTGCTCAAAGCGAGCTCGCGGCAACGTGCGCTCGAGATGCTTCGGGCCCGCGGCATCGCCGGAAAGGAACGGGAGGGAGATCTGCGCGGATGCTCCCGACGAGAGCTCGATTTTCGCCTTTTCAGCTGCATCTTTGAGACGCTGGAGGACCATCTTGTCGTTCGCCACATCGATGCCGCTTTCACTCTTGAACTCCTTGACCAGCCAGTCGATCAGGACGTTGTCGACGTCGTCACCGCCAAGGTGGGTGTCCCCGTTGGTGGACCGCACTTCCACCACGTTTTCACCGACGTCGAGGATCGAGATGTCGAATGTGCCGCCGCCGAAGTCAAAGACAGCAACGGTCTGGTCCTTCTTTTTCTTGTCGAACCCGTAGGCCAGTGCCGCAGCCGTCGGCTCGTTGATGATGCGCTTCACGTCGAGCCCAGCGATCTTTCCAGCGTCCTTCGTGGCTTGGCGCTGCGCATCGTTGAAGTAGGCGGGCACCGTGATGACGGCTTCCGTTACGGGCTGACCGAGGTACTTCTCCGCCTCACGCTTGAGTTTCTGAAGAATCATCGCCGAGACCTCGGGCGCCGAGTAGTCCTTGTCGTCGATCTTGACGCGCGGATTGCCGTCACTCCCCCGGACCAACGTATATGGAACGCGGCCCGACTCTTTCTGCGCCTCTTCCCAGCGCTGCCCCATGAAACGCTTGATGGAGCCGACGGTGCGAGTGGGATTGATGATGGCTTGGCGTCGGGCCGTGGCGCCCACCAACCTTTCACCGTCCTTGTTGAAGCTGACAACGGAGGGCGTCGTTCTTGCACCTTCTTCGTTGATAATCACGGCGGGAGCGTCTCCTTCCATGATGCATACCACCGAGTTCGTGGTTCCGAGGTCGATGCCGATTATCTTTCCCATCTGTAAACTCCCGCCTTTGAGGCATGTTTTGCTCCGCGCTTCGCAGCCGGAACCCGAGGCCGCGCAAAGGCTAATCCCCGGACCCCAACCGTCAAGCGTCGTCGCGTCGTTGTGCATGAGGTAGTTGCAAGTCGGCGAGCGGCAAGCGCTACCACGACGAAAACGTCCTGCACTGCGTCGCGGGCCCCCACGATCTAGCCGACGCCATCGGTGTGGCACGGGGTTTGCTTTACTGCCCGGTGTCACGCGGTTCGCACTTTCTTCCATTACCGTGCCCTGACCCGACAAGGATCGCGTGGCTACCGACGCCGGAGGGCAATCCCGCTCTCCGGCGTCTTCCTTTTTTCTACCTGCGCCGTTGACGTGGGCCGGCCCCGTGCGTACCCCTACGCCGCTCGCGGACTCCCCCCGCACCCCCCAACCCGGAGATTCTCATGACCTTCCGTCCCCTCTACGACCGTGTGCTCGTCAAGCGCCTCAACGCCGAACAGAAGACCGCCGGCGGACTCATCATCCCCGACGCGGCCAAAGAGAAGCCGCAGGAAGCGGAAGTCATCGCTGTCGGCGCGGGCCGCGTTCTGGAAAACGGCACGATCCGGGCGATGAACCTCAAGGTCGGTGACAAGGTCCTGTTCGGCAAGTACACGGGCGACGAAATGAAGCTTGAAGGCGAGGAGCACATCATCCTCCGCGAAGAAGACATCCTCGCCGTCCTCGAGTAATTACCCCCTTTCCAAACGTTCTACCGGAGATATTCTCATGGCTGCCAAAGACATTCAGTTTCGTGAAACCGCTCGTGTCGAAATCCTCAAGGGCGTGGACATCCTCGCCAACACCGTAAAGATCACGCTCGGGCCCAAGGGGCGAAACGTCGTGATCGAAAAGAGTTTCGGCGCTCCCATCGTCACGAAAGACGGCGTCACGGTCGCCAAGGAAATCGAACTCCCCGGCAAGCTCGCCAACATGGGCGCGCAGATGGTCAAGGAAGTCGCCTCGAAGACGAACGACGTCGCGGGTGATGGCACGACCACCGCTACGGTACTTGCGCAGGCGATCTACCGCTCCGGATCGAAGCTCGTGGCCGCGGGCGCCAACCCGATGGACATCAAGAAGGGCATCGATGTCGCCGTCACCGCCGTCATCGGCGCGCTGAAGGAACTCTCGCGTCCCATCAAGGACAACGCCGAAATCGCTCAGGTCGCCACCATCTCGGCGAACGGTGACAAGGAAGTCGGCGAGATTCTGGCCCACGCCATGAGCAAGATCGGCAAGGACGGAGTCATCACGGTCGAGGAAGCCAAGGGCAACAAGACCGACCTCGACATCGTCAAGGGCATGCAGTTCGACCGCGGGTACCTGTCGGCGTACTTCGTGACGAATGCCGACCGCATGGAATGCATCCTGGAAGATTGCTACGTCCTCATTCACGAGAAGAAGCTCTCGAACATGAAGGATCTCCTTCCGGTTCTCGAGCTTGTACACGAGTCCGGCAAGCCTCTCCTGCTCATCGCGGAAGATATCGAAGGAGAGGCGCTGGCCACCCTCGTCGTCAACAAACTGCGCGGCAACATGAACGTGAGCGCCGTCAAGGCCCCCGGGTTTGGTGATCGTCGTAAGGCGATGCTCGAAGACATCGCCATTCTGACCGGCGGCCGCGCGATCATGGAAGATCTTGGCATCAAGCTCGATTCGCTCACGCTCGCGGACCTCGGACGCGCCGCACGTATCGAGATTTCCAAGGACAACACCACCATCATCGACGGCGGTGGGGCGGCCGAGGGCGTCAAGGCGCGGGTCAAGCAGCTCCGCACCCAAATCGACGAAACAACGTCGAGCTACGACAAGGAAAAGCTCCAAGAGCGCCTTGCCAAGCTCGTCGGCGGCGTCGCGGTCATCCACGTCGGCGCGTCCACCGAAATCGAGATGAAGGAAAAGAAGGCGCGCGTCGAGGACGCGTTGAATGCGACGCGGGCTGCCATCGAAGAAGGCGTGATTCCCGGCGGCGGAGTGGCGTTCATTCGAACGCTGGCGGCGCTCGACAAGCTCAAGGGCCTTCCGGGGGACCAGCACTTTGGTGTACAGATTATCCGTGAAGCCATTCAGGAGCCCCTGCGTGCCATCGCGGGGAACGCGGGGCTTGACGGCGCGATTGTGGTCCACAAGGTCCTGCAGGGTCAGGCGAGCTTCGGCTTCGACGCCCAGACCGAGACCTATGGGGACATGCTGGAGCTCGGCATCATCGACCCGACAAAGGTTGCCCGGTGCGCGCTGCAGAATGCGGCCAGCGTCAGCGGCATGCTGCTGACGACCGAAGCCATCATCGCCAACAAGCCGGAGAAGAAGAAGTCCGGTGGCGGCGGCGGCGGCGGTGGCGGCGGCATGGGCGGCATGGGCGGCATGGGCGGCATGGGCGGGGGCATGGGCGACATGGATTTCTAGGCCGTCAGGCTTGGAAATCCGGCGCGCACATGCCCGCAAGGTGCCCGACCCGAGCGCTGCGAGGGTCGCGGCCGACGAGGCCGCGAGGGCACCGCGCCCGCCCCCGGAGCCGAGCGCAAAGCGAGGCGTGAGGGGGGCATGGGAGATATGGACTTCTAAGCAGTCCATTTCCGTCCCCTGCGCTGGCTGGCGGCCGCCGTTCCTTCTGGAAACGGCGGCCAGCCAACTCGCACCGCGGTAGCGACGACCGGATAGCTTGCCGCGATGCCGATTCGCTTCACGACTGAGAATGGGTTCGCGATCCTCACGCTCGATCGCCCCGGGCGACGCAACGCTCTCGACGGTGCCATGTGGCGCCAGCTTCGTGACCAGTGTCGCGACATCGGTGATGCACGGGTCCTGATCGTGACGGGTGAGGGGGGGCACTTCTGTTCGGGCATGGATCTGGGCCCGGACAACCCGATGATCGCCGAAATCACGCCCGCGTTGGCCGGCGGTGACGACGGCGTTGCACGGCGGGTGATCGAGGACCTGAAGGAGTGCGTTCAGGCGCTCGCGGACGTCGCGGTGCCGACGATTGCGGCGATTGAAGGTGCGTGTGTTGGCGGGGGCTTCGAGATCGCTCTCGCGTGCGACTTTCGAATTGCCGCCCAGACCGCCAGCATCAGTCTCCCCGAAGTTCGCATGGGCATGATCCCCGATGTGGGCGGGTGCGCTCGCC
Organism: Klebsiella pneumoniae; assembly: GCA_945861635.1. Classification (GTDB taxonomy): domain Bacteria; phylum Myxococcota_A; class UBA796; order UBA796; family SXON01; genus CAMAWH01. The sequence continues at coordinate 5,803 of CAMAWH010000062.1, read as the reverse complement.
TGACCCGCCTCGTCGGTCCAGGGCGCGCCGCCGACGTGATCACGACGGGGCGTCGGTTGTCCGGCCAGCAGGCGTTTGACCTTGGTTTGGTCGAGCGCGTCGTCGCGGGTGGAACGGCGCTGGATGAGGCGAGGCTGGCCGCCGGCGACATCACCGGCAGCGCGCCGGAGGCCGTCCGGCTCGCGCTGAACGTCGTGCGCATGGCGCCAGACCTCGGCCTGGACGAAGCGCTTTCGTTGGAGACGAGGGCCGGGGCGATGGCGTTGGTCAGCGGGGAAGCGCGAGAGGGGATTTCTGCGTTCCTCGAGAAGCGTCGGCCAGACTGGTCATGACGCCGGACGCCAAGGCGGAATCGGCGCCACGCCGACACCTGCGCAACCTCGCCGCCTTCACCTCCGGAGCGTCGCTCCAGTTCGTGTCACCGCCCCACAACCTCGCGTGGCTGCACTGGTTTGCGTTCGTTCCCCTGCTCGTTGTACTGGTGCCGGAAAATCGGCGCCGAAACTTCCGACTTGGGTATCTCTGCGGATTTTCGGGCGTGTTTTTCTTGTTCTTTTGGCTGGCCGTCACCATCGACACGTTTTCCAATATCCCCTTGGTCCTGGCCGCCGGCATCGTGGCGCTGTTCGCGGCTGTATGGGGCCTTCCCTATGGGCTTCTCACCATGGCCGTTCATCCGCTGCGCCGCCGATTCGGCGTCGGGTGGGTGGCCGTATTTCCGGCCGTTTGGGTGGCCGTGGAGTTCCTGCAGCCCGCACTGTTCCCCTACTATCAGGGCGTCGGACAGTACCGGGTCCTCGCGGTCTTCCAACTCGCCAGCGTGTTCGGGGCGTACGGAGTCACCTACCTCCTTCTGCTCGTCAACAGCGCGATCGCAGAGGTGCTGATGTCCCGCGGCTCACGCGCCTCGCTCGCGATGCTGGGCCTCGTCGCCGCGGTGTTCGGCGGCAATCTGGCCTTCGGATCGTGGAGGATTCAGCAGGTGGAAACCACGCTGGCAGTCGCGCCGACCATTCGCGTCAGCCTCATTCAACAACACGTCACGATGGTCACGCGCCTTCAGGAACGTGGTAACGCCGTGCTGAAGTCATGGGTCGATTTGACGCGTCAAGTCGAAGATGAAGCGCCCGATTTGGTGATCTGGCCGGAGGGCTCCGTCTACTACAACCCGGACGAAGGAAAGGTCAAGGAGCTATTCGCCCAGATGGCCACGGAGGGGAAGTACAATTTTCTTCTCGGGGGCGGAACCCAGAAAAAGGACAAGGACACCGGAAAACGCCGCGCCTGGAATTCCGCGTATCTCTTCGATCGCACCGGCGAAATCACCGGGCGGTACGACAAGATGGTGCCGCTGCCGTTCGGCGAATACCTGCCGTGGCCGGTCAGCTATCTGAAAAACTACATCGAAGGAGTCGGCAACTTTCAGGCAGGGGAGACGGCAACGGTGTTTCAAGCCGACAATGTGCGCTTCACGACGCCCATCTGCTACGAAGCCATTCTCGAAAGCCAGATGCGAACGTTGATGGACACCGACCTCTTCATCAACATCACCAATGACGCATGGTTTGGAGACACGGCGGCGCCCCACCAACACGCAATGCTGTCGGCGGTGCATGCCGTCGAATTCGGCCGCCCGATGCTTCGCATTGCGTACACCGGGATCAGCATGGTGGTTGAGCCGCACGGCGCCATCCTGCACGAAACCAAGCCGTACACGGACGTTGCCACGGTCGTTCCCATCCGATTGGGAAAGTTCGAGACGCCGTATCGGACGTGGGGTCGCGGGTTTCCGTATGCGTGCGCGCTCGCGGCAGCACTCGCGCTCCTCGCGGTGCGTCGGCGTGTCACACCGGCGCCCGATGCGGCGTAGGGGTGGGTGGAGAGCCGGGTGAACCCCCCGAAATCCGACGAGGAGCTGATGGACGCGGTGGCAACCGGAGACGCGCAGGCGTACACGACGCTGTTCGAGCGATACCGCGCGCCGCTCTACGGCTACGTCCTCCGCATGGTTCGGCGTACGGAGCTGGCCGACGAGCTCTTCCAGGATGCCTTCCTGAGCGTGCATCGCGCGCGCGCCACGTGGTCCGGGAAGAACGCCAGTTTCCGGGCATGGCTGTACCGGATCGCGACCAACGCGATTCGCGATCGCGCGCGATCAGCCGCGCGCCGACCCGAGGTCTACGGTAGCGAATGGGAGCCATCGGAGCAGATCTTTCCGGCGGAGCGGATTGCGCTGGAGCGGGCGCTGGGCCAACTGCCCGACAACCATCGTGACGCATTCGTGTTGAGCGCCGTGCAGGGACTCGACCACAACGAAATCGCGATGGCATTATCGATCTCCCCTGAGAACGCGCGCGCCCGCATCTCTCGCGCGCGGACACGGCTGCGCGAACTTCTGGACCCCCCGGAGGCCCCATGACAGACGCAGAGTTCGACCGACGTTTTACCGGAATGCAGGCGATTGAGCCGACGCCGCTCGTCGTCGCGCGCACGTTGTTTGCATGGGGCGCCGCCCGTCGGCGCGATGCGTGGGCCGTCCGCGCGATTGCCCTGACGGGAATGATCGCCATGGCGGCTGCAACCGTGCTCGTCGTGGATGTTCCCGCCCCGCCCGCGGGTCATTCCAGCATGGTGCAGCGTGGTTCCGGAGACGCCGCAGTGCGCGTTGACCTCGCCACGTTCGTCCGCCAGGGTCAAAGCGTCGAGCGTTTCGCCGTCGGCAACGGCTACCATGCCGGCGACACCCTCCTTTTTCGTGTGGCCGTGGCGGAGCCGATGACACTCTCCTTGTATCGTGACGACGCGCTGATCTGGTCGGGCAGGGTCCCAGCCGGAGAGAGCCAACTGCCGCTGGGGTATACGCTTGAGGCGGGCCAGCGCGCCGCGGTTTTCCGAGTCGCCGGGGGCACCACTTACGTCTCCGTCGCTGTCGCGCCGGTGCTGCCATGATCCTGGGCCCTTTGTCGATGGGGATGGCCGTTGCAGTAGCGGGTGTAGTGGACGCCACGCCCGTGCCAAGCGCCGTGCACGCCGCGCGGCGGGTCGCCGTGCTCGTCGGCGTTCAGGAATACACCGATCCGGCGCTTCGCGGGTTGCGCTTCCCGGCGAAGGACGCGCACGATCTTGCATCTGCACTGCAAAGCCCGGACGTCGGCGGGTTCGACCGCGTGTTCGTCGTGGACGGCGCGAGCGGCACTACCCGCGCCGAACTCCTTCGCGCCATCTCCGTTGCTGCCGCGGAATTGCAACGGGATGACACCTTCGTCCTCTACCTTTCCGGACACGGCACGCTCACCATCGACCCCGCGTTCGGCAGTCGCCTCTGGTTCCTTCCATCCGACGGGGCCCTCAACGCCCCGGAGCGGACCGGGATCTCCGTGGCGGAGTTGGAGAGCATGGTCCACTCCCTCCCCGCGCGCCGACGCGTGCTGATCCTCGATACGTGCCATAACGGTCGTTCGGGCTCCAAATCTCTCGTCGCGATGCCGACCGCAAAACTACTGCAGAGCTTCCGCGGTGACCCGCCCGCCCCCCGCGACATCCGTGACGTCAGCGAGTCGGAAGCGAGGTTGTACGCGGCGCAGTACTACCAGCCGGCGATGGAGGACAGCGAACTCCAGAATGGCGTGTACACCCACTACTTGATTGAGGGACTAGGCATCGGGAGAGGAACGGCGGACCTCGACGGTGACGGTCTGGTCGACGTCACAGAAGCCCACGAGTACGCCCGTGATCGGACGATCAACTTCACGGGCGGCATCCAGGTGCCGCGCGCGGAGTACCGCATCGTCGGGCGGGAGGAGATCTACCTTTCGGGGAAGAAATCGGAGCGATCCGCGGCCGAACAGGCACTTGTCAGCGCCTGTGACCTCGTGCTGCAACGGGCACGCCTGCTGATCAATGGCGTACCGCGTGGCGAACTACCCGGGTTGTACGCTGTAGAGCCGGGCCTGCAGAGCGTCGAGGTGCAGACCGCGGACGGCAAGACCATCTTCAAGGAACGCGTCGCGTTCGCGGCCGGACACACGATGCCCATCGAGGACCTGCTGAAACGGCACCGACCCAGCGTCTCGGCGTTGACCGGCGTCAGCTTTCTGGCCGGCGTGCCAGAGTTCAATCCGTGGATGGGTTCGTTGCTCGTGAGCGTCGCGAATCCGATTCGCCTGTCGGGGCCGTGGAGACCGGAACTCCACGCTGCCATCGACCTCGGCGGCGGGGACGTAGCGGATGGCCGACACGTCACGTCCGGCGCGGCGTCGGTCGGCGCGATGGTGGGGGTCACGGCGGGTGCGGCGTACCTCGGACCCGCCGTGGACCTGCGCGTGCCGTTCCGAGGAGACGGTCAGGAATGGCAGGGCGATCCGACCGGTGCGGGGGCGATGGTTGCCGGGGTCACCGTGCCACTCGGTGCGCGTTTATTCGCCGATCTTCGGGCAGACGGCTACGTCACGTCCATCCCGATCGATGACCGCCAGGAAATTGCGTGGGGCGCAGGCCTGCGTGTGGGCCTCGGCTCCGTGAAATAGGTGTAAACTCGCAGGGTGACGCGCACTCCGCCGCCCCTCGCGACCGCCCTGCTTCTGGCCCTGCCCGGGTGCAGCCACATCGGCGCATGGCGCGATGTCGAAGCGGTTTTGGCGATCGTTCAGGAGGAGCGCATCGTCGTCTCCCCCGGACTGTTGAATTTCGGGGACGTCAGCGTGATCGCGCAGGGCTCCGTAAACCGCACATTCACGGTGACCAACCTCGGGGACGCCGCCGTCGCCATCACGGGGCAGGACGAGCCCACCGGGAGTGTCCGATTCGCCACGGATGCGGACCCCGTCTTGGTGATCTCGCCAGGGCAAAGCATCGACATCGCCGTGACCTTCACGCCCACCACTGAGGAAGATGCGCGCGCCGACCTGTTCATTGAACCAACAGGCGAATTGCTGGTTTTGACGGGGCGCGGACGCGCACCGGTTGCGATGGTGGCGAACCCCGAACTTCCCGCGGCCGTGGTCGGCTGTACGGGACAGGTCCGAGTCCCGGTGACCAATGGTGGGTCCGAGGACCTGCTTCTCGCCGCTCGCGCTCCCGCGGGGGAGTACGCGGTAGTATCGGCGCCGCAACGAATCGCGCCGGGAGCGACGGACGCCATTGTGTTGGACTTCACGCCCTCGATCGCAGGACAACGCGGCGGCCTTCTCGAGTTGCAAACGAACGATCCAATGCAAGGGGAAATATCCGTGCATCTGTCGGCCGCGGGGGTCGAGGGAAATACCAACACGGAGGAGTTCGTTTACACTCCCGGAAATGCTACGGACTACCTGTTTCTTGTCGAAGCGGACGATGAGACGGCGGATGATCTTGAGCGGGGTGCGGCGGCAATTCCCGCGTTCGTTGTCGGCGCGCGTGCGGCCAACGTCGATTACCATGTTGCCATCCTCACCGGCGCCAGCAGTTGTCCGATCACGGAGATCCCGTACGCAACACGATGGGACTCCGCGGCCGCGGCCACCAGCCTGCTCCTGTCGGGCCTGAGCGGGGGTTCGGGCGAGTGGGATCAGGACCTGCTTGGGCTCGCTATTTCCAGCCTGGGCCACGTCACGCAGCAGGCCTGCTTCGACGATTTCCGGCGTGAAGATGCTGAATTGCACCTCATCGTCGTTGCGGACGGTCCGGCGGATGCCGACGTGGAGAATCAGCTTGCCCGCTTGCAGGGGATCGTCGGCGACCCTTCGCGGCTGCGCTTGTCGGCCCTTGTGCCGGGATCGACCGCGTGCGGAGTGTCCAGCGCGGATTATGCCGCCGCCGCGGCGGC
>CAMAWH010000061.1 GCA_945861635.1 Klebsiella pneumoniae | reverse complement strand
GGGCGAGGCCGCCGGCGCGTAGGCAGCCGCAGCGCGCGAAGCCGCGCCCCCGGCTGGCGACGCGGCGTGCGGCGCGCTTTCCTTCACCCACGGCGCCGACGGCGGCGGGAGCGACACCAACTCTCCGCCGCGCCCGGCCCCCCCGAAGGGCTTCGAGGACAAAAGCGGCGCTTCCATGTCGCGTGGCACCGTTGCGTCGCTGTTGGCGACCTCGGCCACGGTCGTCGGGCGCCCATCCGGCTGTTCCTCAAACGTCGGGTTCGAGCGGCCGCGCGCTTGGCGCTCCAACTCTGCGGCCGAGGTAATTTGCGTACTCTCTTCCGACGCGGCGTGCGGCCCGGACGCGGTGGGCTTCGAGGCTTCTTCGACCTTCCGAATCAGGATTGCGTGTCCGCACTTCCGGCAGGTGGCCTTGTTGACCTCCTTCGTCAGCTTCGAATCCGGAATCTTGTAGGAGGCGCCGCAGTTGTCACAGACTACGCGCATGGGATTGCTAACTCCGCAAAAGGGTGCCCGAGGGCCGGCGAATGGTAGGGATCTCGCGCCCCGCTGTCAATCAAAAACGGGGGCCGAATCGTCGAAGGAAGGTCAATCATTCGGTTTTCACCGTCACGGTCCATTGATCCGGCTCGTGGACGACCGTCGGTTCCGGCACGGTCAGGGCCGCGATTGCGGCGATGCCGCCGCCCGCCGCGACGCCCGCGATCCCGGCCCAGAACCACCACCGGTCCGTGATCGGACCGTCCTCGAATTTCATCGCCGAACGATCGCGCTTGGCGACAGGCTCCGCGTCCGTGGTCTTCCGTCCGATGACCACACGGGCTGGCTTTGCCTTCGGCGCTGCTTTTGCTTTCGGCGCGGCCTTCGCTTTCGGCGCCGGCGCCTCGTCGAGCGGTTCGTCGGTCAGCGATTCGTCCTCGGCGACGGCAATGACCTCCTCGTCAGGCATTCCGGCGCCGCCCATCCCTTCCGCCAACTCTCGCGCCAGGGCGCCGTAGGCATCGTCCACCGTGGGCGCGGGCATCGACGCCAATTGGGCGCGCGCTTCGGCGAGCGCCCCCCTCTCCCCATACAGCGTCGCAACCAGACGTCCATCGGCTTCTAGCCAGCCCGCAACGACGTAGTCCACGCCCAGAGCGGATCGGATCGTGTCCACCTCATCCCCGTCCCGCTTGCGACGCGGGGCCTTGCCGACTGCGTCGATGGCCGAGCGCGCGAGGTCCGCCGACGCGGACGACAGCGGGGCGCGATTGCCCGCGAACGACGGGTTGAGCAGTGCGGCGGCCCCAAACTCCTCTTTCGCCTCAAGGGAGCGTCCAGATTTTACGAGGCACTGCCCCAGAAGCGAGTGCGCGTCCGCGAATTCGCTCCGCCGGCCGACGTCGGAGAGCGCCATCGTGTGCAGGCGAATCGCCTCGGTTAACGCCGGAATGGCCCCGGCGACATCTCCTCCGTCGTAGCTGCGCCGTGCCTGCGCGTACAACTCTCGTGCGCGGCGCAAACTCGAATCCTGCCCCTTCGACACCCCGTCTGCGATGTCCGACCCGGACAACGGATCGAGGCGACCATCCTCCAGAAACGCATCCCGCACGCCCTGATCGACCTCAAGCAGGTCATTCCACGTCGTGCCGTACCCGTCGAAGTCGAGCACGGCCACGGTTGTGGCCCAGGCGGCAGTCAGAAAAAGGAAGCTCACGGGTCTCCAACGCTCGGGCGGGGATGTGCATTACACAGCGCGCGGCGATTGCGCTACAACGACCCCTTCAGACGCTGCAGTTCGACTACGGCGATCTGGTAGTCCGTAAGGGCTTTTTCGGCGTCCGCGCGGGCCGTATCGAGATCCTTCAACGCCGTGGTGAGTTGCGTCTGGATCACGCGCCCCTCCAGCACGTTCGCCTTCTCCGCGGACAGCGTCTGCTCCGCAAGCGTGACCCCGATACGCGCAAGCTCCACCATCCGCCGTGCCGACGCAATCGTACGCACCTGCGCGCGCGCCTGCTGCGAAAGCACACCCTGCATCGAACGAACATCGATCTCCGCTTTCGATGCCTCGGCAATCCGCTGTTGCAGGGCGCCGCGATCCGCCAGGTTGAACAGGGGAACATCGAGGCGAGCGCCGAGGGTCCACTCCGGGAGTGTCGCGCCGCCCAATTCTCCCATCGAGCCGGAAAACGTCTTGTCATAGCCCCGCAATCCGTAGGTTGCCGTCGCATCCAACTGGGGGAGGAGCCCGTGCCGGCCGTCGCGCACGGCTTCGTGTTTGGCATCGGCGGCGATGCGCAGCGCGAGCAGGTCCGGATTCCCCGAGAGCACGGCTTCAACCACGGCTTCCGCGTGGAGCGAGAGTTCGGGTGGCGCCGCCGGCGGCGAGGTCAACTCGACCGGTTGGCCGGGCATTTCTCCAAGCAGCAGGAGCAGCGTGTTCGCGGATGCGTCGGCCGCCGAGGACGCCTCCATGACGGCGCGTTCCGCCTGACCGACCGTTGCGTCCATCCGGGTGCCTTCGACGGCGGCGAGGCGGCCCTCGGTGACCAGCGCGCGAATTACCCGTTGTTGGCCCACCGCGGCGTCCATGCCCTGGAGCGCAATCTTCTCGATCTGAACGGCGTAGTAGAGGCTCCAATAGGCCCTGGCCGCGTCCGCCAGAGCGCTCTCCCGAACGGCCTGGCGTTGCGCCTCGGCCACGGACCGCGCGCGCCGCGCCCCCCGCACTGTTTGCAGGTTGTAGGCGAGCCGGTGTCCCTGCAACAGCGATTGTGACAGCGTGAACGCCAGCTTCGTATCCCACGCCGGCTCGCCGAATTCCTGATCGAGGTCCTTGACGGTAAAGATGGTTTCCTGCTGGCTCGCGTCGTAGGTCACCCCGAGCGCCGTGCCCGTCGGAAGGGCCTGTTCAATGCCCGTCGCCACCGTTGAGCCGGTCGTCTCCGAATTGTAATCGCCGAACTGGAACTGTCCCTCGTTGGTGGAGGAGAACGTGCTGCCGGTCAGGGTGAACCGCGGCTCGAAGGTCGCACCGGCGGCGAGGATGGCCCCGTCCGCCACCTTGACGTCGATTTCCGCAGAGAGAACCATCGCATTTTTCTCGCCGGCGCGTTGCAGCGCTTCGGCGTAGGACAATTGCAGCGGTGCTGCCGCCGCAGGGGCAGCGAACGTGGTGACGAGGACGATGGCAGGGAGGAGGGGGTGCATCAGGCGCGAACCGGCCACACATACCCGAACCACCGGGCGCCGGCCGTACGGAGATCGTCGAGCACAGCGTAGAGGTAGGGCACGAAGAACAGCGTGAGCACCGTGGCGGCCAGCATACCGAAGCCAACGACGCGGCCCAGGGGCGCATACGGAATGCCGACAAAAGTGTCGTTCCCAATCGCGGTCGGGATGACGCCGACGATCGCGGTCAGTGCGGTCATGAGGATGGGCCGCAAGCGCAGGCGGACGGCGGCGCGCAGGGCTTCGTCGCGGTCCATGCCGTGCTTGCGGAGATCGCTCACGACGTCAATGAGCACGAGCCCGTTGTTCACGACGATGCCGATGAGGATGATCATGCCGACGCCGCCCATCGCGTCGAACGGCGTGTCGGTCAGCCACAATCCCCAGTACACACCGATCGCCGCCATCGGCACGGTCATGATCACGGTCATCGGGACGAGGAAGCTCTCGAACAGGATGCCCATGATGAGAAAGACGAACGTCATGGAAAGCAGAAGCGCGAGGTTTCTGGCCGCGTCACTGGCAGCCTGATCTTCCCATTCTCCGCCGTGATCCGGTCCATAGCCGCGCGGCCACTCCATCGCGGCCAAGGCGGCGTCCACCCGGGCGAAGGCGTCTTCCTTGGCCATTCCGTCGGCGAGGTCGATGGTCAGGCCGAGTCCGGTCCGGCGATTCTCCCGCTCGATACTGCCGAAACTCTTTCCGAACTCCGTGTCCACAAGGCTGCGTAGAGGCACCATCGCCGCGGCCGTCGGCGAGGCCATCTCGAAGTCCAACAGCTTGGCGACCTCCGCACGGTCGTCGACGCCGAAACGCGCGAAAACGCGAACCTCCTTCTCTCCCTGAAACCAAGGCGGAAGCGGTGCGCCGCGCATGGCAAACGAAACCAGTCTTCCGATGCTGGTGGCGCTCACGCCGTATTTCGCGGCGGCGGATCGGTTCACGGCGAGCCGAATCTCCTCGCTCCCCTCACTGTCCACTTCGGAATGCACGCCGAGAATGCCGTCCAGTGCAAGGATTCTGCGGCGTGCTTCCTCGCTCAAACGCTCCAACTCGACGGTTTCCTCCCCCTCGAGGCGCATCGTGATGCGATTTCCCGATCCGCCTTCGTTATCGCTCCACCCGACGGTCGCGTTCACGCCGGCCAGATCGGGCATCTTCCGCTTTACATCCTTGATTACGTCCTCGCGGGGCATCGCGCCTTCTGCGTCTTCGTTCAGGTAGACGTACAGCCGACCGGTGTTGCCGCCGGCGGACAGGCGCGTGCGGTACACCCGCATCCCCCACTTCTCGCGATTTCCTTCCGCCATCGCTTCGAATTTCTTTGTGATGCCGAGGCGCTCCTCGTACGAAAGCGCGGGCGGAAGTTCGAAGCGTACGGTGAAATCATTGAGGTTTCCCTGGGCCTCTTCGCTGCATCCCACCGCCTTGGCAGGCAGGATCGCGGTGAGGAAGATCGCCGCGACGACCCACATGAAGGTGTCTACGCGATGCCTCAGCACGGCGGCCACCCCGCGATCGACGGCGGCGGACAGTGATCGCACCCAGCGGGCGTCCTCGATCACCGCCTTGCCACCGAGCCAAACGGTGGACAGCGGCGTGAACAGAAGCGTGATGAGCAGGCTGCCGATCTGAATGAAGACAACGGGCAGCCCGAGCGCCGACATGAAGAAGGAGAAGCTGGCATCTTCACTCATCAGGATGATGGGGAGAAAGACGACGATGCTGGTGAGCGTGGACGCGGTAATCGGGAGGAGGACCTCGTTGGTGCCGTCGATGGCGGCGCGAACGGGGTCCTCGCCGGCTTGTCGGCGTCGGTAGATGGTTTCTACGACGACGACGGCGTTGTCCACGACCATGCCGACGGCGAGCATCAGGCCCAGCATGGAGAGCAGGTTGAGCGAGTCGCCGCGGAAATACATCACGGTGAGCGTCAGGAGCAGGGATGCGGGGATGGTTGCCGCGATCAAGGCGGTGATTCGCCACTCGCGGAGAAACAGGATCAGGACGAGCACGGCGAGAATGCCACCCTCCCAGGCGCTTTTGGTCAGCGTGTTCAGCGATCCCTGAATCAGCTCGCCCTGGTCGAAGAAGACGGGGAACTGAAAGCCTTTGAGGCGGGGATCGGCGGACAGTTCGTCGAAGGCGGCACGGATGTCTCGGCAGACGTCGACCGTGTTGGCGCTGGATTCTTTGTTGATGGCGAGCGCCGCGCCGTCTTTGCCGTCGATGCGGTTGATGTCGGCGCTCGCGGTCGGTTTGTATTCGATGTCGGCGACGTCCTGCAGCGTGATGCCGGGGGAAACGGGGAAGGAGCGGATGTCCTCGAGCGTCTCGAAGCGCGCGAGGGCTCGGACGAAGCGGACCGCTCCCTTGTCCTCCACCTTTCCGCTCGCAAGCTGGAAATTGTCACCGGTGAGGCGTGCCATCAACGTGATGAGATCGACGTTGTGCGCGGTCAGCCGTTCGCGGTCGAACTCGATCCAGACGATGGCTTCGGGCACGCCCCAGATGTCCACCCGACCGACGCCGGGGATGCGTTCGAGCCGCTTTTGCACGACTTTGGTGACGAGGAAGTGCAGATCTTCGACGCCGACGGGAACGGAGAGTCCGGCCCAGATGACGGGCTCGTCGGTCGGGTCAAAGCGCCAGATGAAGACGTTTTTGGCGTCGTCCGGCAGCGAGGGCATGGCGCGTTCGATGCGGTCGGAAACGGCGTTGTAGGCCTCGTCCATGTCCACGGAGGAGTGGAATTCGAGGGAGAGGTTGGCATTGTCCGAGCGCGCGTGTGCCTCCATTTTTTTCACGCCGGGGACGGTTGCGAATTGCTCCTCCAGCGGCTTGACAATCCGTGCTTCCGTTTCGAGCGGCGTCGAGTCGTCGTAGGGCACCCACACCCACAGATACGGCGGCGACCACCCCGACGGCATCATCTGCACGGGAATCCGCAGCGTCGCGATCACGCCCACGACCAGGATCACGAGAAACATCGTGACAACGGTGACGGGCCGGCTGACACTGAGGCGGGGGATCATTCGGCTATCCATCCGGAGGGGGACAGTTGTTGCGTGTTTAGATTTATTATATAGGAAAATAGCGAAGTATTTTGTTCACTGGATTTTCACGTCGGATGACAATTCATCGATAAAATGTTCGAGCATTACGTCGCCGCGGACGCGGGCTCCCGCGAACCGCGCCAACATCTGCGTGACTCCGCTCCGTCCGATCCGAAGCCGGCGGGCCACGTCGACGCGTCGCATGCCCACGCCCGCGGTCAGCCACCAAACGAGCAGCCACCGGGCGCGTTGGTCCCGCCGGCCTGGAGCGGGGTGGAGGAGGTCACGCGCGTCGACCCGGGTGAGCATCGCGACACGAGCAATCGCCGCGCCCAAGTCGGGATCTTCCTCGCTTGGCGGCGAAAGGCGCTGCGTTTGCGCGGCGTCGTTGGAATCGCCTCCATCATTCCCCCTGCGATGGTCCAGTGCGGCCTCAGGAGCCTCGTCCGACGAAGGCCGAATGCCGAACGTCCCAGCCGGCAACTGCCAAATGTCGGCGGGGTCGAAGTTTCCTGGCGCCGCCTCCCGCTTGCGATGCACGTCCCGTACGAACTCCCGATACAAGTCGGAGCCGCCGAAGCAGTCCGCCAGATCGCGAGCGTCCAGCCAGGCGGGGATGTCGTCGGCACCAACATACGCTCGGTGGCTCGACCAGTCGTACAGGTCGACATCCTGAATCATCCCCGCATCCAATGGATTCAAGTGGATGTACGCAATGAGATGCCGTACATACGCTTCATCGGTCACGATGCGGTTGTGATACCGACCCTTGAATAGCGGTCCGTCCCACTCGTAGGCCGCGTTGAGCGCCCGCGCGTACTCGCCGTCGAGATGACGCATCGCCTCCGCCAAATTCCCTCGGTGCGACGTCACGAACAGGTGGTAGTGGTTGGTCAGGAGCGCGTAGGCGTGGACAGAGACCCCAAAACGGGAGGGAAATTCGGCGAGAAGTGCGAGAAACGCATGCCGGGAATCGTCCCCAAAGAAGATCGCTTGCCGCCTTGCGCCGCGATTCACGATGTGGTGTCTGGCGCCAATAAAATCGAGGCGAGCGGAGCGAGGCATCGAAATAATCCGGTTTTACAAGGTAGAAGAAATCTAAACACGCAACAAACGTCCCCTGCAAGATTCACCTGCAAGATTCAGGAGCGGCGCACAATTCGGTACACGACGGGGACGACGACGAGGGTGAGGACGGTAGAACTGGCCAGGCCGAAGATGATGGTGATCGCCATCGGGCGCTGCATTTCACTGCCCTCGCCCAGACCGAGCGCCAACGGAAGCAGCCCGAGGACCGAGTTCAGCGCCGTGATGAGAATCGGCCGCAGGCGGACCGCCGCCGCACGCTGGATCGCGTCGTCCATCGCCAACCCCTCCAGCCGGAACCGCCCGATCGCATCCACGAGCACAATCGCGTTCGCGACCACCACGCCGGCCAGCACAATCATGCCAATGAACACCACAACCGAGAGCGCGTTGCCGGTCAACAACAATCCCGCCGTCACGCCAACCAGCGCGAGAGGGACCGAGAACAGGATGACAAACGGGTCGCGCACGCTCTCGAACGTGCTCGCCATGATGACGTACACCAAGAATATCGCCAGTCCTAACGCCAGCTCTAGCGACCGCAGCGATGTTGCCAGCTCGCGGTCCTGCCCCGCCACCTCAAATTCGGTGCCCGGCGGCAACGCGATTCCCGCCAACGCCGCGCGCGCGGCGTCGGCTGCACCGCGCACGTCGAACCCGGCAATCGACGCGCTCAATACAACGCTGCGGCGCTGGTCGATGCGGCGGATTTCGCTCGGACCTTCGGCCTCCTCCAACGTGGCGACGCTGTCGAGGCGAATCGGCGGAACGAGTCGGGGATTCACGTTCAAAGCGGCAAGATTCGCGACCGAGTCTCGGTCGTCCTCCGCCAGGCGGACCAAAAGGTCGACCCGGCGCTCCCCTTCTGCCAGCCGCGTCGGCCGCTCTCCCTGCACCTTTGCGCGGACAGCGCGCGCCACGTCACCGACCCCCAGGCCGAGGCGCTGTAGGCGCTGCCGATCGTACCGGACACGCACCTCCGGGTAGCCCGCCGTCAGCGAACTGCGCAGGTCCGTGAGGCCGTCCACCGTCGCAACCGCGGCCAGCGCGCTATCCGAAGCCGCGCGCAGGGGGCCAAGCTCGTTGCCGTAGATCACGACCTCCATGGGTGCGTGAAAGGAGAACAGCGCAGGACGCGCGAAGCGCGCCGCCACCCGGGGATACTCGGACATGACATCCCGCAGCGTGGCCATCAACACGCTTTCCCGGACCTCCAACTCTCCGCCGGGCGTCATCTCCACCAGAACGCGCGCGGTGTGTTCGCCTTCGTCGGGCTTGGAATCCGCTCGCCGTTCGGTGCCGACGACGGCATACACACTTGCGACGCCGTCCGCCCCCGCTACCGCCCGCTCGATCTGCAGGATCGTCGCATCCGTTTCTTGAAGTGGCGTGCCCACCGGGAGCGCCAGCTCCATCGTGAATCGCCCTTGATGGACCTCGGGAATGAGCTCCGTCCCAACCTTGCCGAAGGCGACGATCGCAGCGATGAAAATCGCCGTGGCCGAGAAAAGCACGCGCCCTGGACGACGCAGAGCGGCGCCCAGCCAACCCCCGAAGCGGCGCTCGACCTTGGCATACTGCGCGAGAAAGCGATCCGCCATCCATAGACTGATGCGGTTCAACCAGGAGAGTACGAACCAGACCAGCGCCAGTCCAAGCCGTGCGCCCCACGCGGTCGCGACCGCGAAAACAATCGCAGAAAGAGCGAGCCCCGTGCGAACGAAAAACCTGACGACTGACCACGGCAGCTTCCACCACCGCAGCGACCCGCGCAACTCGGTCCAACCGTCGCGCAACGACGACGTTGGAATCGATATCGCGCCCGTCGGTCGAGCCGGAATGGTCAATTCCTGCGCGGCCAGCATCGGGATAAACAGCAGCGCCACCGCCAACGACGCCAACAACGAAAACACCACCGTCAGGGCCAGGTCGCCAAAGATCTGTCCGGCCACTCCCTCGACGAATACGATGGGGAAGAAAACCGCGATGCTCGTCATGACGGAGGCAAAAACCGCGGTCGCGACCTCCGCCGTTCCCGCAACAGCGGCGTCAAAGCGAGACTTTCCCCCGTCGATGTGGGTCTGCACGGCCTCGAGCACGACGGTGCCCGAATCGATGACCATGCTGACCCCCAGCGCCAGCCCCCCCAGTGACATCAAATTGAGGGAGATCCCCGCGAGATACATGACCGCAAAGGTGACCACCAGGCAGATGGGAATCGCCGTGGAGATGATGAGCGTCGTGATCCAATCGCGAAGGAAAACGAAGGTCACGAGTATCGCCAGGATGCCGCCCAGGATCGCGTCGTGGACCAGATTGTCGAGGGCCGACTCGATGAAACGCGCCTGATCGTCCAGAACGCGCGTCCGCACGCCATCGGGCAGGTCTCCCACCTCCAGCGCCGCCTTCACCGAGCGCGCCACGGTCACGATGTTGGCGTCCGCCTCTTTGTAGACGTCCAATTCAACGGCCTCCTTGCCGTCGAGTCGCGCGATCACCTCTCGGTCCGCGCTGCCCTCACGCACGTCGGCCACCTCGCCAACCGTCACGCGGGCCCCGTCCGGTCGCGTGATTTCCAGAGCCCGCACGTCGTCGAGCGAGCGGAACTCATTCAGCGTGCGGATCAAATACTCGGAGTCTCCTTCCCGCACAATTCCGCCTGCGACATTGACATTTTCACTCTGCAACGCCGCGGACACCTGACCGATCGTGACGCCGCGCGCAGCCAGCCAATCCTCGCGCGGTTCGACCAGGACAAGCCGCTCCAGTCCGCCGCGAACCGACACGGCCGCGACCCCGTCGATCGCCTCCAACGTGCGCTTGAGTTCGTTCTCCGACAAGTCGCGTAGCTTCAAGAGGGAACTGTTCTTTCCCGACACGGCGATGCGGAGGATGGGGTCGAGCGAGGGATCGTAGCGGAGGATCAGCGGTCGGCCGACGCCGTCCGCCAGAAACGTCGTCTGCAATCGCTCCCGTAGGTCCTGCGACGCGCCGTTCATCGGCGTCTTCCAGTCGAATTCCAGAACGACGTCGGAGATCCCCGCCCGACTGCGGCTCTCGATGCTGACCAGACCCTCGACCGTCGACAGGGCTTCCTCGATCGGCCGCGACACCTGCGCTTCGACTTCTTCCGGCGCTGCGCCTACATATTCGGTGCGTACGGTCAGCGTCGGATACGTGATGTCCGGCATCAAATTGAGCGGGAGTTGGGCGTACGAGACGTAGCCGAACACGCCCGCCGCGATGGTCACCATCCACACCGCAACCGGATGGTTCACGACCCAACGGAAGAAGATCAACCGCCGGCCGCTCCGGTCGCGGGCGCGGATGACGGCGGAGTGGGCGGTTGTTCGTCCTTTTCTCCCAGCGTTGGGTCGGTCGGCAGGCGGACGCGGGCGCCATCCCGCAGCGCCTGATTGCCGACCGTCACCACCACGTCTCCGTCCGCGACGCCCGTCGTGATTTCCGCTGTTTCGCCATCCTCATATCCCACGGTGACGAGCGCGCGTTTGGCGGTTCGCCACGGCCCGGGAATGTCCGGCTCCTTCTCCTCGTCGTCCTCCTTGTCCCAGGGAAACGTGAAGTGGAAGCCGCCTTTCTTTGCGCTTTTGTTCCCCTTTCCGTCGCCCTTCTTTGAGTCGCCCTTTTTCTTGTCGGCGTCCGCAGGCTTGCCCTCCGTGACCACGTACACGTAGGCCTTGCCTTCTTCGTAGACCAACGCACGACGCGGCGCCGTCAGGACGCCTTCATGGCGATCAACCTCAATGCGCACGCTCACAAACTGCCCCGGCCGCAGCAACGTCTGGCCCGGATCCAATGCAACGGTGACTCGCACTGTGCCTGTCGTCGGGTCGACGACGGGTGCGATGCGCGACACACGACCCGTCGTAACCGCGCCGCCATCGTACGCACTTTGGAGCGAGGCAGACAGTGCATTGTGGACGCGATGCACGTCACGCTCAGGCAGATGTACGACGACGCGTAGTTTGTCGAGGTCCACGATGGTGAAGGCCGCGGTGGGGGGCGAAGTCACTTCGCCATAGCGGACGCCGCGGCTCGCCACAGTTCCAGGAATCGGCGCTTCCAACCGTGTGAAACCACGAGTCGAGGACGCCTCCTGGAGCGCCGTGGACGCGCCGTCAAAAAGGCGTTTCGCCGTGTCCCGTTCCGACCGCGCGACCGCCCCTTGCGAATACAACCGCTCGGCCGCCTCCAGATCGGCACGTGCGTGCTCAACCTCGGCCGAAGCGCGCTGGTACGCGGCATCCAGCTGCGGCGACGCCACGATGGCGAGCAGTTGACCTTTCGTGACCGCATCTCCCTCCTCGGCGTACACGGCGGTCACCATTCCCTGCGTTTCCGGGATGACGAACGCCTGCGCCTCCGACTCGACCGCGGCGCTAGAGATCAGATGATCGCCGACGCCGGACACCACAACCGTCGCAACCTCGACGAGCGTGCGCGGGTCCACAACGTCGTCCCCACCGCTGTCTCCGCCTGAATCCTTCTGCCCGGATCCACCGGAGCACGCGGCAAGGAGAGTGGCAAAAGCAAAAGCAAGCATCGGGGCTCGTTGCGGAGGGAGGGCAGCCTAACCACGCGGCTCGGGGCGGACGGGGCGGGCTGCAGCGAGCGGGCACGTTGACGACGGCAGGCGAGCGGCGGTTGCCCGCTCACCACCGGGCCGGGCAGTGTCCCCCGGCCACCAGCCAGGTGTCGACGGCGTTCGCCCGGTCTTGCAGGAACACCTGCAGCATCGCCACGGACGCCTCATGCTCGGCGACGCTGACGACCTTGCGCGGATCGGCCTCGTACGCGGCGAGGATCTGCGCGTTCCACTCATCGATCTGGGTCGCCATTTCCACGGGGTCGTACGCGGTACGCGCACGCGCCACATTCTCCACGTAGGTCTCACACCACGCCGGGTCGGAAAGCACGCGTTCAAAGAGCTTTTCCTTCACCCAACCCGTGTGCTCCCAGTGGATCGGGTCGGCGTCCACCGTGCCGGTCCAGATCGGCGTGCCATCCCCATAGGCCGAGTCTCCGAAACTCAGATCCAGATCGTAGGGGAGGTAGAGGAAGCCCCGGCCCGGGTAGTCGTAGAGGTAATAGTTGATCTCGACGCCTGCCCAATAGTTGTCCAACGCCGGAATCATTGCTTCTGCCGCCCATTCCGCGGTGGCCTCGTCGAGGTCGACGAGGGCAGAGATTTCTTCCGCGGTCGTCGCTGCGCGAAGCGCCTCGAGATCGGCCACGTCGCCGACGTCCTCGTTGGTTTTCAGCTCCGAGCCGGCCTGGTACAGGTTTCCGCTGGCGTCCTCAAAGTTTCGTTCGAGGTACTCGTGATCGAGACGTTCGAGGTTGGCGTACAGTCCGTAGTATTCACCGTTGATGGAGAGCTTCGCGTTGTTGACACACGAGTAGGGCAGCCCGAGGCGTTCGAACAGCGGAAAGGCGAGCCGCTCGTGCAACATCGTTCGGTCGTACCAGGGAGCGTCGAGGACCACCTTGCGAACGCCATGGAAGCGTCCTGCCGGGTCTTCCTCATTGAACGAGACGACGAATTGCAACTTCCCGCAATTCCACGTCCAGTTTCCTTTCAATCGCGCCATGGCGGCGGCGGTTTCTCCGTTCCAGGTGAACGCGACCGGGTGGTAGGTTTGCGCCCCGGTGTAGCAGTCCCCCTGGATGTCGGCCCAGTCCTCGTCGGTGAAGGCCAGCTCGAACGTGGGCAGCGTGTCCTGATCGTACAGGTCCGCGCACGCCTTCGGCCAGGACTCGACGTCGTCTGCGGTGTCCTCCGCGTCGGCCGTGTCGTCATCCGTGCTGGCGGTGTCACCGCCGACCGTCTCCACGGCGGCGTCGGAGTCGGCAACCGTGTCGTCGGCAGGCGTTTCACCCGCAATCACCGCCCCGCCGGACGTGCACGCCGGCAGGAGGCCTGTCGCGACGGCGATCAGGACGGGAAGGAAGCGAAAACGTCGCACGGATGGCCCTCGCGGACGGGGACCGTAGCACACGGCCGACCCCATTCGCCGCGGCCGGACCCCAGGCAGGGTCGGCGAGAGCTGCCGCGCGTGGCCGCTCTCACGGCGTTCTACCTCCCCCCCCCCGCACCAATCGAACCCCCCCCGCATCGACGCCCACCACCCAAATCACCCCCCCAAGCATCGCCTCCCTTGCGACGGTCTCTCCCTCCGCCAGGGCCAGCACGGCGCTCTCCCCGCGCGGCGCTCCCCCCGCGAGATCGATGCGATACCGAAAACTCCCCCCCGCCCCGTGCGCCTGCGGCGCCGGCCCCAAAACCCGCATCGCACCGATGCGAGAATGGGTCGCGATGGCCGCTTTCCCCCACTGTGTGATGCCAACCTGGGCACGCGCGCCAAGCATCGCGAGCGTGAGACGCTTGACGGTCTCCCCCAAGCGCCGCCCCGGTCGGTGGCAAAAGAGCGACACGCCCATCACCTCGCCGGGATGTACGGTGGGCACGGCGACATAGGCGGCAACAATGTCCTCGGCATCCATGATCATTCCGATGGCGCCGGGCATCAGGAACAGATCGACGAGCACCCAGCCGGGCAATTCGAGCGGGGGAGGGAAGGCGCGCCGATTGGCCGTCAGGTAGCGTTCGACGACGGCTGGATACGCGGCGGCATCGAGGAATTCCGCCGGAATCCCCAGCGGGCAAAGGTCCAGCCGTGCACGATTTTCCGCCGGGGCAAGCGCGACGAAGCGGAGCGGATCCGGAAGGGACAACACGGACGTTCGATAACCCGCGTCAGATCGCGTTCACGGTCCAGTCGAACGGCAAGTACGACGGAAATGCGGACAGATCGCGTTGCGCGGCGGCGACCAACGCGGATGGGCCGTAGCGTGCAACGAACGGGAGCACGCCCCCGATGTGGTCGAACTCCCCGACATGCCAGAAAAAGACGCGGGACAGGTGAAGTTTTCCGTCGATTTCCGAGTTTCGCACCGGATCGGCCAGGAACGCGGCCGCTGCGTCGTCGAGCTGGCCGCCCATGTCGGGGGCGGTCCAGGCGCGCGGGGCGAGCGTCGGTCCGCCGCGCGCGCCGTTCGCCAGCGCGAAGTACACCCGCGGATCGCGAAATTCTGCGATCAATGCGCCTGATCCGAGCGTCCGAATCGCCGCGGGAAGGACGCCGAATGCCGGGATCGCGAGCATGGGACGATAGTAGACGGCCTTCGGAAACGGCCCGATATCCATCATCGTCGGCGCCTTCAAATCGTCCAGAACCGCGGCCACAACCAACGCATTGTGCGCGTTGATCAGGAACGCCAGCCGCTCGTCCTTTCCCCAGGCCTCGTAGGTCTCCGCTGTGACCGTTCGGCGGCTGCCGAGGTAGTCGTTCAGCGCCTCACGCTCGCGTGCCGTCCACCCGCCGTAGTCCACGCCGGCGAGCGTGACGTGC
Organism: Klebsiella pneumoniae; assembly: GCA_945861635.1. GTDB lineage: Bacteria > Myxococcota_A > UBA796 > UBA796 > SXON01 > CAMAWH01. Next base: position 17,315 of record CAMAWH010000061.1, on the reverse strand, counting down.
GCCTGAAGCAGGCGATCCCATACCTGATCGGTGCCTTCGTAGGGGTACACCGGCGGACCGTAGCTGCGTGCAAGCCAGCCGCTGACGCCCGTAACGAGCACGCTGAGCGCGAAGACGAGTGCGAGGGCGAGGCGCTTGAAATGCAAATTCTCGATCTTCCGGAATTTTGTCAGTATGTTGAGAGTTAGCGAGTTTTAGGTATTACTGAGATTTGAGAGATGCTCGGTAAATGACGGTATGATCATTATACCGCATATTCGGTCATGTCGCGTTGACGATACATTTACAAAATATACGATTATTATCGTTTTACTGCAAAAACCCCCCGACAGATCGACTTGCGACGCGACCGGCGCGGGTCCGGCGGGGGTGTGCCAGACTTGACGGCCCCCCGAGGTTTTCATGATTTTCCTCCTCCTCTCCGCCGCCCACGCAGGCGGTTCGTGGTCCGACGACTTCTCGGACGACGACATTTCGGATTGGACCGCGGCCGACGGCACCTACACGGTGAGCGGGGGCATCGTCTCGGGATCCTCAGCGTCTCACTACGGCCCGGACCTCGTCATCGACCCGGGCATGGACGAAGGCGTCACCAGCTACACCATCACCTACGAGATTAGCGGCGTGACGTCCTTCGGCATTGTCCCCGACTACGCGTCCACCTCGGAGTATTGCCAACTGTTCTGGTGGGCCGGATCGACGCTCTACAAGGCGACGTACGGTGGGGGAGAGGTGAGTCAGGGCGGGCACACGTGGTCCTACAGCACGTGGTACACGGTCGAGGCCGTCGTCACGCCCGGCAATGTGGCGGTGTACGAGGATGGCACCCTGGTCTACAACGGTGACCTGTCGTGTGATGCCTTTACGTCAGGGGGGATGGTAGGAATCGGCCTCCATCAGGGCGCGACGATGTACCTCGACGAGATCACGGTGGAGTGGGAGTACCTCGACAACGATGGGGATGGGTACACCGAGGACACCGGGGATTGTGATGACGCCGATGACGGCGTCCATCCTGGGGTTACGGAGATTTGCGACGGCATCGACAATGATTGCGACGACGCAACGGACGACGCCGACGACGGTCTGGATGCCGACGTGTACTACGCCGACGAGGACGGGGATGGATTCGGCGATGCGGGCGTGACGGACGTGGCGTGCGCCCTCCCCGTCGGCTTTGTCGAGGACGACACCGACTGTGACGACACAGCGGAATTCGTAAACCCGGACGCCACGGAGATCTGCAACGCGATCGACGACGATTGCGACGGTCTGGTGGACGACGACGACTCCAGCGTGGATCTCTCGACCGGAACGATCGGGTACCTCGACGGCGATGAGGATGGCTATGGCGATGCAATCGCGACCGTCACCGCCTGCGACTTGCCGTCGGGCTACCTCACCGATGCATCCGATTGCAATGACACGGACGCCGCCGTTCACCCCGGCGCCGCCGAAATCTGCAACGACATCGACGATGATTGCGATGTACTGATCGACGACGCCGATAGTGACGTGGACACCTCCACGGGGAGCGAGTGGTACGCCGATTCCGACGGCGACACCTACGGTGACGCCACGACGATGGCGTGGAGCTGCGACGCAGGCGCGGGCTACCTCGCGGACGCAACGGACTGTGACGACACGCTTGCAGCGGTGAACCCGGACGCCACCGAGGTCTGCAATGGCTACGACGACGACTGTGACGCGCTGGTGGACGACGCGGACGCCGATGTGGACCTGACGACCGCCTCGAATTGGTACGCCGACGGCGACAGTGATGGGTACGGCGACCCCTCGACCGGGGTGACGACGTGTGACGCTCCTGCCGGCTACGTCGCCGCCGACACGGACTGTGACGACGCGAGCGCGGACTGGCATCCCGGCGCCGACGAGGCCGACTGTACCGATCCCAACGACTACAATTGTGACGGGTCCGTGGGCTACGCGGATGTCGATGAGGACGCCGTTGCCGCGTGTGAGGATTGCGACGATGTGAACGCGTCGGTTGGACCCTTCGCCACGGAAGTCTGCAACGAGATCGATGATGATTGTGATGGGTTGGTGGACGACGCCGACGACGGGTTGGACATCACCACAGCGTCGAGTTGGTACGCCGACGCCGACGCCGATGGGTACGGGGACGCTGCAAAGGCCGCGGTCTCCTGCATTGCGGGCGAAGGGCTGATCGCCGACGCCACGGATTGTGACGACACCCTTGCCACCTTCCATCCTGGCGCGGAGGAGAGCGATTGTACCGATCCCACGGACTACAACTGTGACGGGTCGGTGGGCTACGCGGACGCCGATGCCGACGCAACCCCCGCCTGTTTGGACTGTGACGACAGCTCCGCCGCCGTCAATCCCGGCGCCACCGAAGTCTGCAACGACGTGGACGACGACTGCGACGCGCTTGTCGATGACGCGGACGACTCGCTCGATGGGGGGACGACGACGACCTGGTACGCCGACGCCGACGGTGACGGATATGGCGACGCGAACGCACCCGAGTACAGCTGCGACCAGGGCGCCACAACCGTTGCCGACGCCACCGATTGCGACGACGCGGACGCGACGATCTACCCCGGTGCCCCGGGCTGGAACGACGACTGCACGCCCGTTGTCGTCGACACGGGCGAGCCGGACGACACGGACGACGTGAGTGATGTCGATGACGCCGACGTCAAGGGCGGCGGCGGGTGTGGCTGCGATGCCGGTGGCGGCAGCGTTCCGGGAGCGCTCGCGTTCGCAGGGGTGCTGCTGTCACGGCGGCGGCGCGCGGCCGGCTCAGCGCCGCGGTGATGTGGGTGCGGTAGGCCAATTTCTTCGCGCGGGCGAAAACTACCTTGGAAGGCGCCCTTGCGTGTGCGTGGACGTCCGCAGAAGCGGCGGCGGCCACGCGTCGCAGAACACCGGGCGCGGTGCGGCGAGACCGCGTGCTCTGCCGCCTGCTTCCTGACCCCCATTCCTCCGGTCCCGGCTGCCTCTCGATCCATTTTCAGCCTTTCGAGGCTTAACAATCGCTTGACGTGCGTCAGGGTGCACGAAGTGCGCGCGCCGATCACGACGTTCGAAAATTTATCCGCATCCAACATTCACGGCACCAACGTCGTGAGCGATGCGTAGGTATTGACGCGCGTGAACGATTTTGCATCACGCGCTTGATGTCCTCATGCTCGACGTGTGCCAGCACACAAGGAGGCCCCATGGCTGTGGATGGAATGGATAGCGAAAACGGTTCGCGCACGTCGATGCGCCCGCCCACCAATCGCAAGGTCGTCGTGATCCCGCTGTGCATCAAGCGGCAGTTCTCGACGGCGGGCGCTTCAGCGGGGCGGGCCTGGCTCGTGCGGCCCCGCGTCGCGCGTGGAAACGCAGGCGGTCATGAGTGCGCAAGCCGCGAAGATCCGGCGCATCAGCGTGCCATCGGGCAAGCCTCGAGGGCCAGCAACCAGCCCGGCTCCGGCTCACCACTGTCGGTGGACCAGGTACCGATGAATTCGAGTACGCCAGCGTCGGAGGCGATGTGGAAATATGTGATTATGAGACACCCACCGCCGCCGCAGGTGTCCAATATGTCCGCGAAGAGGTACGACCAGCGGGTTTCGGATTCAATTCAGACGCGGGTCACGGGGGGGACGTATACGATGCCTGGTTCGTCAGCCCGGACATCGGTGGTGCCGGCGGCTTTCCATTTGTACTCCTTTGCCAGCAGCCACGTGTCGTACCGGCCGTCGAAAGAGAGCCTAAAATACTTCCGCCCCGAGTCGTCCGTTTGTTCGTGCACGCCCATGTTGGTGACGCGGTAGAGTGCATTCAGGCAATCCCAGCCATGGTAGGTTCCCGCCGTGTACGCTGCTGCAGCCTCGGGTGTGAGGTAGCCCACGACGTCGTGATTGTAGGGTGACCAGTAGGAAATCGGGACCTCGGGGTACAGCGCGCGGACGGCGTCGAAGTCCGTGGTCAACCGTTGATAGTCGCCCTCATTGGCAAGCATCCCGGACGTGAGATCCAGCGCGACCCACTCCGCGGCAACGTCATCGCGCGGGGTGGTGGCCACCTCGGCGGCCGTCACCGGGGCTTCGGCCTCCGTCTCGGGCGTGCTGCACTCCCACTCGCCGGCGCCGTAATCGGTCGGGCCGGAGTCGTCTGCGCCGGAGTCGTCCGGGATGGTCGAGTCTCCCACCGGGCCGGTGTCGCCTTCCTCGGAATCTTCGATGGCGCCCGTCTCGAATCCGTGGATACCGGTTTTGGATGGGCCCGGATCGGCCGGCGCAACGCACGCGGTCACCAGCGCGGAAGCCGCGAACATCCAGCGCCTCACCGCGTCGCCACGCACGCCGAGAATGCCGTGAGCCAGTCCGGCATCGGCTCGCCGCTGTCGCTGGACCAGGTACCGACGTACTCGAGCACGCCGGCGTCGGAGGCGATGTGGTAATCGCGGACGTACAGACAGCCCCCGCCGCCGCAGGTGTCCCACCACTCCTCGAACAGGTAGGACCAGCGCGTTTCGGATTCAACACATACATAGTTTCGAGGATGATCGTTCACGTCGATGACCTCGGGCACGTCAACATCGACGATACCCGGAAGGCGTCGATACTCCGAGGCCACGGATGCGATGTCATACATCCCCTTGAAGTAAACGGTAAAGTTTAGCTCGGGGCGACTGGCGTCCCAAGGCGTGATGCCCACAACGCCGTAGAACGAATTCGCACAGTCCCAGCTATGGTAGGCGCCCGCCAGATACGCTGCTCGCCCCGCCGCGGCCGGTCCGTCAAAATTGTGTCAAATGTGGTGCGAATGCCTTCTCGGCCCGCGTGCACCCCCCGTCCGCCGCCGCCGCGCCAGCAGCACGCCGGCGAACGCCAGCGCCCCCGGAACGCTCCCCCCGCCGGCGTCGCAGCCGCAGCCTCCGCCGCCCTTGATGTCGCCGTCGTCGTCCGCGAAGTCGTCCAACACGTAGGTATCGTCGATCTCGCCGGAGTCGATCTCGCCGGAGTCGATCTCGCCGGAGTCGATGTCGCCGGTATCAATCTCGCCGGAGTCGATCTCGCCGGTATCAATCTCGCCGGTATCAATCTCGCCGGTGTCCTCGGGGGTGCACGGCTCGCTGGTGTTGGTCGCGTCGAGGTCATCGCAGTCGTCCGCAAGCGCGATGCCGTCGGCGTCCTGGTCGTCGTCGTTGCCATCACAGTTCTGGTCGGTGCCGTCGTACCAGACCTCCTCGGCGTCGGGACGGATGTCGGAGTTGGCGTCGTTGCAGTCTTCGCCGACGTCGTAGCCATCGCCGTCCTGATCGTACTCGTCGGCAGCATCGCAGTCGTTGATGATGTCGTCGTAGGGTTCGTCGGGAGCGCCCGGCCACGTCGTCGCGTCGGCGTCATCACAGTCATCCCCGCCGTACGACGCAGAGTTGTACCCGTCGGCATCGGCGTCGTAGTCCGACGCACCATCGCAGTTGGCGTCGATGCCGTCGTACCACCCGTCACTGGCGCCGGGATTGATGGTGCCATCGGTGTCATCGCAGTCGTCCGCAAGCGCGTAGCCATCGCCATCCTGGTCGTCATCGTTGCCATTGCAGTCAGAATCGACGCCGTCGTACCAGACCTCGACGGCGTCTGAGTTTCGCGCGGCGTCGGTATCGTCGCAGTCGCTCCCGCCGTGACCCGACGCAGCCTCGCCATCTTCGTCCTGATCGTAGTCGTTGGCGCCATCGCAGTCCTGATCGACGCCGTCGTACCAGACCTCCGCCGCCTCCGGATGGATGGTGGCATCGCCATCGTCGCAGTCGTCCCCGCCGTAGGTGTCCGCGTCGTGGCCGTCGCCATCGAGATCGTATTCGCTCGCGCCGTCGCAGTCGGAGTCGACGCCGTCATAGATGGCGTCGGTGGCGCCGGGTCGGATGGTGTCGTTCAGATCGTCGCAGTCGGCACCGCCGTAGGTATCCGCGTCGTAGCCGTCCAAATCCTGATCGTAGTCGCTGCCACCATCGCAATCGCCGTCTACGCCGTCGTACCAGATCTCGGAGCCACCCGGGTACGCACCGGCGTCGAGATCGTCGCAATCGGCGGTGACGTCGTACCCATCCTCGTCCTGATCGTCGTCGTTGCCATCACAGTCCTGATCGATCCCGTCGTACCACACCTCCGTGCCGGCCGGACTCACACTCGCGTCCTCGTCGTCGCAATCATCGCCCAGGCAGAAGTCGCTCGCGACTTCATAGCCGTCAAGGTCGGCATCGCAGCTTTCACGCACAACGATCACCGCGTCTCCGTCCTCGTCCTCGGCAATGGCGTCGAAGTCCGTCGGCCACACATCGATTTGGGAGTGATGGGTGTTGCCCCATCCGTACATGTCGGCTTCGGTGACGCCTCCCCACATCGGGTGCGAGGTGTCGAGGATCGTCATGGTTTCGTCGTGATCCAAGGTGCTTGAAAAATCACCGAGAACATCGATGTAGTCGAGGCTCCGAACGCCCCAGTCGCTGGAAAATGACGCGCCCGTACCGCTGCCCCCGGCCGTCCATGCAACCACCGTCTCGATGAACTCTCCGGCTCCCGCGGCCGAGCCCTCGTGGCAGCTTGGATCGGCACCGTGCACGACGATGTTTCCCGTGAGCGCCGGGCCCCACGCCGCCTGAGTGTCAAACAGCGTCTGCAAGGACGCCGAGGTTGGACCGCTGCACGAAAGGTCGCCGACCACGATGGTGTCAAAAGCAGCGAACTCGGCCGTCGTCGCTGCTGCCCACGCCGTGGCATCCCAGGTCGTTACCGTATGCCCGGCCGCCGCGAGCACGTCTGACTCGGTGAACTCGGTAGGCCCATAGAGGAGGATGTTCGAGGCGAGCGCAGGGGGGAGGAGGAGCAGCATCCGCGCAGGATACGATCATTCCGGCGGGTTGGGAATCTTCCTCCAATCCACAATCCCCTTCCCGCCGACGTCCGGCTGGCAGGTGGGGCAGAAGTACGCGTCGTGACCGTGGACGCCGGTGGTACGCAGCGTCGTCGTGCAGCGATCGCACGGTGATCCCTTCTTTCCACGTACATGAAGGAAATCGCGCAACTTTTCATTCAGCGGCGGCGCGCGCGTCGCGATCGTGTCGCGGCTGGCCGAGAGTACGGTGCGAATCGCCCGCCAAAGCGCCACGACATCCTCGTCGCTGAGACTGCGCACCATCCGTTTCGGATGAACCCTCGCTTCCCAGAGCACCTCGTCGGCATAGGCGTTGCCCATGGCGTCGAGTGCAGACTTGTCCATCAGGAACACCTTGACTTGGTCACGTCGAACCGCGCAGAGCGAGCGAAACGCCGCCTCGGTGAAAGTCTCGCCCAACACGTCGACGCCCACATTCTCCAGCCCCGGCGGCCGCCCGCCGACCGGCAACAGGTACACCTTCCCCATGGCGACATCATCGCGATATCGAAGCGTCCGTCCGTCGTCGAGGTCGAGCGCAAGGCCAAGGTCGGCAGTGTCTTTTCCGCCCAGCTGAAATCGCCCGGCGAGCATGGGCGAGAGGATGAGGTCGCGTTCCCCAAGCGAAATCACCACACAGTGTGCCAGACGACTCACACCCACGATCCGGCCTCGGAGGTCCCCAAGCGCGGCTCGCAATACGACGGGCTTCCTTGACCGCGCTCCGACGATACTGCGCCCCGCCAACTCCCGATGGAGGATGGGCACGACATATTCCAGATCGGGGCGTTCCGGCACGGCGTTTTACCGCAGCCTACTGCAACTCAGAGAGGTGCAGCGTCCAGCTTCCGACAGGATCTCCTTCCTCTGAGTGAATCGTCGCGACCAACTCCGGGTCGGCTGCGGTGGTGTCAGTCTCCACGGAAATCCACGAGGGTCCGCCATCGTAACATTCGATGTAGTGACCGCTTCCGCAGCTGGCCGCGCCTTGCGCGAGCGGCGACGAAATGAACTCGGGAATCTCATAGCCGCTGGCACGCAGGACAGGCCGCAACACCGAATGATGCACGTCTCCCGAAAACAGGACGAGGCCGGTGACATCGGCGGCGTCCAACTCGGCGAAGATCGCGTCTCGATCGGCCCGGTAGGCCCCCCAGGACTGGCCGACGTCGCCCCCTTCCCAGGCGCTGCCATCCATCACAAACTTGAAGGTCGCGGTGGAGGTCGCCAGCCCGTCCAGCAACCACCGACGCTGCACGGCGCCCAACATTGTGCCGTCGAGATCGCGATAGTAGCGGTTGTCGAGGTAAAACAACTCCACGTCACCCCAGTGCGTGGAGAAGAATACGCCGGGCGTATCCTCCAGTCCATACGCCGGATTGTTGTAGTGTTCCGTGAAGACGCGGAGCGAGGTTTCCTTCCCTTCCGCGTGGCCGTTTTCGTCATTCTCAGCGTAGTCGTGGTCGTCCCACACGCCGTACACCGGCACCTGTGCGTACAGAGACGCGCGCTCTGGCCGCTCCAACGTCCATTGGTACCACCACCGTAACGCCTGGAGCTCCGTCGTATCCGCATAGTGAGCATCCCCAAGCAGCGCAAAGGCGTCGGGTTCGCTGTCCTCGATGGCGGCAAAGATGGGCTGGTCGTCTCCCTTCGCGCACGTCCCAAACGCCAACGTGAACGTGCCCGGATTCCCGTCGACGGGAGGGGTATGGAATCGGGAAGGACCGGATACGGTGGCACCCTCGATCTGTACGTCGTAGACGTACTCCTTGGCGGCATCGAGGCAGCCGATCCGTACGGAGTCCGTGAAGTCGTCCGCCGCGCCTGGATACACCCAACCGGCGATGCGCGCGTCGGTCATGGCCTCGTCGGTGGCGACTCGGACGGCGACGCTGCGCGTCGCGTCTGTTTTGACCTCCACGCGGATCGAGTCGGGATGGACATCGCCGAGCATCGGTTCGTGCGCGAGCCGAGCGGTGCAGGCCGCACAGGCGTTGTGCAGGCCGTCGGGGTCGCTCCAGCGGTCCTCCTGTCCGGCGTCGGTGCCCACGCGAACGGCGATGGCATCGTTGCAGTAGACGGGTTCCCCGTCGAAACGCACGTCGACACACGCCGGTGCCCAGGCGTCGGTTCCAGCGCCGGCGCGAAGTTCGACGCGATCGACCTTCGACCGGGCGAGAGACAGCCCCTCGAACGCCCACGATCCGTGGCCGCCACTCTCCATCGCCGTCGTGCCGGTGTGGTCAAGTGGGAAGCAGTCGGTTTCGGACAAGCAGACCGCGTAGTCGGTGAGCAGGGTGCCATCGTTGGCGCCCGTCTGGGTGCTGGCGTGCACGGTCACGATGCCAATCGTAGCGGGGAACGCGGGAAGTCCGGGATCGACCGCGTCCTCGGTGCACGGGTCGGCGTCGGCGTCGGCGTCGGCATCGGCATCGGCATCGGCATCCGCGCTATCTCCTGTTGCGGGCGAGGTGTCGCCCGACTTGACGGCGACGGTGCCCGCGGAACATGCGGCGAGCAGCGCGAGTGAGCAGCACGGGGTCAGGCGCATCCCGGAAGTGTACCTGCTGGCGCGTTACGTTGCCGCGATGCTGCTGGCTGCGGTTTCGTTTGCGGTTTCGTTTGCTGCGGCCGGGGGGGAGCGCCTGCTGGTTTCGTTGCCCGAGCCGAGCGTCAACCCCCGCCAGTTGGACGCAAGAGAGGCGGCGGTGCGTGCCGCTCAGGAGCGAGCAATCGCATGCGCCCCGGGCGTGACCGTTCGGATTCGCTACCGTACGTTGGCGCTGCTTTCCGTGGTCGCCACCGAGGCGCAGGCCCGACAACTCCGAGGGTGTGACGCGGTTGTGGGCGTGGCGACCCCGAGGCTCTTCTATCCCTCGCTCTCCGAGAGCCTGCCCCTGATTGGCGCCGTCGTTGCGCGGACGGAGAGCGGATTTGACGGCACCGGCGGCGTCATCGCGATCATCGATACGGGCGTGGACGTGGCGGCGGCGGACCTCGGCGGATGTGTCGGCGCGGGGTGCCGCGTCGTGTACGCAAACGATGTGGCGGATGGCGATAGTGATGCGGACGACTGTCACGGTCACGGGAGCAATGTCGCGGCGATTGCGGCCGGTTCTTCGGGCGTCGCCCCGGGCGCAAATCTGTTGATCGAGAAGGTGTTTCCCGACGCCGCGTGCAGCAGCGGTGCCGATGAGGAAGTGATCGCCCTCGGCATCGACGACGTGGTCGTGCAGGCATCAACCTACAATATCGTGGCGATGAACATGTCGCTCGGCGCCGGTCATGGCTACAACACGCGCTGTGACGGCGGTGGCTACGCGTTGACGACCGCCGTGGAGGCCGCCTACAACGCCGGCATTCTGGTGAGCGTGGCGGCGGGGAATGATGGCGATGATACCGGGGTCAGCTATCCGGCGTGCCTGTCCAAGGTGCTCGCCGTCGCGAATAGTTATGATACAACCGGCATCACCGGCTACTGGTGTACGACCGTGGATTGCTCGACGACGTGCAACGACGGATCCAGCATCGCGGACCAGCTCGTGTGTGCGTCCAACGGCGGCAGGTTGGTGGCGCTCGCCGCGCCCGGCGCGATGACGACGGCCGGGGGCCAAACCATGGGCGGCACGTCGCAGTCCGCGCCGCACGTTGCGGGCGCCATCGCGCTGCTTCGGGAGGCCGCTCCCAGCACGAATCTCTCCGATCTGAGCGACTGGATCGTGCGGAGCAACGTCAACGTGGCGGACAACCGCGGTACGGCGAAATCCTACCCGAGGTTGGATGTCGTTGCCGTGCTCGCAGGGGATGTCGTGGATCTCTCTGCTTACGACGCGATCGCCGAGGATGATGCCGATGGTGATGGACTTGCAGAGTCGGGCGAGGGCACGGCCATGCTGGTCAGTGTGGAAAACCACGGTCCCGGGGAACACGGCCCGTACCGCATGCTGGTTGCCACGAGCGACCCGGAAATCACGGTGACCAAGGCGTCCGGCACGATGTCGCGCGTCGGGCGTATGGCCATCACGACGGCCCACGGCTTTTTGCTGGACGTCTCGCCTACGTGCGTCACCGATCACGACGCGGAATTCACGGCCACCATCTACGACGATGTCGGCAACCCGATGGATTCCACCTTCTCCCTGTTCATTCGTTGCGAAACCGACGACGATCTCGACGGGTTTCCGTGGAGCACCGATTGCGACGAAACGCGCGCCGACGTGAATCCCGCGGCGTCGGAGGTGTGCAACGACATCGATGACAATTGTGACGGCGTCGTCGATACGGATGCCATTGACGCGCCGACCTGGTACGCGGATGCGGATGTGGATGGTTTTGGGGATGCGGCGGTGGCGGTGGTTGCTTGTGTTGCGGCGGACGGAACGATAGCGGAGGGCACCGATTGCGACGACACGTCGGCGCTCATTTCGCCGAGTGCCGAGGAAGCGTGCAACGCCGCGGACGATAATTGTGACGGGGTTGTGGACGAGGGCGATGTCTGTGTAGTCGATGAGGGCCCTTCCGGCAAGAAGTCGGCGTCCGACGCGGGGTGTGGCTGTGGGACGGGTAAGCCCGCTGGCGGGGGAGTGCTGCTGCTAGTGGCGTCGGTGGCGGCGCGTTTCCGGAGGCGGATTCCCGAATCCGCGTGAGCGCGGTACCATCGCCGGATGGTCCTTTTCGCACTTGTGGCGGTTGCTGAAGCCGCAGACGCGCTTTCGATGCGCGCACAGGTCGTGGGGGCGTTGGTCCAGTCGGGACAGTGTCCGCAGGCGTCGTCGCTTGCCGAGTCGATACTCGCGGACTTCAACGAGCCGCTTGCGTGGGAGGCGGTGGCGGTTGCCGCGCTGTGCGCCCCCGACATCGTGCGCGCGTCGGAGGCGGTTCCGGCCTATCAGGCGCGCGGTGGCGATGCGGCCAGGGCGCGGCTCTTGTCCGCCGGACTGACCGACGCCATTAAACAGGGTGGCCTCTACGATCGCGCCGTTTTGAGGGCGTACCTGATGGCGTGGCCGCTGGGGGGCGCGCTGGTTTCAACGGCACGGGTGTCGGGGGTGAAGGCGTCGCCCTCGTCGGCGGCGCCCTCGCCGGCGGCGCCTGCGGTGGTGGTCGCGCCGGTTGCGCCCGCGGTGGTGGTCGCGCCATCGCCCGCGCCGGTTTCAGCGGCTCCGCCGGCACCGCGGGTCGCCGCGCCCGTTGCGCCGCCGCGGCCGGCGGCCTCTCCGTCGTCGAAACCGGCCCCCCGGCCGCCGCCGCCGGAGGAGCCGGAGATTCCCGTCGCTCGCGACGCGAAAGGGCGGCCGATCCTCGATGCCGAAGAAATTCCCGACGAGGTACCCGAGGATCTCGACCTCGACCTCGACCTCGAGGAGGATCGCCCGCCGCCTCCCCCTGAACCCAGAAGCGGCGCGACGCCGCGTGCCGCGCGTCGGCCGGCTGCGTCCGAGCGGCCGCCGCCGTCGGAAAAACATCGTAAGGCGGCCCCCGCTCGTGTGGCGTTAGAAGATCGTCCGGAGCTGCCGATCGAGGTGTTGGCCTGGGTCGGCGGTGGCGTTGGGAGGCTCGCGTACGAGCAGATTCCCCTTCACGACAGCACCGCGCTGTTCCCGGAGTCCTTCCATTTCAACGCCACCTCCCCGAACGGCGAAGTCGGCGTGCGCGTGGGCTCCAATGGATCGGTGTCGGCGGGCGGTCAGGTGGATGCCTGGCTGACGAGCTATCCGCTGGCTCCGGCCGCGCTTTGTGCGTCTGCGGGCACGAGTTGCGCGGACACCGATGTGAGCGCGATGATCCACGCGGTCGACGGCCTTGCGTGGGTGCGCGTGCGCGCACCAGAATCGGTTTCCAACCTTGGGATAATGGTCATTGTGGGAGGGCGGGAGTCCAACGTCGTGGCGCTCACGCTCGCGCCGGACACCACCAGCGTCGGCTTGCTGCCGCTGGGCTCGTTTCACGTTGTCAGTGGCGCTGGCGTCTCGCTGGCGCCAAATTCCCGCGTCACATTGGAAGGGTCGTGGCTCACCGAACTCACACCGGCGCCGCTCTCCATTCATCAGTTCGATGTCGACGCGCGCGTCGGGGTGTCGGGTCCGGTGTGGGTTGGCGTCGGGTATCGTGGTTTGAACATCATTTCTGACGTACCTGGCGCCCATGGGGAGGCGGTGGCCGTGGTGCATTATCGCCATCATGCGGCGCGGGTGTTGGCGGGGGTGGCGTTTTGAGGCGGGCCACTGGGGGTCCGTCCGTGGATACCCAGCGCGCGCGATGATCTTTTGGGGCCGCGCTCCGCGCGTCCGTTTTTTCGGCGGAACCGGCGCCCCCCCTGCGGGATCGCGGTTGACATCGCATGCATCGACTTGTGGTAGGCTTCGCCTCAGAGGCTCGAATTTCCATGTTTATTCCGCTCACGCACTCTCTGTTTTTCCTCTCGGCATTCATCGATTCCGCGCGCGCTGACGAGGGGGGGGACACGCCCGCACCGTTCCGGGTCGGCCTCGGTGTCGGCGTCAGCGCCCCGCTGGGTGGCGCGTCCATGCTGTCCGCAACGGTATCGGGCTCCGTCCGAGGCCAGATCAAGAACATTCTTGCGGTGGAGCCCCGCTTTGCCTTCACGAGTGGAGCGGCGTCCATCAGCGGCGAGTCCGACGATGGCGCGGACAACACCGAAACGATTAGTTCGGATTCGTCACAGTCGGCCTACTCGTTCGGCGCGTCCATTCGGCCCCGAATTACGGGCAAGGGCACGCGCGTCGTGGCGATCGTTGGCGCGGACTACATCTCCGCCGTCAGCGCGAGCACGCTGATCGACACGTTTTCCGATGCGGACGGCAACAAGACCAAGTGGACGACGGACAGCTCAGCGGACGTCGGCGCAACCGTGGTTTCCGTCGGCATCGGCATCGACCGTCACATTGCGCCGAAGGTGTCGGTGTCCGCTGACCTTACCGCGGACGTCCTGACCTTCGCCCACCAAACATCGACGTCCAAGACCGAGGACGACCAGGATTCGCCAGCGAGTTCGGAAGACTCCGACGCCGACATCACGGCGTATGGCTTTGTACCTGCCATCCGCCTATCCATTCACTTCTGGCCGTAGGAGCCGTCCAAAAATAACTTGCAGCACCGAGGGCGTCGGCGCGCCGCGAGCGCAAGGCGAGAAGAGTGAGCATACGCCAGTATGTGAGCGATGAGGTGTGCATGACATGAACAAACAGCAGGAGGTGAAAGTCCAGACCTGGGGCCCTTCGGAGGGAACCCATCACTGACGAGACAAGTGCCCGAGGGCGACCGAGGGTGCGAAGGAAGTCATAGGTGCAATGCCGTTTCGAGCGAGAGCGAAGCGCCGAAAGGCGTCCGTGCGGGGTGAGCTGTCCTCTAGCAGCGAAGCCCGAAATCCGAGTTCTACGCGCGGGCGTAGTGGCGACGAGATGGCGATGAAGCTTGTTGTTCTTACTCATGGAGATCTGCCGGGCCCCGCGGAAGCGGAAATCCCGTAGGACGAAAGGATGAAGACCCGGCAGAAGTCAGACGACCGCGTAGTACCGGATGGCGACCGAAAGGCCGTCGGAAACGGGGGCTCATTCGCCCGCCGTGGAGGGAAGGCGGTCGCGGTCAACCAACAAGTTGGGCTGCTTGGACTGGCCTTTGCGACAGCAGGGAACACGCCGGATTCGTCCGACGCGACCTCGAACAGCACGGGCGCGGGCTTGCCGGCGTTCCCGAGGCGCGAGGTGCGGCAGGCAAAGGGCAAGGAAGAGAGGGCACAACTGGCGACGATGGAGGACCGTCGAGGCCCTCATCGAACAGCTCCCACTGTTCGGACGATGGAGGGGGTCGTAGACGGACCGGCCGCCGGCGTCACAACCGGCGGTCCCTACCCGATCAACGCAGCGGGCGTGGATGCGACGGCGGCCGAATGCGTCAGTTGTTTTTGGACGGCGACTTATTGCTGACGTACGGGGACGGATGCGTCGTGAGCGACCGCGTGTTTTGCCCACGTGGGTCGGCGCGAAATTTATTTTTCGCTGGCCTCCACGGCCAAAAAAGCCCTGCCTTGGGGCGGCATCTGTGCCTGGGCGTCGCCGACGCGCGGAAGGGGGCTCCCGGCCACCAGAAGCGGCGAACGGGCACGTCGCCGACGCGAGCGTTGCTCGTGTCGCTCCGTGGCGCCCATCATCGAGCGATCCACAACGGGTTTTTGTCGGTGTCGGTGCAGCCGGATGGCCGCGTTGCCGTCGAGCACGCGGACGGGCGGGCGTCGGTCGGACCGGCGCGGGATGTGCGGGGAACGATGTCCGTCCGATGACCCAGCGCACCACGTCCACGAACGAGGGTTGTCCGCGGGCGATCCCCGATCGGAACGGGAGGGCGGGGGGCAACCCTCAACGTCTCCCACCCCGCTTGACGTGTCAAGTATGTTAGAGCCTATGGCACGAACGGGACCCTCCCCCCTACTCGGCACACCCCGTAAACCAGATCCCGGCGCCCTCGCCCTCGCTGGTCTGGTAGTAGCCCATCGCCTCGCCGTCCCAGGCAATGGCTTCGCCTTGCGGCTCCGGAACGGAGCGGACCTCCGAGCGGACAGCGCCGCCGACGCCTTCGATCCCGTCCGCGCCAAGGTCCCAGGACCACACGTGTCCGTAGGTGCGCATCATCAGGCGCGACTCGTCGGGCCAGATCGCTGCGCCCGTGGCAATCGCCGCCGGACCACCGTCGTCGCCTTGCGCGCTCGTTGGCAGTGAGGTGACGACGCGCGCTTCCGTGTCGCGGCCCGGCGCCTCGACGTCCACGGCGTAGACGACCGACGTGCCGTCGCCCCGCTTCGTCAGAACGTAGGGCGTAGAATCTGCCGTTACGACCAGCGATTCGACGTTCTGCGGGCCGGAACCGTAGTGAAACGGGTAGACGATGGGCTGCACGGCGCCGTCGAACTCGCCGTCGAAGACCGGCTCCTTCATCGTCAAAAGTGAAACTTGTTGCCGCGCAAGGTCGTTATCGCCGACATCGCCGACCCACAGGCACGCACCATCGCCGCATCGCGCCAGAGAAAGGTCCTCCCAGTCATGGTTCAGCACGCCGTCCAGATGGAGCACGCCGACGAGTGTGCCGTGCGTCGTAAGGGCATAGATCTCGGGATCGTTCCCGCTGTCCTCGATCGCCCAGAGAATACCAGGGTTCTGGTGAGAGGCGACGAGCCCCGAAACCTCCTCCAATCCCTCGGGAAGCGCGCCCGTTCGCACCGGCGCATCCCACGCTGCGCAGACCGGGACTTCCTCGATTTCCTCGCCCGCCAACTCCGGTTCGGGCTCCTCAAGCGGAACTCCGCCGGGTTGCGCGCTTTCCATTTCCTCGTCCGCGGATGCCACCGATGCGGCGTTCATTGCGTCGATCTCTGGCGCGGACCACGACGCGCTCTCGGAATCGCATGCGGCAAGGGAGAGTAGCGCGATGATCATTTTGTGCTCCATTGGGTGTAGACTGCGTGGGCTTTGGCCGAGCCCGTTGCGGAACCTGTAGACGTTGAGCGGTTGGCCCGCGTTGCATCCGCGTTTTCGGCGATGGACAAGGCCACGCGGGGGCTCCGGTTGTACCAGGGGCAGGGGGCCTTGTACGAGCGGCTCCTCGACGAGGTCGAGGCCAAGACCACGGCCATGGTGGCGGAAGGTGACGTGACGGTGCGGCTCGCGCCGTTCGGGCTCGTGTACGCCGGAAAGCCAGTCAGTCCCGATGAGAAGCGCGTGCCGTACCTCTTCCGCATGTTCTGTGACGGCATCCGCGAGCTCACCATCACCCGCGGCGCCACGCGCACCGAACTCGCGGCGCTGGTGGCGCTGTTCGGTGCGGATAAGCGACAGAGTGACGAGGACATGGTCATCCGCTTGTGGAAGGCCGATCTTCCCCACGTCCGCCACTACGCGGTGGACAGTTTCAACGCAGGTGCCACGGAATCGGTTGAGAGCGATGCGGACATGAGCCTGCTTGGCGCTGCCGGTCGCATCGAACAGGGAGGGGATGGTGTTCAAACCACGCTTTCTTCGGACGACGTGAGAATTCTTCGTGGGCAGGATGGCTTCCGCTGGATCGCGGACGCGACGGCGCCCGCTCTGGTGAAATCAGCGGATGTCACGGCGTTGCAGGCGCAGTTCCACGCAGCGCCGGACTTTCGACGCTTCGTGGGCATCGGCCTGCGCGCGGCGGAAAGAGCGCACACGGCCGGCGGCAGCGTCGTCGCGAGCCCGCTCGTGCTCGGCCTGTTCGACGGCGTGCTTGCCGCGGGGGAGGGTGAATCCGTGGCGGCGATGCTGCTGGTGCTGGCGGAGGCCGATGCAGCGGGGGCGTTCGGTCGCGCGTTGTTCGCGGCGATCGTCCACCCCGACCGAATGCGTCGCCTTGCGTCCGTTTTT
>CAMAWH010000060.1 GCA_945861635.1 Klebsiella pneumoniae | reverse complement strand
CTGGAGAACGCGGGAGCCGGTGAAGACGGGGAAGGAAACGTCGTCCGGCGTCGCGGCCTCGCGCAGCCGCCACAGCGCACCGATGGCGTCCTCGACCCCGAGCGTGCTGCCCACTGTCAGCGAGCGATCCTGCCATGCGCCGTCGATGAACTGGCTGCATTGTACCACAATCAGGCTTCCGAACGCGATCGCGTTGTCCTGCTGGAAGCGTCCTTCACGAAAGTGTGTTTCTGCGGAAATCGGACCTGTTGTCGGCGCCCATCGCGTCGTGAGGCGATCTTCGATGGGGTAGAGCGGCGCGAGCCAGGCGGCGGAGCGGGTGTGGATGGTGATTTCGTAGGCGTCCGCGGCGAGCGGTGTCGCGGACGTCGTCGCCGTCGCCAACCCCGCGTCGATTCCCATCCACGACACGGTCCACGTCAGGGCTTCTCCCGGAGTGAGCGCCGAGGCAAGCGCCGCGAGGGGGAGGAGGGATATTTTAGAGGGGACGTTTGTTGCGTGTTTAGCATTCTTATTATGGTAAAATGCTAAAAATATGAGACGTAAGTTTTTTTCATGACCACATAGTTCACGGGCATATCGACGTCGCATCACGACGTTTCCGCGGACGAGCCGTGCGAGGCGAAATCCACATTGCGAAAACGGATTCCGGACGCTTCCGGCACCAGATCATGGCGAGAAGCGAGGTGCCGACGGCGCACTCGATATCGTCGCCTCGACACCGCCCTCCACTGTGGCCCGCCCCCCGGCCGATTCGCCCGGCGAGGGTTCGCAAGCCGACACCGGCCCGACGTGTTGCGAATCAAATGGAACGTTGAATTCATTTCGAGTGATTTAAAAGCGCGTACTCTATTCATACCTTTATACCAACGTAATAAAACTAAACACGCAACAAACGTCCCCTCCATTAATCACCACACCCGCACGTCCAGCCACGCGGCCGTGTCACATGAGTATTCGCCGTTGGGTAGGGTGACCAAACGCAGCGCGCCCGGCGAAATGGGTACAGCGTCCGTCGTAACCGCGGGGTCGTAGTTCGCCAGCACGGGACTGCTCCATAGCGTGACGCCCCCCTGCACAATTGCGAACGACGCGCCGTCTCCGCACTGCTGCACCCAATCCTGAAGGCCGACGGCTCCAGAGAGTGTGGTCGCTCCGGCAGGAATCGTGATCGCCACGTCACTCGGCGCGTGCGCGAAGATCCCGGTGCAATAGTGCCCGCCCGCCACGTTGAAACCCGGCGCCCAGTACGTTTTGTCGATGAGGAGCTCGCCCCAGCCCACCGTGCCGGTCGGGGCGAGATCGGCCAGACGGTGCACACCCGGCTCGGCCACCGCACAGTCCGCCGCGTCGCGCCCGAGCAGGCCACTCAGCCGCGTGTGCAGGAACAGCCGGAGGTCGTGGCGCCGTTGGTCAAAGGCGTATCCGTAGCCGAGGACGTCGTTGTATACGTCGTCGCGGATGAGCGTAGCCGCCGCCGTCACCTCGGCGTCGAGCACGCTCCACTCCCCCGGACCCGCTATGATCTCGGCCACCAGAGCAGGGATGTCCGTGCCCATGGCAACGGCACGCGTCAGCACCGGGTCGGTATACGGCGCCCCGCTCACGGGGTTTGTGGCCCACGGCGATGTGAGCCACGGCGCAGCGGGATCCACCGTGAGCGCGGGGGAGAAATAATAGGGATAGCCAAGGTCGGCGTCGAGGTCCCACGCGATGATCGACCAGTATCCATCGAGATTGTAGAGGTAGAAGTTGTTGCCATCCGCGCTGAACGTGTCGATGCCCCCGAAGATCGAACGGGTCACGGACATCCGCGTGAACTCATCGACGTCCACGGCCGCCAGAAACGCATCGTCGGACCCGTTGGCGACCACGTCCATCACCGTCAAGAGATCGCTGCCGTCGGACTCCGCCTTGGTCTGAGGGACGTACCAATCCAGCGGTCCACCGTTCGCGATGGGGTTGAGGCCCTGCGCGTGGTGGCCGTCGGCCGTGCCATACAGGTTGCCGCCGTCGTCGTTGAACCAACGGCGCAAGAACACATCGTCGATCGGCTCGAACAGCACGAAGAACCCGACGGGTTCCTCGTTCACCCGCACGCGCGCCCATCCGGTTCGCGCCGCGGGAACACCCGACCGTCGCAAGATCGCCGTCCCGATCAGCTCGTTCATGAATCCGGCGTCTTGCGAGCTGTTGTCCAGCTTGATCTGCTCCAACCCGCGCCATGCCTGCCCCGGAACGAAGTGATCGAAGCTGATCTTGATCGACGGCTTTCCCGGGATGAGCGAGCCGGCGCCGAACGCGCGCAGGCCGACACTCTCGACGATTTCGCTCCCCCACGTGAAGTCGGCCGTGTGCCAGGTTTCCGCGTACGGGTTGTCCCGGAGATCGGCCCACTCGGCCCGGGCCATCGTGAGGTCGAGATCGAGGATGACACTCGGGTCGAAGATCTCGTCCGTGGGATCGACGTCGACCGGGTCTGCATCGTCGCCGCTGTCGCCGGGGATCCCCTCGGGGGACTCGGTGCCGCTATCGCCGACAATCCCCTCGTTACCGCCCGAACCGACGGTGAACGAGCGAACACAGGCCAGCAGAAGGGGGAGCACGCGGGCATCTTGGCACGGAACCGCCCGGCCGTCGCGGTTGTGGCCCGTCCGTTCTGTGTGCGACACTCCCGCCATGTCGCTCCTCGCCCTCTCCCTCGTCTCCACCGTCCGCGCCGCAACCCTGTCCGTGGACGCGTCCGGCGGCGCGACCTACACGACCATACAATCGGCGATCACCGCTTCATCCAGCGGCGACACGATCGAGGTCGCGGCGGGAACGTACAACGAATCGCTCGACTACGGCGGAAAGGAACTCGCCATCACCGGCACGGCGGGGTCAGCAACGACGGTCCTCGACACAGCAGGCGCCGCCGCCTATGCGATCTACCTGGACAGCAGCGAGGGACCCGGCACGGCGCTCACCGGCTTCACCATTCGCAACGGCAGCGAGGGCGGCGTCTACCTGAACTATTCGGAGTGTGACTTCACCGATGTGATCATCGACGGTACGGGGTCCACCGCCGACTACGGCGGCGCCGGCTACATCGTAGGCGCCACGGCCTCCTTCACCGACTCGACGTTTCAGGACAACACCGGTGCCTACGGCGGCGCCCTCTACCTCAACTCGTCGGACGTGACGTTCGACCGCACGACGGTGAGCGGCGGCTACGCCTACTCCGGCGCCGCCGTGTATGTCTACAACGGCTCGTCCCTCACCCTCACCGACTCCACCATCACCGCCAACGACAGCTACTACGCCGGTGCCATCTACCTCTACTACAACAGCTCCCTCGACTCGACGGACTCTGACTACACCTCCAACACCAACTCCTACGGGCACGGCACGGCCATCGACGGGTACTACCTGTCCACCATCAACCTCACGGGCGGAGAGGTGTCGGACAACGAGTCCATCTACTCCTCGACCTCCGGTTACTATGCTGCGGTCTGGGCGGAGTACTCGTCTGAGTTGAATGCGAGCGGGGTGACCTTTGCCCGCAATACCAACTATGGCGGCACTGCCGGCGTCTACAACTACTCGGATGGTACGTTCGACAGTTGTGTGTTCGAAGACAACGAAGGCTCCTACTACGGCGCGCTCGTCGGCATCTCAGCGGTCAACCTGACGGTTACCAACACCACGTTCGACGGGAACTCCGCGGGCTACTACGGCGGCGGATTTTACTGTGGCAGCGTGTGTGAGGCGACGATCACCGACTCCATGTTCACCGACAACACCGCCAGCTCCATTGGTGGCGGACTCTACGGCTACTATTACGTGGATCTCACGGTGACCGACACGTCGTTCACCGGAAACACTGCGGCGTATGGCGGCGCGGCGAGCGTGCAGTCGGCCTCGGGCGATATCGTCTTCGACGGCGTGACCGCCTCAGAAAACGACGTCGGCGCCGGCGGCGGCGGCGCGTTCTACTTCTACGGATCGCAGGACGTCGAGATCAACAACAGCACCATCTCTGACAACTCGGCAGCGTACGGCGGGGCGCTCTACGCCTACTACACGCTCAGCCCCGTGCTGATCAGCAACTCGATCTTCAGCGGGAACGAGGCCACGAGCGGCGCGGGCGGTGCGGTGTACCTGTACTATTACGCCGAACTGGAGACCCAGGATGTCACCTTCGACAGCAACATTGCCTACAGTGATGGGGGTGCGCTGTACGGCTACTATCTGGCCGGACCCATCCACCTCACCGACACCACCCTGTCCAACAACGCAGCGGAGCACGGCTCCGGCGGTGGCGTGGCTCTCTACTATTACGTCGACATCACCCTCGACAACGCGGACTTCACCGCCAACATCGCCTACAGTAACGGAGGCGGCTATTACGGCGCCTACCTCGTGGATCTCGTCGCGGACGGCAGCGATTTCGTGGCGAACGAGGCGGAGCACGGCTCCGGTGGCGGCATGTACGTCGATGGGCTGTACGCAGGCTACGGAACCGCCACGATCACGAACGCCACAGTCAGCGGCAACATAGCGGCGCTCTCGGGCGGCGGCCTGCTCGTTGACTACCTCGAGGATGCCGTGTTGGACGGGCTGGACGTCACCGGAAACACCGCCGAGCGAAACAACGGTGGCGGAATCTATGCGCTTGGGAACATCGATCTCGCGGTGTCACACGCCCTGGTGTGCGGAAACAGCGCGGACCTTGGCGGTGGAATCTACGCCTACGGCAACAGCACGACCAGCTCGTGGACCAACAACGTGCTGCAGGAAAACACTGCGACGGACGGCGGCGGTGCCAGCTTCTCCAGTGAACCGGCGCTCGACTTCACGAACAATACGCTGGTCGGCAACGAAGCCAGCGACGACGGGGGCGGACTCTACTTCTATACGGTAGCGGGCGCGGTCACGAACAACATCGTCGCCTGGAGCACCGATGGAGACGGCATTACTGTGGACGACTTCAACACCACCCTCGACACGACGTTCACCTACAATGACTTCTACGACAATACGGCGGCCGTTGCGTCCGGCTACATCAACGCCGCCGATCTTGCGACGTTTGCCGGCAATATCTTCGTCGATCCCGATGTGTATGCGTGGAGTGCGGATGGGGACTGTGGGAACGATGCACTCATCCCCATCGCAGGGAGCCCGGTGATTGACGCCGGCGACCCTGCGCTCTCAGACCCCGACGGATCGGTGAGCGATATCGGCGCGTACGGTGGATCGGGTGCGGAGACCTCCGATTCGGACAGTGACGGTTCGCCGGACACCATTGACTGTGACGATGTAGACCCCACGATCTACCCAGGTGCTGTCGAGGTCCCGGGAGACGGAATCGATCAGGACTGCGATGGCGCCGACCTGCTCCCCGAGAATGCCGACGAGGACGGGGATGGTTTTGATGCAATCTCGGCCGGCGGCGCCGACTGTGACGATGAGGACGCAGCGGTAAACCCCGATGCGACCGAGGTCTGGTACGACGGGGTCGATCAGGACTGTGACGGGACGGATGACGATCAGGACGGCGATGGCGTCAACCTTGCGGAGGACTGCAACGACCTCGACCCAAGTGTATTGCCCCTCGCCATTGAAATCTGGTACGATGGGGTCGATCAGGACTGCTCCGGCGGGAGCGACTACGATCAAGATGCCGACGGCGAGGATGACCCCTCCGGCGGCGGCACCGATTGCGACGATCTGGACCCTGCGAAGGCCGACCCTGAAGACTGTGAGGCCGACGACACGGGCGACACGGACACGGGCGACACGGACACCGATAGTGGAGATACGGACACCGACACGGACACCGACACGGACACCGACACGGACACCGATACCGACACCGATACCGACACCGATGCAGAGACGGGCACGGATGAGATTCCCGACGACACCGACGGCGGCGGCATCGACCTGAAGGGTGGCGGCGGCTGCAGCTGCGCGGTGGACGGCGCGTCGTCAGGCACGGGTATGGTGCCGGCCATGCTCAGTCTGGTTGGGCTGCTGGGATTGGTGCGGCGCCGTCGGTCCTGACGCTTTCGGGAACGCGCGCTCGCCTCCGTACAACAGGAACAAACGCGCCTCGGGGTAGTCGTCGTGGAACGCGCGAAGACCCCGGGTTGCATTTTCATGGCTTCGCGTGAACCGGGGCGTGAGCCGAACATGTGGATTGTCTGCGCCGTCGAACACCCGATCCGTGCTTAGCCTCTGATCATGATCTGGTTTCTGGCGTGCGCGGTCGATGGGACGGCGCCGGTGACGACACCGGGCGGGAATGAACCTCCACTCGATGGCGATCGCACGGTCGCGGACGCCGACGCAACGCTGCACGGTCCGGTCGGGGGCGGAACGGTGCGCGGCGCAGACCTCGACGGTGATGGTTTCGGCGAACTGATCCTCGGCACGCCCGAGAGCGAGGCCCTGCCGGGAGCGGTGACCATCGCCACCGGACCGCCGCACGGAGAAGTCGCCGGAGCGGCTGTTTGGACAGGCGGGTCCGCATGGGACCACGCCGGCTACGCGCTCGCCATCGGCGATCTCGATGGCAACGGCGATGCCGACCTTGCCATCGGCGCATTCACCGCCGACGACGGGGCAGTGGATGGCGGGAGCGTTTACATCGTGCCGGATGGCGCCGGGGGCTCCCTCGCCGATGCGCCCGCGGTCGTAGTGGACGACGTGGCGCAGAATCAATCCGGGGTGGCCGTGGGAATCGGCGGTTGGCTCGGCCGGCCGACCCTCGCCGTCGGGGCCTGCCTCGACGATACGTCCGGTGCGGACGCCGGCGGCGTGTATCTGTTCGGACTGCCGGTATCGGGCGGTGTGCGCGTCGCAGACGCGGCGGCGCTCGTCACGGGGCAATCCCCGGGGGACGCAGCGGGTTCGGCGTTCGGCGGGGGAGACGTCGATGGCGATGGCGCCGACGATCTGCTTGTGGGTTCCTGGTTGGCGGATGGGGCGGGGGCCGAGGATGCCGGCGCCGCCTACGTCGTGCGCGGCCCCATCACCGGGGAGGTTTCGCTCGGAGACGCGGAGTGCACGCTCACCGGCGAGCGGGCGGGCGACTTCGCCGGTGCACCCGTGTCACTGGGCGGGGATATCACCGGGGATGGACTGCCCGATCTGCTCGTGGGCGCCTGGATGAATGACGGGAGTGCCGCGGACGGCGGTGCCGTGTACGTGACCGCCGGCACCTGCGTGGGCGTCATCGCGCTGGCCGCTGCTCACGCCATCGTTCGCGGCGCCACGGCGGGCGAGTACCTCGGCGTCGTGGACGTCGGCCGCGGAGATGTCGATGGGAATGGATGGGACGATCTTTTGGTCGGCGGTTCAGGCGGCGCGGGGCGGGCGCTGCTGTTTTTTGGTCCCATCGCCGGCGGAACGCTCGAACCGGATCGCCGCTTTTTCGGCGGGACATCTGGAGACGGCGTTGGCATCGGCGTGTCGCTGGCGGACCTGGATGCCGACGGGCTTGCGGATGTGCTCGTCGGCGCAAACGTCGGCGATGCGTACGTGTACTACGGGGCGCGTTTGTGAAGGAAGGTCGATTCTGCGGCGCGATCTTGCACTTCGCGCTCACTCGCGCTAACGCGCGCCCGCTCCCGGATGTCCATCGTGCGGTCACTCCTTTTCGGACTCGCCTGTCTGACCGTGTCCTTGTCCGCGTGCGCGTTCGATGCCCCGGAGGACGCCGCCGCCGCCCGCCGCTCGCGGGCCGAACGTGCCGACGACACGGACGATGAAGCCACCGATACGGGTGCCGACGACGACACGGGCGCTCCCGACGATACGGACGACACGACGGACACCAACGACACCAACGACACCGACGACACCGACGACACCACGGACACCAACGACACCGAGGACACAGACTCGGGCGAGCCAGAAGACACCGCCGTCGAAGACACGGACCCCTGCCCGCGCGGCGTCGTATGCGTCACGACGTTTCCGTACGAACATTCGTCCACCACGACCGGCGCTGCCTCGGACGTGTTCGACGCGTACGGATGCGCAACCAGCACCGACGAGTCGGGTCCGGAAGTGCTCTACCGT
This sequence comes from Klebsiella pneumoniae, assembly GCA_945861635.1. Lineage (GTDB taxonomy): Bacteria > Myxococcota_A > UBA796 > UBA796 > SXON01 > CAMAWH01. Next base: position 24,653 of record CAMAWH010000060.1, on the reverse strand, counting down.
GTGGACGTGGCAGAAGACGGCTTGCTGGCGCTCTCGCTCACGGACCTGTCCACCGGCGCCGACATCGACGTGCACCTCCTCGCGAGTGAGGACGCCAGTGATTGTATCGATCGCGGCCACGAAATCGCGGCCGGCTACGTCGAGGCCGGCCGATACTGGGTGGTGGCGGACACCTGGGTCAGCGGATCGGGGGATGAGAAAGACGGCAGCTACACGCTTACCTTTGGCCTGACCGGCGTAGACACGCTCACGGCGGCCGGCCTCGGGACAGACTTCGCCGACGACTCCCTCTACGCATTCGACATCGCCTGGGACAACGGCGAGGCGGACCGGCTGCAATACGCGATCACCGACTTCTCCCTCCATTCCTCGGAAGCACGCCAGTGGGTGCTCGATCTGACAGATGGCAGCATCCTGTACCAGATCTACGTCGCGCACGGCGAAGGAAGCTCTGGAAAAGACTCAGGCGAAGCTATCGAGTTCTCGAATACGGACAACAGTCACCAGTCCAGCCTCGGCATGATGCGCGGGGGAGAGGAGTACACCGGGGCGTACGGCGATTCCATGCGACTCGACGGGTTGGAAGCGGACTTCAACGACAATGTCCGCGCTCGGGCGATCGTCGTGCATCCGTGGGAGGGATCCCGCGCCGAGTACGTCGCGCGGTGGGGAGAAACCGCGGAGACGTGGGGATGTCCAGCCCTCGATGATCGGCTTTCGGCAGATGTAATCGACATCATGGCGGACGGCGGCCTGTTGTTCTTCTGGTATCCCGACAGCGAATGGCTGCGGGACTCTACCTACCTGCCCTGAATCGCGGTACCCTACCCGTCCGAGCCTACGGAGCAAGCGATGCCGACGCAGACCCGCCAATCGACGACGACAAGCACCCAGACGGGATCCACCGGGAGCCAGGGCGCGAGTGCGCGGGATGCGCAGAGCCTCCTCGGCAACGGGGAGGTCGCCGATCGCCTCAAGGCCGGAAAGAAGCCAAAGCACACGGGTATCGTCCACTTTGGGCTCAACGGCGGCGCGAAGACGGAAGCGGATACGCTCAACGGGGTCAACGCGGATCAGGGGGGGGCAAAGTCGATTCGCAATCAGAAGGAGCAAGACGTGCTCACGCGCAACAATCAGCGCATGGATCTGGCGAGCACCGACGGTCGGATCGCGTGGTTGGCTTCGCTTGGGCTCGTGGAGGCGGTGGCCACGAAGGTGAATGCGGTCATCGCGGACGCCGGCGGCGGCGCTCGCGACGAATTGGGCCAGCTCGTCGAGGTCTACGCCCAAGCGGAATCGGGCGACCGCAGGATGGACCGTCTGGTGCTCTCCGGGCACAACGTCGGCAGCTCGATGTGGGGAGATGACAACGGCAGTGTCCCCTTCTCCACGTTCGTCGATCTCCGCGACATCTTCCCCAAGGCGGCCGCGCAGGTGAAGCACCTGTTGGTGTCGGCCTGCTACTCCGGCGGCGAGAAGCAGATGGACGTGTTCAAAGAGGCCTTTCCGAGTCTGCAATCCATCATGGCGTACACTGGAAGCTCGCCCGGTACGGCGTCGGGTGGGCTGAACCACATCAAGCGGTGGGAAAAGGCTACCGAGAAGGGAGACGGCAGCAACGTCGATAAAGACATCGCCAAGAACACACGCAAGGGCGAGAACGTGTCGACCTGGAATTCCAAGGACGGCTATCAGGGCGATCAGCCGGTGCCTCTCTACGAGATCGAAGCCGACTTGACGGCGGGAGACGCGATCTTCGATCGGTACTACACGAACGGTCAGGCGGTGACGGACGCGCAGAGTGGTGAGTTGCGGACGTACTACAACCTGCTTCAGCGTGCGCTGCGCCATCCGGAGTTGGAGGCCGGCCGGAAGGCGGAGTTGGGTATCCGGCGCGATCAGACGATTCGCCTGTTGTTCTACCCGCTCATCAGCAAGCGGTTCGCCGCCCAGCATCGAGCAGCATTGGAGGCTGGGTACACGGCAACGGAAGGGCAGACCCTCCCCGACTATGGCAAGGCCGCGCGTGCCGACGCCCTCACATCGATTCAGTCGTTCGCAACGGCTGTTTCGTCCGCGACCTCCACGGAGGGGTCCAACGCACTGGATCTGTTGCAGCGTGGCCTCGTGAAACTCGAAACTGCGCTGATTCCTGAGCAGTGGATCTGAGCGCCGATCACGGCACGATGAGACGCTCCCCGTAGCGGGCGCGCAACTCCGTCATGCCGCGTGGCCCAGGGTCGGAGGCGTCCACCACGAGCCGGTCCAGCGCGCTGAGGCCCTCACTGTAGGCGAGGCCGCGCGCCCCCGTCTCTCCGATGCGGCATCCCCGGAGGTCGAGCGTCCGCAGTGCGCTCAGGTGGGGGCTCGCGGCGATCGCCATCGCACCCGCACTGCCGATGTCGTTGCCGGAAACGTCAAGCACCCGCACGTTTCGCGCCTCAACGGAGCGGTGGAGGATCGCCTCCACCTCGTCCGCGGTCCACGCACGCGCGCCGCGTTTCAGCGTGAGCGCAATTCCGTTCGGACTGGCGGCGAGTGCCTTCCGCACTTCGGGAATGGGGGTTCCTGCCGCAACAGTGAGCGCCGGGTATGTCGGTGCCGGTTCCGCGCCGACAAACGGCAGTTCGCGGGGTGACAGGGGTGCCTCGACGGCGGGTGGGGCGGGTGCAAACGCAGCGGCCGCAGCGAGGAGGCAGGTCAGCCAGAGCATGGGATCTCCTACACGGTGAAACGGGCGGCGGCAACACCCAAGCGTCGACGCAGCCCTCGCGCGCCACCGCGCGCGCCGCCGAGCGCGCTGCGCACCCCGCGGATCGCGGCACCCTGCACTCGCAACGCTCGGCCATTCGTGAGCCGCCAACGTTGGCTCCGATTCGGGTGTGTGTCGAAGTCTCGCGCGCCACTTTTCGCGCGACGCTGCCGCTCGGGACGGCGCGCGTCACCCCCCTGTGCCAAACTGCGCGCCATGTTCGTGTTGTGGCTCGCTGGGTGCGCGGAAGCGGTCTGTCAGGACGCCCCGGCTTCGGAGCACGGGGCATGCATCGATCTCGCCTGCGCTGCCGAGACCGGCAACGCTCGGGACGTGTGCCTCGCCCGTCAGATCCCCCCGTTCGACGACCCAGCCGACGTGCGCCGGACCGCGTTGCGAATCACCGACGCGGTGCTGCGAGACTCTGCGGTGCTGAGCTGGGTTCAGGCGCACGCGGTTGCGATTGCCGGACCGAGCGGGGACGCACTCTGCGGACTACTTGTCGAAAATTGGAGTCAGGATCGATGCCGACGCTTGCGCTCTACTGCGCACTTACAACCACGCTGATCGGCTGCCCGGCGCCGAGCGATGCTGCCGCGGGGGCCGGTGCGCGTGGAGAGTCTGCCACTGCCCTCCGCGACTGTGAGCGCTATCGGAACACGATTCCGGACGCCTTTGAGTGGTGCGTGATCTCCGAAGCGCGATCCGTGCGCGACGTGGAAGCGATGACCGAGCTGTGTGCCCACGCCGGGGAAATGGTACGGGACTGCCACTACTATTGGGTCGACGCGCGCCGTGGCGCGTTTGACCTCCAGCCCGACACGCTGCTCGCCGCATGCGGGCCCAGCGCCGACTGCGCGCTCCAGATTCTGGACGCCTTCCCAGATCCCGACGTCGTTGCCCAGATTGCGCGGTGTGAAGCCAGCGGTCGTTTCCGCGGATACTGCGCCGGACACGCGGTGAGGCGGTGGGCAGAGGGGCACCCTGACGCGGCGGAAATCGCGCGGGCGCTCGCCGGCGCGAACGACGAGGTGCTGGGGCGGGCGGTCGGAGAGATGGTGGCGTGTCGAGGGGTCGGCGCGTGCCCGGACGACCACTCCGCTGCGGCTGGCGCGTGCGCTCGCGAGATCGCATCACGGGTTTCGCACCCCCGCGAATGCCGGGTCCCGGAGGCCGCTCGGCGCGCGCCGATCCCTCATCCGATGCCGTGAACTAGAACTGGTACCCCGCCCCAACCCCCGGCTGCACCCCCAAAAACCCGCCGTATGTGCTGAGGGTGACGTCCGCGCGGATGTTCAGCCCCCAATCGAAGCAGTAGCGCGCGCCCGCCGCCGCGTGGAATTCGAGGTAGATGCGGGTGTCTTCCGAGGAGAGCAAGGTGGACGATTCCTCGACCTCGATGTCCACGAGCCCAATGTACATGCCGGTACCGACGTACGGCGTAAATCCTTTCTTATCGAGGATGTCCACGGCGAACCGATAGCCGAATCCGTACGTGGTCAGCCCCGCGGTGAAGTCGTAGCCGCTGTACTCGGCCGTGCCATCCGCGCGGGTGAGTTGGAGCGCGACCTCGTGATTCCATCGGCCGCCAAACTCATATCCGGCGCGAAAAGTCGGCCCCACGAACGAACTGAACTCCGTGCCGCCGAGGTCCAACTCCGGCGTGATGACCGCGCCTACCATTGGGAACGGGCCGTGGGCGAAAGCGATGTTCGGGGCGGCGAGTCCGCCGAGTGCCGCCACGAGGCAGAAGGGTCGAAACGCGCAGGCTGGCATGATCACTCCGAGAAAGGCGGAGCTTGCGCCCTCGGGCGGCGATCCGCAAGCGGCGGCGGGCGAAGCGTGCCCCGTCAGAAGGCCACAGCATGCGGCGACGGCGCCTCGTAGGGGTCGCGATCATCCATGCGCGGCGCCGGCCGCGGTTGGACCGATTCCACGGTCGTGTCGGTCCATTCTCCGGGGAAGATCGGGTCGTCAGGGTAGAGCGGCGTGCGGAGCGCGGCGGGCGGAATGACGCCGTCGTCGAGCCTCGCCCGCGGCTGGGGCGCGGGTTCCGCGATGACCTCGGCCACGCTGTCCAAAGCGACTTCCGTGACCCCTTCGGCGACGCCCTGCGTCGCGCTCTCGCCCCCCATTTCGTCGGTGGACGGAAGGCCGATCGCGACGGGCTTACGATTCTGCGTCCGAACGAAACTCGCGACGCGGTGGCACGGGACGATGAGGATGGCGCCGGTGAGCGGACCCTCGCCAATGCTGATTTGACAGTCGCCGCCGACTTCGTAGCGAGCAAGGTCACCTTCGATGGTCGCGCCGGTGTCGAGCGAGATGGTGTCGGCGCGGGCGGTCAGGGCAAGGGCGAGGACGAGCATGGGGGACTCCTGCCCTACCGACACCGGTGGCGGCGCGGCGCGTTACCGCCGCGCTACCCCCACCGCCGATGCAGCCACAGCCATCCGTGCGGATGCTCGCGAATCCGTGCTTCGTAGAACCGATTTCCGGCCTCGGTCACCGCCTGAACGTCACCGGACGTGTCGATCGGCCACACGCGGACGCGATGGCGACCTGTGCCCTCCCGCCACTGCCAGAAGGCGTACGCCGGCCGACCGGACTTCTGCGCCGCCACCGCAAACGCGGCAGAGGTTTGCGCGGGTGCGTTGAAGAACGACGCGAAGAGTCCGTTCCGATGTTTCTGATCTTGCACGAAGATTACGCTCTCCCCGCGGGCAAGGGCGAGCGTCGCGTCCGCCATCGTGGCCCCCGTTTCCAGTGCCACAACGCGGTGGGTGGCACGCAACTCGGCCAACCGCGCCGCCACCCAGGGATTCGAGGGTGTACGCAGGAAGATTGCGGTCGGCGCGCGCTCGCCGAGGGCGTACAGCGTCGCCTCCCAATTTCCGCCGTGTCCGCCGAGCAGCACAGAATTCCCCACGGCCTCAAAGCCCTCGACCGTGATCGATACGTTCTCGAACTGCACCGCTTCCACGAAGTTGAGCGCCAAATCGTGCATCATGCGCATCAGCACGCGGCGGGGGGCCAGCGCAGGCAACGCGCGGTGCAGATTCTCCATGGCGACGCGACGGCGGATGGGGAGGACGAACCACCAGAGCGTGGCGATGACCCACGCGCCGGCACTCGCGACGGAGAGCGGTGTCCGGCGGGCGAGGAAAAGCGCGGGTGCCAGCAGCATCGCGGTCAGCACGGCGGCGTTGTCATGCCGAGGGCGACGGCGACGGCGACGGCGAGGGCGACGGCGAGGGCGGCGGCGAGGGCGGCGGAAACCGAGCCGCCAACAGCGTCAACAGCGCATCCTCCCCCTCAAGGATTTCCGGTTCGACAAGCAGCGCGTACACCGCGCTGTCGGAGGGGAGCCGCGCCATGTCCTTTTCCGTGGCAATCACGACGTGGTCGTCGAGCCACGTTTCAATGGCCTGCAGGTCGAACCACGAGAAGGGGTGGTGATCGGCGAAGGCCCAGGTGCGATCGAGCGCCACGCCCAGCCGACGCAGCGTTTGGAAAAATCCCTCCGGGCGAGCAATGCCGGCAAACGCTGCGGCCGGTCGAGCGGGCAACGCATCCAGAGGAATGAGCACCCCGCGACGCAGCCAACCCGTGGGCCGGTAGCGCGCCCGAACAATCACCGCCTCACGACGCGCGTGCCGCCGCACGATCTCAGGCACAGGGCCGTGATTCACCCAGACCACGTCCGCCTTCGCGAGCCATTCCGCCGGTACCCGTGACGTGCCCACGGGAATGGGGCCCCCACCCGTGGGCCAACGCGCGTCCACCACGATCACTTCGAGCGCGCGTGCCACGCCTGGCACCTGCAAGCCGTCGTCCAGAATGGCGAGGCTGGCGCCGGCGCCGGCCGCCGCAGCAATGCCGGCCACGCGATCCGGGCTCGACACGACGCGGATGCCACGCCGGGCCAACATCACAAGCTCGTCTCCAAGATCGGCGCTCTCCCCCGCGAGGCGAACATCCTCTCCCTTCCGACGCCCGTACCCGCGGGAAACGACCGCCGGGCGGTGTGCAGCGAGCTGCACGGCAAACCACGCAGCCACCGGCGTTTTTCCCGATCCGCCCGCCGTAAGCGCACCAATCGAAATCACCGGGAGCACAGGTTTGCGGGCGTCCGCGCGTCGTAAGGAAGAAATCACTCGATAGAGCGGCGCCAGCGGCCACAACCACGGCCGCAACGGACGCTCCGGCGGCGTCGGCGCCATCAGCGGCAGGGCCGCGATCACGTTCGACACCACGGGCGGCGCCACATGCCGGCGCGGCGACGCCAGCGCCTCCACGAGCGCGTCCGACAAGTCCTCGGGCATCATCGCGAGGAATCCGTCGACCTCGGCCCATGCGCGGGCGTTTCCCTCGGTAAACGGGCCGTGAACGATCGGGCAGCCTCCCGCCGCCGCCTCCGCGGGAGAATGCCCTCCCACATTCGCCACGAACGTGCCACCGATGAACGCGGCCCGAGCCTGGGCGTACAACCCCGGTAGTTCTCCCATCGTGTCGAGCAGCACCACGTCCGTCGTTGTCGAAAGTGCGCCCGACATTCCGCTGCGGCGAACGAAACGCTGGGCGCGAGACAATAACAGCGCCGCCACCGCGTCAAACCGCGAGGGATCGCGCGGTGCCAGGATCAGGAGCGGGCGCGGTTCAATTCCGTCGATGGCATCAAGGAGAAACGCCTCCTCCCCGTCGTGTGTGCAGCCGCCAATCACGGCATCGCGAGCCCAGCCGAACGCCGGGGGTCCAACCGGCGCCGCACGTTTCAGGTCCGCGTCCGATTTTACGACGATGACCCCACGCATCAGCGCGTCGTAGAGGCCCGGCACACGCCTCAACCGGCGAACTCCCCTGCCCTCTCGTGGCGAAACCAGCGCGACCGGAATCCCGCGCCATCGACACGCCCAAATCAGTCCTGGCCACAGCTCTGCCTCCACGAGAATCAAGCAGCGCGGCCGGATCCGGTCGAGAAACGCGAGCAGGAAGAGCGGCACGTCCAGCGGCAAACATGCCGTCTGATCGGCGCCCACGCGCTGATCGCGCGCGTGATCGCTCGTGCAGGTGCGCAGGATGCTCGCATCTGGCGCCGCCGCGCGGAATCCCGGAATCAGCGCGGCGGCGATACGTCCTTCTCCCAGTGATGCGGCGTGGATCCAGATTGCACCGGGCTCAACTTCCGGAACAATCGCACCCAATCGCTCCGGGTAGCCGACGCGCAGCCGCGGATGCGCCGCACACACCAGCAGCAGTAGCGGCGCGAGCACCGTCGTAAGCGCGAGGTAAAGCAGGATCAGGGTGCCCATCCGTAGCGCTTGATGTCCACGCGATCCCCGAGGAACGCCACGCCTTCTCGTTCGAGCCGCACGCGCTGGTACATGCCACGGGCGGGATCGCCCTGTAGCGCAAGGTGTCCGCTCGACCGGATGACACGCTGCCATGGCACGTCCGTTTCCGCGGGGAGGGCGGCGAGCGCCCACCCGACCTGCCGTGCAGCGCCGGCGTTGCCCATCACGGCCGCGACGTGACCGTAGCCCATGACGCGTCCCATGGGGATGCTCCGAACGACGTCGTAGACACGCTGGTTGAAGCTCACCGCCATCCCGCCGTCATGCCTGCCTCGCGACGAGTCGTGCGTACTCGCCGCCCGCCGAAACCAGCGTATCGTGCGTGCCGACCTCGACGACACGACCCGCGGCGAGAACGACGATCTGGTCGGCGTCGCGAATGGTCGAGAGTCGATGCGCAACCACGAATGTCGTGCGTCCGCGCATCAGACGCTCCAGCGCTTCCGCGACCGCCGCCTCGCTCTCCGCATCGAGGTTGGAGGTTGCCTCGTCCAGAAGCAGCACGGGAGCGCCACGAAGCACGGCGCGGGCGATGCAGATGCGCTGCCGCTGTCCGCCACTCAGACGCATGCCCAGCTCGTCGATACCGGTATCGTAACCTTGGGGAAGGTCGCGGATGAACGTATCTGCGTTCGCGACGACGGCTGCCGCGACGACCTGATCGTGAGTGGCACCGGGTTTGCCAAACGCAATGTTGGCCGCGATGGTGTCGTCGAACAAAAAAGGCTCCTGCGTTACGACGGCGATTTGCGCGCGCACGCTGGCAAGTGCGTACTGCCGGAGATCCACGCCGTCCCAAAGTATGGCACCGGCGCTCGGATCGCGCAGCCGCGGCAGGAGGGTCAGCAGCGTCGTCTTTCCCGCTCCGCTCGCGCCGACGATGGCGACGCGCTGGCCAGCGTTGGCGGAGAGCGTGATGGTGTGCAACACGTCTCCGTCCCCGAAATTGAAGGAGACGTCGGCGAGCATGATGTTTGCGGGCGCTGGCGCGATGCGCGTGCCCCCGTCCACAAGCGCCGCCCGGGTGTCGAGCAGGCCGAAAACCGAGTCGGCCGCCGCCAGCGCCCGCTGCACGAGGGAATGGATGAGGGCGATGCCCTTGAGGGGGTCGTTCATCAGGCCAATCGCGACGAGGAAGCCGATCAGCTCGCCGGGCTGTGTCCGCCCCTCGAACACCTGCTGCCCGCCGACCCAGATGACGCCGCCGACGCCCATGGCCGCCAGTAGTTCGACGGCGGGGCCCGGCAAGATCTGCGCCGTCACCGCCCGCACCTGCGCGGACAGATGTGCCTCGTTCACGGCATCAAACTTCCGCTGCCGCTCGCCTTCGCCGCCGAAGACCTGCACCACGCGGACGCCCGTCATCGTCTCCTGCGCGACGCCACTCAAACGGGCCGCTTCGTCCAACGCTTCTCGTGATGCGCGCCGCCCCCACTTCCCGAAGCGATCGATGGGAATGGCACCGAGCGGAAGCAGGCAGATCGCAACGAGCGCCAACCCGGGATTGAGGTAGAAAGCGCTTGCGACGAGCCCGAGCAGCGTCATCGGCTTTTGAATCGCCGTAACCACCCCATTGACGGCGTACTGGAGGTTGTTGCAGTCCGCGTTCAGCCGACTGACGCGCTCCCCGACGGGCGTGCGCTGGTGCCACCCGATGTCGAGCGTGAGGAGGTGTGCGTGGAGTTGGCCGCGCAGGTCGGTAACCACACGCCACGCGATGGATCGCGTCAGGACCGCCCTTAGAACGTTTACGCCGCCGTTCAGTGCGTAGAGCGCCACGACGCCGGGCGCCAGAACGCGCAGCGCACCCGCATCGTGCCGGATGAGCACGTCGTCCAGCACCCCACGGATCAAGAACACCGTGACGGACGGGAGCGCGCTTGCGATGACGAGGAGCACCGTCGATAGCGCGAATTGCGCCTGGAACGGCGCAAACAGGCCCAGTAAACGCCGCGCTACAGGTGACAAGATTCGACCTCGTAGACTTGCCATCTCCCGAACACGGTGCCGTCTTCATTGTGCTCGGTCACCACGTTCGCGCCACCATGGTCTCCACAGTACGGGTCACTCGCCAGCGTTGGGCCGCCGCGCCACGGTCGGACAAACAGGGCCCGCTCGCTGGCCGGAAACGGCGCGAGGTCGTCCTGCGTCGGGCGTGAACCGCCAGGGAGCACCACGCCGTCAATCCCCGCATAGTACTCGATCAACGCGGCCTCTTGATAGCGCTCGGTATAGACCGGTTCAACGCCCCACGCTTCGACACTCGCCGCCAGGTCGCGGCCGATGCCGAGCTGCGACGTTGGATCTCCCGGAAAATCTACGACCGGACGGTACAAATGCACGACGACGGCGACGGAAAAGCACGCAGCCATCCCACCCCCGAGCCACGCTGCCCGTGCGATCCGTCCGGACGCGCGAGAGAGGCCGAGCACCGCTGAAAGATAGGCGGGTGCTGCCCAGTTCGCCTCCCCCGGCCCACGGGCGGCCGCGAGCGTGAAGAAGACAACGACCGGGATCGACGTGGCCACGAGCAGTCGCTCTGTACGCCAGGCGCTCCCCCACCACGCGACCATCGCGGCGAATAAAATCGGCGTCACAACGCCAACCTGTCCCAGCAGGAAGAGCGGGGCACCGACCGGGTCCGACGCGAGGCCGTGGCCGAGTTGGAACCGCCAGGCCACCCAGTCATGCGTGGCGTTCCACCAAAGGTTTGGCGCGAGGAGAAACCCGGTGAGTGCGATTCCCGGACCCATTTTTCGCCAGTCCTGCGGGGCGCCGAGCAGCAGCAGCGGCCACAGTCCAACGCCGGTGAACTTTCCGAGCCCCGCGACCCCCGCGCCGATGCCCGCGAGGATCCAGTTCCCATCGAGCCCGCCGCGCAGCGCGATGGCCCACCCCAGCAGCAGCGGCACGTCAGGAGTGGCGAGGATGCCGCCGAGCGTAAACAGCGGCAGGCCGGCCACGAGCAGGAGGTAAAGGTACCGACTGCCGGCGTGCGGCAAGAGCAAGCCGGCAGCGGCGATGCCCGCAAGGACGGGCAGCACGCGAACGCCGAGAGACGTTGCTCCGAACATCGCCCCGCCGGGTGCGATCAGCCAAGCGATGCCGGGCGGGTGGTCGAGATACCCCGCGGCGAGGTGCCGCGACCACGTCCAGTAATACGCTTCATCCTCTACAATACCGATGCTCGCGGCGATGAGGAGGCGCGCCGCGCAGAGAACTGCGAGGACTAGCCACCCGGAGCGGACCGACATGGGGCGCGACTAACCGAAATTAGGGTGGGAAAGGCGTCGGATTTGGCGGGACGCGCGGTTACATGCCGGCGATGCGCCTCGACGCGACCGAACTTCAGGAGTTGGCTGGCTTCTTCGCCAAGCGTTTTCCGAACGCCGCCGATCGCGCGCGTTTTTGCAAGGCGGCCGGTGTAGACGTCGATGCAACGGATCATGGGGATGCGATCCATTCGTGGGAGACGGTACTCTCTGCCGCGCAAAACGCAAGCCGCCTTGCGACGCTGGCTGCCGTCGTGGCTGCCGCTGCACCGCAAGACGAGAACCTTCAGGCCGCGGCGCGCGAATTGGCCCCGAAAAAGGCCGCGGGCATTCGGATGCCGGCGGTGGCGTTGGCCGCCGGCTGCGTACTCCTTTTTGGCATCGGGCTGGGCGTGGCGATGCGCGTCCTCGGTGACGGAGTCGTGCCGCCGGCGCCGGTCACCGCGAACGTATCCGACACGCGTGAGGTGGCTGCGGCGCCAACCGAGGTTTCACCGGTGGCGCCGGATGCTGCCGCGGAACGCGCGCCCGTGGTGGCCGAAGTGGCGCCCGTCGCGCCTGCAGACGTCGAGCCAGCAGACGCCGTGCTGGCCACGGCGCCCGTCCGCGCGCCTGCCGTGCCCGTCGCAAGTTCACCGTCCGCCGCGCGCCCGCCGGGCAGCCCTGACCGCGCCCGCTGCAGCGGCTCCCCCGGTGACGTCGTTGGTTATTGGTATGCGGGGGCATCCACGCCCGGGACGCAGGGCACAACGATCACGCTGACACGAGACGCACGGGTGCGCGCCGACTACCCGCACGCCGAAAACCGCCACAACGCGCGCGCGGCGGAGCGTTGCGTGCTCAAGGCGGGCATGCGCGTCGCCCTGAGCCAGGCGCCGATCGATGCGTCTCGCGGGCACTGGTGGGTGCCGTACGCCATCGGAGACGCGCAGTAGTCCCCGGATGGACGCCCCCCAGAACTTGGAAAGGCCGGCCCGACCTGCGTCGAACCGGCCTTTCAAGGTGGTGGAGCTTAGCGGAGTTGAACCGCTGACCCCCAGAATGCCATTCTGATGCTCTCCCAACTGAGCTAAAGCCCCACGGGTGCGCCCTGCTAATCCCGCTCGACGGCATCGGCAAGGGGTGGCGCGCTCCCACAAGGTGCAGGCCACGCCCGAACGGGGGGAAATGTCTACTCGGCCGTCGTTTCCGGCTCCGGCTCGACACCGCGTGCGCGCATCGAATCCTCCGCAGTGTCGATCCGATCCTCCAGCGCCTTCACGCGGGCCACGCCCTTCACAATCCCGGGATGATCAAGGTCCCCCGCCTCGACCAACCGAACCGCCTCACGGCCGAGTTTCTGATACATCCGATCGCGGTCCGTGCGCATCTGCCGCAGGTGGATCATCTCCTTTCCGCGCTTGGCCGCCCGTTCCATCTCGACGCGCCCGCGCGAGAGCATGCCTTTGAGCAGCTCCGCCACATCGCCCGTTCCTCGCTTGTCGTCAGCCACGCCCCCAATTCGCCCGGCGAGCGCGCGCGCGCAAGGGGTGCCGCGATAGGTTGCGCGCATGATTCTCGTGACAGGGGCAACGGGCCGCCTCGGCAACCAGATCGTGCGGGTGCTGCGCTCGGTCGGGCAGGACGTCCGCTGCCTCGTGCGCAAGGGCAGTGAATACTACTGGCTCAACGACACCGGATCCGCCTACTTTTTTGGAGACGTGCGGGATCCGCAGTCGCTCTCCCGGGCGCTGCGTGATGTGCAGTTCGTCGTTGCCGCGCATGGCATCCGCGTTGAGTCTACGGACAACAACCATACGAATGTGACCGCTGCGGGGTCCATCGCGCTGTTTGACGCCGCCAAGGCCCGCGGCGCGCAACACGTCGTTCTGGTGTCGTGCGCGGGCGTCGCAAGCGTCGGGGGCGCCGCGGGTGGAGATGTGCCGGCGTTCGTTGCGAAGAAAGCTGCGGAGGATCACCTGATCGCCTCCGGGCTGCCCTACACGATCCTGCGCCCGGGCTTGTTCGCCGCCAACTTCGCGGATCTGGCGCGGCGTATCGAAGCGAATGGCTCGGTTTTCCTTCCCGGCCGCGCGGACGCCGTTGTGTCCCCGGTCCACGGGCGTGACGTTGCCCTCATCGCGATGTCGGCACTCGATCTTCCGGCTGCAAGGAACAAAATCGTGGACATTGCCGGTCCTGAGCCGATGACGGTCGAAGCCGCCATGACGACGATGTGTCAGGTGGCCGGGCTGAAGCCGCACTGGTGGAAGATGCCGCCGCTGGGGCTGAAGACGGCCGCCATCCTGGCTCGACCCGCCGGAAAGCGCTGGACGAATCACCTCCGCGCGCTCGACGTGCAGTTCTCGCACGATCATCGTGTCGATCCGGTGACACTTTCCGCAATGTTCGGCATGCCGCTCACGCCGTTTGCCGACGCGGCGTTATCGGCGTGGCAGATGCGCCATCCCTCCGAAGACCCCACCGCTCGCGATGAAAAGGTTGTCCATCGCCAGTTCACCGCCACGATCTACGAGCCGGGCGTGATCAAATGGGATGATTTGCCGGCCGGCCCTCCGCCCCGTCAGGATTGAGGAGCCACCATGCCCGCCTGGCTTGAAAAGTTCCTGCCCATCCTGCTGCTGCTGGTCGCGATCGGAATCGTACTTTCCCGTCTTCCGAAGGTCGAAATCGGGCACACCGCGGCGTACAAGCGCCGGCGCGTGATGAACTGGGTGCCGCTGGGTCTGGCGTACGCTTTCCTCTACTTTGGCCGGTACAATCTCTCGGCCATCATCGGCGAACTCGAGGCCGCCAAGCTGCTGACCAAGGTGCAGTTCGGGGATATCGACGCCATCGGCGCGTACACCTATGGATTCGCCTTCCTGATCAACGGGCCTCTGGCGGACCGGTGGGGGGGCCGGTTCACGATGTTGCTTGCAACGTCCGGTTCCGCCGTGATGAACGTGGCGATGGCTGCCGTGATGTGGAAGGGAACGTCCGGCGGATGGGACGGCGATCAGGTGCGAACAGGATTACTCTACGCGAACGCTGGAAATATGTATTTCCAGAGCTTCGGCGCCGTCAGCATCGTGAAGGTGAATGCCCCTTGGTTCCACGTGCGGGAGCGCGGCGTGCTCGGCGCCCTGTTCGGGATCCTCATTTCCTTGGGACTGTACTTCTCGTACGACTGGAGCCTCGCGCTTGCCAAGAACATCAATCTCGTTGCTCCCTTCTACGTTCCAGCGGCCGTTCTCGTCGTGAGCGCCATTGTGGTTGGCTTCGTCGTACGCGATTCCCCGGCGCAGGCCGGCCTCGCTGATTTCGACACCGGGGACGCGTCGAGCGGTCAGGTGGGCACACTGCCCCTACGAGAGGTTGCACGCCGGATGTTCTCGCAGAGGATCATCTGGTACATCGTCGCCATCGAGTTTTGTTCTGGCTTCCTGCGGCAGGGCGTGATGAAGTGGTATCGTCCGTTTGCGAAGGCCGTGGGCGATAGTGACGGTTTCGTGTATCAGAATTGGGGAATGCTGCTTTGCGTCGCCGGCATACTCGGCGGCGTGTTTGCCGGCTTTCTCTCCGACCACCTCTTCCAGTCACGCCGTGGGCCGGTTGCCTCCGTGTTGTACGGAGGCCTCCTGGTTGGCGCTGTGGGTGCGCTGTTGACGCTATCGTCGCCGGTCATCGGCTGGTCGGTCATCCTGATGTCGCTGTGCGTCATCGGCGTGCACGGAATGCTCTCCGGCACGGCGAGCATGGATTTCGGTGGAACGAAAAATGCCGGGGTTGTGACGGGTATTATCGATGGATTCGTTTACCTTGGCACCGGAACGCAGGCGCTGCTCTACGGTCACATCCTGCCCACGGGTGATGCCGCGAAGGATCCGCTGGCGTGGGCGTCGTGGCCGGGGGCGATGATTCCGGTGGCGCTCGTCGGCTTGCTCCTGTGCACGCGCATCTGGAACGCTAGGCCGCAACGTCAGGCTGCGGCGGCGTAGCGCGCGCGGTTCGCGACTCGCCTCCGGCTGCTTCCCCGTCACCCCCCTAGTTTCTCCGCGCGCACGTCTCCTGGGTCGTGAACGCCGTGTTTGGCGGCGTACTCCAGTGCCGCGTCGTAATCGCTCATGCCGAAACTCTTCAGATCACGCGGTTTCGCCCCGAGATGTTTCTCCCACTGCTCTGCGATGTACGAATTGGTCGCAATGGTATAGGTTTTCGCCAAATCCACCTGATTCCCGCCGATGTACGCCTGCACAATCTCGGCAGCGCCGTTGCGCTCACGCCAGGTATAGCGAACGCCAGAAATCGGCAGAAATCCCTTCTTTTCACCGCTCTCCGCGATAGCGTTTCGGACGAGCAGATCCATGACTTCGGCGCCCGTGAACGTAAAGGTCATGATCTCGTTCCGGAATGGGAAACACTCAAAGATCGCCCGGCGCGGTACGGGCCCCGGGCCGATGTCGGCCCGCAAGCCGCCGCCGTTGTACAGTCCGATGTCGGCCCCCGTCGTCGCGACCAGCACGTCCGTGATCCAGCGGCCAAGGGCGCTCTCGTGGTAGTAGCTGCGGCTCATGAGCGCCGGTGCAGTTGCGATGACTTCTCCAAAAACTGCGTCGATCCGCGCCGAATAGCCCTCCGCCAACCGATGCACCTCGGCCGACGGCGCCATCGGCAATGTCTCCGGAAGCAAGTCCCGAAGCTCATAGTGGAACTCGGCAATCCCATCGTGGCTTACGATGAGATCGACGACGCCCAGGCTTCGGCCGTAGCTGCCGGACTGGACAATCCACGTGGCGCCAACTTGCACGGCCGTCGTCATGCGCGTGTGTGAGTGGCCGCCGACGATCAGGTCAATCCCCTGTACTTCGCGGGCCAGGCGGGCGTCGTGCTCGACGCCGATGTGCGAAAGCACAACGATCAGGTCCGTCGTGGCATCCAGGCGCTCGACCTCTCCCCGCACGGACTCTGCCACATCGGTCAGCTTCAACCTTCCAAAGTCCGCCCGGCTCATCAGTCCGCCCAAGTCCTCCGTCGTGACCCCGATGACGCCGACTTTCACGTCACCCGCCGTAAACACCTGCGCGAACTTCTGGTTTGGCAAGAGGGGGGCCGTACCGTCGATGGACCGCACGTTCGCCGACAAGAGCGGCATCGCAGAATTCGCCGAAAAACGGGACAAATTATCCAGACCCTTATCGAATTCGTGATTTCCGATCGCCCACGCGTCGTACTCGAGGAGTTTCAGGAAGCGCAACATTGCCGTGCCCGTTGCGCCGTCTTCTTCGATGTCCGTAAGCGGCGTGCCGGTCAGAATATCGCCGCCGTCCAGGGTCAGGGTGCTCGCGTCACCGCGCGCCGCGCGAATCGCGCGCAGCTCCGCGTCCAACCGCTCGAACCCCCCGATCGCCGGCCGATTTTCCAGCCACTCCGCCGGCTCCGGCAGGAAGTGGCCGTGCAGATCGTTGGTGTGGAGGATGGTCACATGGCCCGGCGCAGCGATGACGCCCACATCATGCTTTGCACAGGCAAAAAGCAATAAAATCATCCCGACACGCAGGCCTTCACAGCGGCGATCAGCGGAAAGACGTCGTCATGCTCGATGACGCCCTTCTTGTGGTACACGACCCGACCATTAGCAGCGATAACCAGCGTTTGCGGCACGGTATGCACATCGAACCCGAGGGCCTCGAATAGCTCCGCGGGCGTCCCGGTGAAAAGCACGCTCGGGTAGCCGACGCCCACGCTGTCTGCGAACAGACCCACCTTTTTCGCGACCGCAGCTGGCTTTCCAGGGTGATCAAACAGGTCCCAGCTTACGCCGATGAACTCGCCAACGTCCGCGACACCGGCCGCCGCGCGCACCAGCCGCGGCAACTCGTCAACGCAGGGGTCACACCACGATGCCCAGTGATTCACCACGAGCGGCTTGCCCGCCGGTGAAAGTGCGGCAAGTAGGCCGGCAAGGTCCACCGGGACGCACCCTTCGGCCGGGCGTGCCGGCGCAATGGGCGCGGCCGGCGCCACAACCGCCGCACCCGCCACAACCGGCGGACTCGCCACAACCGCCGCACCCGCCACAACCGGCGGACTCGCCGCCACCTCCCGCGCCGGCGCCGTACGCGCCGCCCCCGGCTCCACCGCTGGCACCACCGGCGACGGCGGACCCCATCCACCGGGATCCTGCGGCAGCGGCTCGCCCCGGGCGCGTTCTCCGGGCTGCTCGAACAGACCGTCCTTTCCGACGCGCGCGGCCACCCGCTCCAGCACTCCCCGCAGGATTTTTCTCACCGGCATCGCGACTCCAACGCCACCCGCGCCTATCCCCCCACCGTCGGCTTCGCGACCCCCCACGTCCCCCACGCGCCGTCTCGCCATTGATACAACAGCGGCGACACCGGATCGGGCAGCGTCTCATACATTTTCCGCACGCCGACCCCCATCACTTTATCGAATTCCGCATCTCCGGGCAGCCACGCCACGAACGCGCCGCGCACGGGCACGGCCACGACCGGCTGCCCCGCGACAGCCGCCGCCAGCGCCGCCGGCCACGCCATCGGCACGTGATCCTGCCCATCTCCCTGCGCGCGCAGCCAGTACGTGCGCGTAAACCCGTCGACGTGCGTTTCGGTCAAGCCCAACGGGGTCCCGGGTACCAACGCCGCCGCCAGTGTCGGAGCCGAAAAACCCATCGCCCGCGTGTAGAGGCTCCCGCGTGCATCCAGGAAACACTCCACGAGATTCTCGGCGAACGGCGCACATTCCAGCTCCGTAGCGTCTCCGGTTTTGCCGATGGACTTCGCCCACGCGCGATATTCACCGACGACGCTATCCGGCTCCATCAGCGGGTAGACGGTCGTGGGGCGCGGCAGCTCCGGCGGCCCCGCCCACGCCATGCCCAACACTGGCAACACCATGCCCAACACCGCGAACGTCATCACTCCGAAACGGCCTGGCCCTCGACAACCTTCCGCGAGGTCTTCTCCAACCGATCGGGCGCCTTGTCACTCAGCGCGTCCGTCAGCGCCTGCGTCGTGTTGCGCGCACGAATGCAAAGCACCTTTGCCATCTCATACACCAGCTTGTACGCAGCCAGATTGTCGTCTGCGATCAGCGCTTCGAATTCGGTGCGTGGGAATCGAAAGACCGTGCTATCTCCCTTCGCGATCACGCTGGCCGACCGGGGCGAATGGTCGAGAATCGCCATTTCTCCGAAGCACGCACGCGGCGTCAACTCCGCAATCCGGCGCGATGGGCCGAATTCGTCGTTCTTGAAGACCTCGGCTCCGCCGTCAAAAATGACGAACCACGCATCGCCAGGGTCACCTTCCTTGAAGATCGGGTGCCCGGCGCGCACCCGCTGCACCTGCATGATGTGCACGATCTGCGAGAGTTCCGTCGGGTTCAAGTCCCCGAACATCGGCGCTTCCAGGAGAAAGGTGATGATCTGTTCCAGCGTGATCGACGTCATGGGACTCTCGCCCGCCTTTCATACCATAGAGTTGATCGCTGCCGGGTTCGTGGCTACGCTCTGTGCATGGGTATCCGCGACAAGCTGAAGCAGGGGGTCCGCTCGATCTTCGACCGTATGAGCGGTGAATATTCGTCCGCTGCACCCGATCCCGACACCGTCGAACGGTTGGAGCAACCTCGCACGAAGGGCGCCGTGGGTGAGGTCAAGGTCACCCGCGCCAAGTTGACGCGCGCCAAGGATCTTGCGAACAAGGAAGCGGGTGAGGAGTAGTCCCGTACTCTTCCGCGGTTGAACCTTCGGAATTTTGGCAATCGCTCCGCGATTGCGCGTCTACGACGAAACCGACGGGTTGCTACAACGTGGCAGTGACCCACAGCCAGACGGAATCGGTTGGGTGTACCGGGATCAGTTCCTCGGGCACATCCCACCCTTCGCTGCCGTAGACCTTGACCTTGCCGAAGCCGGCCCCCTGCAAAAGCGCGATCAACTCCGGCGGAGTCCACGCCCGGACGGAGAGCGTCGGCAACTCATGGCGTTCACCCTCACAGAACGCCACCATGCGTTCTTCCACTCGCCCGCGCATTGCGTCGAATCGGGTGCTGCGAATCACGTCCAAATCGTCCGCAATCGTGCCCTGAGGCGCGAAGCGCGTCGACGGATTTGCCGCCTGATAATACGGGTTCCACAGCTGCATCGCGATGCGCCCGCCCGGCCGAAGCACATCCGCGAGTGACGACAGCGCGCGCAGATGCTCCGCATCGTCCTCGAACATGCCAAACGTGTGGTTCATCAGGATGGCGGCGTCGTAATGCGTAGGCAGTTTCAGCCAGCGCATGTCTCCCGGCATCCACTGGGGACCCCGCTTATTTGGATTTCTATCCTCCCACGCCTCGCGCGCGATCCGAAGGACCTGCGGCGAGAGATCGACACCCGTGACCGCGTGCCCGGCCTCGTGCAGCAGCACGGCGTGCCGCCCGGAGCCGCAGCCAACGTCGAGGATTTTTTCACCCGCACCGAGTTCCAGAAGTCGTTGTAGAAACTCGACTTCCGCTTCAGCGGCCTCGTCGATCTGCCCCACAAACCCGGGGTCGATGTCTGCCATCGCCTCAAAGCGGAGCGCCCACCACGGCGTTTCAGTTCGTCCAGAGTCCTTGCCCATGTCGCGCCAACCACCTACAAGTCCGCATGCTCCTTGAATCGCGCCTGAATGACAAGACCCGGCTGCTCATCGATTGCGAAACCGTCGGGGGAATCGACAAGAACGCGGCTACGGGAAACTCCGACCCGGACCGGGTCCTGGAGTGCGCCGTGGAACTCATCAAGCACACCGCGGCTCAGCTCGCGGGCGGCATCAGCGTCGAAGCGCTGCCGGCGCCGGTCAGGATGGAGATCGAATTCGGCGTCCGCATCGACAGCAATGCGGTGGTAGCGCTGGCGCAGCACCCGAACAGCGGGCAGATCCGGGTCCGAATGCGGTGGGAAGCGTAAACGGGCCGGCGACTTATCGTCGGCCGTCGGCCTGCAACAGCGCCGTCACCTGCGCGCGCAGGGCCGCGAGTTCCTGCTCCTGACGCGCCAATCGCGCCTCTGCCTCGGCGAGCCGGTCCGACTGTTCCTGCACAGAGAGCAGCGCCAGACTGGTGTAGCCGTAGAGATCGACGTGCGCACCGTCGGCTGCCACAGCGTAGCTGCCTTCGTTGTCGTCGATCACGAAACCGAGATGCGGCGCCGCTCCCGGAGGCTCCCAGCGATAGGACCATGTTGCGATCGGCATCTCCAACGCGCCCCGAGCAAGCGTCGCGCGTTCCCCATCGGATAGGTAGCGGATCTCCCGCTTGTACTTCGCCAGCGAAATGGGGCAGCCACCTTCCTGTTGGGTTGGGTCCTCGGTGGCGCAAATCAGCATCGCGTTGCAGCCGTCCACGGGGTCGCAAATCTCGCCTTCCGTTGTGCACTCGCCGCCGGCGGCCTCGTCGTCGCACAGCTCGACGCCCGCCGTGGGCCCGGCATACTCCTGGCAAACAGGATCTCCGCACGTCAGGTACCAGGCGGTTTCCGGAGTGGAGTCCTCCGCCCCGCCCGAATCCTTGGGGACGGCGGAGTCGGTCGGCGTTCCGAAGGTGCAAGCCGCCAGAACGAGGAGCGAGACGCCGGACGTGAACGGGACAGTGGCGCGCATCGTGGACTCCGAAAAGATGCAGAGAGTGTAGTCGCGGAAACCGGGCGGCGCGATGGGCGTGGTCGCGATGCTGTGAGCCGGGCGCCGCCGTCGCAGGGCCGGTGCCCTGCGATTAGAACGCCGCGTGGTGCGTCTCCGCCTGCAATGCTGCCGCGACGCACGCTGCGCGCCTTTCCTCGTGCTCCCCGCGCTCACCGCGTTCGCGTGTTCGGCCTCGCCGAACCCCCTTCCGCGTGCCGCCGCCGGCGCACCAGCGATCTCGATCCTGACGTACAACGTGAATTTCGAGCAGTTTACGCTGGATACGGTGGACGCGGTGCTTTCCGCCGATGCCGACGTTGTGGCCCTTCAGGAAACGCACGCGCAATGGGAAGCGGCCTTCCGCGAGCGGGCTGTAGCGTACCCGTTCATCGAGTTCCGCGATCACGGGCCCGATGGCGGCATGGGCATCTTGTCGCGCTTCCCGGTTACGACGGCCGGGTGGCTCGCCTCGCCGGTGGATAGATTTCCAGCGTGGGGTCTCGTGTTGGAGACGCCCATCGGCGCGCTCGACGCGCTGCTCGTGCATCTCCATCCCCCGCTCGATGAACACGGTTTGTTCACCGGATATTTCACGACGGGCGGCCAGCGCGTGGCGGAAATCGAGGCCCATTTGACGCGCTTCGACCGCGCTCCAGACCTCCTCGTCGGCGATTTCAACGAGGGAGAAGGAGGCGCCATCGATCGCATCGAGGCCGCTGGCCTGCGGGACGCGGCGTTCGCCTTTCCCCCGGCAATACGGACGTGGTCGTGGACCACGCAATTCGGCGAGAGGGAGGGGCGGCCGGATCACGTGTTTCACTCTCCCGATCTGGCGCCGGTGAGCGTAGAGGTCATGGAGGCGGGAGGCTCCGACCACCGGCCGCTGCTCGTCCGATTGGCGCGGCGCTGACGCGCACCCTCCGGTGGGGCGCTGCCCTCGCCGCGGTCATCGCGATGGCGTTTACGTTGGTCGCGACGCATTTCCCGCCCCCCAGGTCGGTGGGAACGTCGGAGGCGGATCCGAACCGCCAGGCCATCCGAACGGTCTGGAACACGCTCCGCGAGGGCGCGCGGCGTCTCCCCGATCCCCCGGCGCTGCTCGACCCGATCGTCTCGGACAAGACCCTCCACTTCGTCCTGTTCTTCGTGCCGGCGCTTTTGTGGTCGCTCGCCGCTGGCCGACGTTTGACGGGGCGTACCGGCGTCACGCTGCTGGTGGCGCTCGCGACATGGTCCGCCACCGATGAGTGGGTCCAGCACCTGACCGGTCGCGATGGAGAGTGGGGAGATTGGCTCGCCAACGTGCTCGGCTCGCTCGCCGGCATCGGCATCGTCTACCCGGTCATGCGCTGGCGGGAAGCGCGCCGGGAATCGGCCCAACCGGGGGCAGCCCGCGCCGAATGAGGAGTGCGTCGCCAAACAGGAGCCGCGATACGACGCCCGCAACGCGCCCAACGAGGACCCAGACCTCGGCAAACATCAGTCGCGTCCGGACCAAAAGCATGCACGTCCATGTCGCGACGACCCCGGCGATGACGAAGAGACGAATCGGCCACCACAACGGAAACGCGCGCAGCTCCGGGAAGCGATCTCCCAGACGCCACAACCGCGAGAACGGCGCCAATAACGTGCTGAAGTCGTACCCAAGTCGATGCGCGAGCGCATACACCTCCAACGACATCCAGGGCACCGCGCGGGTACCGCGAAGGAGGTTGGGGTTGTCGAGCAGGCGCAGCCCGCGCCACCCTGAGAACGACTGCGCAACCGAGCGCGACACCATCCAATTGAGCGCAAGATGCGCCGCTTCGTCGGCACACACGCGCTCGACGAACGCATCGAAGGCCGCCGATTTCAAATCCGGATGTGCCTGAAGAAACGGAATGGTGCCGGCGTCGAGAAACGTCTCGAACACCGGCGTGGAAATAGCGACAAGGGGCCCGTCAACGTCCGGATGCAACTCGTCGAATTGGTCAAGCACGAGCGCGTTTCCAAGCCCGGGCGGCCGAATCCCTTCTCCCGCACCGGACAGGATACGTCGTAGTCCGTCTGCATGTCGGCGCTCTTCCTCGGCGAACAACTGGTATAGTTCGCGTAGCACGGGTGTGTCGCTCGCATCCCTCAACAGCTCGAAGTTCAGCCTGGCGATCTCCTCGATGTAAATGACCTCGTTCAGGAGTCTCGCCATGCGCGTCGGCAATTGCCGGGCGGGAAACGGCGGCAATTCGTCCAACCGCCACTGATGGGCCCGCACCCGCGCAAGCAGCGCCTCGGCCGCCCGCGGGTCTGCCAACGAGAGGCGCAACGGCACAGGCTTGCGGGCCCCGAGCCATCCCGTCGCCCACCAGCTTGCGACGCCAACGGCGGCTCCGGTGGGCACGTCGATCACATAGTGTTGCTTGGTGGTGAGCGTGCACACGGAAACGGCCACGGCCCAGAGAATGGGCAGCCACCGCCAGCGTTTCAGGAAGCCGGCCCAATTCAGCGCCAACCCCCACGCGAGCGCCACATGCAACGAGGGAAGGCAGTTGGACGGCGAGTCCGCTTCGCGCAGATTGGCGAATTCGGCGAGCGTGAAGGTGGACCCGAGCGGGAGGGGAAAGAGGTCGCGCGGGTAGGTGGTCGGGTACGCCAAAAAGCAGGCCGCGCAGACGACGGAGCAGAGCACCAGCGTGCCAAACAATCGCCGTCCTGCCGCACCGCTGGGAACCATCATCCACGCGACGAAGGCGGCTTTCGTTCCCGAACCGTAGATCCAGATGGTCCACGGGAGCAACGGGATGAGGGTATCCACAGTCGTCAGCGGAAGGAGATGGTGCGGGGCGGCGATTTTGCCGACGCCGTAGCACGCGAGGACGACGACACCGGAGAGCATCCAGCCGGCAACGCGCTTGAGGTGGTCGAAGAGCGACCGCCCCAGAATCACGACGAACGCTCGACGCACATGCGGGCGATCTGCCGCAGCGTCGTCGTATCGCCAGAAAGTGCGGACAGGGCCGCAACGGCGCGATCCGCATGGTCCTGCGCACGCCCTCGGCAACGCGCCGCAACGTCAGGGTCCGCCGCGAGCGCGAGATCGCGGGCGAGCAGGGCGGGGTACGTCACGCGGCCGGCCTGCGCGTCGTTGCCGGGGCGCTTTCCAAGCTGCGAGGCCTCCCCGACGACATCCAACAGGTCGTCGATGATCTGGAAGGCGAGGCCGAGTTCATGACCGTACCGGGAAAGGGCACGCCTCTCCGCAGCGGAGGCGCCCGCTGCCTCGCCACCGCTGACTGCCGCGATGGAGAACAGTCGCGCCGTCTTTGCACCCGCGATGGTGTACCAGTCGCCCATTGACATCGATGCATCCCCCGCGCGCGCGAGTTCGAGGCGCTGGCCTTCGGCGAGCGAGTACATGACGTCGATCAGGTCGGGCGAAGTGGCGGCGAGGCGGGCGAGAATGAGCGTGGCGGTACCGGCGGCAAAGACGGAATCGGTGGCGCGGTGCAGCGCCGGGACGCCGCGACGCAGTTCCGCTTGGTCGACGATGTCATCCAGAACGAGCGTGGCCGCGTGCAGCCACGCGACCCGCGCGGCGGCGGCGAGCGCGGCGGCGGCACCGGCGGCGGCAGCGGCGGCGGCGAGC
>CAMAWH010000059.1 GCA_945861635.1 Klebsiella pneumoniae | reverse complement strand
TGGCGTGAGCGCAGGGGTGGTGCGGGGTTGGATGGGGCGAGTACGGATATTGGTGGGGGGAGGTTGTGGGTGGTGCCCTCCAGGCCGCGGCTCTGGCGCGGCCTGGAGGGCGACAGGACCCACAACCTCCCCCCGCCGCAGGCGGTCTTTCTCGCATCCGACCTCGCGGCGGGCCCCCGGCGCATCGATGACGCCGAATTTCGGGTACGATGCGCTCCCTTGCGGAGTATAGATGCGGTGCCTGTTCCTCCTCCTCCCCCTCCTCGCCGCCTGCCGCCCCGAAGGCACGACGAAATACACGGTGGACGCCGATCGAGACGGGTTGTCGAAGGACGAAGATTGCGACGATAACGACGACAGCATTGGCGTCGCGACCACCTTTTACACGGATTCGGACGCCGACGGCCACGGCGCCGGTGGCGGCGATGAGGCGTGCGAAGCGCCAACCGGCACCTCCGCAACGAACGACGATTGCGACGACGCCAACGCAACGGTCTACCCGGGCGCGGAAGACATCTGTGATGCCATCGACAACGATTGCGACGGCGTCATCGACAACGGCGCCACCAGCACCGTGTACTACGTCGATGCCGACGCGGACGGCTTTGGGGACGACGCTACGGCGGTGAGTGGATGCAGCGCTCCCGATGGCTACGTCGAAGACGGAGGGGATTGCAATGATGCCGATGTCGCCTACCATCCGGGAGCGGACGAGTCCGATTGCACGGATCCCAATGACTACAATTGTGACGGGTCGGTCGGCGCGGTTGATGCTGACGCCGACGGCTACGCCGCCTGTGAGGAGTGTGACGATGGAAATGCTGCGAATTTCCCCGGAGCGTCGGAGTACTGTGACGACGTCGATAACAACTGTGACGGCGAGATCGATGAGGTGACGTCCGTGGACGCGTCCACCTGGTACGCCGACCTCGATGCCGACACCTACGGGGACGCTACGAACACCACCGCAGCATGCGACGCTCCGGAGGGCTACGTCGGGGATGCGACGGATTGCAACGACACCGTTGAAGCGATCCATCCGACCGCGCCGGAGCTGTGCAACAGCATCGATGACGACTGTGATGGAGAGGTCGACGAAGACGCCACGGATACGACGATCTACTACGCCGATGCGGACGGTGACCTCTACGGGGACGATGCCTCGACGACAAACGCTTGCGCGGCGCCCTCCGGCTACGTGGCCACCCCCGGCGATTGCGATGATGCAGACGCCGCCTACAATCCAGGCGTCATCGAGTCGGACTGCACCGACCCGAACGACTACAATTGCGACGGCTCCACCGGCTACACCGACGCGGACGTCGATGGCTGGGCCGCGTGTGCCGAGTGCGACGACACCAACGCCGCCAACTTCCCAGGGGCTACCGAGTATTGTGACGGTGTCGACAACGACTGTGACAGTGTGGTCGATGAGGCGGATGCGGCCGACGCCGCCACCTGGTACGCCGATTCCGACGCCGATACCTACGGAGCGGCCGCGTCGACCGCCCTCGGCTGCACCGCCCCTGCGGGCTACATCGCCGACGCCACGGATTGCAACGACGCGGTTGCGACGATCAACCCGGGTCAGGTCGAGCTGTGCAACGGCCTTGACGACGATTGCGATGGAGACATCGATGAGTCGGGCGTCGACGCGCCCACGTGGTACGCCGATAACGACACCGACGGCTACGGTGAAGCCTCCAGCACGCTCGCAGAGTGTACGCAGCCGGCTGGCTACGTCAGTAATGACGACGATTGCGACGACCTGTCTTCCGCCGTGTCCCCCGACGCGACCGAGCTTTGCGACGCCATCGACAACAATTGCGATGGCAATATCGACGAAGATTCAGCCGCCGACGTGGCGACCTGGTACGCCGACGGCGATTCGGACGGCTACGGAGATGGGCGCAGCACGCAGATCGATTGCGACCAGCCGGCGGGCTATGTTGCGGACGACGCGGACTGCAACGACGCCGACGCGAGCGTGAGCCCGGCGGGCGTTGAGGTCTGCAACAGCGTGGACGACGACTGCAACGGCGCCGTCGATGACGACGCTTCCGGCGGCTCGACCTTTTACGCCGACACGGATGCCGACGGGTACGGCGATTCGGGGAGCACCGCCGTCGATTGCACTGCTCCGACCGGCTACATCAGCGATAGCGCTGACTGCAACGACGCCGTCTACGCCATCAATCCCGGCGCCGAAGAGCTGTGCAACAGCATCGACGACGATTGCAATGGCACCGTGGACGACTACGCCTCCGACGCGCTCCTTTGGTACCGAGATAGTGACGCCGACGCCTACGGAGATCCGCGCACTACCGAAGAGAGTTGCGCCCAACCGAGCGGATACGTTGCCGACGCAACCGATTGCGACGATCTCGCCGTGACGACCTACCCGGGCGCCAGCGAATTCTGCAACACCGTAGACGACGACTGTGACGGCTCGGTCGACGAGGTTCCCGTCGTGAGCGGCACGACATATTATGCCGACACGGACGGGGATGGGTACGGTGACGCGCTCACGACGACCAACGCCTGTTCCGTGCCGTCCGGCTACACGACAGACACGTCGGACTGTGACGACGGGGATGGCGCGGTTCATCCAGGCGCCACCGATGTTTGCGACAACCTCGACAACAACTGTGACGACTACGCGGATAACGGCGGCTTGTGCCCGTGCACGGTCACGTACGACGCCGACGGGGACAACTACATGTTCTGCACGACCGCGCGCACCGTTGCGGCCGGGCGCACCTCGTGCCAGACCTACGGCTACGATCTCGTTGCCATCAACGATGCGACGGAGAATTCGTACGTCAACGCGACGGCCTACTCGTACTACGCCGGGAAATGGTGGACCGGCTACACGGATGCCGTGTCCGAGGGCACCTGGCTCTGGCCCGATGGCACGACGGGGAGCTACACCAACTGGCACACGGGCGAGCCCAACAACTCGGGGTCGAACGAGGACTGCGTTCAACTCGGTAGGTTTTACCCGGCGTATACGTGGAACGACGAGCCGTGCACGTCGTCATTCTACTATATTTGCGAGGGGTAGACGCGCCGGTTGTGATGCGCCACGTCGGACTCGGCGCCGCATCGGAGCGGTTAGATCGCGCCCCACAATCGCTCGCCCATCGCGCCCATTGTCGCCGAGGATCCCATGATTCGCCTGCAGTCCTTTGTTTCTGGCCAGTGGCATTCCGGCGGCGCTCGGGCGGCCCGCCTTGTGAACCCCGCAACGGAGGACGTGATCGCGGAAGCGTCAAGTGAAGGCGTCGATTTCGCGGGGGCGCTCGGGTATGCGCGCGCGAATGGTGCGGCGCTGCGGGCGATGACGTTCGGCCAGCGTGCCGCCATGATCAAGTCCGTCGCCAAGCTTTTCCACGCGAATCGGGAAGAGCTACTCGACCTGGCCCAAACAAACGGTGGAAATACCCGGGGAGACGCAAAGTTCGATATCGACGGCGCCATCGGCACGCTCTCCGCATACGCCGCGACGGGTGAGGCGATGGCGGCGCGGCTGGCCGAGTCCCGCCACCTGCTTGACGGGGAGATGGCTCCGCTGACGCGCTCCCCCCGGTTCGTCGGGCAGCACGTCTGGACGACGCGTCCGGGTGTGGCGGTGCACATCAACGCGTTCAACTTTCCGGCGTGGGGCACCTTCGAGAAGGCAGCCGTGGCTTGGCTCGCCGGGGTGCCCATCCTCTCCAAACCTGCAACGGCGACGGCCCTTGTCACCTTCCGCATGACGCAGCTGCTGGCGGCCTCCGGGTTGGTACCCGACGGTGCTTTCCAACTCGTATGCGGATCCACGGGGAACTTGCTGTCGTGCCTCGAACCGATGGATTCGCTCGCGTTCACGGGCAGCAATGCGACGGGCGCGATGCTGCGAAATACGCCGGGTTTCGCCGAGCGCGGCGTGCGGGTGAACATCGAAGCCGACTCGCTGAACGCGGCGGTGCTGGGCGCGGACGTGGAGATCGGCGGTGACGTGTGGAACACCGCCGTCCGCCACGTCGTCACCGACATGACGCAGAAGACGGGGCAGAAGTGCACGGCGATCCGCCGGGTCATCGTGCCGGACGATCGCATCGACGCGTTCGAGTCCGCGGTGATCGACGCCCTTTCGCGGCACTCGGTTGGCGACCCGCGATCGGACGGTGTGACGGTCGGTCCCGTGGCAACCGCGTCGCAATTGCGGGATGTGCTCGCCGGGATTCGGACGCTGGCGGGGTCGGCGGACATTCGGCACGGCGGTCCCGAGCGCATCGACGGGAAGAACGCACCGCCGGGCAAGGGCTACTACGTCGGTCCGACCGTGCTCCGCGCGCGGGATGGATCGCCCGGTGTGGCCCATGAAATCGAGGTCTTCGGCCCCTCGACCACACTCATACCTTACGACGGATCGGCCGCGGCGGCGGCTTCGCTCGTCGCACTCGGACAAGGCAGCCTCGTCTCCACGGCGTACGCCGATGACCGCGAGTGGATCGGTGTCTTCGTGGCCGGCGCGGCACCCTATCTGGGGCGGATGCTGATCGTCGGTGCCAAGGTCGCGGATCAGGTCACAGCGCCCGGCATGGTGCTTCCCGACTGCGTACATGGCGGCCCAGGGCGCGCCGGCGGCGGCGAAGAACTCGGCGGCGAACGCGGACTCACGTTCTACATGCAACGCACCGCTCTCCAGGGAGACCGCGGCGTAATCGCAAGAACCTGAAAGCGATGACCCCGCCGCCCGTTACGTGCGGAGTCGGAGGGCGCATGGCGACCTGGAAGAAGGTTCTGGCGGGGATGGTCGCCATGATGTTCGCGCTTGTCGTCTTCTGCGCGGGCGTTTTCGGGCCTTGCTGGTCGGGGTACGTGCGTTGGGGGGTGTGGGTGGACCGATGCCCGACCGGCGTGCTGCCGCGTGCGCATGCGGAAGTGAACGGTTTCGGTCGTGACCTCGATGGCACCGTGTCCGTCCGTGTCACCGGGCAGCTTTATGACACGGACCTTCATCCCACCTATGAGACGTCCATCCATCGCTTCTCCGTCGACCTCGTCCTCGAATCGTCGGACGGCCAGAAGATACCGTTAGAAGCGGAACATGGTTGGAAAAATTCGTGGGGCCAGACACTTCAGGCCACGGTCAAGGTGCCGAACGATCTTCCCGATGACGATTACGTCCTGCACGTCGTCACCGACACCGCGGCGGGCCCGGCCGCCGTTGACGTGCCGATTCCGCTGTTCAAGCCTGCGCTCGCCCACACGCTGACCGACGCGCCGCTGTACCGGCCCGGCCAGGTCATCCGGTTCCGAGCGCTGCTCCTCGGTCGCGGGGACCTCTCGCCGCTGGAGAGTCGACCCGGAACGTGGAAGGTGTGGGATCAAGGCGGTGATCTGGTGCTGGAAGAGCGGGCCCGAACCGGCGCGTTCGGCATCGTCGATTCCACCTTTCCGCTCGCCCCGGACGCCGGCAGCGGCCAGTGGACGGTCACCTTCGAAAGCGGCACCGCTAGCGATATCGTGAGCTTCGAGGTGAAAGAGTTCAAGCTCCCCCGCTTTACGATTGCGATGACGCCGCCGAAGCCGTGGTTCGGCGTGGGCGATGCACTGACGCTGGCCGGCGTGGCGACGTACAGTTCCGGTGCGCCCGTCGCAAGGGCGGACGTGACGGTGCGGCTGGGAACGGACGGCTGGCCGCCACCTGCCGCATGGTTGGAACCGCACACCGTTACGACGGATGCGGCTGGAAAGTTCGAGATTGTTTTTGGGGAGTTGCCCGACGACCTCCGTGAAACGAGCACGCTCAGCGCTGTCGCGGAAGTGCACGACGAAACCGGCGACAGCGCGTGGGGCAGCGCCGCCCTCGTGGTTTCCAAGGACGCCATTGTCGTTGACGCGGTCACCGAACTTGCAGATGGCCTTGTCCCCGACACGAACAACCGCCTCTACGTGCGCGTCACCACTCCCGACGGCCGCCCGCTTCCGGACGCGAAGCTGACGCTGCGGCGGGCGTGGGACGACCGTGACAAGGGCGTGGAGGGCGCCACGGACGGCGATGCCGTTGCGAAATTCCAGCTTGATCCTGGGCAGCCGATCACGGTGACGGAGCCCGCGCGGCCGTATCGCCCGACGCCGCGCACCGGCGACCCCGTCGAGTTGCGCTCGGCGTCAGAACAGCCGGATGGGGCCTCGCTTTCGCTCGCCGAGATGGCGGCGGTGGATCGCTGGCGGGCCGCGCTTCGGCCCTGCACGCACGTCACGCCGATCGGGGGTCGGGATCTTGATGTCTACGTGGTCATCGGGCCGGCCGGAGCGGTGCGGTGGGCCGGTACGTCGGTGGACGGCGCCGCCGCCCGCTGCGTAACCGCTACCCTTCGCGGACAGCGGGCGCCGGCCGGTCCCTCGAGAGCGTGGGCGCTGTCGCTGCGATTGAATGATCCGGGCACGGCAGCCCTTACGACGTCGGTGACGTCGCAGTTCAACGGTGATGTCGCGAGTGAAGCGTTCGCGGAGGCGGCGGTGGCGGCGCGTCCATGCGTTCGGAGCGTGTCTGACTACCGTGAAGTTCCGCTTGCATGGGCGTTTCATATCGAGCGGGGGCAGTCGCAGGTGACGACGCAGCCGGTAGCGCGGGAGGTCGGCTCCATGATCGATGGCACCACGTTGGCGTGCGTCGCAAGGGCGATGGAAAACGTCACCCTCGATGAGCCTGTGTCTACCGAGGCAATGGGCATCGTCGTCGTCAACGTCGACCCGCAGATCGACGCCGCGGCCGCGAACATGGCGCCTACGACCTGGCCCGGTTTCGCCTTCAAGGCGGAGATCGCGGGCGTCGGCAATACGGAGCTTCGCGTTCACGTCGGAGCCGTGCCAACGCTGCGGCTGCGGCTGTCGGAAGTGGTCATCGATCCCGGCCAGTCGCTCGATCTGGCGGCCATCCGCGGGCCGGATTGGACCGGCGACTTTCCGAAGGAAATGGTGCTGGCGCAGGGGGGGCACGACCTGGTGAAATTCCCGTTTGACAAGGAGAAGCGGTCGGCATCGTTCGTCGTTCCGGCGGACGCTTCCGGCTTCGCGAGCGTCGAATGGGCGGGTGCGCGCGCAGTGGTCTACATTCGCCCGAAGGCGACGCTCGCGCTTTCCCTGGCGGCGCAGCCTGCGAATTGGCGCCCGGGCGAGGTTGGAAAGTTGATCGTCACATCGACGGGTCGCGAGGGGCCGGTGTCTGCCGGAGTCACGCTTTCCGGCGTCGATTCGACGATGTCGGCCATCAAACTGCTGGTGCCCCCGGACGACTTCGCGCGCGTCACGGTGCTCGCAACGTCCGACATGCCCGCGTTCGGCGAACTGGACGCCGCGGCGCTCCAAACCGGGCAGGTGAGCGGCATCAACGCCGCGCAAGCCACCGTGTTGCGGATCAGCACGCTGCCCACGTGGTCACCCGGTGAGGACGCGTTGTCGGCCTCGGGAGAAGGTGTCACGGACCTCGACACGCCGCTGACCGACGCGTTCTACGACCTCTACGCCGTCGCCAGGGATGGGGTGCGCACATGGGAGAAGACGGCGCCGGCGGGGGAGTTGCTCACGGCAAAGAAGATGGTCGAGATCTGGGATGCAGCGCTCGTCAAACGGCCGGCGAAAGACCCGTTCGGTCGCCCGCTCCGCCTGTCGAACCTGCCGGTTGAGCTCCGTCGCCTCGCCGATCCGCGCGTGATGGTCGCGGACGCGTCGCGTCTGCCCGAAGACGTGGAGAACTGGGACCTTTACATCTCCACGGAGTCGCCATGATTTTCCTGCTCTTTCATGCCTGCGCCGACTTCGACGCGGCGCCGTCGGCTCAGGACGAAAACGGCTATCGCGCGCGCGACAAGGAGACGCCCGCGGAGGAGGGCTGGAGCGGCGCCGCTCCCTCGGGCGGTTCTGCGGCGCCCTCGCCGTTGATGGCGGAGTCGGAGCCGGCGATGGATGTGCCGATGGACGGGCGCATGGGAATGCTGGTGGAAAAGAAGAATGAGGCGTCTGGCGGCGCGAAAGGAGGCGAAGCGTCGGCTCCCACGCGCGCATGGTTCCCGGAGAGCTTCCTGTGGATGCCGATCGTCCAAACGGACGGCGCCGGCGTCGCGACGGTGGACGTGCACGTTCCAGACTCGCTCACGACGTGGCGCATCCTCGCGCTGGGCGTGACCAAGGCGGGCGCGCCGGCCGGATCCGTCGTGATGGTGCAGAGCACGCTCCCCGCCTACGTGGACGTGGTGACGCCTCCGTTCCTCTACGCGGGCGATCGCTGGACGATGCCGGTGCAGGTGGTCAACCAAACGGGATCGGTGCTGACGTCGAAGCTGGAGGTCACGGTGCGCGGCGGCACGGGCGCGGGCGGCGGAGCGGTCAGCGTTCCGGCGTACGGCTCGAAGGCGTCCACGGTGGCGGTGGCGGTGAGCGTCCCCGGGACGCTCGGGATTCGCGCCGCCCTCGGAGATGTGGACGCAGTGGAAAAAAGCGTGGTTGTTCGGCCCGTTGGTCGCCCGGTGGACGTCGAGCGCGGCGGATCGCTGGCCGGTCCGCGCGACATCTCCCTGCCGGCCATTCCCGGCGGTACCTACGGTACGCTTACCGTGACCGCTTTTCCCGGCGCTCTCGGCGTGGTCCGGGCAGAGATCGATGCCGTGGACGCGCGAGATGATTCCTCGCTCGATCACGCGGCGTACGCATATGCCCTTACGATGGCTGCGGCGGGATTGGATCCAGCCGAAGTCGATGCCGAGCGCCTGCGGGCGGTGCGGCTGCGCGCCTGGCAGCGGTTGGCACGATCGGGAAGAGCGCCGGACGCTTCCGCTGCGGCCGTCCTCGTACTGGGCCTGGAGGGAGCAGCGGAGAAGGAACTATCGGGAAAGCTACGCTCTCGCGCGGTAGACGTCGTGACCGCCGCCCAGCAGGACGACGGCCTTTGGGGGCTCTACGGCGGGGCCACCATCGATCAAGTGCTGGTTCAAAGCGCGATCTGCGCGATGGCGCTTCGCGATGACGACGCTGTCCGCCTCCGGGTCGGCGGCGCGTTTGCGCGCAATGTTGCCAGGCTGGAGGACCCGTGGCTGGCGGCGTGGGTGCTCGCGTCCGGCGCGGCGGAGCCGGAGTTGGCTGCCCGTTTGAAGGACACCGTCAAGGCCGCGCTCGCGACGGCGGAGGACGGTAGCAGGTACCTTCCGGGAGGCGGCATCCGCGCGGACGGTGGCGTCACCACGGACGCGGAAGCAACGGCCGTTGCCGCACTCGCGCTGGCCGAGGATGCGACGTTGGCGGCCGATCTCGGCACATCGCTCCTGACGCACTACTCGGCGGCGCGTGGTTTTGGGCGCTCCTTCTGCGATCTCATGGCGTTGCGCGCACTCAAAACGGTCTTCGTCGGCGAAATTCCGGCGTCCGTCGCGGTGCGCGTGGAGGTCGATGGCGTCGTCGTCGCCCAGGGCGCGCTCAACCCGGCGCAACCGCACGCGCCCATCACGCTGCGCGCGGATGTTGCGGCGGGCGCCCACGCGGTCCGGGTAGTGTCGGAGCCCGCCGTTCCGGGGCTCGCCTTCTCTCTCGTCGAACGCCAGTATGTTGGGTGGAAGAAGGAGGCGCCGGCCGGCCTCGACCTGGCGATCGATCGCCCGAGCCTTACCATGGGCCACCGGTGGGGGCTGAACGTTTCGGTTGCTGCGCCCGCCGGACAGACGGTCAATGTCGACGTCGGGCTGCCGGCTGGCGTGGCTGCGGACGCGCAACGGATGGATGCTCTCGTCGCAGGGGGCCAGATTGTTCGCTGGCGCGGAGAGGAGGGTACCATCCACCTCAGCGTGCTCGCAGGAAATGGCGCATGGGCGGGGCAGTTGCCGGTGGTCGCATCGCTTGCCGGGAGCTTGCAAACGGGGCCGTCGCGGGCGTGGGTCGCCGGGCGAGAAGGAGAGGCGTTCACGCGGGTCCCGGAGACCTGGGTGATTCGGTGAGGGCGTGAAGGAGGCCTCTGGCGAGCCGCTTTCGCGCCACGGATTCTGGCGGGTGGGCGGGCCGATGGAACGCTTCGTCATCGTGGAGAGCATCGCTGAGCTTACGACGCTGCGGATCGATCACGTGCTCGGCAATGGGTCGAATCTCCTTGCTCCCGATCACGGGATTTCTGGAACGACCGTTCGCCTGGCCGGCGAATTCCGGGCCGTCGAGGTGGTCGGCGGGCCGCCGAACGGCGTCGTGGTGCGCGTTGGGGCCGGCGTGCCGAATGCGGTGCTTATTTCCCGTCTTTCGCGGCTCGGACTTGCCGGAGCGGGCCCCCTCGCCGGCGTTCCGGGCACCATGGGCGGCGCCGTTGCCATGAACGCGGGTACGGCGCTCGGCGAGATTTCGGGAGTGCTGGTCGCGGTCGAGGGGCTCATCGACGGTCGAATCGCGCGTATCGAACGTTCTGCGCTCCCGATGAACTACCGGGAAGGAGGACTGCCGGCGGGATTCGTCGTGACGCACGCAGAGCTGGCCCTCACCTCGCTCGGCGTCGCGGAGGAGCAGGAGCGGATGGCGATGCACCTGACCCGTCGACGCGCAACGCAGCCGCTCGATCTGCCGAGCTGCGGCTCCGTCTTTCGTAACCCGCTGGGAGACGCCGCCGGCCGGCTGATCGAGTCGGTAGGACTCAAGGGACATCGCGTGGGCGGCGCCCAGATCAGCGAGCGCCACGCGAACTTCATCGTCAACCTCGGCGATGCAACTGCGCTGAACGTGATGCACTGTATTCGCGCCGCGTGGGAAACCGTCCGCAACGAAACCGGGATCTGCCTCCAGCCGGAGGTCCATGTGCTCGGGGACTGGCCTGAAATCCTGTGGCCGTTTCCCTCCGCCGGCGTGCTATGAAGGGGGGAGACAGGACACTCATGATCCGAAACCTTTTGTTCCTCTCGCTCCTCACCGCCTGCGCGGGCACCGATTCGGGCAGTGACAAACCAGCGCGTGATTCGAACATTCTTGGAGATTCGGACACGGACACCGACGCCGATTCGGACACCGACAGCGGCGGCGGCGATGCGTATCCGACGTACGCTTCGTTCATTTCCGCGCAGGCCAAGGCCTACTGCCACATGCTGTCAACATGCAGCTTGCTTGACGACGCTGGTTTCGCGGATATCGACCAGTGCGCAACGGCCATTTCCGCGAAGCTCCAACGGGAAGCCTGCGAGGCGTACGATCCGGTCGTCGCCGAACGCTGCATCGGCACCGAACGGGATGCGGAGAAGGACTGCGCCACGGCGCCCGTTCAGCCGCCGCCTGTTTGCCGGACCGTGTGTGGCCCGTAGCCAACGGATCGAAGGCAGGGGATCGGCGGGCCCATGACGGCGATGATGGAGCGGATGATCTTTCTGGTAGGCCCGCCACGTTCGGGGTCTACGCTGCTCATGCGCGTACTGAACGCAACGTCGCAAGTGTATTCGCGCCCGGAGCCGCATTTGATAGGTCCGATGGCGCATCTCGGGTACTACGACAATATTGATCGGGCGCCCTTCGATCACTTCCAATCGGCGGAAGGCGTCCGGGGCTTCGTTGCCGATCTCCCCGGGGGAGAGGCGGACTATCTCGACGCCCTGCGCGCGTACGCCGACACCATGTACGGGCGCATGCTCGGGAGCGCCAAGAACGGAGAAAGGTATTTTCTCGACAAAACGCCGGCCAATAGTCTTCTTTTGCCGTTTCTCGGAAAGCTCTACCCGCGCGCGAAATACATCGTGCTGACTCGGCACCCCGCCGCAATCTTTGCCAGCTACGCCGAGAGCTTCTTCGACGGGGACTACGCGGCGGCGGCAGACTTCAACCCCATCCTCGCCCGCTACATCCCGGCCATGGCGCGCTTTTTACGGCAGACCGTGGTGCCGTTCACCCATGTGCGGTACGAGGAATTGGTGACGGACCCGGAGGCAACGCTCAAAAAGGTTTCGACCTACCTTGATATTCCCTTCGAGCCGGACGCGCTGAACTACAAGAAACGTGATGTGGTGGGCAAAGGACTCGGGGATCCGGTCGGCGTGAAAAAGCACGACCGGCCGGTGGCGTCGTCGATCGAGACCTGGGGCGCTGAATTTGCCGCCAATCGCGTGCGCTATGAAGTCGTGGCGCGGCAGATCGCAATGGTAGAACCCGCAGATCTCGCGACATGGGGGTATCCGCTCGAGACGTTCTGGAAACCCATGGAGGACGCGGACCCGGCGAACTGGAAACCCAGGAAGATTGAGCTGGATCGATTCCAGCGGCAGCGGCGGGCTTTGCGGTGGGCGCGGCGGATGGCCAAGGAGACGGCCGTTGGGGGGGCCATGGAGAAGGTGAGGTTTGGGTTGGAGGTGGTGTTGAGGGAGGGGTTTGGGGCGGATGGAAGGGCGGAAGGGCGGGGAGTGGGAAATACCCGCCAGAACGCCAAGGACGCGACGGACCCCACGGAGGAGTCAGAGTAGGCGGCGGAGCGTTGAGCACCCCTCAACACCCCACCACCCGCTCCCCGCTCGCACTTCGACTCACGACGCTGCATCCCACCTTGCCGCTGAATTGCAGGGTGACGTCCAGCGTGTCCGCGCCGTTCTCGCGATGGAAGGTGAGCACCCCGCCCTGGCTCTCAACGATTTCGAAGCTCCCCGCTGACAATGCGCTATTTTCGTCGCGTAGCGTCGTAAGGGAGTTCACGAAAAGAAGCATGCTCTCGGCGCTGTGAAGTTCGTCATCGACGTTCGTGCCGGTCATGTAGCCGGGGTCTGCCGCCATCCAAGGGGTGCCGGAGGTGAACCCCCCGTTGCGCGTCGAATCCCAGGGCATCGGGCCTCGCCACGCGTAATCCTTGCCCCCCGTGTCGAGGACGTCATGGATGTCGAGTTCCTCGCCGTAGTAGAGGACCGGCCGGCCGGGAAGCGTAAGGTTCGCGGCCATCAACGCCTTGCGCATCGTCGGATCGCGAACCACCGAAGCCAACCGGGAGACGTCGTGCGAGCCGAGGAAGGGCGCCACGTTACGCGCATCCTCCCCCTCCTCTGCGAGCACGGCCACAAGCCTTTCGACGCTGCCGGACTCCGCGGCTTCCAACAGCGCATCCCGACGCGGGAAGTCCAGGACGAGGTCGGCCTCCGGGGTTTCATCGCCGAGGTACGTCATGTTTGCCGAGGTGTTCGCCTCTCCGGCTTCGGCCAGCAACAACGCATCGGGCGCGACATCGTGAACGAGGGTTGCGATTTCGCGGAGCAGTTCGTGGGTGTCGGAGGTGTTGGTGATCTCGGTGGGCGTCTCGATGAGCGTGCTGACCGCGTCGAGCCGGAACCCATCGACGCCAGCCTCCAGCCACATCGTGAACATGCCCTCCATCTCCGCGCGCACGCTCTCCTCACGCCAGTTGAGGTCCGGAAAATCCGCGCCAAAGAAGGCATAATAGAAAGATCCGTCCCCCATCGGGAACCAGCGGTACTCGTCCCATTGGCTGCTTCCGAACACGAAACGCTCACGACCCTGTCCTGCGTTTGCGTCACGGAACCAGGCGTGCTCGACGGACACGTGGTTGATGGGAAGATCGAGGATCACGAGCATGTTTCGGTCGTGCGCGGCGTCGACCAGGTCGAACAACGCCTCGGCGCCGCCGTATTCGTCGCGAATCGATGTGTGATCGGTGACGCCGTAACCCGCAGGCCCATCGCCGGGAAACAGCGGCATGAGCCAGAGGGTGTCGACGCCGAGCCAGTCGAGGTAGGGGAGGTGGGCGCGGACGCCGTCAAGGTCGCCGACGCCGTCACCATCGGTGTCCTGGAAGGAGCGGACGTAGATTTCGTAGACGATCCCGTCCTGATCGGCGGGGGCGTGGGCGAGCGTTCGCGCGACTTCCTCCGGGGCGGGTTTGGCGGAGGCGGAAAGGGGGGACGTACACGCGACGAGAAGAAGCAACACAGAGCACCTCGGGGGGTGCCCTGCCCTCTGGCAAGGGGCGGGCCAACCGGCTGTGCTCGAAAACGGTAGGTTGTATCTACTTTCATATCGACGTGGTGACGGGCGTCACCGACGGACGTCTGTCACCCATTCCGCCGACCTCCGTCAGGCGGTCAGCGCTTGCGACGCCGCAGGCTGAACGCGACGAGGAGCAACTCCAGGCCGCCGAGCGGCATCGGCGCCGTCACGCAGCCACCGCCGGGGTTGTCGGCCGAGCCGGGGCCACCACACCCCTTCTTGATCTTCCCGTCGCCATCGGGCGGATCGGCTGGGTCCCCATTGGGCGCCCCCGGCGTTGGCACCGAGTAGATGCCCCAATCGCTGGTTTCGTCCGTGTCTACTCCGTCGGGGCTGCGCCCGTTGGAGTAGCCCTCGTTGTCGAGCAGCGCGACGACGTCCGTGCCGCCGTTGTCGTCCTCCAACGCGGAGCCGTCTTCCAATTCTGCGCCGTAGAGCAGCGTGTCCATCGCCTCGCCTTCACAGTCCACCAAGCGCACGCCGTCACCGCCCGTACCGTTGCCAATCGAGAAGCTGTCGGCGGTGAAGGTTCCGCCGGCAAGGCCGCCCGCCGACACGGTCACGAACTGACCGGCCGAAATCGTCGTGTCGTACGGAAACGTGAACTTGTTGGCGAAGTCCTTCGTTGCCAACTGGATGATCCAGCCGTCGATGCGTACTGCCGTGTCTCCCGCGTTGAAGATCTCGACCCAATCGTTGTCCCCGTCACTGCCGGCGGGGTTGTACAGGACCTCGTTCAGCTTGATGTCGTTGTTGCCGGCCTCACAGATGATCAGCGGATTCTCGGCACCCGGCGTGGGGAATTCGTCTTCGACGAAGTCCTTGCCGCTGACGTTCGTGTCCTTGCCGTCCTCTTTGCGTGCGGACGAGTGTCCTTTTCCAGGCATGGGTGCGTAGCTCGTGGCGACGGCGCCGCCGTCTTCCGTCCATGCGTCCGAATTCGTCGCGGTGGACTTGCCGTAGACGACGGTGTCGATCACCGTGACGCCGCATTTGAGCTGCACGAAGTCGGGGTTCGACGCGTTGCCGAGGTCGAGATCGGTATCCTCCTCGTCTTTGTAGGCTGCGTCGGAATTGCCGACGACGAAGTAGCCATTTTCGGCAAGCGTGTGCTCGTCCAGTTCCACGGTGTCGGTGTTCCCGGCGCTCGTCCCGAACTCAAGGATCCACCCCGCCAACGCGACGTCTCCGCCATCGGTGTAGAGCTCGACCCAATCCACGCCCGTGTTGGCGTCGAATTCGTTGATGCGGACATTCTCGGCGTTGGTGCAATCGGCTTCGACGCTGGTTGTACCCGAGTCTCCGGTGTCCACCTCGGTGGACTCGACGTTCAGGGCGCCGGGGGTGGGCTCGGTTGCCCCCCAATCCGCGCCGTCCTTGGCGATGTCCACGCCGTCCGGAAAGCGGCCGCTCGTTACGGTTGCCGTCGGCGTGGGGGCAAACACCGTGGCGACAGCCAGCGTATCGTCGACAAAACTGCCTGCGTTTGAATTACCATAGACGACGGTGTCGACGACGGTACCCTGGCACTCCACACGAATCGCGCCGGCGCTGTTCCCCACCCCGGACATGTCTCCGGCGTCGTAGTCCTTGGTGATCGCCGCCTGATTTGCAGCGATGACGTAAAAACCGTGCGCCGGAATCGACGCGCCCGCCGGGAGCGTCTCGTCGTTGTTCCAGGCGCTGCTGCCGTAGACGAGTGACCATCCATCGATAACCACCT
The DNA here is from genome assembly GCA_945861635.1 of Klebsiella pneumoniae. Taxonomy (GTDB): domain Bacteria; phylum Myxococcota_A; class UBA796; order UBA796; family SXON01; genus CAMAWH01. The sequence goes on along the minus strand of CAMAWH010000059.1, from coordinate 17,265 downwards.
CGGCTCCGCTGTCGTTGTACAGTTCCACCCACTCCGACGTCGATGCGACGTTGAACTCATTGATCTTGACCGTAGTGAGCACGCCGCATTCCACGGCGAACGCGCGAGTGGTGACGATGCCAACGAACGCGAGCAACATGAGGCCTCCTGCCGGCGGGTCCGGGCTAACACGCTGGCAGGATACCCGCGTTTTGCTCCGTCAGGGAGAAGATGGCGGGCCGGAATCGCTCCCGCTACGTGCGTGCGTATGCGTCCGGTCGTGATTGTAGGGGGAGGGTTGTTGGGTTGCGCCGTGGCGTGGGAGCTGACAAGGCGTGGGTGCAGCGTGGTTGTTCTGGAGCGCGCGGTGGTCGGCGCCGAGGCGTCCAGCGCGGCGGCGGGAATACTCGCCCCGCGCGTGGAGGCGCACGGAGACGAAGCGTTCCGGCGTCTCGGCGTCGCCAGCCTCGACATGTATGAGGCCTGGGTTCGGCCGCTCGGGGACGTCGGATTCCGGCGTTGTGGCGTCGCGTCGGTTTTGCCCGACCAGCCGGATCGCGAAGCGATCCGCCAGACAACGCCCGAAATGCACCGCATTCAACCTGGACTCGTGTCGGATTCTCTGTGGTGGCTACCGGAAGAAGGGACGGTCGACACGCGGCGCCTCGTCGGGGCGGTCCATGCCGCGGCGGGCGGGTGCGGGACGACGTTCATCGTGGGGAAGGAAGTGCGCGCAATCGACGGTAGGGGTGTCACGTTGGATACGGGGGATCGCGTAGATGGCACCGTGGTCGTGTGCGCGGGTGCGTGGACGGCGCGCGTGCCCGGAATGGCGTCGATTCCGGTGCGCCCGGTGCGCGGCCAACTCGTTGCGCTGGACGCCAGAATCCAGACCATCGTGTTTGGCAACGGCGGCTATCTGGTGCCCCGCGCGGACGAGGTCGTGTGCGGCGCAACCGTGGAGGACGTGGGCTTTTCTCGTGGCGTGACCGAGGCCGGAATCGCAGATGTGTTGTCGGCCGCCTACCGGATGCTCCCGGCGCTCGGCGGCGCGCGCGTGCTGCGGTCCTGGTCGGGATTTCGGCCGGGAAGCCCCGACAACCAACCCATCGTCGGAAACGTAGACGACATCTGGGTTGCTAGCGGGCACTACCGGAACGGCATCCTGTTGGCGCCGCTGACGGCGCGTCGGCTTGCCGATGCAATTTGCGACGGCGCGGTGTTGCCGGGCGAGTGGGACCCGGCGCGGTTTGCAGCCGCCGTCAGCCCGCCAGGATCTTCAGCGAATTGAGGATGGCGTAGCCTGCGGAGACCAGCGATTCTCCCGCAATTGCACCGGACGCGAGGGGGATGATTTTACCATCGTATGCCGCCGCATCACGACGCGTCCATCGGTCGGCGATCAGGGCGCCCACGAAGAACGCCAACGTGTTCGGAAAGGTGATGACGAAGGCCAGGCCAAGCCCCATACTCGACGGCAAGAATCGGCGACTCGCTGGGAAGATTTTCTCTGCGAGCGGAAGCGCCACGCCGACGAGAGCTCCGGCGATGATGGCGTACCGCGCCGTCAGCGGGATGCTCCCGACGCCGTCCGCCAGCGCGAGCGCCACCGCGTGCCACATCGCCGTCGGCGGGCTGTTCAGCAAGAGGGGCGTCTCGGCCGTCGGCACCATGAGGTACCACGCCGGAATCACGGCGACGATCCCGAAGAATACGCCGGAAAGTTGGGCGAGGAATTGCTTGCGCGGGTTGGCGCCGAGCAGGTAGCCGGACTTGAGATCCGTGAGCAGATCCGCGCTGGAACCGGCCGCGCCGGCGGTGATTCCCGCGGTCATCAGGTTGACCGTCTTGTCCGCCGGGGAAAGGACGGCGAAGACGAACTGGGTGATCTTGCCCATGGCGCCGATCGGCGTCGTGTCCGTCTCTCCGGTGGCGCGGCACGCAACGAGCGCGAGCATGCCCGACAACACGACGGAAACGACGCTCAGCCAGGGCGCGATCCCCATGGCGAGCCAGCACGTGGCAGCGAGCAATATCGTCGTCGGGATGATGCCGATGATCATCCACGACATCGGCACTTCAATTGCCGCGAGTTTGGCCTCCAAATCCGATGTCGCGCCGGAAGCCGCGCCCCCGCGCGCGCCCATGAAGGCGCGCGCGATCTGGCGCCAGCTCAGTGCGAACGACGTCAGCCCGCTCATGACGAGCAGTGCCGTTCCGAGCCAAAGGCTCCACTTTCGCACGTTGATGGACGTCAAGTCGTTCGTCTCAGGATCTCGTTTGACCTCGAAATCTCCGGCGAACAGCTTGCCGGTTTTCGCCGCCTCACCCGCGGTGCCACCGAGGCCCGCCACTTTGACGTCGAGGTCCAGGGACCGGCGCTGGTTCGTGGGGTCCCACGAAAGTCCCGCAAGGGACAACTCCCGGCCATCCAGCGCAAGGTTTACGCCATACGCATCGGCATTGGCCGATGCACGCCCGGACCAGTTGCCGTCCGCAGCATGGGAGTCCGGGTAGCGCCCGTCGTCGGCCAAGGTGACGGCGACGATGCTTTCATCGAGTGCGGTCAGTTGGACGGTCACCGGTCCGCGCGGCAGGCCGTTGGCGCCGTTCTTACCGATGTCCGCCAGGTGCACGTCGATCACGCCTGGACGCGGCCGATCTTTGATGTCCACCCAGTCGTTTTCCTGCGAGATGACGATCGGCACCAGGATGAACCAATTGATGCACGCGCCGAGCAGCATCGACGCGCACACACGGAGGCCCGTAATGGCGCCTGCCGCAATCATCAGGAGGGAAGGTTCATAAGCGATGCCCATCGCGGCGAGCGGCAGTGTCGTCCGCGTCGAGTTGATCGACCCACTGAACTCCAACGAAGCAGGAATCAGCCCAAAATTGAGCCCGATGGCAGTGACGCCGCCGGCAATCAGCGCGTCGATCAAATATCCGGCCTTTTTCATGGCCTCCTGGCCTTCGGCGTACAGCGAGCGCAGTGTCTCCGCTGCGGCGATGCCGGAGGGGAAGGGAAGTTGTTCCTGATTGATCATCTGACGCTTCATCGGAATCGCGAGGAACACGCCCAGGACGGCGACACAGAACACCCATGCGGTCAGGGGGATCCAGTGCATCCGGCCGTCATTGCCGGTGATCAGGAGCATCGCGCCCGCCGCCGTCGCGATGGTGCCGCCGGTGGAATAGCCCGCCGCCGACGCCGTGGACTGCATGCAATTGTTCTCAAGCATCGTCATCTTCGACTTCGTCAGGCCGATTGCCACGAAGCTGTTCCAGATTGCGTAGCTCATGACGCACGCCGTGATCGCGACGCCGAAGGCCCATCCCAGCTTCAACGTCGTGTACAAGTTGGACACCGACATCGCCATGCCGATGAGCCCGCCCATCACCACTGCGCGGAACGTCAGCTGCGGGGTACCCTCCCCCTGATAGTACGTTTCGTACCAGACACGGTCACGATCTTCGGCGGGAACCTTGGTCAGATCCGGAAGGGGTGCGCTCTCTTCAGCCATGCGATCTCCGCGGCGGGCGGAGTCTACTACGGCAGGCTGGTCAGCGCGGACCGAACCTGATCCGTGTGCCCCTCGACCTTCACGGGATCGAAGACAGCCGCTATTCTTCCTTCTCTATCGACGATGAAGGTGGCCCGCCGGGCGTTGCCGTCGAGCACGCCGAATCGGCGCGACATGGCGCCATCGGTGTCGGCGAGGAGCGGAAACGGGAGGTTGAACTTCGACGCAAACGCGCGATGGCTGTCGGCGTTGTCCGTGGAGACGCCGAGAATCTGAGCGCCCAGCGAGCCGTGGTGGTCGCGGAACGAGCACGCCTCCTTGGTACACCCCGGCGTGTCGTCCGCCGGGTAGAAGTAGATCACCGCGTTCCTGCCTCGCAGATCGGCCGCCGACCAACGCTTTCCGGTTGCGTCCGCGCAGTCGATGGCCGGGAGAGCTCCGCCGACCCGCAGGTGCGTCTTTTTCAGCAGACCGAGGCGCGCTTTCAGGAAGTTGCGGATCATCCGTCAGGCATATCGCGCGGACGCGCGGCGCAGTCGATCGTTCACGGCGAGCCCGATGCCGTGGTCGGGCGCCCACTCGGCCACGATGACGTCGCACGCGCCGTCGAGAGCGCGCAGTTCGGCGTACAGTCGGCGCGCGTAGTCGTGCGGGGCCGACGCGCGGATGATCCCCACGCGTCCGGGCAGCGAGGCGGCGAGTTCGTCGGCATCATCGGCGACGATCAGCTCGGTGGTGGGCGCATAGTGGACGGGCAGGGTGCCGGGCGCGGCGGTGTCCTGGGCAATCCCGAGAGGCACGTCCAGATCGGCCGCGGAAATGGCGCCGGGGCGGAGAATCGCGGCGATCGGGCCGGTAAGATCGACGATCGTGCTCTCCACGCCGACGGCGCAGGGCCCGCCGTCGAGCACGGGCACATCCGGAAACGCGGCGAGCACGTGGTCTGCCGTCGTCGGCGAAATACCCCCGAATCGGTTGGCGCTCGGCGCGGCGAGCGGATGGCCGACCGCGTCGATCAGCGCAAGGGCAACAGGGTGAGCGGGCATTCGAACGGCAACACTGTCGCGACCGCCGGTCAGGGCGTCGGGCACGTGCGGGCGCCGGGGGAGCACCAACGTGAGCGGCCCCGGCCAGAAGCGCGCCAGCGCGCGGGCCCGCGCGTCGAAGTACGCGTAGGCCTCGGGATCGCGTGCATGAAGGATGAGCGGATGGGTGGTTGGTCGCCCCTTAGCCGCGAAAACACGGGCGATCGCCTCCGGATTCATTGCGTCGGCACCGAGTCCATACACGGTTTCGGTGGGGAACGCGGCGATTCCCCCGCCTCGCAAGACGCTTGCGGCAACATCGATGGTGACGCGCGGCATCAGACTCCCGGCGCGCGGGAGCGTTCAACGGCCGTTTGCAACGTCGCCGCAAACGCCAACTGGGGCCCGTCCACGATGCCGGCCCTCTCCAACACCTTCGCGGGCTGCGGCTGGACCCCGGCGAGGATGACGAACGTGTTGACGCGGGCGAGGCGATCGAGGGCCGTCTCGAGCCCGACGAGGCCCGTGGCATCCATGGCGGGCACGGCGGTCATGTCGAGGATCACGACGCGGGCGCTGTCGGCAACGGTTTCGAGCTGGCTCATGGCCTTGGCGGCGGCGCCAAAGAAAAGGGGGCCGGCAATCTCATAAAGGACCACCCCCTTCGGAAGTGGCTCCCGCAGCGAGGGATGCCGGCCTTCCGACAAGTGGGCGCCCGAAATTTCGACCATTCGTCGCATGAACAGGAACGCCGCCAGGATGATGCCCACGGTGACGGCGATGACCATGTCGAACATCACGGTCAGGGAAAAGCAAGTGAGAAGAACCGTAACGTCACTTTTCGGTGCCACCTGGAGGATGCGGATGAAGTGCTTCAGCTCCGCCATGTTCCACGCCACCACCAACAGCAGCGCCGCCATGGCCGCCATCGGAAGGCGCCCGAGGAGCGAGGCGAACAACAGCATGGCGAGCAGGACAAACACGGCGTGCACCATGGCGGCGAGCGGCGACCTCGCGCCGGCGCGAATGTTTGTCGCTGTGCGCGCGATGGCGCCCGTGGACGCAAAGCCACCGAAAAACGGCGCGAGGATATTGCTGGTTCCCTGTGCGACAAGCTCGGCGTCCGGGTCGTGGCGGGTGCCGGCCATGCCGTCGGCAACGACGGCACTCAGCAAGGATTCGATGGCGCCGAGCATCGCGATGGCGAATGCGCTTGGAAACAGCTCCTGAATCGTGGCAAACGTGAGCGGCAGCGGCGCGCCACCGGGCCCGGGAAGCCGCCATGGCAGAAGGGGCGTCGGGGGCAGCGGGGGGATGCCGGTACCGGAGCCGGCGGCGCCCACGTCCCAGGTGAATTTCGAGGCGATGGTGGCGACGTCCAGCTGAAAAACGTACGAAACGACGCTTGCGATGCCGAGCGCCGCCAGCGGAGCAGGAACGCGATGCGTCATCCGGGGCCAGAGCAGCAGGATCGCCAGCGTAAGCGCACCGATGAGCCCGTCCTGCCACCGTGCGCCCGGCAGTGCGACGCTGATCGCCCACACCTTGTCGAGGTAGTGGTCGGGCATTTTCGCGATTCCCAGGCCCAAAAAATCCCGTAGCTGCAACGTCGCAATCACGACGGCGATGCCCGCGGTGAATCCCGTCGTCACCGGGTGGGGGATGTACGTGATCAGCTGCCCCATTCTCGCGATTCCGAGAATCACAAGCAGAACGCCCGCCATTACGGTTGCCACCAGCAGTCCGCCGATGCCGTACTGCGACGCGATGGGGGCGAGGATGACGACGAACGCGGCCGTCGGTCCGCTGACTTGCGTGCGCGAGCCCCCAAGGAGCGCCGTGACGAATCCAGCGATGATTGCGGTGTAGAGTCCGTATTGTGGCGGCACGCCGCTTGCGATGGCGAGCGCCATGGAGAGCGGCAGGGCAACGATGCCAACCGTCATGCCCGCGAGAACGTCGGCGCGGAGGTCGGGCGGGCCGTACCCGGCTGCGAGCGCGGTGCGGAGCGCGGACGCTGGCCGCAGCCCCAGCGTCGGCAGCGCCGAGATGGTGTTTTCGTATCGTTTTTTCATTCGCGCGAGCATGGCCGGCTCCGGCTTCGATATTGACGCGTCAATATCGAAGCCGGAGCACTCTAACCGAAACTTCCTCGCGGGCGCGATGAATCGGGTCCCGACGCGGCGCGGTACGCTCGTTCGAGCACGCCCCGGATCGCGGACAGCGCGAGGTCGGGCGCGCTCGGGACGGCCCCCGGAAGGTCGATCCGCTGTCCCGAAAAAAGATGGACGAGGCGGTCGGCGTGCCAGGTCATTCGCCCGTGCACGTGGTCGATCTCGCCCTGCACGCGCACGTAGGGGCAGGGGCATGCGAGCGCCACCGGCTCCTTCCCGGACCAGACGGCGTCGTCGTCGAGATCGAGCTGGGCCAACTCGTGATCGGCGTTGCCCGGCGGGAGTAGTGACCACCGATCCGCGGGCCCCTCGACGTCGATCAGGACGGAAGTCGTGGCGTCCGCCGCCCGCAGTCCAGCGATGAGCCCGGCAGACCAGGTCAGGATCGCCACGGGCGCACCCTCGGCCCGTGCCGCTGCAACGACGGCACGCGCGTCCGCGAGGTGCACAGGATTTCCTGGCGTCCGGAAGCTCGCAGAACGCGCGTACGTCCACACCGCGAGATCGGGGAAGGCGTGTTCGGAAAGGCCGAGAAAGCCGAGACCCTGACGGGTACCGTCGTCGCCGCCGTGGATGACGACAATCGCACCGTTCGGGGAAGGGGGACCGACCCGGCGAGCGTGGATCCGCCGCGCTCCCACGACGACTTCACGGGTGGGCAACGCGCGGCGCTCAAATGAATACGCGATACGACGAACGAGCGGAGTGAGCGCCGAGTCCGCGCCCGTTTTTGGGCGCCCGGCCGGCGGTGGTGGGGGGCGCGCGCCGCACGACGCGCTCGGCACCGGAAGGAATCGTTCGACGAACCTTGACAATCCGTCGAGACAGCGCAAGCGGAGCGAGCCGGGCTCACACACGTCGTGCTCGTGAAACGTGGCGCCGAAGAATGCGGAAGCGCCGTCGGGGACGTGCCGCGCCCGTTGACGGTCTGCCAGCGTCGTCAGCGCGCCCCAGTCGAGATCGCCGGGGACCACGCTCCGGCCACGGCGACGCAGCACTCCCCACGCAAACGGCGAAACCGAAACGTCCAGCGAGGTCAGCCCCGGCAGCGGCTGCCACGCCAACCAGCCCTGATACGCGAACCACCGGGTTTCCAGGCGGTCGGTGATGTGCGTGGCGCCGAGCGCCGCCACTTCTGCGAGGAGCTGTCTGCGGCCGCGATCGCCAACCTGGACAAGTCCGGGCGCCAGGACGACCGGGGCAACCCCCGCCGTGCGCAGGGCCGCGACGACGCGACCGAGCCCCTTCCCGTGGGCGTGCGCGCCAACTTCGTGGCCGCGCCGCGCGAGCGCGCGGAGAAAGCCCGATCGATCCCCCTCCGCGAATGCGTGCCGGATTCGGAAGGACAGCCGCCCGCCGCCATTTTCCGCCGCCGTCGCAAGGCGATCGAGCATGGCCGCTGCATCTCCCCACCGGTCCTGGTTCCGTTCCACCAGCACGTCATCCACGTGCACTTCCACCCAGACCGGCGTCAGACCCGCACCAACGTCACTCCGGCACCGGCACGATCAGGCGCAGCGCGTGGCGCACCACGTCGATACGGTACGACGTTGCCGACCGCCATTCCTCGCCATCGAGCTGGCTTTCGATGGGCTCGCCGCCCGGCCGGTCGCGCAGGCGAATGTGGAACCACGGGGAACGAATCACCTTCGACAGCGCCCCGCCGAATTCCGCGAGATCCTGCTCCTTGACCGGGCTCATTTCATGAGCGACGATGGACCGCACGATCCACTCATCCCTGCCCGTGAACGGAACCAGCTCCATCTCCCCGTCCTCCGGCGACGAGGTTTCGTCCAACACCCAGGCGCCCGCGTAAATTCGGGTGTTTTTGACGACGAGGTCCGTAATCCCCCCGATGAATTTCGTGCCGGCAGGCGTCGTAATCTCTGCCTCAAATGTCTGTTCGTCCATGTAGCTTTTCAGAAACGCCTTCACGATGGCCCCGGCGTACACGAGCTGATCGCGGTACAGCTCCTTCAGGATCGGGACGCCCCCGACGAGACGGCGATCTTCATTCCGCATGCGCAGCACCAGGGCGGAAATGCCCCACCCGGCGGAGTCGAAAAACCAATCCGTCGCCAGCGGGCTGTCCACGATGTCAAACGACGTGATCTTTCCCGCGTCGAGCGGTGCCGTCTGGCCGGCGTGCAGGACGTCCACGTTTCGCGCGATGGACGCGGTAGCGGAGTCCAAGCCGAAGCTGCGCCCTTGATCGTTGGCAGTGCCCGTCGGCAGCATTCCCATCGGGACGTCTACTCCGCTTGCAAGGAGTCCTTTCGCAACCTCGGCAAATGTCCCGTCTCCACCCATCGCGACGACGCACTTGTACGCTCCACCCGACAGCGCTTTGGCGACGTCTCCCACGGTTTTTCCTTCCGCCCGCGTCGCGAGGAAATCATGTTCGATACCCCGCATATCCATTTCTCGTCGGGCGACGTCGATGCGCGCCGCGTTCTTCCCGGAGTGCGCGGTGGGGTTGCCGACGAGGAGATGCATGGCGCATCCCTGTATCCGCTCGGTTAGGGGCGCGTGCTTTTCGAGTCAGGGTGGACGCAACGCGCGAACGTAGATGGCGGGTGGTGGCGCGGCAAGCGTTGGCGACAATCGACGCCATCACGCCGCGGCGTGGGGAGCTGTGGAGCTTCTTCCTGCCGATAGGCTTCGCGCTGCTGGCCTTGATGGGGATGCGCTGCTCGGTTGCCCTCGCCACCCAGCACCATGTCGTGTGGAAGGATTGGTACGCGATTCAATTCGGGGAATACGAATTCTGGACGCTTTGGGCCTTCGGATGGTCCGTGGGCACACGAATCCTGTCCGGCTGGCCCCGCATGTTCGCGCGGCTGCTCTTCCATTTGCTCTCGGCCGTTCTCGTGGTATTCAGCATCCTCGACTTGGCGTTTTTCCAGGTCAGCGGCAGCCGCGGGGACCTGGATTCGATCGGCTACGCGCTCCGGGATTTGGAGCGGGTGTTGCCGGTGGTCGCGTCCGAAATTCATGCACCGCAAGTCGCGGCGCTCGTGGCGGTCGCTGTACTGGTGACGCTCCCTTTCTTCCGGCGTTGGCCCAATGGTCTCGTCCGTTGGCGGGGTCGTTTGTCACTTTTGTTGCTGATTCCGTCGGTCGTGATGGAGTTGGAGGGGCGTCCAAAGCCTACAAAAACGGTTCGTGAACTTCAGCAATCGCTGATCGAGAAACTATTTTTCGAGGCCGTCGCGAGCATGGGCGATGTGGTGATCGAGCCGACGTCAGCCGATTTCGTGCCGTTGCGCGTCGCTGCGGCGCCTTCCGGCCGGCGCCCCAACGTCGTCGTCGTGCTGCTCGAATCGGTGCGGGCGAACGTGACGACGCCGTATGCCCCGGATCTGCCGACCACGCCCAACCTGGCTCGGCTTGCGCTGGAGGGTTGGAAGATCGACGACGCGTACGCCGTCGTACCGCATACTTCCAAAGCTCTCATCACCACGCTCTGCGGCGATTGGCCGCAGCTTCAGACGGAGATTCGGGAGGCCTCCGGCGGCGGATTGCCGGGCCGTTGCCTCCCTGAGCTCATGCGCGACCTCGGGTACCGCACGGCCTTCTTCCAGACCGCGCGTGACGACTTCGAGGACCGCGTAAATCTGATTCACAACCTTGGTTTTCAGTTGTTCCGCGCCCGGGCGACCCTCCAGACTGGTGAGTGGGAGAAGAACAACTACTTCGGCATCGACGACCGGGCGATGCTCAAGCCCGGTGTGCAGTGGAGTTTGTCCGATCGAGAGACACCGTTCTTCGCGGTGTATTTGACGCTTGCGTCGCATCACAACTACGTTGTACCCAAGCATTGGAAGTCGCGAGACTGGCCCGGGGTCACCGGCCACGAGGACGAGTATTACAACGCCGTCAACTATGTGGACGACTTTCTTGGCAGGTTGATCGACGGGTACAAGGAAAAAGGACTGCTGGACAACACGGTCTTCCTCATTCTTGGTGACCACGGAGAGGGATTTGGCGAGCACGGCCGCTTCCAGCATGATTTGGTGATCTACGAAGAAGGGCTGCGCATCCCGATGGTCGTGTACGGGCCGGGCGTTTTGCCTGGAACAGGAGAAATCAAGGGGCCGCGCCAACAGATCGACGTCATGCCCACAATCCTGGAGTTGGTCGGCGCCACGTTGACGAGCGGTGTCACCCGGGGCGTGAGCCTGTTCACGGACGTCGCGAGTGACCGCTTGCTCTACCACTCCTGTTGGCGTGCTCACCGCTGCATTGCTCGGCGTGTGGGAAACGCCAAATTCATCGATCACTATGCCGACATGGCGGCGCAAGCCTTCGATCTCGCCAGCGACCCCGAGGAAAAGAAGGATCGCGCGGGAACGATGACGTCGTCGGAGGTGGACGCCCTGCGCGCCGAAACGCGTGAGTGGCGGGGGCGACTGGTCGGCCGCTTTGCCATGGCAGAACGGATTTGGGAGGAACAAATCCAGCGGCCCGACGACTCGCCTGCCGTCGCGACGTTCGGCGGCGTCCTATCCCTTCTGGGTTGCGATGTTCCGATTTCGCCCATCGCGCCGGCGGATTCCGTATGGGTGCGCTGCCGGTGGCGGGCCGACGCGCCGATTCCGAGTTCTTGGAAGCTGCGCGGCACCTTGCGCATGGGGACGCGGAGGGGCACGAACGATTGGACGCCGGCAAACGGGGCGTTTCCCCTGTGGCGCTGGCGAACCGGGTGGTCGGTAGACGACACGTTCCGGGTGCCCGTGCCGGATTATATGCCGACGGGAAAGGCGGAGATTTCCGTAGGGTGGGTCACGAGGACGGGCGGTCAGGTCGAGGTGGACGGCGCGGGTGGCGGCTCCGGCGAACCACGCACGAGCGTGGACGTTGCCACCGTCGAGATCGGCCCCCGCGTGAAAGCGCAGCTCAGGGGCTTCGATATGGGCGGTACAACGGATCGCCCACCCACACCATCATCCACTGGCCAACCACGGTAGATTCGTACCCGGCCTCGGCGTAATTGGCACCCGAAAGCAGGTAGTAGAAGAACTGGTCGTACTCTGGCATGCCGCTGACATAGGGCTCGTTGACGGCGCCGAACGTTGCCGTGATGCCGTCGAGGAGCGCGCTTCCGGACCACGTTCCCGCCTGTCGGATGTCGCAGGCGGAGCAGGAGTCGAGGTGCCCGCCGATGGCGCCCGGCGCCCACGTGAAGGCGTCATTGTAGTGGTAGTAGCTGTACCATCCGGCGTAGTAGAGCGCGTCGGGGCACTCCAGCGGGGCGGGAGCGGTGCCGAACTCCTCGGCGTTGCTGTCCCAAACAACGTCGTAGCGGCCATCGGCCTCGAACACGTAGCGGGTTCCCCACATGTTCCATTCGCCCCATTCGTAGGAGCCAAAGCCACTATTTGCGGCGGGTTCTACCGCGCCGCGATTGCCGTCCACATACACGATGCCGGACAGGCTGCCGGCCGCCGCCAACGTGTCGGCGTCCCGGGTGCGGTCCACGAGCGCCATCGCGGCCTCCGGGCTCGCCCCGTCGATCCGCGCGACCAGGAAGAAATCCTTGTTGCTCCGCAACTTTCCCACGGGCTTCCAATCCTTGTAGACCTGCGTGACGGAGTTGCCGTCCTTGTAGATCGGGTTTTCGATGGCTTCCGTGGCATCCACCGAGGCCGCGCCGGAGAACAGCAATGCATCGAGCGAAACCGTCCAGAGATCGTTCGTATTTCCGAAGTCGTGAATGCGATCGGAGACTTTGTAGGGTACGCCGTAGACAGGGACGATGTAGTGGGTGTGCGCGTCGGTGCAAGCGAGAACTGTGGAGAGGAAATCCGGGTAGTTTGCGCCGGGCAGCGTGGTCGTGTCGGGCGAGGAGACGGGGCACAGGTTGGCGTCGGGGATGTCGCGGAAGTCGGCGTAGTAGCGGGCGACATCCTCGGAGCCGGTGACGGTCGGGTCGAACAGTACGATGGCACGGTGGCCTTCGGGCCAGTCGACCGTAGGCGTCGCCGTGAACGTTTCGTCGCAAGCGGTGACGGCAACGGTGACCTCTTCCGCTTCGTGAATGGCGAGGTCGGCGGGAATGGTCCACGGTACGGAATCGCCGACGCCCCACGTCTGCTGTCCGTCCTCCACCGTCCAGTAGATTTGGCCGCCGCCGCCTGTCGTCGTCGCCGTCAGCGTCACCTCCGTGCCCGGAATCAACGGTCCACTCGCGACGACGCCGGTGATGACGGTGTCGCAGACCTCACCGGTGTCGGCCGCGCCGGCGGCCTCGGCCCGACCCGGCTCCTCACACCCCTGCATCGTAAGCGCAAGAACGAACCCCATCATGTCCCTCCGAGGTACGCCTCGCGAATTGCATCGTCCAGGAGCAATTCTGCCGCGGGCGCCTTCTTCTGGATGGTCCCGGTTTCGAGCACGTACCCGGTGGTCGCGACCTTCAGCGCCAGGTGCGCGTTCTGCTCGACCAGAAGCACCGTGGTCCCCTCCACATTGATCGCCTTGATGGTCTCAAAGATGCCGGCCACGACCACAGGTGCCAGTCCGAGCGAGGGTTCGTCGAGCAGGAGGACCTTCGGCCGCGCCATCATCGCCCGGGCAATCGCGAGCATTTGCTGCTCCCCGCCGGACAGCGTGCCCGCCCGTTGGCTCAACCGCTCGCGCAAACGCGGCCACAGCGTGAGCACGCGGTCAAAATCTTCTTTGATCCCAGCCTTGTCGCTGCGACTGTACGCCCCCAGTTCCAGATTTTCCCGCACGGTGAGGTTCGGAAACACCTGACGCCCCTCCGGAGATTGACTGATCCCCTGCCGTACGATCTTATGCGCCTCCATCCCGGCGATATCGACGCCGCCGATGCGAATGGTGCCCGACCGCGGCGCCAAAAGTCCCGAAATCGTGCGCAGCAGCGTCGTCTTGCCCGCGCCGTTCGCCCCGAGCAGCGTCGTGACCTTGCCTTCCTCCACGTCGATCTCCACGTCGCGGAGTGCGTGAATCTGCCCATAGAATACGTTCAACCCACGGATTTCAAGAGCGTTCATATCGCTACGTCCGCCCCGAGGTAGGCCTCGATCACGACGGGATTCCGCTTGATTTCGCTGGGGCTCCCCTCCGCGATCTTTGCGCCATGGTCGAGCACCGTGATCCGTTCGCAGATGCCCATGACAACCGGCATGTGGTGTTCGATGAGGAGAATGCTTACGCCAAACGTGTCGCGAACCCATCGGATCAAGTGCATCAGGTCGTCGGCCTCGCTCGGGTTCATGCCGGCGGCGGGTTCGTCCAAGAGCAGCAACTTCGGGCGCGTTGCAAGCGCGCGCGCGATCTCCAACCGCCTTCGTAGGCCATACGACAACTCTTCCGCGCCGAGGTCGGCCATCGCCAGGAGGCCGAAGGTGTCCAACAGCTTGCGCGCGTCCTCTTCCGCCTGCCGATGGTCGTTCCAGAATCGCGGCATGCGCAGCACCGACTCCAGCAGCGTGGCCGTCAGGTGCCGGTCCATCGCCACCTTCACGTTCTCGAGCACGGTCATGCCCGGGAAAAGGCGAATGTTCTGAAAGGTGCGCCCGATTCCTCCTGCCGCGACCTGCTGAGGACCAAGCCCGACGATCGAGCGGCCATCGAAGCGGATGTCTCCTTCCGTCGGAGCGTAGATGCCGGTGATCAGGTTGAAAACCGTCGTCTTCCCAGCGCCGTTCGGCCCGATCAGGCCCGTCAACGAACCCGGCGCAATCGCCAGATCGAGGTCGGCCACCGCGCGCAGGCCGCCGAAGCGAATGCCCATCCCCTTCAGCTCCAGAATCATGCCGCTGCCTTACGACGCAAGCCGAGGCGGCCAGCTACGCGCATGATCACCGAACTCACTTCATTGTTCCCCAGCAGTCCCGAAGGCCGCAGGATCATCATCAGGATGAGCACCAGCGAGTAGATGACCATCCGGTATTGGGCGATGGGGCGCAACACTTCGGGCAGGGCGGTCAGTACGGCGGCGGCGATCAGGGGCCCGGAGAGCGAGCCCGTTCCTCCCAGAACGACCATCGCGATCAGCTCGATGGACCGGTCGTAGGTGAATTGATTCGGCGAGATGGACCCGTTCAGGAAAGTAATCAATCCACCCGCTACTCCGGCCCAGAACGCACCGAGCACAAACGCCGTGACTTTCACCCGCGTCGTGTCGATTCCGAGGGAGCGTGTCGCGATTTCATTATCGCGGACGGCGCGAAACGAGCGCCCGTACCGACTTTGGAGCACGTTGCGAAGAAAGAAGCCGCCAATCAGGACAAAGGTGAACGTCCAACCGATATTGGTGTCCTGCGGCAGCCCGATGATGCCAAGAGCCCCCCCGAGCGCCTGCGTGTTTTGGATGATCACGACGATGATCCCATTGAACCCGAGGGTCACGACCGCCAGATAGTCGCCGGTCAGGCGTAGCGACGGTAGCCCCACGGCAACGCCCCCAATCGCCCCCACAACGCCGCCGCACACCACCGCGAGCATCGGGGGCACTCCCGCGTTGAGATTCAGCCACGCGGCCGTATAGGCGCCGAGCGCCATGAAGCTCGCGTGCCCGAGCGAAAACTGGCCGGTGAATCCCAGTACGAGCGCGAGACCAAGCACGGCCAGCATATTGATTCCAACGCGCACGGCGATGCTCGTCATGTACATGTCCGACCACGGCACGACGAAAATCTGGACCAACCACGCGACCGCGATCAGGCCTGCAAGCAGGCCGTAGCCAGCCAGCGTCGATTTCATGTCAGACTTTCTCGACGGTGCTGCGCCCAAACAATCCCGCCGGCCGGACGAGCAGCACGATGATCAAAACCGAGAACGCGATTGCGTCGCGGTAGGTCGATGCGAGGTAGCCACTGACAAGCGTTTCGCAGATGCCAAGCAGGAATCCACCTGCGACGGCACCGGGAATGCTGCCGATGCCGCCGAGCACCGCCGCGACGAACGCTTTGAGGCCGCCCATCGCGCCCATGTCCGGCCGGATGACGTGTTTGTCCATCGCGACGAGCAGCGCCGCCGCCCCCGCGAGGATCGACCCCAGCGCGAACGTGAACGAAATCACGCGATCGACGGGGATGCCCATCATGGCCGCGGTATCCCGCGAGTGCGAAACAGCCCGCATGGCTCGCCCCATTTGCGTGCGCTCGACGATGTAGTGCAGCGCAACCATCAGGCCCAGCGTGACGCCGAGCGTGATGACGTCATTGCTTCGCAGCACCAGCCCTTTCATCGGCTCCCACTGTGTTTCGGGAACGATCGTCGGAAAGCTGTCGAGCGCGCCGAACAGCAGCAGCCCCACGTTCTGGAGGAGCAGCGAAACCCCGATCGCCGTGATCAAGATGTTCAACCGAGAGGATTTACGTAGCGGACGGTAGGCGAGCCGCTCGATCGCCATGCCAAGCGCCGCGCACCCCGCCATCGCCCCGATGCAAACGAGGAGCACCCCGGGAAGGGTCGGCGTCTCGGCAACGCCCGTCCAACGCGCCAGGTACAACGCGAAGAACGCACCCATCATGTACACCTCGCCGTGGGCGAAGTTGATGAGTTGCAGCGTGCCGTAGACCATCGTGTAGCCGAGTGCGATGAGCGCGTAGATTGCGCCCAGCGAAATCCCGTTGATCAGCTGCTGGAGGAAGACGGTCACGTCGTTGGGCGCCGGCGACTCAGGGCGCCACGGCTTCGACGAACCCGTAGCCGTCCTTTCGGACCTCCACAACGACCGCCGGCTTCTGCGCGTTTCGCTTGTCGTCGATGGTGATCATGCCGGTCACACCTGGGAAGTTCGCGACATGCGCGAGATCGTCTCGAACGGCCTGCCGCGCCTGCTTCCGCGTGGCTTCCGTGGCGGGCACCGACGAGCGATCACCCAACGCCTTCAGCGTTTCCGGGTTCTTCGCCACGGTTTCCATCGACGCATAGAGAATCCGCGCGGCGTCGTAACCAAGCGCCGCCAGTCCATCCGGCTTCTCGTGGAACTTTGCGTCGTACTTCTTGATGAAGTCCTGAACGACGGGGTTCGGGTCGTCGGTCGAGTAGTGGTTCGTGAAGAAGCCGCCGACGATGGCGTCTTCGCCCACTTTCACCAATTCCGTCGAATCCCAGCCATCTCCGCCGAGGAAGATCCCTTGATAGTTGAGCTGCCGCGCCTGCTTCGCGATCAGCCCGACGTCGGTGTAGTAGCCGGGGATGAAGATCGCTTCGGGTTGCGCGGCGATCACCGTGGTGAGCTGGGCCTTGAAGTCGATATCGCCCTTCGAGTAGGCCTCTTCCCCCACCACTTCACCCCCCAGCTGCTTGAAGGTGTCCGTGAAGAACTGGGCGAGGCCGATCGAGTAATCGCTCTTTACATCCTTGAGAATCGCGACCTTGCGGATCGCCTTGGTGGTGTACGCGAACTTCGCCATGGCCGCGCCTTGAAAGGGGTCGATGAAGCAAACGCGGAAGATGAAATCTCCCTGCTCCGTGACCTTCGGATTGGTGGACGACGGCGAAATCATCGGTACGCCGGCACGTTGGGCGACCGGTGCGGCAGTTAGCGAGAGTGTAGATGCCACCTCACCAAGCAGGGCCACC
>CAMAWH010000058.1 GCA_945861635.1 Klebsiella pneumoniae | reverse complement strand
GTCGATCACATCGATCCGATTGACGGTAACGCCCTGCCCGAGCGAAAGCGCGACCTTGCCATCCGTCATCAGCAGGTAACGAGCGTGCACCGTGACGTGCACCGTGTCGCCTGCGTAGGCGCCGTCTGGGTCGAGCGAGACCACGGCGGGAACCACCGCGTCCACCGAGACGTCGTCCGCCGCGTCACCCGCAACGGGGTCGTCGTCATCGAGATCGTAAAGGGCGCGCACGGAGAACGTGTCATACGCTCCGAGCAACGGCACGTCGGCGTAGGATTCGCGGACGTCCAACAGGGTGGAAGCGCCCCGAAACACACGATATCCGACCACCGAATGGGCCGTATCCGGAGGGCTCCACGTCAGTCGGGCTTGACCCGCGACCACCCGGCCGTCTGGCCCATCCAAATTGCTCGGGGCGGGGAGAAAGACCCGAAAGGCCTGGGTTCCGAGCGATGGGAAGCTGGCGGCGTTTTCACCGTCGTCGGCGCGCACGGCATAGCGCACCGTCGTGTTGGGGGACTGCCCTGCAATTTCGCCGCGCCAGGTGTCGCCCGTGCCGCGCGTCATCGGCGTGACGACATCGACGCCGGCAGCGTTCCAGAGCAGCTCTGCCGTGGCGACGGCATTGTCGTCCGAAATCTCCGCCTCGACGACGTAGGGTCCGGCGATGTCCTCCGTATCCGCGAGCGTCGTGACAGCGGTGATGTGCGGCGCCGCGACATCTCCGTCGTAGATGCCAACGCGATCGATGAACCAACCCTCTCCAACGCCGGCGACGTCCGTGGCGAAGACCAGCCGGATTCGCGGCGTTGCGCCAGCGTCGGCAAGGTCAACGGCTACTTCCTGCCAGCCGCCGCTGGAACCCACGTAACCGGCACTCTGCGGATAGCCGTAGATCGGCGTTGCAAGCTCCCAACCACCACCGCTATCGACCTCGATCCACCCGCCGTCCGGCGCCGCCGTTTGATACCACGCCTCGAAACGCAGAACGGGGTGGACCGCCAGCGAGAGATCCGGGAGCGGGATCTCCAACTCATCCACGCTATCATTTAGGTAGTTCGCCGTTAGTCCTGTGGACCATGCGCGAGGGCCGTCGAATCCCGAACCGGGGCCATTTCGTACTTCCCCCCAGTGCCATTGGCCCGTGTCTCCGGTTGCGACGAAGCCGCCATCATCCGCGTCGAGCGCCCACTCAAGAATGGGGGCCGCCCCCGCTGCACGGGTGGCAAGCGCGACGAGGAGCATCATTCCGCGCTCTCGATGCGGTAGCGCACGACGATCTCCGCACCGGGCGGCGGCGCGGCATCAAACACGACGGCGGGCGGATCCGACGCAAGCGCCCACTCGTCCGTACGCGCGCCATCCACGTCGACGAGCACGGAGCCCGGCGCGGGAACCGCCTGCAGCGGAAATTCCGCCGGCCAGTCCACACCGAGATCCCGAACGACTGCGGCCACGTCAGCAAAACTCGCCCTGCAGATGCTTACGGCCGCGCCTCCGGACGCATCCGCGACGGCGAGGTATCGCAGCCCGGCAAGCGCACTGCCGTGGGCGCCCGTGCAACCATCCGGCGCCTCTCCGACAACGGCCGACGCGCGCGCAACCGACCCCGAACGCCCTGCGTCGTCCGCGAGCAGCGCAATGAACGCCGCAGCGGGATCGGCGCCCAGAACGGCGCCGCTTTCGTCGTCACCGTCCGACACAAAAATCACGTGCAGCCCGGCGTCCGCGCGCCGGAACCCGCGGTTCTTGCCGTCCGCGTCCGCCAGCGCCAACGCCGCAGCGTCCAGACCCGACGAAGGCGGCGCATGCATCGTGCCCACCGCCAACGCCCGCGCAAGCGCCTCGGCCGGCGCTCCTGCATCGGGCGTGATGATCCACGGGCGGCTTTGCAGCGTGCCCGCATCGATCGGATCGGTTGTCGTCACCCCGATCTGCCAAGCGAGCCCGATTTCATCGAGCGTGTCCAGAAACACCTGCGTGGCGCCGACGAAGTCCGCTTGCTCCTCGGCCATGCTGCCCGTGCCATCGACCACAAATAAGATGTCGAGGCCCGGCATGGATGCCTGGATAAAGTGCTCTTCCACCTCGACCGGCGTTGGAACAGCCGAATCCGGATCCTGCAACCCGTAGTCGATGAGTGCGCAAGCCGGCAGCGTCCAGAGCAAGACGGTCTCCACGAATGCCCTAACCGTGATTGTACCTCAATGGGCAGTGTTCGGCACGGCAATGGCCGTGCGCGTCCTTTTGTCGCCCGGACACCTTCCCGTTCACCTCCGCATCAGGAACTGCCAGAGGACGCGCGCCTTCAAGACCGCGACAGCGGTCAGTAGGCCCGAAAACAGTGCGCCGCCAACGCCGACGGTTACGATGTCCTGCCCCGTGAGAAACAGCCCCGGAATGGACGTGCGCGGACGCAGCCACCGCAGGCCAAATCGCTCCGGCGAATGCTCCAATCCGTAGATCTCACCCGTGCGGTTGTTCATGAAATGGCGAGTGGAGAGCGGGGTGGACAGCTCGGAGTACTGCACGCGCCCGCGCAGCTGCGGTTGCATCCGGTAAAGGGCGTCCAGCAGTTTCTCCGAAATCGCACCTTTCATGGCCTCATACGCCTCACCTCGCCGGCGCCATGCCGTGCCTTCCCACGCCTTCGTCGTGACGTAATCGCACGCCTGGACCACCTGAACCGTCGCCTTGTTGGGATGCTTGGCGGCCCATTCGGGGTCCTTGGCGGACGGAAACGAGATGTACGTCAGCCGGCGGCCGCCCCCATCACCCGCATCGTTATCGTGAATCCATAGGTTATACTTTGGCAGTCCGAGTTCTTCGTCGCTGCCGTCCAGGCCAACGTAGAGGCAGACGTGTGCTGTTGACGCGCTTAGGCGGTCCATTCGTGAATCGTCGTCGTACGCCGGGATCGCGTCTGACGGAAGGAGCCCATGGAACGTGTTGATCACGCCCGCGTTGCTGATCACAACCGGTGCCAACACCTCCTCGCCGTCCGCGAGGCGAACACCGCGGACCTTCCCGCCTTTCAAAAGAATCTCCTCCACGCCGGTCTTCAGCGCAATCCTCCCTCCCCGCTTCTCGATGCCCGCAACGATGGTCTGATGGATTCGGCGTGCACCGCCGCGCGGGTAGCTGCCGCCCTCCAGGTAGTGTTCCACGAGGATGGCGTGCATGCCAAAGCTGCTGCGATCGGGACTCAGACCATAGTCCCCGCATTGTGCGGTCAGAACATCGATCAATCGCTGGTTGGACGTCAAGGTCCGCAAGACGTCCGAGGTCGTGCGCCTGGCCGCTGCCGCGAACCCCCGACGCATCAGCCGCCCAACCGTGAAACTGAGCCACGGCGGCATGGTTTTCTCGCCGAAGAACCACGCCGAACGCTGCCCCGCGGAAAGCACGAGCCGGAAGTACTCGCGAATCGCGGCTTCCTCCTTCGGAAAGTAGACAATCAACTTTGCGATCTGATTCTGCTTCCCAGCCACGAAGTCGTAGATCTGCCCCGCGATCACGGCGCGGTCGTACGTCGCTCCCATCGACTCCCACTCGAGCGCACCGTCACTCACATAGTCACAGAGACGGCGCATCAGCGAGGCCGGATCGTGCACCTGACCGACGTAGTGGACGCCGACATCCCATTCAAAACCCTTCCGCGTGAACGTGTGTGTGAACCCGCCCGCAACGGCGTGGCGCTCCAAGATGAGGACGCGCTTGCCCGCGCGCACGAGGAGCGAGGCTGCCGTCAACCCGCCGAGGCCGGAGCCAATCACGACCGCGTCCCAGCGTTGGTCTTGGAAGCGAGCCATCGGACGTCTGGGCTATCGCGGCGGCCGTTACATGGGGATGATGGACCCGACGACCGAACGAAACCTCACCGAGTTCATCGCATCGCCGCTGCGAGCTTCGACAAAAAGCGCTCGGGACGACGTGTTTTGCGCTCCCCACCCTAATTCTTCGGGCTCCGGCGTGATACGACTTCAGACCCCGGCCCGCCATGCACGACCCTGACAACGCATTCCCCGACATCCTCCAGGCCACATTGTGGCAACGCGATGGTTGGACGGCGCGCGTCATCAAGAACGAAGACGACGACGGATGGGCAGTGGAGATGACGCGTCACGGCGATCCGGAGTCCGCGCTGACGGGTCCGTGGACGATGGGGCGTGACAAAAAGAACCCGAAGCCGCTCGATCAGCCCGCGTTCAACACGCTGGTGAAGACGGCGTCGGAGGTCATTCGTCGTCATGAGCATGCCGCGCGTGCGCGCCTGCACAAGGCCTTTGCCTATGTGCGTGACGACGGGCAGCGCGTTCGCGTGGACCTCGACGTTGCCCCTGATGAAGACGATCCGCACGCCATTCTCGCGTGCTTCGACGACGTGACCGGTGAGCCGCTGCGCAGCGGACGCGTGGACCCGCGCTACCGCCTGACCGCGGCCGCCATCGAGAAGTTCTTGTCGGACGGATGATCGCGATTGGAGGCGGTTCCCGCCACCCGGATCACTCCCCCGGATTCTTCTTGTGCGCCACGACTCTGTCGATCAGCTCGCCCCCACGTTCGGCGCGGTGGAAGATGACGCGTCGGAAGCCCCGCACGTTGTTCAGCCGAAACTCAAAGGTCAGGTCCGTGTATCTTCCGGCGTCCGCCGCGGGAAATCCAAGCGCCGCTAGGGCTTCACTCCGACGCAGCGGCTCGGGAAATGGTATCTCGAACGACACCAGTACGCCAGAATCCGTCCGCACGATCCCGCGCTGAAAGCGAACCTCCTTCTCGGCAAGTGCGATGTCGATTTCCTCTCGCACGCTCCCCAGTTGTCCCTCCAGCTCGGCGCGCACATGATCGTACCGGCGGCCACCGAGAAAGGCCACGTCGATGTAGACGCCCGCTGGCTTCTCGTACCCGACCTCCAGCACGCGGGGGCTGGCCTTCAGCTCCTCCGCCTCACGACGCGCCGCGATTTCCTCGACCGTCGGGGTCGGCTTGACCGCGCGAACCACTGGCTCCGGAGGGCCACACGCAAGGAGAGCGAGGAAAACCTGCACCACGGGCGATCCTGTACCACGTTAGGCGGCCGCCATGCGCGTCCGGGTGCGGTACTTTGCGTCATTGCGTGAGGCGCGCGGCACCGACGAGGAGTTGGCCGACCTTCCGTCCGGCATCACGGCGGGCGCGGCGTACCGCCACCTGTGCCCGCCGGCTGAGCTGCCTGTCGCGTACGCCGTGAACCATGTCCGCGTCGGAAGTGACACTGTGCTCGCCGAGGGCGATGAGCTGGTGTTTCTCCCGCCCGTCGGTGGCGGATGATCGCCGTCGTCGATGGGCCGATCGACCTCCGCGCGGTCGAGGACGCCGTGCGGTCCGACGCGTTCGGGGCCGTGCTGGTATTCGCGGGCGTCGCGCGGAACGAATTCGGCGGCCGAGCGGTCGAGTCCCTGATGTACGAGGCGTACGGCGAAATGGCGGTGGCCGAGCTTCGCACCATCGCGGCGGAAGCGGAGGCACGCTGGCCCGGCACTCGCGTCGCCATCGCCCATCGCACGGGCCTCGTCGCCATCGGAGAGGCCAGCGTCGTGGTTGCGGTCGGCGCGCCCCACCGCGCCGAGGCCTATGAGGCCTCTCGCTACGCCATTGACGCACTCAAGCAGCGTGCGCCCATCTGGAAGAAAGAGGTCTACGCCGACGGCTCCGCCTGGATCGCGAACACTCCGTGATTCGCCGCACGCCGCCCCTCCGCCGTGCGCGCCCGTGAACCGGCGCCCCGGCCTGCACGCGCCGCGCCTCCCCGACCGGCAATTCGTCGACCGCGTGGTTGTCGACGATGAACACGCGGGCATCAACCCCTACGTGGACGGCCATCGCGCTTTCGGCCGCGAACTGGTTCCCGCAGAGGACGCGCCATCGCTGCGCGGATGCTGGGCCGAAAACTTTGGCCGCCAGGCGCCGTTGCATCTGGAGCTCGGCACGGGAAATGGCTCGTGGATCTCCGATATTTCCGGCCTGCACCCGGATTGGGATTGGCTCGGTTTGGAGATCCGGTTCAAGCGCTGCGTTCAGGGCGCCACCCACCTTCGCCGTCTCGGTCGCACGAATGCCCGGATGCTTCGATACTCCTGGTTCGCACTGTCGGACGTCATTGCCGACGAGGAACTGACCGGGGTGCATGTGAACCATCCCGACCCCTGGTCGTCACCACGAGAGGCGCGGCATCGGTTGATCGATGCCCGGTTTGTATCGGAGGTCGCCCGCATGGTTCGGTCG
Organism: Klebsiella pneumoniae; assembly: GCA_945861635.1. GTDB lineage: Bacteria > Myxococcota_A > UBA796 > UBA796 > SXON01 > CAMAWH01. The sequence goes on along the minus strand of CAMAWH010000058.1, from coordinate 26,713 downwards.
GGGGGCGAGCTGCGCCTGAAAACGGACTTTCGCCCGCACATCCACGCGCTGCTCGCGGCCCTGGACGGCCAGCCGTTCGACGTCATCGGCGTGTCGGACGACATCAAACGTGACGGCGCGCCGTGGCCCGACGAAATCATCACGGGCTACCAGCGGAAATTCGACGGGCGCGGCCTGCCGGTCTACGCGGCGTGGCTGCGTCGGCGCTGACGACGCGCGCCGCTGACTATCGCAATCACCACTCCCGCAAGGGTTATTCCCCCTGGGTTTGTCGGGCCCCCTGCCCCCGCACATCCGCACTCGGCAAGCACACCGGGGTCGTTGGGGTCCGTGCCGAGTTGCCACTCGGTGAGGTTGGAATATCCATCGAGGTCTTTGTCAAGCGCGGCGTCATCCGCGTCCGTATCCAGACCGTGCTCACGCTCCCAGGCATCGCCCATGGCATCGTGATCGTCGTCACGCGGCAGTAGAAAATCAAAGGCCTGCTGGCTTTCTCCCTCATCAAGTTGCAGGGTAGAGGCCCCCTCTTCCGTCCAGCTCGATTCCCACCACTTCGTCACCCACCCAGCGTCGGTCGGGCAATAGTTCACATAGGAGACGCGCACGGAGTATTCTCCAGCCGGAATGCCCGTGGCCGCGTAATAGCCTTCGCTATCGCTGGTGCCGACCGATACGTTGTCACCCGTCGAGTCAAACAGGTAGACGAAGCCGCCATACACGGGCGCGCCGTCGTCATCGACAAGGCGACCACTCACGGAAGCGCCCCGCGTAAGGGGCAGGCTGACGCGCGACTCACCCTCCACGCGAAAGGCCGTGGGATCAACGGCCGACCCGACGAACCCGTCCAAAAAGCCGGCGTCCGCGCCGTACACGTAGAGAAAATAGTCCCCGGGATGCAGTGCGCCGATGGTGACGGCGCCGGTTTCGTCCACGCCGCTCCCGCGCCCGACCGTGCGGGTGTCGTTGTAAAGGAGCACATTGACGAGCGAGAGGTCACCCACGCCAGAAAACTGCACCGAAAGGGAATGTTCGGCCGGAAGCGATAGATTCGCTATCGCGACGTCTCCCTCTTCGGGCGCGGAGACGCTTTCCCCCGGGCGATCGGCGTCCGGGTAGTACGTCGTCGCAAGGCCAGGCGCGCTCGCCCACGTGATGACGTCACCGGGCGGCAGGCCTTCCGCAACGTAGGCGCCCACGTCGTCCGCGGTCACCGCAGTGACCTGTTGCGCGGAGTACACGTACACCGTTGCGCCTGCGACTCCGCCGTCGGGACCGCTCACCGTCCCTTCGACGGCAATACCATCCAAAAGGGCGTTCTCGCCGGACTGCGTCCCCTCGCCAAGGGTCACGTCGAACAGCGCAGCCTCGTCCATAATGTAGGTAGGTCCAAGGTATTGCCGAGGCCACCCCGAAAGGACGACCTGTACATCGTAGGGCTCCACGCCGCCCGGGTCGGAATCGAGCCCTACGGCAACAAACGCGCCGGCCTCGTCCGTGGCTGCGAGGCGGAGGGTCAGGCTGCTGCGGTCACTGCGCCCTTTGACCACCACGGTCGCCCCGGCGACGGGCCCGCCGAGGCCGTCCACCAGCGCCCCGCCAAGCGTCCCGCCCGTCGGCAACGCAACGTCGACGCCTGCCGTGTTCTGTCCCTCCGCGAGTGCGATGACGTCACCCTCGCAGACGTCCCATGCTCCGCCAAGGAAGCGATCCACGACGTTGACCTCGTCGGGAGGCAGAAAGCGGAGGCGGTAGCGCCCGGCCGGCAACTTTCGCAAGCTCCATGCGCCGGAATTTGTGGACGTCGCCGAGGCGTAGTTGAAGCGCGGGTCGTAGGCGACCACCGTCACACCGGCGAGTGGCAGGCCGCTTGCGTCGGTCACGGTGCCTGACAGGCCGGCGCTGCCTGTGCCGGCCGCCGCTACGGCACCGCGCAGCGCAAGCAGCCCCAACAGCCCCAGCAGTGCGCTCACGTGCCCTCGGCAAGCAACGATCGCAGGGCGACAGCATCGGCTGGCGCGACAACCCGCCAGCCTTCGGCGGCAAGAATCTCGGCCGCGGGTGTGTGCCCGAGCACGATCACGCGCGTCGAGGCGGGCGAGAGCGCCCACCAATCGAGGAACGCCCGAGCGCCATCGCCAAGCGCCGCCGCGCCGGAAATGACCACGGCAACCGGGGCGTCCGCCGGCAATTCCGTCGCAAGCTGAACAAGCATCATCGCGTCTGCCGCCTCATCGCCCTCCGCCGGCCCCCGGCCTGCCCGCCACGCAACCAGCGCCAAGGGCATCAACAACGCACTCCCAACCACGCCACTTGCGAATCCGGATGCGACCAGCGCCACGGCCAGTCCCGCGAATACGGCCCACGGCGCCCACGCCACCGGTCGCGCCCGGTCCAACGGCAGGATCACCAACGTGGTGATCGTCGCGGGCCGTCGAAGTACAAGGTTCCAGCATGGTACTTTCGCCACACCCTCCCCCAGACCGGGCCACCCTGCGCAGCGGGCTCCAGCCGACAGTGCCAGAACGCCGAGAAGCGCAACCGCCGCCGTCGGCGACACGTGCGTCAACAGCGCCGCTGCTGCGCCGGCCGCCGCATGCACCGCGTCCCCGGCGTGTGCGGAAACGCCGCCGGCGAAACCGTGCACGCGCGCGCGAATGAGGCCCCGCCGCCGCGCCGCGTCGTGCATCGCAGCGATCGTGGCGCGTGCCCCCGCCGTCCCGGGGCGCACCGGAACGACGACCACCGCTGCGACAGCGTCACCTGCTGCCTTATCGGCAGATCGCACCGCACTGGCCAATCTCGTTGCGCTCCGTAGACTGCATGATAGCCGGCCCGCGACGCTACTCGCACCCTTGCGACGCGGCGCGCGGTCCCGTAGGATCACTCCCATCACGCAGAGGCTAGCCGTTCGATGCGATTCCGCGGTCAGGAATACACGGGAAAGGGGCAGACGATCGCCATCATCGACAGCGGTGTGAATCCTGCCGATCCGCGCCTCGTCGGCGCCGATATCAGCGGGTGGAACATTTCGCTGAACGCGACGGCGCACGCTTTGCTCGCGTCGGAGTACGCGGATGAAAACGGTCACGGCACGGAAATCGCGGTCGCCGTACATCGGATGGCCCCCGACGCCAAGTTGTTGGCGGTGCGGATCATGGATGCGAAGCTGCGCACGAGCGCGGACCTCATGGCGGCCGGCATTGAAACGGCGGCCCGTCACGGCGCGCACGTAATCAATCTCTCGCTTGGTACGCCGAACATGGGGAAGGCGCTCTTGCTGCGAGATTGCTGCGCGCTGGCGGTGGAGAGCGGCGCCATCGTCATTGCGGCTGCGCACCCGAAAGGAGAGCGCGCGTACCCAGGAGACCTGCCCGAGGCGGTGGGTGTCGCCAGTCACCCGGACTGTCCGATCGAGAAGTGCTACTACTTTGCCGCCCACCGATTCCCGGCGAAGCAATGGGGTAACCTTACCGGAAAATTCTTGACGCACGGATACGCGGTGCCGACGAATCCGGGGGATGCCCGCGGCCCCTACCGCGGGTCTGGCCTCGCGACTGCCTGGCTATCCGGCCGGATGGCGTGCCTGCGGGAAGCGATGCCCGAAGAAAAGGCGCTCAATATTGTCGAACACCTTCGCCAGCTCGCGCTCACACCCGTCCCTGAAATCGGGTACGCCTGATCGTGCTTTTATCGGCGTTTGCCGGAGCGGCGTGGGCGAGCCCGGTGGAGTTCTACGGCTTTGGCGCCCGGCGGATGGGTCGCGCCGGCGGCGGCGTGGCCATGGCCGAGGGCGCGGAAAGCATCCTCGACAACCCGGCGAGTCTGGCCGGGACAAGGTTTCCGCAGCTTTCCATCGGTTTCATGGGGGTCGATGCGCAGTTCGAGCGGGCGCCGGAGCTGTGGTGGGACACCAATCGCGATGGGCTGGTGAACAAAGACGACCCGCCACTGGACGCCGGACCCGCCTACGATCCCGTTCAAGGCTTTGTAATCGCAGCTTCGCGCCCCATCGGAAAGACGTTCGCCATCGGCGGCGGCCTGTTCCTTCCCTTGCAGCGGCTCCTTCGTTTACAGACGTTCGAACCGCAAATTCCTACGTACTTTCTCTACGAGAATCGCGCGCAGCGGTACGAGCTTGGCATCGGTGCGGGATGGCGCCCGAAATGGGGCCTCGCTGTGGGCGCGGGTATGCAGGTCATTCCGCGCGCCCGGTATAGCCTCGATGCGACGCTTGACCTGACGGTTTCGGGCGCGGAGGAGGGAGATGACAGCGCGGGGGATGTCGTTGGCGTCTCGCTCGACGTGCATTCGATGTCGCTGGACCTTGTGCCGGGGTTTGCCCCGCTCGCATCGCTGCATTGGGATGCCGGTCAGGCGATTCCCGCCCTGGACGGTTTGGAATTGGGCGCGGAATGGCGCGGCGAGGCCGGACTGCCTGTGGACGTCTACATCGACCTCCAGATCAACGCTCGGACCGAGGACATCGGTGACGTCAACGACATCGTCGTGCCCTTGGTCATGGCGATTCAGCTCGGCGTGTTCGACCACTACGTGCCCGCGAGGCTCGATTTTGGTGCAGCGTACGCCATCAAACAAACGCTCACGTTGTCCGTGGACATGCGACGCACCGCCTGGGATCAGATGAAGGTCAACATCGCAAAGGTGACCCACGCCACGGTGAACGGCGCCGCCATCGAGTTGGAAGACGGCTCGATCGAAGATGGCAATCCCTACGATATCGAGTTGCAGGCGACCTGGGCCCCTCGCGTTGGCGCCGAACTGCAACTTCCCGCGTTCCGACTGTGGGAACGCTGGGGAGACATCCACATCCACACCCGCGGCGGCCTCGGCTTCGAGCCGACGCCGCTCGTCTCCCAGACGACCGCTACCGCGCTGCTCGACGCCGACCGATTCATTTTTGCGGTCGGCCTGGGCGTCGAACACGATGATCCCTTCCGGAAGGAAGGAAATCGCAGGCTGGTTCGCCTCGACGGGTTCTTCCAATACCACGTGCTGGCGCGGGGTTCGCTCGACCGGGGCAGCCCAAAAACGCCGACCGCGGGTTATTCGCGAGACGGCGCGCCGATCCCCATCGGCGGCCACCTTCTCGCCGCCGGCGCGCAATGGAGTTTTGAGTACTGATGTCCAACTCCCTGCACACGATGGCGCGTTGGGCTCGGGGCTTGACCTCCGCACCCGATGATGTTTTGCGCATCGCCCGCCTGCAACATCTCGCGGCGGCGGGGGCGGTGCGGAGGTGCGGCGGACGCGTCAGCGGCGGTGCCTCAGAGGCAGCCGGCGTCCTGGCACGGTGGGAGTGGGATGATTTCCTTCTCGCCGGTCGTACTGGACTCGGCGCGCTACCCGCCGTGTGGGCGCGGGCGCCGGGTCACACCGTCAACGAACTTCTCCTTGCGACGGTGATCGGCAATGAGATCGGCGGGCGCGTCGGGTTGACGGCGCTGTTTGGCCCGCGCGCGGATGGGAGTGACGCCCGCCCGGTTGCGGCGGCGGCGGCGGCGGCGGCGGCGTGGCTCGACGGCCTCGATGCGGACGCGATCGCAGGCGCGGTGGCTGCGGCGGTGGAGGGCAGCCATATTCATCCATTTGCCGAGCGTGTCGGCAACCCCGATGCCTTCGGCAGGGACACTGTGGCGCAGGCGGTGACGGCGCGGGGCGGTGATCCAACCGTGCTCGACCGCCTCGACGCTTGGACGCCGTTGTCCGGGGCCGACGCCGGATTGGGCGTCGCATGGCTGACGCACACGCTGGTGCTCAAGGCGCAGCCCGGATCGGCGTGGACGGGCGTTGCCGTTGAAGCCGTTGGTGAGATTCTGGACCGGCACGTGCGCGCCGCCGAGAAGCGGCTGCGGTGCGATCAGGTTGAGCGCGTGGAAATCAGCGTCGGGACGCTGCCCGCGGCGTTGGAGCGGGCGTCGGACGCCATCGAGGGCCTCGATCCGTTCGTCCTCGGCGCGTCGATCAAGCGGTCGGTGGGCGCCCTGGTGGCGTTTCACGAGTTGACCCCGGAGGTCCTCGCCGACGTGGGCGAAAAGGCGGCCGACATCGAGGGTGTTGCGTCCCGCATTGAGCTGCTGCACGACTGGAAGTCGACACTCGGAACGGTCGAGAGCCTGGCGCCCATCGTAGGCCCACTCGGCGTGCGCCCGTTTGCGACGGCGCGTCGGTTGCGCGCGGAGGGCATGTTGCCGGGGTTGGACATCCGGGCCCTGATCGCTGGACGAGCGGATCGAGTGCTGCGCGCTTTACGCGCGGGCGGTCCAGCGCTGTCGGGAGACGCAGTCGACGCGTTCCGCTGGCGGTTGCCGGTCGCCGTGAAGCTGTACACGACGCGCGGCGGGTGGTGGCCGGAACGTCGGTCGGCGCCGCGCGGGACGGTCGGCGGAGGCGACATGGAAGCGGTGGCGCGGGCGCGGTTCGGGGGCGGCGAGTTTGACGCGCTGCTGGACGGAACGGCCGCCAACGCGTCGGGTGCGGATTGGGTCGCGCGGCTGGGGTCATGATCGCAATTTTGGCGCAGCTGGGGCCCGTGGCCGATCGGGCACTCACGCTTTCCGGCAGCGTGCACGCCGGCGGGGTCATCCTGTTCGCGCTGTTGTTCGCCGGTCGTACGCGAATTCCTCATGTTCGTACGGAAGATCTCGTGCGCGTGTACCGGTCGTTTGGCGGCGGCTTCGGCATCACCCTGGGCGTCGCAGTGTTCGCCTTCTTGGCACTGTGGCCGGCGGCCGTGAACCCCGGCGCGGGGATGCCGGAGGCCTTTACGCTGCGTTGGGATACCTCTGAAATGCAGGTAGAATCGGCGCGAGCGGTGATATTCTTCATGTATTGGGTGAACTACATTTCGCTGGAAATCTGGACGCTGGACGACTGCCGGCTGCTCGACCGTGACGGGGTGATCGCGGATCGCGGCGCGTACGAGGACGCGACGGCCCGTGTCGGTCGACACCTTATGTTGAACGCCCTGCTTTTGGTGATCGCGCTCGCAATCTGAAAAAATCTGACCCGTCAGTTTGGCAAATACTGACCGGTCGGTCTATGTTGGGGGTGGAGCGAACATGAGCCGCACTGCCCTTGCCGACCAGTACCTTCAGGTTGCGGACGAAAACCTTCATGCGTTGCTTCAGCAGGCGGATGAAGATTTGGCTCGCTACGCCGAGGGTGACCCGATCGTGCGGATGTGGCGCACGGCGCTGTGGAAGGCTCGTCTTGAGGAGGCGGCGGAGGCGGTGTACCTCGAAACGTGGAATGCCATTCACGCGCGCACGTGGAAGATGGCGGGGTAGGCGTTCGAGGCGCTGATCGAAGATCGCGGGATTCATTGTTCATTTTCGGGGCCGCCGTGAAGGGCGTCCGCTTGTTTCGCCGGCTCGACACTTGCGCGCGGCGCGGGCGGCGAGCGGCGCGGGCGGCGGCCGAGGCCGCGCAACCGAAGTCCGACTTCTTCGCCAAGACCCCCCTACTTCGGCCTGTCCCAGCAACGGATGATCGATTTTATCGCACGTACGTCTTTTCATCTCGCACGTACGAGGGTACGCTGCCCCATGCCCGTCTCCGCCTCCGCCCTCCGCGCCGACATTTACACGCTGCTGGATCACGTTCTCGAAACAGGCGAACCCCTGGAAATCGAGCGGAAGGGCCGAATCCTGCGCGTCATCGGAGATCGTCCGGCGGGGTGGCTGCACAAGCTGTCCCCTCGTGCAAGTTCGATCATTGGAGACGCCGACAGCATCGTCTGCATGGACTGGTCGTCGTACTGGAAGCCGGACTCGCCGTGATTCATCTCGATACCCACGCCACAATTTGGCTGCATGACGGGGATCTGGAACGGTTTCCGCTCACGCTGCGCGACCGCCTGAATCGCAGCATTCCGATGATTTCGCCGATGGTTCGTCTGGAGCTGATGCTGCTTCACGAGGTCGGCCGTTTGCGCAGCCACCCGTTGGAGTTGTTGGCGTCGCTGGAGGCGCGAATCGACCTCCGGGTCGCCGAGAGTTCGTTCACCCGGGTCATCGCCATCGCCGGAACGCTGACGTGGACGCGTGATCCGTTCGACCGGATGATCGCCGCGCACGCGCTCGCCGACGACGTACCGTTGGTGACAAAAGACGCCACGATGCTGGCGAACTGCCTTGTGGCGCGCTGGAACTAGGCGTTCTGATGGGGCGTCCTCGCCGATCGACACGGCTCCTGGCCTCGTGGTCGGTTGCGCTGAGCGTTCCGGAGTTTCGTGGGCGCGATTTGCCGTCGTTCGCCAGCATGTGGTACCGTATCGATCTCGGGCCGCTCCCGGCACGAGGTGCTTCACGGGGTGAACAAATGGCGTTCAAGGATGGTTTTTCGGGGGGGGGCGTCAGCCTTCCCGGCGGGATTCGCTGGTTTGACCTGCTGGTTCGCGAGACGGTCATCGCGATTTCGGTGGGAAACACCGTGTGGGATCAAAAGGTGTTGCAATGCGCCGAACTGGAATTGCTCGGGCCAGCGCTTCAGGAAATCATCGTCCACGTCGAACTACGGAATGTCAGCACAGCGAATTTCGGATGCCGCGTGCTCATTCAGTGGAAATACGAGGACAGCGAATGGACGCAGCCCGTGGACGGCGACGTCGTGGTTGCGGAAGTCAACGCCGCGTCGTACCCCGCTCCCGTCGTCTTCACGGATCGGACGCGATTGGGCCGCCGCCGCATCCGCCTGCTCCTCCAGTACCACGCCAAGACGGGCGGAGTCGCAGGGGACAAGGGCGACGTGTCGGTGGGCGTGGCCTGCCGACCGTTCTGCTGCTGAGGCGGGGCGCGAGTTGGACCCATCCGCCCGGATCTACGACCGTCGTGCTGGCGTCTGGCGTTCCGGTGCCGATCTTCAGCCGTTTGCAGTGGAGTGCAAACGCGGTCGTGCCCCCTCGGTGGCCGCCATTGTGCGGCGCCTGCGGGACACGGGATGGGTAGACGCCCGGATCGGCGAAATGCTGGAGCCCCGGCTTGAACAACTCGCCTTAGCTGCGGCTCAGCGGCGGGTGAGCGGGTCGGCTTCCGTGTCGGGCAATGGTCCGTCACAGGCGGACGATTCGTCGGACGAAGTCGGAGCCGAGGAACAAGCCGTGTACGCGCAGGGCGTGGCCCCAGAGGAACAGAAGCGCCACGTCACCGTCGGCACGATACCGCCTCCGTTGTCCCTGACGGGAAGCGCGCCGAGGCCCACCGGTGAGGACCACACCCGACCCTGCCGACGCCTGGGCGTGAATCGTCCCCGCATGGTTTCGCCTGGCGACGTTGACTACGACGCGAAGGTCGCGCAGTACGGCGACCTGTTCAATGTCATCGGCGATCTCGCGGCGGCCGGCTGCGGCGTGATTCGGCAACCCGAAGGCGTCGACCCCATCTGGGGCTACGTGTTTCCGTACGAGGCCGAGGACCCGACGGACGATGCCGCAACGGCGGCCCGGAAGGCCATGCTGCGAGCGGACGCCGTAATCCCGCCGCCGGCCGACCTCTATGCGCGATTGGTAGCGGACTACTATCTGGCGTTTGCACCGTTTGGACTTGCGGTAGTGGCGTGTGCGCTTGCAGGCGTTCGGATCATTCCCACGGTCTTCACCTACGGAGGGGGGTGGCGGCCGACGGATGAGGGGGTCGTCGATCCGGCAAATGGGTCCGATGGTCAACCGAACCTGAAAAAAATCAACGCGCATCTATCGAGCGCGCAGTCGGTGCGCCATCAGGCGCGTGCCGTGATCGTAACGGAGGCCGGTTGGGACGAGTTCTATTGGGCAGAAACCCAGATCGAGCCGATGCTAATGACGTACCAAACCGTGACGCCCGATGCACTCGCGTACCACCAATTTGCACTCCTGATCCGCCCCGGCGACGACGACGAGTATGCGGACGAGGTTGCCCGCCGGAAGCAGTTGGCCGTCGCGGCGTTCGGTCAGGCATTTGGAGAATTCCTCGCGCTCATCCGGCCGCTCATCGAGGGGATCACCGGCCAACCGCTCGGGGCGACGATCCCCTACGTCGAGTGCGGAAACGAAATGGACGTGTGCTGGAAGAAGGCGGCCCCCGACGGGACGAATACCGCGGACACGGACGGTGCGGCCGAGTACGGGAGATTTCACTTTCTCGTCGCATCTTCGGTGGCGCAGGGATGGACCGATGCTCGCTTCATGGCGGCGGGTCTCGCCAGCTACGCCGCGCGAATCAGCCCTGAGGATGGCACAGACGAGTGGTTGACCCGCCTCGATTGGTTGCACCATGCGTGCGGACCCTACTTGCAACAGATCGGCGGACGTTTTGAGGTGTACGCAGAGGCGGTGGAAACGCGGCGCAGCGGCGGCAGCAAGGCGCTCCTGAGTTGGCTGACCTCCACCACCCACGACTTCCGCTATTCGGCGTTCGATTGGGCGAACACTTGCGCCGCTGCCGGTTGGTTTTGGCCACCGGAGCCACCAGACACGGTCCTGGGCCACGACCGCCTGTTGCACGCCGTCAGTTTCCATTATTACCATCACTACAACCAAATGGGTTCGAAGAAGGAGGTCGGCTACTGTTCCGACGACATCTTTGCAGCAGAGTGCGGAGAGTTTATCGAACAGGTCGTTCGGCCACTCACGACGGATTTCGGGATCGAACTGGCGTGGGCGATCCCCGAACTTGGCTTTCCGGCGGCCGAGCCGGCCGATACCGCCATCACGCCGGCCCACGACGCCGCTTGGTACGCGGGCACGGACGAGCGATTTCAGGCCGGGATGTTGGCACGGCGCGTGCTCATCGGAATCGGCAGTGGCGCCGAGTTTGTGGCCTGGCACACCATCGAGTCCAGCGTTGCCACAACCAGGTGGACGTCATTTTCTGCCATGGGGCTCCGTCGCGACGTGAAGCGGCGCGGCGACCCGGCGTTCACAGTAGACGAGGACGCCAGTCGACGCTCCTCGTGGCTCACGTTTCGCAGACTCTCGTGGCTGCTTTCGCGCGCGAACGCGGTCAGCGTCGCGACACGGGGCGCGGGGAGCCTCGTCGTACGGTTGGACTCGTCCGCGGGGTTCCTGCTGGGCACAGAACGGTGGCGAACGGCCGCTGTCGCGTGGCGCGACCAGATGGAAAGCGGAACGAATACGGTCGGCGTGGGCAACCAGATCGCCGCTGACTTCCTCCGCCTCTCGCTGACGGCGGACGTGGTCAGGGATCCCAAGCGCGTGGACGCCAACGGCTTCGTGGCGAATGAACTGCCGATCTGGAACTGGCCGGGTTGGGATAGTGTGCCGGTCCGGGCCCAGCCGCCTGGGGCCGAATGGTACTTGCTTGCGGACGTCGAACCGGCGTCGCTCACTTTTCCAGTGCCGGTGCTTGTATTTGGGAGCAAGAAGTGATTTGGGCCTGGCTGGCGGGTTGCGACGATCCGTGTGCCGGCTTGGCGGAGGGAAAACCACTCGGGTGGGGGGAGGATCCCGTCCGTGTCGTGGAGAAACTGGCTGAAGACGCATTCGATGGATCGAATTGCGCCGCTTCCGTGCCTCAGGCAGTAGCCCGGGAGGCGTGCACCTACCTGCCAGAGGTACGAGAAGTGACGACGGAGTGGGTGTCCTTCGATCGCTTTCGGTATGGCTCGCCCGGTGGGGGGGCGTCCGCCCACTATTTTGGTGCGGCCTTCGTTAGTGATCGCCCCATGCAGCCGCCGTGTGTGGGGAGCCCGCCGTGGCCGGAGCCGTGTGCCGCTTTTGATTCCGGTGGATGGCATTCTGAGGTTGCCCGCACGGGCTCACCCGAGCTTCAGTGGCCCGGATCGCATACAGTCAAGCAATCGGTCACCGCCGATCCAGACGGAGTCAGGAGTTACTCGACGAGCCTACACTCTGACACGTATGCCTGGTTATGCATCGACCGCGCGGAAGCGCCGAGCGAACTTGATCCGGGACCCGGCGCGTGGCGTGGCAACATATTTGTCCACGCCGAGCTGGACACGGGCGGCATCGACGACTTCCTCGTCACGTTCGACCACGCCGACTGGGTGAGAACCGAAAACACCTTTACTTTTGACACCGGCGCCCAAGCATACTGGTGCAACAGCGAGTACGACGGCATCGACAACGACTACGATGGCGTCATCGATGAGGGTACTGACCTCGACGGTGACGGTTGGAGTGATTGCGTCGACCCGTAGCGCCGGAGGGTGGCCCAACTCAGTGTGCACGCGCCCCTTCCCGCCCCGCCCCGTCACTCCCTCCCTTTTCCCGCCTCGAACGCCTTTTCTCTTCCGCCGGCAATCCAACGTCGGACGTCTCCGAGGAGCCGCGGTGCGCAGATCCACGTGATGATTGCGTTCGCGAGCAGGAAGAAGAACCACTCTCCCGCGGCGAAGGTGATGGGCGCTTGCGGAATCATGTCGTCCGGTAACCCGCGCGTGCCAATTCGTCGGCCGTGTGCGCGCCGAGCGCGGGAACGGCGCCGGTCACCGGACCTGTCGGCGGAAATGGGAGTCCGGACGCGTCGAACAAACCCCGAACCGCGACGTGCGGATGCGCGGCGACTTCGTCGAGTCCAAGCACGGGAACGACGCAGGCGTCTCCGAGCAATTCCATCCACTCGTCGCGCGGCCGCCGCGCGAAAAACGTCGTAAGGCCGGCGGCGGTCGTCTCTGCCCCCGCCATCGTCAGCAGCGCGGAGAACTGCGGTTCCAGCGCGCCGAGGCTGATCCACCGCCCGTCGGCACAGCAATACACGCCGTACGCCGGAAATCCGCCCGTCAGCATTTCATCGGCAGAGGCGCCGGCCACCAGCTGGGCGAACTGGGTCTGCTGCAAGCCCACCAGCCCATCCAGCATGGCGATGTCCAGCCACCCTCCGCTCCCCGCGTGATGCGCGGCCAAAATACGCAGCGCCGCCACGAGTCCGCCCGCCGCCAGATCCCCCCACTGCATCCGCGGAACGCGTGGATCGCTCCCCAACATTCCCGCAAGCGAGAGAAACCCGATGTCGTGCCCCGGCAACGCCGCGAGCGGTCCTGTCTGCCCCCAACCTGTCAACGACGCAACCACCAGTGTGGGGAACTTTCCGCATAGCTCCAGCGGATCCAGCCCGAGCCGCGTCATCACTCCCGGACGGAAGCTCTCGACCAAAACATCCGCCTCTCTCAGCAAGGCGAGCAGGCCCGCCCGCCCCTCGGGCGCCTTCAGGTCCAACGCCACGCTCCGTTTCCCTCGGTTGAGCGCTGCGAACCACGCGCCCGTCCCATGCAGCGTCGGCGGAAAGTGCCGCAGGTAATCTCCCCCCTTGGGGTCCTCGATCTTGATGACGTCCGCCCCCAGGCCCTGCAGGCAAAGCGTCGCGAACGGGCCGGGCAATAGGCGGGACAGGTCGATGATGCGCATCGGCGCGAATGTAGCGCAACGCGATAGACGGGTTCGACATGAGCGACAGCGAGCGCCCCCTCTTCATCATCAGCGACTCGACGGGTGACACCGCCACGCGTGTCACCCGCGCGGCGCTGCGCCAATTCGACGGCGCGCGGGTGCCCGTTCAGGTATTTCCCAACGTTTCCGACCGGGAACAGCTGGAGAGAATCCTTAAACAAGCGGCGTTGCAGGGGGCGTTCGTCGTCACTTCGCTGGTAAGCGCTGAGCAACGCTCGTTCGCCCACGAGCTGTCGAAGGCGTTTCGCATCCTCCAGATCGATGTCATTGGCTCGCTCATCACCGGGCTTTCCGGATGGTTGGGAGAGCGGCCGCAGTCGATGCCCGGCCTACTCCACAAGACAGACGCCGAATACTTCCGTCGGATCGAGGCCATCGAGTTCACCGTCAAGCTCGACGACGGCAAGGATCCGCGCCTTTTGGCGCAGGCCGACATCGTGTTGACGGGCGTGTCACGCACCTCCAAAACGCCGCTTTCCGTCTTTCTCGCCCACAAAGGGTACAAGGTCGCCAACGTTCCGATCGTTTTGGACCACGAGCCCCCGAAAGAGCTCTACGAGGTTGATCCCCACAGGGTTTTCGCCCTCACCATCGACGCGGATTCGTTGCAGCAGATCCGCAAGCAGCGGCTGCGCACCATGCGCTTGCGTGATCGTTCGTCCTACGGAGACCTCGACTACATCCTTGCCGAGTTGGAGTATGCAGAGCAATTGTTTCGGCGCAACCGGCAATGGCCGGTTATCAACGTCACGTCGCGCGCGGTCGAAGAAACGGCGGGCGTCATCCTCGTCCACCTGCTCGAGTCCGGCTTGATCAGTGATCGGCGCGAAGTAGGGCAGTTGTAGGTGCGTTGCGGGTGTACAGTACGTCAGGCGGACCTGTGATCGGCAGCGTCATCGACAAGTACGAGGTGCTCCAAAAGCTCGGTGAGGGCGCTACGGCAACCGTCTACCGCGGCCGGCACCTTGCCATCGGCAAGGAAGTCGCCATCAAGATTCTCCACCCGCACCTGAGCGCGTCGAGTCGCAACCGGGAACGGTTCAATCGCGAAGCTCGGGCCGTCGGCAGGCTGTCGCACCAAAACATCGTGAACATCCTTGATTATTCGGGTCAGGCGGGGGATGACTGCTACATCGTCACCGAGTTGGTCGATGGCGTCACGCTGCAGACGATGTTGGAGGATCAGGGCCGGTTACCCTCCGAACTTGCGGAGATGCTCGGTGCGGATCTGTGCGCCGCCCTCGCGTTTGCCCATGCGCAGGGCATCATCCATCGCGACATCAAGCCGGAGAACGTGATGATCCGGCGAGATGGTCGCGTGAAACTGATGGACTTCGGTGTCGCCCGAGTTCTCGACGAAGGCCACATCACGCTGGACGGATCCCTTCTGGGCTCGCCCGCCTACATGAGCCCGCAACAGGCGTTGGACGAGCCGTTGGATGGCCGGAGTGACATGTTCAGCCTCGGCACGGTGCTGTTCCACGCGGTCACCGGCCGCACACCCTTCGCCGGCACGAACGCCAGTGTGATCCTTCGGAATATCATCGACGGAAATCGAAGTGAGGTGCTCGAATTGGCGCCGGACGTGTCCCCGGGCCTTGCCGGCGTCATCGATCGGTTGCTCCAACCCAAGGCCGACGATCGATACGCCGACGCGACGCTCTGCCGAGCGGCGCTGCTGGCCGCACTCGCGGATCTGGATCTCTCTCCCGAACATTCTGCAATCAACCTACGTACCTACCTGGTCACCCCGAAGGACTGCACCGACGCCTTGGGCGCCCACCTACGTGCCAAACTGCTGGAAAAGGGCAAGAGCCGCCTCGCGGTCGGTGACCATCTCGGGGCACTGCAGCTGTTCAATCGGCTGTTGTCGATCGACGACGATCAACCGGAAGTGATGGAGCTGATTCAATCCCTGCATCAGCCGGTTCCGCAGCGGAAAAGACCACGCTGGGTCACGCCGGTGATCGTCGCCACGTGCTTCGCCGGCCTTGCAAGCGCAATTTTACTTACGATGCAGCTCTCGGTCGAAGCTCCAGCACTCGCGCCCCTCGCCGAGGCAACCCCGACACCGACGCCGGCAACTCCGCTCGCCGCTCGCCCGGCCGTCTCCCCGCGCAGCCCGCTGCTGCCGCCGCCCGGGGCCGCGTTGACAGCGTCGAAGCCGCCGCGGTCGAAAACGCCGACGTCGAGCGCGGCGGCTGCCGCGCGCTTGCTCCCGCCGACCCCGCCGCCGAGCAAAACCGCGCGCGTCGTGCTCTCCAATCCCCGACACACTGTGCTGGAAATCCGAGTAGACGGAAAGACCATCGGGTATTCTCGCAGTTCGAAACCCTACGAAACGTGGATCGGAACGCCAGAGCGGCCGATTGAACTTCCGGCCGGACCGCACAAGCTGGAATTGCTCAACGAGGGCGCGGACCCGCAGGTCGTTGCGCTCCAACTCTACGAGGGGGAGCTGAAGACGGTGGACGTCAACCTCCGACACCTCCCGGTCACGTTCATCGTGAAAAGCGTGCTTCCGCGTGACTGCAAGCTCACCATCGGCGACTTCCAATACGGGGTCATCAGCGGGGTCGCTGGAAACCCCGAGGCCACCGACCCGGCCGCGAACACTGTGATCCGCTACGAATGCCCGCCGCCCATCAACACCTTTGAAGAGAAGTTGGGCCCAACATCTCCCGGAAAGCCGGTTTTTCTGCCCCTTCGGCAGCCGCCGGGCCTGCCCCTCACCCCGCCGCCGGGGCTGCCGTGACGCTGAGGTCGTGGTCGCGGGCGTGGGCCGCCGGCAGATCGGCGGAGATCGCGCTCTTTTCTGGCTGGCCCGGTCCTTGCTTTCTCGTACTGGCAAGCGGTTGTTTCTCCTTCCAATCGCGCCCCCTCCTTCCTGAGAACAAGTACCCCGTGATCGACGCAGGCTACCCGGAAAGCGGTCAGACGATCTCCATCGGATCGAATGGCACAACCGTGTGGATCAAGGCCTACGATCCCGAGGGCGCCGAGGTGGCCTACTCGTGGTCGTGCGGCCAGCACATCGAATGCGGCACGGCGGCACTGGTGAAGCGCGGCAGCTCCGTGACGATTCCATGGGAGCCGGAATTGGACGGTCAGGTGTTGGAAGTCACGGTGGAGGATGACGAGCACCAGAGCACTTCGCGTCGATGGCCCATCGAGGTTCCGGTTCAATGATCCTCACCCACCTATTCGTCGCGCTTACGATGTTCGGTTGCTCAGGGGACGCATTCCCCATGGCAGCAACCGACGAGCGGATCGGCGCAGATGTCCCGAACGGCACCGTTCGGGCGGACATCTTCCCTTCCGGCGGGCCGCAGAATCTGCTCCCACAGAGCTTCGTGCTCGTACCAAACGGCTCTGTCTACGCGGACGCGAGTCTCGTGCTCGCCCCCACCGCAACGCTGTCGGGAACGCTGACGGGAGAAGTGATCCACGGCTGGGGTGGCGCGCCGACGACGCCGGAGGCCGTGATCGGGTCGCTCGACGCGATCATCGACGAAAACCACCTTCAGGGCGCCGCAACCCGGGTGGCGATCGATGAAAACGGAGATGCGACGTTCTCCCTTTCCGTTCCCGAGGCCCCCGACTACGCCGTGCGGATCGTCCCCGCCGACGCAACGGCAACGCCCTTTTCGCTCGCGCTCACCGCGGTAACAGGAGATGCTGATTGGTCGCAGGTCATCGCTCCGGGCGCCCCGCTGTACGGCAGGGTTACGGACCGCAACGGAAACCACCTCGCAGGCGTTCCACTGCGGATTCGCCGTGCCGACGGAACCATCGTGAGCAGCGCGTTCACGACGGACTCGACGGGCTGGTACGTTGCGCGCGTGCTGCCCGGATACGACTACGTCATCCAGACCGTCTCCGACGCCGGCACAGGCGGGCTCCTGGTGGCGGCGGTGGACGTGGCGGTGACGGTCGAAGATGAGAACGGTGCGGAGGCGTCCGTCGACGTCGGCGGCGTCGCGGACGTACTCCTCAGTGGCCGCATTTTGGATGATGTGTCGGGGGAGCCCGTGTCGCAAGCCAGCGTACACGCAGTGTCCACCTCACTCGTCGATAGCAGCGGCGTTGTAGACCTTTCGGTCACCATCCAAGACGACGGCAACTTTGCCGTACACCTGCTTCCGGGAGTGTACACGCTGGAGATTGTACCGCCTTCCAACCGACGCACGGCGACACCCGCGCGCCTCACGGGTGTCGTAATCGGCGCAGACGGCCTGCCCATTGGCGATATTCGCCTGGATGGCCCCCGGGGGTTGGCCGGACAGGTGTACACGGAAGCGGGCGATCCGGCGGCAAAGGCGACGATCAATGCAACCCAGCAGGGTGGCGGCGGTTTCGTCTTCTCCACGACAACCGACGACGAGGGAAAGTACGCCTTCGCAGAGCTCCCCGACAGCGCCTTTGATCTGGAGATCTCGCCGTTCAACCCGGACTCCGGTGCCGTCGAGCACCAGGACATCTCCGCCGGACAGACCAGCGCCGACGTCATGCTGCGCGCCGGGGTCGACGTGACGGGAACGGTCTACGACCCGGACGGCGTCGGGGTCGCCTACGCCCTCGTCGAGCTGCGCGATTACGTCACGAAAAAGCTGCTCGCGCGCACGTTGAGCGGCGAGGAAGGCGTCTTCCGGGTACGCATCGATCCCGACGCGATGGTGCCCGATACGGACGACACGGGCAGCGACACGGGGGGTGACACGGGCGAAGGCGGAGATTCGGGCGGAGACGACACGGCGGCGGACACAGGCGCCGACAGCGGCGTTTGACCGCACCGCACCGCTGGCGTACCTTGCGGGCGATGATTGGGATGCTCGGCTGCGTTGCTGGCCTCGCGGCGGCCATCGCGGCCGAACCCGTGGGCACGGAACCCGTGGGGGCGGCGCCTGACGTGCCATCGGAAACGGCCCCGCGCCAGACGGAATCGGACGCGCCACCAGAAAGCGGCGTACCGCCAGTCGAAGCGCCCGGCGAGAGTGCCGCGCCGGTCGTCGTTGCGCCGCCCCTACCGACCCCCCAGGACGTCCTCGACGACGCCATCAGCATGTACGTACAGGGGAAGTCGTCGGAAGCACGTCGGCGTTTGCAATACCTCCTCGGCATGGGCCCCGATATTCCGGCAGGCGTTCGCCAAAAAGCATTGGCGTACCTCGGAGAGATCCTGTTCAAGCCCGACGACACCCGCGCTGCCCTCCCCGTCTTCGAGGCTCTGCTCGACGAGGCGCCCGACTACGTGATGGATCCGTTCGAGCACCCGCCGGACGTTTGCGCATTCGTCGAGGATCTTCGGGCTTCGCGGCGCCAAGTCGCGGTTGTGCCGCCCAAGCCGCCCCCCCCGCCCGCAACGCGCGGGCCGTTTCCCATCTGGAGCTTCGCGCCCGGGGGGGTGTACTATTACGTGCACAAGGAGCCGGGTATGGGCATCGCCGTCGGCGGTGCCCAACTCGCCGTATTCGCGACGAATATTGTGCTCTGGGCCCACCTCAGCGCCATTGCGCCGACCGCAGAATCAGACATTGCGGCGCAGGCCGAGTGGAACGCATGGCAAACGGCCACGAACGTGACGGGTGCGCTCACCATCGCGAGTCTGGTGCTGCCGGCGGCCGTCGAAACGTCGCGATGGTTGAGCCAGCCGGAGGGGAGGCCGTCCGCGTCCGCCGGCGAACGACGCGCCGGGAAGTTGCGGGCGAACGTTCAGATCGCCCCCGGCGGGGTGTCGGTGCGCGGCCGCTTCTGATCGCCGGGGCGGGACCGTGATAGGACGCGAGCCATGGCGTATTTTCGTTGCAAAGACGGCACCCTCGGCGACGTCCGCGACCTGGCGATCCGCAAGCCGCTCGTCACGATCGGGCGGGCGGACGGAAATGACATCGTGCTCGCCGACGCCTCACTCGCGCCCACCCACGCGAACCTGCTGCGAAAGGGCAATCACTTCACGCTGTCGGTGATCGACCGTGCCACGACGTTTTCCATCAATGGACAGCGTGCTCGGAGCACCGACCTGAAAGTTGGGGATGAAGTTGCCTTTGGCCGCTTCACCATGCTGCTGGTAGAAGGAGAGCCTCGCGCGGCGGCGCCCGTGTCCGGCAAGCCGATGAGTGACGTTGAAAGTCTCCGCAAGCTTGCCGAGTTTTCACGCGATCTGATGGCGGAGTCCTCGCAGGATCGCATCTTCCGAAAGCTGTTGGAAGCGGTCGTGGGAATTACCGGCGCGGAGAAGGGCTTTCTCATTGCGTTCAAGGACGGGGAGCGTGTGCTTGCCGCATCGCACAATGTCGGGAAAGAAACGCTGGATATTTCTCGCGTCAGTGACTCGATTGTCGAGCGGGTGATTGAAGAACGTAAGTCGCTCATCGTAAGTGATGCGATGCACGATGACACGTTTCGCTCCGCGGCGAGCGTAATGGATCTCCGTTTGTCGAGCGTGATGTGCGTGCCGTTGACGTATCGGAATGCACTCCACGGGGTCTTGTACTTGGGTAATGACAGCGTGCGAAATCTGTTCGGCCAGCAGGATTTGGCGTTGCTGGAGGTATTTGCGGCGCAAGCCTCGATGCTCGTACACACCGCTCTTCTGCTCGACGAACTGACGGTCACCAACCGAAATCTGCGGGATCAACTCCGGCAGACTTCGCAGGGCGGCATGATCGGCAGTTGTGCCCCCATGAAGGAAGTGTTCAAGGTTCTCCGCAAGGTTTCCCCCAGTGACCTCGGCGTACTCGTGCTCGGCGAAACCGGAACGGGCAAGGAACTGATTGCGCAGGAAGTGCACCGAATCAGCGCGCGGAAGAACAAGCCGTTCGTATCGATCAACTGCGGAGCGATTCCGGAAAACCTGCTCGAAAGCGAGCTGTTCGGGTACAAGCGGGGCGCGTTCACCGGCGCGGTAGCGGATAAAATCGGCAGGTTCGAAGCGGCCAACGGCGGAACGATTTTCCTCGACGAAATTGGCGAAATGCCGATGAACCTCCAGGTAAAATTACTGCGTGTCCTCCAGGAGCGCGTGATTGAGCGCGTGGGAGACGTGAAGTCGATACCGCTCGACATCCGCGTCGTCAGTGCAACGAACAAGAATCTGGCCGAAGAGATCAAGTCCGGCAACTTCCGCGAGGACCTGTTTTACCGCCTCAACGAGGTCACGATTTCCCTGCCGCCTCTGCGTGAACGGGGCGAGGACATCCTGCAGGTCGCCCAATTCCTCCTGACGAAGTACGCCGAACAATACGGATCGAAGGCGCGGAGTTTCACGGTCGGCTGCCAGAATGCACTGCGCTCCTACTACTGGCCGGGCAACATCCGGGAGTTGGAGAACCGCATCAAAAAGGCAGTCATCATGACGGACCGGCGCGACCTGGTGCCCGAAGATCTCGGCATCACGACGACGGCCGAAAAGTTCGCGGTGAAGACATTGGCGGAGGCCGAGGAGGAATTCAAGAAGGACTACATCAAGCGGGCGCTCGACGCGAACCAATGGAACAAGGCACAGACGGCACGGGACCTCGATGTCGATCCGAGGACGATCTTTCGGTACATTGAGAAATTGGACGATTGAGCGGAACGGAGAGTTCGACACGGGCCAGGCCGGGCGACCGTCGACCCGCAGGCTCACCGCTTCAGCGTGCTCCGGTTCAGACCAAGAACAATAGCGTTCGGACGGGCCGCTTCCGTAATTTCGGTTGACGTTTTTTGCTCATCACGTCGATGACGATTTCGATGACGGTCGAAGGAAACCATGCACTCCGGACAGGACACCGCCACCTGGCGGCATGACCCACAGCTTCATCGGCAGGGTAGATCCGTGAGCACCGCGTCGTTGGGTACATCACCGCACTCGGCCCAGGCGCCCGTGGCCACAACGCGCACGCCCGTCCCGACCGCATCACTGGCCACGCGGAACTCGACGGCCAAGCTGCCGCCGACCGGGATGCCGTCGAGCACCGCGGTGTCGAGAATGGTGCCATCATCGATGTTCGATAGTTCGATGGTGATCGGCATCGGATCGTCCGCGTCCCCGTGGTTGGAGACGTAGGCCGTGATCACCGTGGAACGGCAATCGTCGGAGCAGGCATCCGTTAGTTCCACTCCGACGTCCGGGAGTGCCGCCCGACCCGGCGTCAAGCCCTGCCAAACGTTGTGCCCTGGAATGAGCCAGTGAACATCCCCCGGATCGGGCAGTGTGCCGTCGAGATTGCGATCGCCGGGGAAATGGTCGGTAGATGGCCAGGGGTCCGAGGCGCCGACGACCGGCCACCCACCCGCATCGTTCGTGTAGACCGTCAGGGTCGGTTGCTCCCCCGCAACAAGAATCTCCGCGAGCCCGTCGCCGTCGATGTCCGCGATGATCGGTCCGTCCTGTCCCCCGGTTGCGGAACCGGCGATCGACGCCAGTTCAGTGCCGTCGTGGCTGAGGATCAAGAGCCCGCCACTGGCGCGGTGGACGAGGATCTCGTGGAGACCGTCGCCATCGAGGTCCGCAACCGCGAACGGTGCTTTGCCGTCGCCCGCCGACATCGTGTGCCGCCACAGTAGGCTCAGGTTGCGATCATACGCCGCCACGCTGACGGGAATGGCTTCGTCCGACCTGGACTCGTCGACGATCAGCTCGGGAATGTCGTCCCCCGTCAGCTCGCCGATGCCGACGTTCGTCGCGTTCGCTGAACCGGTTGAGATAGCGTGGCCGATCGCCCCGTCCGCCTCGCAGATCGCCAAGACGCCGGGGCGGGCCACGGCGAACTCACCTTCTGGGTCGTCGTCGAGGTTGCCAATCGCGAACAGCATGTTCCCCGCCACTGTCTCGAGGGTGTCCAGGATCGGACAGACGGCCGAAAGTCGGCCCGCATTGTCGAGGATGGCAGGTTCCCAATTCAACTCCGCTACGATCTCAGGGAGGCCGTCGAGATCGAGATCGGCGGCGACTGCACGGACGCCGCCCACGTCCGACGCCGGGATTGTGAACAACAGACGGCCGTCCAAAGCCGAATTCACGCCCGCTGACCCGAGAACGTCTGGCGACCCATCTGCGTCGAGGTCCGCCAAGAACGGTTGTCCGCCTGCAGCAGACCTGTCGACGTCGAGCGGAACCAGGTACAGCAGCGTACCCGGCCCGCCGGCGGCCGCCGCAAACACCGCAGCATCCGAGGAGAGGCCCGCCATCAGGTACTCCATCCCCGGTCGGGACGGGTCGGCGTCGCCGACCGTTGCGTACATGCCCCAGCCGGCGAGCGCATTGTCCGCGCGCAAAACCGTACCCGTTCCAGACAGTACGAACATCGGATTGTCGGTTCGGCCCCACGCGGAGTCGTTCAAGAGGACCTGCATGTCATCGAGAACAGTCACGGCGCCGTCTCCGTTCGAGTCCTCAAACCGGCCGACATGCGCCTCCCGCTGCCAATGATTCGGAGCGTTCCAATACCATTTCACGGTGAGGTTCCAGTCCGGCGTGGGCAGGGTGCAGGCGCCCGAGCGACCCACCGTTCGATCCGGCGGTTCACTTGCCGGACATGCATCGTCAGGGGACCAAGCCGAATCACCGGTGTCGTCGCGGACGGGAACCCTCGCGGCGGAGTGCGCGGGAGCAACACTGTTGTCGATGCACCCGAGCAACGGGAACAGCACCGCCGGCCGCAAGCCGATGTCGCTCAATCTCAGTAGCTGCCGCATTGGTAGCTCAGAGCGCTGAGCGAATCGCAGGAAGGAGCTGCATCGTAGGTCGTGGCCGAGTCGCACGTATCCGTGCCGGACCCGCCGCCCGTTTTGTCAGTGATCCCCGTCCCGTCCAAGATGTCGTCATCGTCGCCTCCCCACATCTCGTTGTAGTCCCCGGCTGCCCCGCACAGGACGTCGTCGCCACTTCCGCCGTAGAGTTTGTCGGCGTCGGCGTGGCCACCCATTATGTCGTCGTCGGCGTCACCATGCATTTCGTCGTCTCCATGGCCGCCGGACATGCCGTCGTCTCCCGGACCTCCGTACATCTTATCGGGGCCGTCACCTCCCCACATCTCATCATCGCCCGGGCCGCCGTACATCGTGGTGCCGAGGTCGTTGACGCTCTCAAGCGTGTCGACACCGTCGCCGCCATCGAGCGTGCATGAGATCGTGTCGGAGTCGGAGGCGTCTCCGCTGTCGATCAACCAGTCGCCGCCCGTTGCGCTCCCCTCGCCGTAGATGTTCGTCGTTCTGCCTGCTCCCACGATGACGTCGTTGCCCGACCCGCCGTAGAAAGTTTCCCAGAGGTACGGGCATGCGGTCGCCGGCGAGCCACCGATCGTGTCGTTACCCCCCCCGCCGTACACCGTAACGAAGAACCCGACGGCGAAGGAGGTTCCGCCGCAGAGGGACAGGTTGCCAGACGAACTGCTGTAGTACTCCTCCAACACGTAGTTGTTGCCCCCGCCTTCGGTGATCACGAGACTCGTCACGAGCGATTGAGCAACGGAACAGCAGAACGGGGCAGACTCGGAGTCCTTTCCGTAGACATTGTAGGTGCTGTCGCTTGTGTCGGTTGTAGCGTACATGGAGGTGTTGTTCGTGGATGGCGGGATCGTGGCGGAGCAGTTGTAGACCGACCCGCTCCGGGAGCAATAGTCGTGGGCATGGCTGTCCGTGCAGTCATACGAACTATAAGCCGAGGGGCAACCCGCTCGGGCATTGCCAAGCATCTGGAGCGCGAGAGAGAGAGAGAAACATGAAAACCTCCAGTGAATGAGCACGAGGGACGGTTGACGGGAATAGGCATTCGCAGGATACGCCCATCGTGTGTAGGACGGGTAAGAAAATGACGTATCCGGGGGGCACACTTTCTGAGGCTATATCCCCATCCGGGTGGCTGCCTGACCTCCTCCGGCCGCCGATTCCTCGTCACGCGGCTTGCCATAGGTGTGAATGCGAGCCTGATACCGCCTTGCTCCTCAGCGTTTCACCCCTGGCCGCAGGGCTCCGCTCGCCGGGCCCCGCGTTCGGTGTGCGCCCCCGGTCATCGCCCGGCTGAATCAACATCCGGCGGCCCGCGAAACGGGTGGGCGCGCACGCATGCGTCGCAACGGGCGCGCCGTCGCGGCTCGCGCGCAGCCGTATTTTACCTCCACAACCAGGGCACTCCCGCCCGTCTTCCGCAACCAATCTCGCCAGCCGCTCCGCCCCCGTCGCGCGACGCACCGCACCGCGCGACCACGACACCGGGCGACGATCTACGCCCGACGCGCGCCGAGCCAGCGGACGCGCAGCAGCGGCGAAAACGGGCGATGTACCGAAAGACGCTGGTCCTTCGGTGCGGGCCGCTATCCAACCTCTTCCGGCGCCGCCGACGCACCCGCCAGAATCCCTTCCCGCCGCGCCGCGACCTCGGAATCCAGCGTCGCAACTGCCGCCGCCAGCCGATCATACAGCCGGCGCGGCTCACGACGCAGGCCTGCCGCAAAGAGTCCGTGCACGAGCCACGGTAACACCGCTGTGACATCGCAATGGACGTACACCGAGGAGTGCTCGACGCATTCCGCACTGACCTTTCCCCACGTGTGCCCCTCTCCCGCGGGACAGGAGGAAAGCGCGCCGTTGTCGACCGGATCGACGCAGAACTGCACGTCCACATCGAACCCGCGGGCGTCCAGCTCCAGGATCTGCGAAAGCGTCGGCTCGCCCTGCAGCGTGTAGTTTTTCGGCACGCCACCGCCGAGGATCCACACCGACGTCTGCCCCTCACACTGCGCCATCCATTGCACGGCCGCCATCTGGTAGACGTCACGGTTCACGTCGATCTCCATGGCGAATTTATCGCCGAGGACCGCGCGCAACTTTACGGCGTTCAGGAAAATCGACCCGTCCTGCGGGGCACCACAAAAAATCGGCACGGCATGCTTCCAAGCCGTCGCCAAAAGCGAGTGTTGGTCCACGCCAATCCGCGCCTCAATCTCGTAGAGTGCCGCACCCAACAGGTTGTGCAACTCCGGAGTCGTGAGGCGCTTCTGGAACTCCGGCCGCAGCATCAGCCAGCCGAAAAGGCGATCCGTCTTGAGCAGGACGTCTTCAGGAAAGGCGATGTCGTAGATGCGAATGATCCGCGCCTCTCGCAGCCGGGTATCGCCCGCATCCGGCGCGATTTCACGAAGTCGGAAGCCGAGAACACGGTGGGCATCGTGATAGAGGTTGGCGCCGGTCGTCGTGAGGCAATCGATCATTCCCCGTTCGATCATGGGCACGATGCACGAACGATGGAGGCCGGCCGGCGTCATCGCGCCCGACATTGTCGTGAAGATGGTGTTGCCCTCGACAACGCTGCGCCGCATCAGCCGAAAGGCGTCCCGCACCTGACGCCCAACGAACGCGGGAAATGCCGAGGCGATCAACTCTTCCGGAGTTTCCAAACCGGTGATTCCATGCGGGCGCACCTCGGGCGACGCCTCGAAGGAGCGTTGAACCTCATTCTCAGCGGTGGGGTCGGACATGGGGGCCTCGGGTCCGCTGACTATCCCGGCGTGGCTGGCCGCGGCCCGATCTGGCGCGACCGGTGGCCCCGTGCGTGGGCGCCCGCGCGGTTGCTCACCGGAGGTCCCGGTGACCGGCGACGCATGGCGGAGGCCGGGATAGGACTCCGCGGGAGAGGCGCAGAATGTTGAGCATCCTATGGCTTGCGACGCGCGCCCTGGCCGTAGAAGGCGAAGAAGCGCCGACCGCCGCTCCTGCAAAAACAACCGCGGAATACCTCGGCGACCTTGCAGGTGAGGACAATTCGAAGCGCCTGTACGCCGCTCGCGTGCTCCGCGGCCAGCTCAAGGAGTCGCTCCGAATCGTTGAACACGGCAACCCGAATAGCTTCGCCTATGACGACGCCAGAGCGGCGTTGGTGGAACTGAACGCGCGCATTCCGGATGCGTGCGTTTCCGCCATTCGCTACCCGAACGCGCTCGCGCCCTGTGCCGATATGTTCGCGTGGCTGGACGTGCGGCAGGCGGTCGAACCCCTCAAGGTCGCGCTGGCAGGCGAATCGCGGCAGTACGTGCGCAGACACGTCGAGGCCGCGCTCACGACGCTCGACCGGCTGGCGGCTCCGATGCCGCCCTCGCCGGCGCCCCCCGCCCCGACGCCCGGCCCACTGCCAACTCCGCCTACCCCCCCGACGCCCGTCCCCCTGCCCTCCCCGCTGCCAACTCCGCCCCCCGCCCCCACACCCGCTCCGCTGCCAACGCCCGCGCCACCCGCCGCGCCAACGCCCGCGCCGACGGACCCACCGCCGGGTCCGTTCCCGCCGCCCCCGGCGCCGCCGAGGCCGCCGCCGCC
>CAMAWH010000057.1 GCA_945861635.1 Klebsiella pneumoniae | reverse complement strand
CACCACACGGAGCCTTGGGTCGAGTGGCGGAGGCACGACTTTGGCAAACTGCTGGTGGTCTGCGGCGCCCATCATCGGGCGATTCACAACGGGTTTTTGTCGGTGTCGGTGCAGCCGGATGGCCGCGTTGCCGTCGAGCACGCGGACGGGCGGAGGTTGGTCGGGCCGGCGCGGGATGTGCGGGGAACGATGTCTGTCCGATGACCCAGCGCACCATGTCCACGAACGAGCGTTGTCCGCTGGCGATCCCCGATCAGAACGGGGGGGCGGCGTGCAACCCTCAACGCCTCCCACCGCGCTTGACGTGTCAAGTATGTTCGCGCCTGTGGGGTAGTAAGGAGCCGTCCAAAAATAACTGGCAGCACCGAGGACATCGGCGCGCCGCGAGCCCAAGGCGAGCATACGCCAGTATGTGAGCGATGAGCAACGCAGCGATCGTGGATGCGACGGCGGCCGAATGCGTCCGTTATTTTTGGACGGCGACGTACTCCCCAGGCTCCGGTGGCGATGCTCACCCGCCGCGCGCGGTCAGATCATCCACGAAGAAGGAGTCATCGTCGTCGTTCACCTGAATGAACCCGAGGGCGGCGGAGAACGGCGCGCTCCAGCACGCAGGCCCGTCCACACAGACCGTCACGACCCCGCTCGAATCATCGGCGTACAACGCGATGATCGTCAGCGAGTGCCAACCCATGGAGCCGGTGGTCAACGTCCCCGACGCGTTGTTGAAGCCATTGCCGCACGTCTGCGAGAAGCCGGTGTACGCGGATCCAGAGGTTGTCATTCCGAAGATGTCGTGTTCACATGCCTCGATGCTTGCGACATCCCCTTCGCCCATCGAGAACCCCCATTCCCCGCCGGCAATGCCGCCACCGTCGTAGAACGACAGCGCCAGCGCGAAGTCACGCCCGAACCCCGCATCCTCCCACCAGGCGGCGCCCGACGACGACGACCCGGGGCGCCCGGTATACAACGATTGCGTGCCGCTCTGTGCCTGCTCGTCCGAGTAGGAGGGCGTGCACGTGCCGGTAGCCGTGCAGATCCAGCCCGCATCGCCCTCGACGGCGTCGTCGACGGTGCCGGCCTCGAAGTCCTGGGCAATGAAATAGCTGTCGCAGTCGTCATCGACGCCGAGGCCGTAGGATTGACGCGCGCCGGGGTTGACGCCGGAACTCGCGTCATTGCAATCCCCGCCGACGGCCACGCCCGACGTGGGCGCCGTGCAGGCGGCCGTTTCCGTGGCGTCGTCTCCGTACCCGTCCGCGTCCGCGTCGATGTACCAGGTCGACAGCACACCCTCGTCGATCTCGGCGTCACAGTCGTCATCGACGCCGTTGCAGACCTCCTCCACGGCGATGCAGTCGGTGGCGCCGGTTTCACCCGTATCGCCGCTCTCGTCCGTATCGTCGGTGTCCGCGCCGGCTCCCCCATCCCCCGTGAGTGTGGAGGGTTCGGGGAGTGCGGGGAGACAGCCGCTCAAGAGAGGGAGGGAGACAGAAAGCAGGATCATGGCATCACGCACGCGAACGGGAACGATACCACGCCGCGGTGGTATTGCCCCGCAGACCTACGCGTGTCACCGGAAGATGTCAGAGCCGAGCCAGAGCCACGTCGAGGTGGGCACGGTGCCGCCATAGAGGTCATAGTAGTATGCGGCATTGGAAACGCCGAGGTCGTCCGTACCGTCCCCATCTGTGTCACCGACATTGGTGATCGCATCGCCGAGGAAACTGTCAGCGTTGCCCTGCAGTTGTGCGCCCACGCCCGGGTACGCCAGATCGGACATGGTCACCGCCCCGGACCACCCGTCGAGAATGAACGCCTGACCGCCGTCATCCTCGTTGACGTTGATGAGCGCGACTTCCGCAACGGCATCCCCGTCAAAGTCGCCGGTTGCGACGGATAAGAACGAGTAGCCGTGGGTGCCGTCCGCGACCAGACTGGCGCTCGCCAGCGTGTCCACGTCCCCCGAACTGGACGGCGAGGGAACGAGCCAGGCGACGGCGCCCGTGCTGTAGGAATTGACCCCACCAACCACAAGTTCCTCGTTCCCGTCCCCGTCCACGTCTCCGGCGCCGAGCGCGCCCAAATAAGGAGCGGCGGATGAGGAGGTGGACGCCGCGATCTCCGCGTCACTGTCGGAAAGCCGGGCTGCGGAACAGGGATCGTGGAACACGTACACCGACGTTCCAACCCGCACCAAGGCCAAGCCGTCGGTACCGTCCCCGTCAAAATCGACCCCCCTAGCGTACCAAGGCGCATTTGTGTCCATTTCGATGAGGCAGTCCACCGTCGTACTGGAATACGTGCCGAACGCGGGTCCGTAGGCAATACTGTAGGCCCGCGTCGAACTACCGACGGTGCCGATGCTGCCGAGGTCGGCGAGTCCATCCCCGTCGACATCGAGAAAATCCGCGTCCTCGCCCCAGGAAGTCGCCGATAGAAGATCGGAAAGTAACCCGCCCGCCGAAACATCCGCGCCGTACACGATGTAGCTGAGATAGAGGGTGTCCACACAGAGATCATCGACCCCATCCCCATCCGTGTCTCCGACGTGCAGGCTGGTGCCCGCATATGAAAAATAGCTGGAACCGGAGCCGTCGATCGTGGCGGATGCGGCGGTTGAGGCCACGGTTCCCCGCGCGGAGGCGTCGAACAGGTAGAGTCCGCCCTCGTCAGCGTAGGTACCATCAAGGTAGGGAGCCCCGACCACGAGGGTGTAGCCCCCGCCAAAGTCGCCGGCGACGATCGACTTTCCGAAGAAATCGCGCGGCGACCCCGTCACCGTCAGCGCCGCCCCGTCGATGTCGTACCTTGTGCAATCATCCACCTCTCCCGAGCAGTCTTCGTCCACGCTGCTGGCGCAGATGTCGGAGGCATCCGGCGAGATGGACCCATCGCCATCGTTACAATCCTCGTTGTTGGCGACGTACCCCGCATCGATGTCACACTGGAGGCTGCCGCCCGGGTCACCGTAGCCATCCGCGTCAACATCCTCGTAGTACCGGGTCTTCGTGGTGGCCAGCGCCGACGTGTCGTCATCGTCCGCCACGCCGTCACAATCCTCGTCGACATCCCCAGCGTCACACACCTCACGCTCGCCGGGGTTCACATCGGCGTTGGCGTCATCACAATCCGTCGAAACATCATATCCATCCCCGTCGGCATCACACACGGTAGCGTCAGCGCCATCACAGTCCTGATCGACGCCGTCGTTGCAGCTCTCGTAAGCGTCGGGGGAGATGGCGTCGTCCGTATCGACGCAATCGTCGTCGGTTGCGGCGTAGCCGGCGGGGAGGAGGCACGCGGCAGCCGACGTCGTGCTGCCAAACCCATCCGCATCGGCATCGAGGTACCACGTCGTGGTGCCGGTTGGGCTCGCATCGTCGTCATCCACCAGGCCATCACAGTCCTCATCCCCGCCGCCGCAGGACTCGGTGCCGGCCGGCGATACGGCACCGTCCGCGTCGTCGCAGTCGGTGGCGCTCGAAACGTAGCCCGCAGGCGCATCGCAGGCGGTGAGGGCCGCGCCCGCGCCGTACGTGTCACCATCCCCATCCGGGTACCAGAGCGTGCCGCCCGCCGCAACGTCAGCGTCGTCGGAAAGCCCATCGCAGTCCTCGTCGGCGTCCGCGCCATCACACACTTCGGCGCCCGTCGGCGAAACGTCGCCGCGTGTGTCATCACAGTCCGTGGCGTCCGCAACGAAGCCGGCCGGAGCGGCGCAGCTCGTATCGAGCGCGGCGGCGTCCCCAAAGGTGTCGGCGTCTGAGTCCGCGTACCACTCCCCTTCGTCGGCCACACCGTCACAGTCGTTGTCGAGCGTGTCGCACGCCTCCGCCGCGCCGGGAAACACGGCGCCATCGGTGTCATCACAGTCGGCCGCGTCACTCACCGTGTCGGCTGGTGCCTCACAGTCGGTGGTGGCGCTCGCCGCGTCGCCAAAGCCGTCCTCGTCGGTGTCCGCGTACCAGACAGACGCGTCGATGGCGCCGTCGTCTACGACGGTGTCGCAGTCCTCATCCACGCCGTCGCAGGTTTCGTCCGCGCCGGGGTAGGCCGTGGCGTCCGCGTCGTCACAGTCGTCCGGGTCGAGCGCATAGCCGGTCGGACGCGCACAGCTTTCGACAGATGTAGTTCGTGCCCCGTGATCGTCGCCATCGGCGTCGAGGTACCACGTCGCCAGGCCCGTCATATCTGGATCGTCGGCGTCAAGCAGCGTGTCGCAGTCTTCGTCGATGCCGGAGCACGTTTCCGTGGCGCCGGGGTTGATGCCCGCGCTGGTATCATCGCAATCGTCGCCATTGTCCACGTGTTCGGCGGGCGCGTCACAGGCCGCTGTGGCGACTCCTGCGCCATATCCGTCGAGATCGCGGTCGGCGTACCAGGTGAGCAGATCGACGGCGTCGTCGTCGATGGCGTCGTCACAGTCCTGATCGATGCCATCACACGTTTCGGGTGCACTTGGGTAGGTGGTCGCGTCGTCGTCGTCACAGTCCCCCGAGACGGCGACGTGGCCCGCGGGTTGGGCGCACGCGATGGTTTCGGCACCCCCCCCAAGTGTCCCCATCGTCGTCTGAGTACCAGGCACTACCGCTGCCCGTGGACCGGTCGTAATCATCACAATCCCCCCCCACGGCGATGGTTTCCGGAGGCTGCTCACACGCAATCGTAGCCTCCGCGTCGTTGCCAAGTCCGTCCTGGTCACGGTCGGGGTACCAGGTGCCGGCGTCCACGGCGTCTTCGTCCGTCGTGCCATCGCAATCCTGATCGACGGTGTCACAGGTCTCGATGCCGGAGGGCGAGATCGCCGCGTCACCGTCGTTACAATCGTCGGCGTTGGCCACGTAGCCTGCGGGCGCCACGCATTCCTCGACCGCGTTTGCGGCGTCCCCGAAGCCGTCACCGTCGAGGTCGGACCAGAACGTAGACGGCGCGCATGCGCTGTCGCCTGCGGTGTCGGCCGCAACGTCACCGTCCGGCTTCTCGGCGCGGATTTCGCAGGCAATAAGGATGAGGAGCCACATTCGTCGGCGAGAATATCACGGTTCGGGAGATGCCGCGGACACTACGCGACCGTCCCGATGACCAACCCGCCCTCCTCCTGCCGAAGGCGGCCCGGCAAGAAGCGCTCGATCACCGCAGCGTTCGTCACCGCGTGGAGCGAAAGCGGCGCGGCGCGAAAGCACCCGCCGAAGAGCGCCAGCGGTAGCATCAACTGGTCCGCCAAATGCTCGCTCACGGGTACGTCCTGCGCCTTCCACGCCGCGAACTCGGCCAACGCGACCTGGGCCACATCGTCCGGCCGACGACGTTCACCGAACGCCGTGAACACCTCGGTGCCCCCGGCAAACCTCGCCTCAATCCACGCCACAAAGCCGGGACCGACCGGGTCGGGAACCTGGTGAAAGTGCAGGTGGTCACCCTCGAGGTCCAGGGCGCGCTTGAACGCGCCGAGGGCAGCGTGACCGATGCGGTGAGCGATTCCGGAGATCGCTGCGTGCGCATGGATCTCCAGAATCGGCCCGCGCTCGGTCCGATCGATCGGATAACGGCCAGGCGCCACGTTCGCCTGGAGAGCGCCCCCGCCTGCCGGGTAGAACCCCCACTTCAGGAGGTGAAGGTCAACGCCGACGAGCGGGGCAAACACGCCACGCAGGAATGCGAATGGCGGCGCCGCGCTGTTGTGCGTTCCCCCCTCGACGATGACCTCCGAAGGTGCATCCGCCAGCAACAACGCGGGGAGTAGCGTTTGGACGACGAGGCTCGTGCTCCCGGCGGAACCGATTGCGAAGCGGTAGGAAGCCGGCCGCACCGGCCCCGGAACGAACACCACCCGACCGGAGCCGAGCGTGTCGCCTTCGAGCGTGGCCCCGCACACATCTGCGGCCGCCCGAACACAAGTGAGGTGCTGGCGTAGGAGGCCGGGCTTCCCACGTCCGGCTCGGATGTTGGAGAGGGTGATCGGTACACCCGTCACCATGGCCAACGAAAGGGAGGTCCGAAGGACCTGACCTCCCCCCTCGCCCATGGCTCCGTCGATCTGAATCATGACATCACCCCTTCACACAGATGACTTGCCGCAAAGTGTGCACGATCTCGACGAGATCGCTCTGCGCCGCCATGACGGCGTCGATGGCCTTGTAGGCCATGGGAATCTCGTCGATCACGTCGGCGTCCTTCCGACACTCTACGCCCGCGGTGGCCCGGATCTGGTCCTCAACCGTGAACAACTTCCGGGCCGCCGTCCGCGACATCACCCGACCGGCGCCGTGGCTACAGGAACAGAAGGACTCCGGGTTTCCCTTTCCCAGGACGATGTACGACTTTGCGCCCATCGAACCCGGGATGATCCCGAGATCGCCAACCCGCGCCCGCACTGCGCCCTTCCGGGTGACCCAGACGTTCGCGCCAAGATGGTGCTCCCGCTCCACATAGTTGTGGTGGCAGTTCACCGCCATCGCTCCCAACTCAAAGGGGGGCAGCTCGGACCCAAGGGCGCGAATGACGGCGGCCATCATCAACTCCCGGTTGTGACGCGCATACCGCTGCGCCCAACCGACCGCCTCGACATACGCATCGAAGTGTTCGGTGCCCTCGGCGAAGTACGCGAGGTCGCGGTCCGGGAGCGTGACGAAGAACCGCTGCATCTCCTTCCGCGCGAGCTCGATGAAGTAGCTTCCGAAACGGTTTCCGACGCCCCGAGATCCGCTGTGGAGCATGATCCACACGACACCCGCCTCGTCGAGACAGAGCTCGATGAAGTGGTTGCCGGTGCCGAGCGTGCCGAGGTGGTTGACGTCGTTGCCCTGACCCAGCTTCGGGTGCCGCTCGATGATCCGCGCGTAGTCGGCGGCGAGGTTGGCGTTCCAGAGTTGCGCCGTCGCAACCGGCACGTCGTGCCACGCGCCGCGATCGCCTCGGCCGCCGTGGCTCGTCCGCCCGTGGGGCACGGCGATTTCGATGGCATTGCGCGCCGCCGCCAGCGAATCTGGCAGATCATTCGCCGATAGAGTGGTCTGCACCGCCATCATCCCGCAGCCGATATCCACGCCGACGGCAGCGGGGATGATTGCCTTGTGCGTGGGCACCACGGAGCCGACTGTGGCGCCGAGTCCGAGGTGCACGTCGGGCATGACCGCAATGTGGCTGTGGATGAACGGCATGCTCGCCGTGTTCCGTAGTTGCTGCGTGGCCTTCTCCTCAAGCTGCACGCCCTGAACCCAGGCCTTGATGAGCCCCTTGGGGGCGGGAACGATGGTGAACACGAACACCTCCGCACGGGGGCGATTGCACGGAGCGTGCCAAAGTCGGGACGACGGAACGACCTGATCTATCATCGACAGTCGTGGGGTGGCGACGATACACTGGTCGTGTGATGTATACACATGGATAAAGTCGTTCTCGGCCTCTTTGGCACGACCCTGGACAGCGCCGCGGGCACCGCCCGTTGGACCCGGTGGCGCCCCACTTTGTCGATTTTTGAGGCGCAGGACCTGGCGATCGCACGGTTGGAGCTGATCCATCCCCCGGCGTTTCATGCGGCTGCGGCGGTGGTCGCCGCAGACATTCGGCACGTTTCGCCGGATACCGAGGTGCGCCTGCACCCCCTCGAAATGGCCAACCCGTGGGACTTCGAGGAGGTCTACGGCGCGCTTCATGACTTTGTGCGCGGATATCCGTTTCGCCCGGACGACGAGGAGTATCTCGTACACATTACGACGGGCTCGCACGTGGCGCAGATCTGTTTGTTCCTGCTGACGGAGTCGCGGCATCTTCCTGGAAAACTCCTGCAGACGTCGCCGCCGGTGCGGCGGAGGCCGACGTCCCCCGTCGTCATCGATCTCGACCTTGCCCGGTACGATCGGCTCGCTGCACGGTTCAAGGCGGACCAGAAGGAAGGGCAGGGGTTGCTCAAGTCCGGGATCGCCACCCGCAACGCAGCGTTCAACCGGATGATCGAACAGATCGAGAAGGTTGCCGGCACAACGCGTTCACCGCTGCTCCTCAGTGGTCCGACGGGCGCGGGAAAGTCCCAGTTGGCACGCCAGATTTTTGCGCTGAAGCAGGCGCGGCGCCTGCTTACTGGTCCGCTGGTCGAGGTCAACTGTGCCACCCTGCGCGGTGACACGGCCATGAGCACGCTGTTCGGACACACCAAAGGCGCGTTCACCGGTGCAGAGCGGGCACGCCCAGGACTCCTGGTTACGGCCGATAAAGGCTGCTTGTTCCTTGACGAGATCGGCGAGCTCGGCCCCGACGAGCAGGCGATGCTCCTTCGGGCGCTGGAGGACAAGCGGTTCCTGCCCGTCGGCAGTGACAAAGATGTCGGCAGCGACTTTCAGCTCATCGCCGGTACGAATCGCGCCCTTGGGGACGAGGTGCGCGGTGGAAGGTTCCGCGAAGACCTGCTGGCGCGGATCGATTTGTGGACCTACCGCCTGCCGGGCCTGCGGGAGCGGCCGGAGGATGTGGAGCCAAATATTGACTTCGAACTTGAGCAATGGCGGCATCTCACTGGCAACCAGCTCCGGTTCAGTCGCGAGGCGCGCACGCGGTTCGTCGCGTTCGCCATCTCGGCGGAAGCCATCTGGTCCGCCAACTTCCGCGACCTGAACGCGGCGATTACGCGCATGGCGACGCTCGCGCCGGGCGGGCGAATCGACGTCGCAACGGTGGAGGAGGAGATCGGCCGGCTGCGCGCGCATTGGCACGGAACGGCGGCGCGTTCGCGCGTCACCGAAACCTTGGGAAGCACACCATTCGACCGCTTCGACCGGGTTCAGTTGGAGGAGGTGCTTGCGGTGTGTGCAGGCGCACGGAGTCTGTCCGACGCGGGGAGGACGCTGTTCGCCGTGTCACGAGCGGAGAAAGCCTCCACGAACGACGCGGATCGCCTGCGGAAGTATCTGAGTCGTTGGGGATTGGAGTGGGAGAGAGTTCGGGCCTGACCGGTCCGGCGACTCAGTGCGGCACGGCCGCCGGAGATCGGCGAGAAGTAGTGCCTCGGAACCCCGGCCACGCCGGTCACAAACAATTCCGCCTGCGGAGGCTTTGCGTCGTTGCACGGGTCTCGGTGCGCCGGCTATAGGCCGCGCGTGGCGTCAATTCCGGCGGAACTGCACGATTTCTACCGCGAGCGGGGTGCGCGCGATCGGCTGCGGCTCGCGCAACGCTGGTACGGCTCGCCGTTTGCCGCGGTCGAGCCGTTCGTCCCCGAGGACGGGACCATCGTGGACGCCGGATGCGGTTTCGGCCTTTTCTCGGCCCTTCTGGCGCTCGCCGAAACGGAGCGCACGGTGGTGGGAATCGATATCGACGCGCGAAAGGTCGAGCGTGGAAGAGCGATCTTTCGCCGGGTCCCGAATTTACGCCTCACGATTGGCGATCTCGCAACGGCCGAATTCCCGCCGTGTTCCTGCGTCGTGCTGTATGACGTCCTCCATCATCTCCGCGATACGACGGTGGATCGGGTGATCGCGTTGGCGCACGCGCGTCTGAAACCCGGCGGCGTGCTGATCGTCAAGGAGAACGATACCGGGCCGCTGTGGAAGCGCGCGGTCGCGGAAGCGCACGAGTCCGTCGCGGTTTTCGGCGGGATCACGGCGAGTGATCCATGGCGGTTCCGCACGCGTGACGCGTGGTCGCGGGTCATCGTGGGAGCGGGCTTCGAGGTTCGCCATGCGCAATCTCTGGCGTGTCATGGGTATGGCCGGATGTGGCCCCATTCGTTGTTCATTGGTGTGAAGTGAAGGACGGCCAGGTTGACCCCTGTCATGCCGCCGGCACGCCGCACGCGTCAGTTATTTTTGGACGGCGACTCAGTTCGCGCGGGGCCCACCGACTTCCGCCCGTCCGCGTGCTCGACAACCACACACCCGTCCGGCCGCACGGACACCGACAAATACCCGTTGTGAATCGCCCGATGATGGGCGCCACAGACGACGAGCAGTTTGCCAAAGTCGTGCGTCCGACACTCGACCCACGGCTCCGTGTGGTGCACATCCAACCACAGTCGATTTCGACAGTCCGGCACCTCGCATTTCCATCCCGCCCGGTGCAACACCTTCCTGCGTAGAACAGGCGGAATCGCGCGGCTGGAGTGACCCCCGGTGGGCCCCGGCTGCATGTCGATGATCTCGGCGTCGCAGGCGGCCTCGCCGGCGATCGTCTCGGACACCTCCGCGTCCGGAGCGTCGAACCGCTTGCGACGGCGACACCTCCGCGTACGGGGCGTCGAAACGCTTGCGACGGCCGCCCAACGCGACGCGATGTCGCGTTGGTGGCCACATGGGTGCCCAAGTGGGCGTGAACGCGACGTCCTGTCGCGTTGCGGCGGCGGCGGGCTCCGTCGCCGCCGCGCCATGCAAGGCATGGAGCGCGCCGCCTATCTCGGCGTATCGTGGCCAGCAGGGCCCATCGGTGCCACGTTGACGGAAGGGCACGGACTGGCAGAAACGGCACCGCGTTTCTGGGCGCGTGCGCCCACGTGGGTCAAACCCTCGGCGGCTTACGACGCACCGGTTGACATCAGCCAACGCTCGCCTCGGGTCGGCGGTCCGGGTCGCGCGGACCCTCGCACCCGTCCGGACACCAGCCGTAGAAATTGAGGAACGGGAGATGAGGAACGGGAGATTGTGGCAACACCCTGTCAGGCCGTGGTCGGGGTACACTCGCCACGCGGGCTCTCTCTCTCTCGTCGCCGGCGGTTTACACGCTGCGCGCCGGCTACTCCCCGGCGATTGACGCCGGTGACGATTCGGACGATGACGATGTCGATACCAGCCGCAACGACATGGGTGCGTTCGGCGGGCCTGCGGGAGTTTGGAGCCCACCGCCGCGGTAGCGGTGACCTGCCCTCGCCGCCCGTCCCGGTCCCCCTCGCGCTGGTGTATAATCCCCAGCATGTGGTGGTTACTCGCGTGCTCCGATCAGGGTCTCAACGCTGAGAAGGTGGCGTTGGACGCCGTGGACACGGGCTCGACCTCCGACCCGCCCGACGACACCGCCCAGGCCGACTCGTCCGCGCCGGACAACCTCGTCCCCAGGGCGGAGATCACCTCGCCGGAACCGGGCGTTCCCGTCAACGATTGCGATGGCGTGACCCTCCGCGGGAAGGTCGGCGGGGGGGATGGCGCGCTCGCCGTCACGTGGTTCGGAAACGGTATCGCGGTGTGGACGGGGTCACCGGAGAGTGATGGAACGAGTTCACTTTTCTGGACACCCGCCACCGGAGCGACGACGTGGCGATTGGAAGCCGCCGACACCGACGGAGACATCGGTGCGGACGAGCGCAGCGTCGATTGGGCACCGCCAACCTCAGAAGGGTGGGATCTGAACGCGCAGTGGGAGCGATCGGCGATGGCGGATCGCGTCGCCGGCGCCAGCATCGGCTCGTGCATCGGTGACGCCATCGCCCTCCCGACCTCCCCAGCCTGGGTGTGGGATTCCGGCGATTACACGCCGCCGGGAAGTGCGACGGAAGGAACGGCAGCCGGGAGGATCTGGGCCAGTTGGGATCAGGTGAACAGCATCGATTGTCACTTTTTTCGACTCACCGTGGATGTCCCGGCGTGCGGTTTTACGGCCATTCGCTTGTCCTCGCCTTGGTTTCTCGGTGTGCCGATCAACGACAACGTTTACATTGTCGTGGACGGCGCGACGATCTGGTCGGGCGGAACGACGCTCGGTGGGGGCGGAGGCGGCCCGGCGGAGGTAGACTATTGGATGGCAGGGACCATCGCTGACCTCGACGCCTCCTTGTTTACCGTGGGGTCGAACGAGATCGATATCGTGACGGAGGAGTACGCATCGTGGGGCGGACTTGGGTATCTGGAGCCGACGTTGGTGCCGTAGGCGCCGTCGACGCCATCACACCTGGCGCGCCTCACTCACACGGCCAGTCCACGGTCACGACGTTATCGCGCTCGTCACACTCCTCGACCAGCCCGGAACCGGACCCGTCGTCGTCGATGGCGATGCGCACGGGGAATTCTCCCTCCCCCAATGGAAACGGACCAAGCCACGCCATACTCCCGGCCGCCAACCCTGAAATCCTCTCCGCGCGGAACAGCGAGCCGTCCGCGCGGGCCAACGCAACGAGGAACTCCCCGGCATCCCGCGTCCCCTGCGATTCAACCGCGAACCACGCGTCCACCTGCCCGAGGGAGCACGTATCGGCACACACCTCCACACTCCCCGGCGCCAAATCGGGCAGGGCGGACGTCGGCGGACCGACCACATCTCCGGCGCGGAAGGTGTTGTGCGCCTCCCAACTTGGGAGGGGCGCGGTGGGGATCGATCCGTCGGCGGCGATGTGAGACTGGTGGAAGGCGTGCTGGTTCCAGATGCTGCCGGCGTTCACCCAGGAGTCACTTGCATCGCCGATAACCGTGATGCCCGTCCACCCGGTGAGGTAGTAATTGTTGGAAGCGAGAACGATCTCCGCCGCATCGTCACCATCGACGTCCACGGCCAGCGGGTACTCGGAAACCGTGGCGGATGCGTGCTCGTCGAGTTGGAGCTTCACGCTTCCATCGACGCCGGAGAGCACCCAAAGCGTCAACTCGTCCGCATAGAGCACCTCCGCGGCGCCGTCTCCCTCGAAATCAAAGACGGAGGAACCCGTGATTGCAACCGAACCTTCGTGCGTTGCCGCCGCCCAAAGCGTGCTTCCGTCGGCCGCGCGCACGACATAGGTGGTCAACTCGGCCACACCGATTTCCGGGAGCCCGTCGCCGTCGAAATCCGCAATCGTGGGCGCCCCGCCCCACCCGCCGCCGACCTGGGGAATGGGACCCCAGATCTGCTCGCCTGTTGCTGCGTTGTAGCGGTACAGCCCGCTGGGCGTGGTGACGACGATGTCCGGCACGCCGTCCAACTCGAAGTCGGCGATGGCGGCCTCGCCGTCGGGGTTGCTGTTACCCCAGAGGATGCTGCCGTCCGCCCGATACACGGTGTTTCCGGCGATCACCTCCAGCAGTCCGTCGCCATCGACGTCGGCGCCAAAGCTGGTGGCGCCATACCCGCCGGTTGCGCCGCGCCCGCCGGTTCCCGTGAAGCGAACGCTGCCGTCTGGCTCCAGCACGCTGCGCCCCACGACGATTTCGGCAGTGCCATCGCCCTCCATATCGTGGAGGGAGGGGCAGTCTTCTCCGCTCGTGCAGATTCCTGGGGCGATCCAACGCTCGACGCCAAGGTGGTCGACGGACAGGAGGTTGGTTCCGGCGCACATGTAGAGTTCGGCGTGCCCATCCCCGTCGGCGTCACCGGCGCCAATGCCGCTTGTACCCGTGATGTTTGCGAGGGTGGCTTTCAGCGCCCAGTGCTCGCTTCCGCTTGCACCATCGATCGCCCGCAGCACACCCGTTCCCCGATCGCCCTGCGGTCCAAAGGTGATGAACACGACGTCCGGCGTGCCATCCTCTGACACGTCGATCACGACGGGCGCCATCATCACCTGGGCGTACTCGGGATAGGTTGGCGACGCGCTCCACTGCCACTCGATGACGGGCGTGAACGTGCCCGGTGGGTCCACGATCTCGCAGGTGGGATCGGGCTCGATGGTGTAGGCGAGGGGATCTGCATAGCCGACGCACGTGGGGGGCGGGCCAGAGTCGATGGCACTGTCGTCGCCGGGGTCAAAGGTCGAGGTGTCGGTGTCGTCCGCGTGCGCGGACTTCTCGGCAATCACGGTGTAGTCGGTGCAGGCGGCGAGGGAGAGGAGGGTGAGCATGCGCGGAGTGTCGCACCTTTTGGCACCGACGATCTCTACTCTTCGATGACCAGGGGATCCATGAGGAACACCGCGTACTCCGGCGTCAGCGTCAACACCGAATCCGTTGGACAAATCTCGGTGATGGCGCTGACGACGACGGCACCCCCCACGCACGTCTGTTGTCGAACATCGATCCGATTGTTCGCGAACGTCGTCGCGTCGAACAGCGC
Organism: Klebsiella pneumoniae; assembly: GCA_945861635.1. Taxonomy (GTDB): domain Bacteria; phylum Myxococcota_A; class UBA796; order UBA796; family SXON01; genus CAMAWH01. The sequence continues at coordinate 19,036 of CAMAWH010000057.1, read as the reverse complement.
ACCTGCCCCATCGAGGAGCACGGCAATATCCGCGCCGTGGAAGCTGTCTCTTGTCAGTGTCGGCACGGCGCCGGCCTGCGCGTACACCGCGTTGCCGTGGACCACCAGACCCTCGCGCAGTTGCACGCCGGGAGACCCGGACACGTCACTATCGGTGATGTGGTACGCCCCCGGGCCGTCGAACCAAAGTGCTGCGTATGCGTGGGGACCCACCACGGTGCCGTCAACGGAAAGGAGCGCGTCGGCGTTGAGCATTTCGGCGTAAATCCCCATTCCACCTCCGAGCGAGCCGTCGGGCAGGTTGCCCTCGATCACCGCGTCCACGAGTACGAGCGTGCTGGAATTGACGGCGGCGCCTGCAAACCGGTTTCCGGCAAGGACACAGTCGCGGCAGTGCACCGATGCCCAGTCGGAGACCACCAGGCCAACGCCGACGTTTCCTTCCGCGCGCAACCCCTCGACGGACAGCACGCCGTCGGTCTGCACGAACACCCCGTTGCCGACAGCGGTCCGATCGCTGGGCGTGGTGCCGCGGACCAGGATGTTGCGGGCGTACGATCGGGCAGGTCCGGTGACGACGATGCCGGCCTCCACGGCGTCAGCCACCACCACGTCCGTCAGCACAGCGTCGAGGTCGCCGCCAAGCTCGATGCCGTGTCCCGCGCGCGAGGACGGTCTCACGTTGGGTTCGCCAACGCTCGCACGCTCGACGGTCAGCGCGCCTCCGAAGGCGATCAGACCCGCCGCGTTGCCCTCACTGACGATATCCGTATACGACACGGTGCTTTGGGAGCTGTAAAAGCCGATGCCGCCAAGATTGGGACCGACCGTTCGTGTGTCGCGCACGGAGACGCGAGACGCCGTCAGGGTCGCCGCGTTGGCGTACAGGCCGACGTACCGGTTTTCCGATAGGGCGCAGTCACGAGCGGTCACCACAGCGCCTGCTTCGCTGCTGATCCCAACACCCGCCCATACGTTCCCTGTGGGATCGCCGTCGCGAATCAAACAGCCGCTGATGGACACCACGGCGTCGGGGCCGGCCGCATGTACGCCGGCAAAGTCGAACGTTTCGACGACGAGATCCGTAAGGAGCACGTGGCACCCGGATTCGACGAGCACGCCAAAGCCGTATGCCCCTGGCTGTCCCTGACCATTGCCAAGGTCACGCAGGGTCGTGCGCACGCCGCGGACGTTCGTGCCTCCGCCCGTGCAGGCGACACCCGCATTCTGGGCGCCGGACGCCGATACGTCCTTTGTCACCAGAATCGCGCCGGCCTTGGCCGTCATGCTGTCTGTCCCTCCGATAAACTCGACGGCATCCAGCCCAAGTCCGCTGCCCGCGCTTTCCACGACGGCACCAAATTCTGCGTCGCGGATGGTGCTGTCCGCCACGGTTGCCGTGCCCCCATCCCTCACCTGCACGCCCCGCTGCGTTCCGGTGATCGCGAGGCCACGGGCGTCGACGTGAGCCCCGGTACCCTCCGCGGCGATGCCGACGCCGCGTGGCCCACCCTCCACGACCATGTCCAGCAGGGTCAACGTGCCCCCGGCGGACGTCAGGCCGTGACCCGCCCCGCCGCTCACACGCAGATGCTGGAGGGTCACAACGGTGCCAGCGTTGCCATCGAGCCGGACGGCCATGTCGGTTTCCGCCAGGTCCGACGGTGCGAGGGTAGCGCCTTCGTCGCCAAGCAGGGTCACCCCGTCGTGTCGTTGGTCGAAAATAAGCCTTTCCGACCATTCACCTTCTGGAATGCTCACGATTCCGCCTCCAGCCCGGCCCGCCGCGTCGGCGGCTGCCTGAATGGACGCCCAGTCTGTTCCGACGCGGAATGCCGTACCCGCGTCGGAATCGGCCGCTGGCCACGGGTCGGCTTCACCGACGCCAACACAGGCGTAGAGCAGGAACACTGGCGGATTGTAGCAGCAAATCGTTGGGATCGAGCCGACCTGTCCGCGAAGTCCTGTCTCCAGCCGTTGACCCATTCTCGTGATGATCGGTAGGTTTGTGGCGAGTTGTTCCGATCGGAACGACGCCTTCCGGCAACAGGAAATGCACGGCTGGGCCAAAAAAGAACCCGGTGCTGAGGATGTGGGCCTGCTGACGGGGCACGGCGTGAAGAATGGGGCGCCGACTCTGAGCGACCGCGCTCGAACTCTGGACGACCGCGTTCGAACTCTGGCCGCCCGCGCTCGAGTGGCAGAATTCGTTCCATTCGCAGGCACTTGGGCAGCCAAGTGCCCGTCACTGGAAGGTTTTCTTCCATTCGCGAGGCACCGCGCGTCCCAGCGCCCGCCCACCCAGATCCCGCCGTCCAGCCGCCAGTTCCCAGCCCCCGGCTCCCCGCATCCCTGACCCCGGATTATAGCAGTCCAGCTCCCGGCACCCGAGACCGCCGGGAGGGGTCGATGGGGTAACTCCAGTACACCGCCCGTTGACCACGCACCACAGGGGGTGTACGGTCAACGGCGTTCGGGCAAAGACTTGTCCGCGCGTGGAGTCTCGATGACCCTCCTCAGCCTGTCGATCCTCGCGTGCATGCAGCACCCCGGCAAGAACGCGGTGGGCGCCGACACCGCCGACACCGCCGCCGACCCCGCCGACGCCGACGCCGACACCGACACCGACGCCGACACCGACACCGACACCGACGCCGACGCCGATGCGGACGCCGATGCCGATGCCGATGCCGACACCGACACCGACCCACCGGACGACCTCGACGGCGACGGCTGGGCCGGCGCGGACGACTGCGATGACACGAACGATTTGGTCCACCCTGACGCCGCTGAAGTGTGTGACAACGGCGTCGATGACAATTGCGATGGCTCGGCGAACGCTTGTGTGTGGAGCGGAACGGCCGACATCAACACCCTGAGTGGGTGGAAGCTTCGGGGCCGCAGCGGGGGTGACACTGCCGGCTACGACGCCGCCATCGGTGACATCAATGGAGATGGTCAAGCCGACCTCGTGGTCGGCGCCAACGCCGCCGACGACGGTGCCGGCAGCGGGGGCAGCGCCTACGTCGTCCACGGCCCTGTCACTGCGGACAGGAGCCTTTCCGCGGCGGACGCGATCCTCGCAGGCACTGTCGCGAAAGAGGGTGCGGCATGGTCCGTGGACGTCGCGGGAGATACCGATGGGGATGGCTTCGACGACATCGTCGTCGGGGCACCCGGGATGTCGATCGGAACGTGTCACGTCTACCTCGTGACCGGAAACCCAAGCGGCTCGTTGGATCTGGCAGCGTCCGCGGGCGTGTGGACGGGAGAATCGTCCCACGACCAGTTGGGCCGGGAAGTTGCTGGCGTCGGGGATCTGGAGGGGGATGGCCTCGCCGATTTCGCCGCGGGGGCACCCTACAACACGACCAAGACGTTGGGAGCGGCCTACGTCTTTTCCGGCGGCACGACGGGAACGGGCCCAGCCGACGACGCCGACGCGCGCATCTACGGCGCCGCCAACGGCACCGATGCTGGCTGGGCGGTAGGCGGTGCGGGAGATGTGGACGGCGACGGCATGGATGACCTGCTCGTCGGCTCCAGCACGGGCGCGGGCGGGCACGTCGGCGTGTTCAACGGGCCGCTCTCCGGGAATCTCTATTTCTCGACCGCAGACGCCACCATCGCCGGGGAGTCACACGGGGACTCCTTCGGCGAATCGGGCAACACATTCGCCGCCGCCGGTGACGTCGATGCGGACGGGTACGCGGACGTTTGGCTCGCGGCACCGACCGCGAGCGGCGGGGGTTCCAACCGGGGTATCGTCTACCTTTTCCGGGGGCCGCTGTCCGGCGCACTCGATACGTTCGTGGATGCCGATGGCACCCTTTCCGGGACGTCGGACCTCGGAATGTTCGGCCAGGGCGTCGCGCGGACCGCGGACATCGATGGAGACGGCGCCGATGAACTGATGGTTGGGGCCGTGGGTGACGATCGCTACGGCAGCTACACCGGCGCCGCCTTCCTCTTCTACGGGGCGGGAAGCGGCGAGTTGGACGACACCGACGCCGACGCGATCTTTCAGGGCAACAACGACGACGATTTTGCGGGTTCGTCCGTTGGTGGCGGAGAAGATCTCACGGGAGATGGTCTCGCGGACCTGTTTGTCGGCGCCTACCAGGAAACAGGAGACGCCGCGCTGTCCGGAAGCCTGTGGGTGATTCCCGGTTCGGGGTGGTAGGCCACAATGCCGCCATCGCGGCTCCTCACCGCCGCCGAAACCACACCAAATACACCACCGCCGCCGCTGCGATCCACACTGCCCCGGTGAGTGCGGCTGCCCGCACGGCTTCCGACGCCACGGCTCCCGCGACCGCTGCGAGTTCCAACGCCGCGAATGCGAGCGGAACGGCGGTCCACGCTGCGCGCCCCTCGCGCACGAGGAATCGCACCAACGCAAGACCGGTGAGCGCGAAGAAGATGGCGTCCACCGCGACCACCCACGCCGTCAACCGATCCACGCCGTCCACGCCCGCTACGGCAAGCAGCGTTGCGCCGAGTCCACCGAGCAGCACGATCGCGGCCACCGGTGTCCCCCAGCGGGGATGAATGGCACGGAAGGGCGTGAAGAACAGCCCGTCTTCCGCCAGCGCCCACACCAGGCGGGGCCCCGTCAACAGTTGCGCGTTCAGTACACCGAACGCCGACACGCCCACCGCCAATCCGGCGATTTGTGCACCAATACCCGGCAGTACCACCGCGACAGCCGCCGGCGCAAGCGCGCCTCCGGCCGCCACCGCGTCGAACCCAAGCAGCCGGAAGAAGGCCCAAGCGGCGCCGAGGTACGCCACGATCACGACGGCGACACCGATGAGGATGGCGCGCGGCAGGTTGCGCTCGGCGTCCTTCACTTCTCCGCCGACCCACAACGCCTGTTGCCAGCCGCCGTAGGCGAACATGGCAGGAAGCACGCCGGCAAGCAGCGCGAGTCCCACGGGCGCGACGGTCACCTCGGCCGTGGTGAACGGCGGAGGGGGAGCAAAGAGCGCAATCGCGGCGATGCCTGCGAGCGTCGCAAGCCGGGCGATCACGGTCACGTTCTGGACGCCGGCGCCGGCGCGGACGCCCCACACGTTCGCCACCGTCAACCCGGCGATGAGTACGATCGCGCCGGCGAGGTTGGCGCCGTTCGACAGTGTGACCCCGACGGCAGCGGCGAGGTTCTGCGCGCAGTACCACGCGATGATCGCGATGCTGCCTCCCTGAATCGCGGTCAGGTTGCAAAACACGTAGAGGAAGCCCGCCATCGGCCCCCAGGCGTCGCGGAGCACATCGTACTGCCCACCCGCGCGGGGATACCGGCGACCCAAGTCTGCGAACGTCCACGCGCCCAGCGCGGCAATCAGCCCTCCCAGCGCCCACAGTCCCAGCGCCACCTCCGCGCTTCCGGCCAACTTGGCGACTTGTCCAGGCGTAAAGAAGATGCCGACGCCAATGATCGCGCCGATCACCACGCCAGTTGTGTCCCAGAGCCCGAGGGTGCGGCGCATGCCGTTGGTTGCGGGGGGAGGGGAGGTCACGGGGGGAGTGTACGCTCACACGGGCGCAGGGCGTATACTCCCACCATGGTTCGGTGGAATCTCCTCGTTGCCGCCTACGTCGTCGTCGGCTGCGGAACAACGTTGGATCACCTGTCGGCGGATCAAAGGGAACTCCCTGAAGGACCCCCCGACGACGATATCGATAACGATGGATGGACGCCGGCCGATGGGGATTGTGACGACGGCGATGTCGCGGTGCATCCCTGGGCTACAGAGGCCTGCAATGGCCTCGACGACGACTGCAACGGATCCATCGATGATGGCGTTGCAATAACGTATTTCCCGGACCTGGACGGGGACACATGGGGCAATCCGGGGGCGTGGACCGTGTTGTGCATCGCCGATCCGACGCTCGTCCAGCGCGGTGGAGATTGCGACGACACGAAAGCGGCGGTGCACGTCGGAGCGTCCGAGGTCTGTGACGAACTCGACAATGACTGTGACGGTGAAACGGACGAGGGCCTGTGGGCGAAGGCGTTCTACGATGAAGACCACGATGGCTATGGCTCCGATACGCTCTGGCGCGAAGGATGCGCGATCGACGCGAAGTGGCTCGCGGTCGATGGCGATTGCGACGATTCGAATCCGGACATCCACCCGGGCACGGTAGAACTGTGCGACCTGATCGACAACGACTGCAATGACATCGTCGATGACGCCCTCGACGTGCCATGGCATCTGGACGACGATGGCGATGGATACGGCTCCAATGCGGGCCCCGATGGGCGGTGCGAGGGCGCCGAGGGTGCCGTTGTCGACGGCTCCGATTGCGATGATCTCAACCCGAGCGTTCATCCGGGAGCCGACGAACTTTGTAATTCAGAGGATGATGACTGCGATGGTCTGAGGGACGGACCCGACGCTCTCGATGCCAGAGATTGGTACGAGGACGCAGACGGAGACGGCCACGGCGACGCGGAAACTAGGACGCGTGCCTGCCACGCACCTACCGGCACGTCGTGCGAGACGGGAGACGACTGCGACGACGCAGATTCCGCCGCCCATCCTCACGCATTCGAGGTGTGCGACGGCGTGGACAACGATTGTGACGGGGAAATCGATGACGGCCTCCTCCTCGTCTGGTACGCCGACGCCGATCGCGACCTCTATGGTGATGTCGCCACGAGCGTTCTCGCCTGCATTGCGCCCGCCGCAACCGTCGCGGACGCCACGGATTGCGATGACGCAGACCATCAGAAGCATCCCGCGGCGGTCGAACTCTGTGATGGTGTGGACAACGATTGCGATGATTTCGTGGATGACGGCGTGCTCGGCGTGTCTTCCGGTTGCGCTGCCGAGGATTGCGCGGCGGTACTTGGGTCCGATCCTCTCGCTGCCTCCGGGGATTACTTTTTGACGGCGGGCGTCTACTCCTGCGAGATGGACCGCTACGCGGGGGGGTGGACCCAAGTGAAGGAAGGCGTGACGGTCGACGCGGCGATCGCGGACGAAACGGCCTACAACGTGGAACGTTTTCTTTGGTCCGAGGTGTGGTTTGCCTGGACATCGGGCACGATGTCCGCCGGCTGCGATTACCCGGACGACATCGCGCACTGCAACCCGCTCGGGTTCCGCTTTGGGAGTGAGGATTGGGCGGCCCCCGATCACGGGGGCGCCGCGCTGTGTGGCCGCGCGACCGGAGACTACTCCGCGGTGACGACCGTGCTCGACGCCACCGACTTCATCATCGCGCGGAGCATCTCGACGGACGCGACATCGCTGGCGGCACTGGAGGCGGTCGCGGCCTGCGGGCTGGAGAACAACACCGGTGCGGTCACGATGGACATTTGGGTGCGTTAAGTGCGTCGCCCCCGGATCCGCCGCGATGCCGCCCAAATCCCCGCCCCCCCGCATGACGTGAACGCGCTCCGCCTTTGGGTGCTTGTCCGCATGCCCCTGCCCCTGCTCGCCGCAGCCCTCGCTCCATCGGTGGTGGGCGGCGTCGCCGCCGAACGACTCACGCACCTCGCGGACGCGCATGCGGACGTGAAGATGGCCGTCGTCGCGTGGCAGTCGGTTTTGCTGCGCGCGGATCGACTCGCCGCCTTCCTCCTGATCCTGGCGGCGTTTGCAGCGGTGCTCGTGGACCTGCGCGGTTGGCGCTGGTCGGTGGGCGCGGGAGTGGGGGCTGTGGCGGCGGTCGCGCTCCTCGATCCGCTTGCACAATGGACGGTGCCGGTGGCGTTTGCGTGGCTGGCGGTCAACGTCGCCCCCGCAGAGACGCTTCGCCGTTGGGGCCGCCGCTGGCGCCCGCTGGCGTGGATCCCGGGGACGGAACTCGGGTTCGGAAGCGTCGTCGCGGTCGTGCTCGGGGCCGGTCCACGCACGCTTCGCCTTGCGGCGGCGGCGAGCGCCGTTGGGGTAGGCGGTTGCTGGATCGTAGCCGACACAATCAGCGCCTTCTGGGAGCGTGAGAAAGCGGTTTTTGCGCCCTGGCCGGACGAGCGCGTGGACCCGCGTGTGACCACGGTCGCCCGCGCGCCAGAGGGTACCAAGTGCGAATTCCACGACATCGACGTCGTCGGCGATCGTGCGATCGTCGTTGCGGAGACCTCTCTCCAACTCCTCAGCGTGCCACGGAGCGGCTCACCCAGTGCCTGGCCCCTGCCGCCGTGGTGGGGGCGGATGGAAGGCTTGGTGATGGACAGTGAGACAGATCCTGCCACCGGCGTAAGCTGGTACCTTTCCGGGCCGAGCACCGTGACGGGGGTTGCATGGAGAAACGGATGGGAGAAGGTGTCAGAGAGCCCCACCCTGCCGGCGTACCTGCACCACACCTACGCGCACTGGCTCGGGGACCGAAACCTCCTCGTCCTATTCTCGATTGGAACCAAAAATACGATCGAACCGCCATTGATGGTTGAGCTCGACACGCCCGGTCTGCAGTCACCGACGGTGCGGCAGTTGCGTCTGGCGGACGGAGGGACACCGCCCACGTTCCGCGATCTGGTGTGGGTGCCGTCACTGGACCGATTCGTCCTGGCCCCGGACTTCGGCGACCGCCTATATCTGGCCGCGCCGGGGAGTTCCGTCGTCGCTCCGTGGATGGAGATACCGGCCTTGAATGGGAGGATGCTGTGGGTGGCGGGGCTCAATCGACTTTTTGTGGCGATGCCCAACCGGACGGAGCTGTGGGTGATCGATCCCCAAACGGCAACGGTCGAGCGAACGATTCCGACCCAACTCGGCGTGCGCGCCGTCGCTGTGGACGTTCAACGGGGGCTGTTCCTCACCGCTTCGGTCCTCACCGGGCGCGTGTTGGTGCAGCGGCTTGCCGACGGGAGTGTGCAGGACAGCTTCGGTACGCTCATGCCGATGGTGAGGAACCTCGCCCTCTTTCCGGACTCTGGTGAGGCGCTTTTGTCCACGTGGACCGCGCTGTACCGCATTCCGTATGTACCGGTGGAGTGACGGCTCCTAGTACACCAGTGCAATCGGCGCGCGCGCGCCGAAGTAGCGGCCTCCGCCGGCCGCTTGCGTCGTCTCACAGACCAACCGCATCGAGATCCGGCGCTGAGCGGCGGGCCCAGTGGCCACCGCGTCGTAAGCAACCCCCGATGCGAACCCCACAACGGGGTAGCCGCTGCCCGTGTATTTGGTGCCGGCACACGAGCCACTCCCGCCGTCGAAGACGATGATCGTCGTGTGGTAGACATGGCCGTACGCGGTGACCGCGGAGCGCGAACTCTGGGCCGGAAGCGCGCCCCAGGTACTGGAATTCCATGTCTCCGAGGATTCAGAGATCATCTCGGCGATGTCGCCGGACGCGACGGCAATCTGCCCATTGTTGAGCGACACCGTGTCGGACGTGCTTCCTGCATTCGTGCACTCCGTCGGGTTCAGCGCCGAGCGAACCGACTGGGCGCTTGGACGACCCTCGCCGATCCGCGCCCACGAACCATTGTCACCGGTGTCGGGGCCAAGTTGAAGGTCATAGTTGCACACGGCAGCACCCGCAGGAAGCGAGCAGGCCGGAATCGCAATCGGCATCGGGCAGACGGCGTCGATGGGCCCGCCGCCCAACGCCACCGTGGCAGCCTGCACCGCAAGCGTGTCCGCAGCCCTGGCGAACCTCGCAAAGAAGGTCGGGAGAGTGCTGCGGCGCGCGCGGATTCGCGCCGCCACGACCAGCGCCGGGTCCGTCGCGTCGTTGACGAACGCGCCGTCCACCCATCGACCAAGGTCGAGCGTCGCGTCAGCGTGGGAAGCGAGCGCAAAAGGCGAACCCGCTACGAGGTTGTGAGAAGCAACCGCCTCAGACATCCGGTGCGCCGTCGTCATGCCTGCGGAGCTGCCATCCATGATCTTCACCGCCGCCAGAGCCGAAGAGTCGCTTGCCGCCTGCAACTCCGCCCGCGAGTTCTGTGCAGCGCCGAGGTCGATGACGAGCGCCCCGAAGCACAAGAGAACCACCAGCGAGAACGCCGCAACCACCAGAAAGTTGCCGCGCCGCGCGCGGCGTTGGAGCGGAGGCGACAGAATCGGCCCAGGTCGGAGGAGCGCCATTCGCGATATCGTCCGCCGGCGGGCCGCCGCGTGCAAGGCCAATAGGCTTGACTTGGCGCACGTTTCGTACCCGCCGGCGGTACCGACGCAAGCGGACGAGTCGCCGTCCAAAAATAACGGACGCATTCGGCCGCCGTCGCATCCACGATCGCTGCGTTGCTCATCGCTCACATGCGTGCGTATGCTCGCTCTTCTCGCCTTGCGCTCGCGGCCCGCCGACGCCCTCGGTGCTGCCAGTTATTTTTGGACGGCTCCTGACGACGCCGATGTACCGCTCTCGCGTACGGAACTCGCCGGAGCGCCCGCGCAGACAGCCGCTCGCGAAACTAATGTGGGGCTCCGTTCGGAGTCCTGATGTTCCTTCGCTCTCTCCTGCTGCTCTCGCTATTCGCCATCGCCTGCCGAAAAGAGGGCACCACGAAGGTCGAGATCGATGCCGATCGCGACGGATTTTCCGAAGACGAAGACTGTGACGACAACCGCTACGACGTCGGCGGCCCCACCACATGGTACGCAGACGCGGACGGCGACGGCCACGGAGACGCGGCGAGCGGAGACGCCGCATGCGACGCTCCATCGGGAACCGTGGTCAGCAGCGATGACTGCAACGACACCGACGCGACGGTCTACGTCGGCGCAACGGAAACCTGCGACGGCCTCGACAACGACTGCAACGGTACCATCGACGACAGCCTTGACGATGTGAGGTACTACCCGGATACCGATGCGGACGGCTACGGCGAGGATGCGACGGCCGTGACGGACTGTGTGTCCCCTGGAGAAGGCTGGATCACGGAGGGGGGAGACTGCAACGACACCGACGCCGCCTACAATCCAGGCGCGGACGAAAGCGATTGCACCGATCCCGCCGACTACAACTGTGACGGTTCGGCCGGCTTCAGCGATGTCGATGCCGACGGCTACCCTGCGTGTGCGGAGTGCGACGACGACAACGCGGCCATCCATCCCGCCGCGATGGAAGCCTGCAATGGGGTAGACGATGATTGCGACACCGTCATCGACGAGGACCCGATTGCCGGCGCGCCCACCTGGTACCAGGATCTCGACGGGGATGGCTACGGCGACGCTGCAAGCGCAGTCGCCACCTGCGACCCCGGCATCGGCTGGGTCATGGATGGCACGGATTGCGATGATTCGCGACCCGACATCCGCCCCGCAGGTGCCGAGGCCTGTGATGGAATTGACAACGATTGCGACGCGCTCATCGACGACGACGACGACTCACTCGACGTAAGCGGTGCATCCGTTTGGTACACGGATGGTGACGGAGATGGCTACGGCGACGACGCGAGCGTCACGACCGCGTGCGAAGCGCCGATCGGAACCAGCGCGGTCAGCGGCGACTGTAATGACGCAGACGCCGCGTTCCATCCCGGCGCCGACGAGAGCGATTGCGCTGATTCTACGGACTATAACTGTGACGGCTCAACCGGATCAGCGGACGCGGACGCCGACGGATTCGCCGCGTGTGAGGAGTGCGATGACGCCAGCGTGGCCAACTACCCAGGTGCGGACGAGTATTGTGATGGCGTTGACAACAACTGCGATAGCGTGGTGGATGAAGACACGGCGGTAGACGCGGACACCTGGTATGCCGATGCCGACGGGGACACGTTCGGGAACGGCGGCGCAACGACTGCGGCCTGCGCGGCGCCCGATGGCTACCTTGCCGATGCCACCGATTGCGACGACGCCCGCAGCGATGTGAATCCCGCGCAGATCGAGGTCTGCGATGGCGTAGACAACGATTGCGACGGGTCCATCGACCTCGGCGCGACCGACCCGACGGATTGGTACACCGATGGGGATGGCGATGGCTACGGGGATAGTGGCACCGCCGTTTCCAGTTGCGACGCGCCCTTCGGCACAACCGCCAACGGGGATGATTGCGATGACATCGATCCGACCGTCAATCCCAGCGCGACGGAGCTGTGTGACACCCTCGACAACAACTGCGATGGGCTGATTGACGACGGCACGGCCGACGACGCGTTCGTCTGGTACGTCGACGGCGATGCGGATGGCTACGGCGACGCCAGGAGCACGGTCCGCGCATGTGACGCCCTTCCCGGCACCGTCGCGTTTGCTGGCGATTGCGATGACGCCGACGGCGCGGTGAGCCCGGACGGGTCGGAGGTGTGCGACGGCCTGGACAACAACTGCGATGGCGACGTCGATGAAGGCTTCGCGGCGGTCTGGTACGCCGATGGCGACACCGATGGCTTCGGGGACGCAACGTCCGCAGTTTCGGCGTGCAGCGCGCCTGCCGGCTACATCGCGGATGCTTCCGATTGTGATGATCTCAGCATCGGTGTGAACCCCGCCGCGGCGGAAGTGTGCGACGGCATCGACAACAATTGTGACGGCGCGATTGACGACGGCTTTGTCGGTACGTGGTACGCCGACGCGGATGGTGACGGCTTTGGGGACGCCGCCAGCGCTGTCGACTCTTGCAGCGCGCCCGCTGGCTACATCGCGGACGGGTCGGACTGCAACGACGCCGACGACACCATCCATCCCACGGCCGCCGAAGTCTGCGATGGCGTCGACAACGACTGCGATGGGTACGGGGACACCGGCTCCGCGAGCACGTGGTACGCCGACGCCGACAGTGACGGCTATGGCAACGCTTCGGTCACGGTCTCCACGTGCGCCGCCCCCACCGGGTACATCGGCGATGCGACGGACTGTGAGGATGGCGATGGCAGCGTAAACCCCAGTGCCACCGAGGTCTGCGATGGCGTCGACAACGACTGCGACGGCTCGGCCGACGAAGGTTTGGGTTCGACCTGGTACGCGGACGCCGACGCCGATGGCTACGGTGACGCTACGGTCGCCGTTTCAGACTGCACCGCGCCCGCCGGCTACGTCGTCGATGCCACGGACTGCGACGACGGGGACGTAGGGACAAACCCAGGTGCTACCGAGACCTGCGACGCGCTCGACAACAACTGCGACGGCGCGATTGACGACGGCGGCGTCTGCCCGTGTGATGTCGCGGAATACGACGGCGGAGTCTACCAGTTCTGCAGCTCGGGTCTCACGTGGGCGGGCGCAAAGGCCGCGTGCCTCGTGGACGGGTACGCGTTCGTTGCGATCGACGATTCTGCCGAGAACACGTGGATTATCGACGAGGCCTACAGCACTGCGGGCGGCCATTGGTGGATCGGCGCGACGGACAGCGCGACCGAAGCAACGTGGCTCTGGAGCGACGGCTCGGCGACGTCCTACACCAACTGGGAAGCGGGCGAGCCGAACAACAATGGAAACGCCGACTGTGCGGACTTCGGGCCCCACGGCTACACGTGGGAGGACAAGAACTGTTCGTCGTCGTTCGCCTACATCTGTGAAGGCTAGCGGGCGACCTCGCTCGATGAGGCCGAGCCCACAACGGAAATTATGAATGGGCGGTGGAGACGGGCGGGAGAGTGAACCGGCGGAGCCCGGGGTTTTTCTTCGCTGCTGAGGCGTGCTCGATGTGTGGCGTCGCGGCGTCGGCCTACTCACTCCGGGCTCCAGAATCGAGGCCAAACCGGAGCCGCTCGTCACCAAGGCAAAGACGGCCTGCCGAAAGCGCGGCCTCATCGGGTGATCGCGCCAGACGCCACACCGCGCTCCGGCTCGCACCGATCGCCTGTTTCAGGACGCACGGCGATGTCCAACCCTGCTCGATCGCGAGCTGAACAAACAGTCGCCGCGCTGGCATTTTTAGCTTTATATCACGATTTTCGGCCCGAAGCGCGGCGCGCGCGGCCGCGGCAATCCGGGCCAAGGGCAGCTCGGAAAGTTCCACCATCGGGGCCGACAAGGGGAAAGGTGTCCCGCCGGTCCGCGCCTTGGCGTCATCCGAAACGAATCGGTGGTGGTTCCTGGCAAATCCGACAGCCGTCTGCCCGAGCGCCGCCGCGAGCCGGTCAGCGGTCACCCACGGGTCTACGCTCGCACCAACGACATCGCGATGCGTCGACCACACCCAGGCGAGCGGATCGTTGGTCAGGTCGGCGCGGCACGGGTTGAGGGCGATATACCGAACTTGGGCGCCCAATTTTGTCGAGGCTATCGGCTCGGCCTTGCCAACCGGCTGCCAGATTCGCCCTCGCATACCCGCCTGGCGTGCGATTCCTGAGACGACTGCGGCAAGGCGAATCCTGGCCGCCTGCGCGTCGTCGACCCACACCAGGAGGTGAATGTGGTTGCCCATCAAACAGACCGCGATGGCATTCGGGAACGCGGCGCGGAGCACGCGCCACGCATGACGCGCGACGGTCTCCGATGCGAGGAGGAAAGTGTCGGCCTTGACGGTGAGGTGAACGTACACGGCGTCAGCGAAAGCAAAAACGGTGCCGGACGCCAGGAATGGACAAACGCCGTGAATTTCGACGACGCCTGACAGACGTCTGTCGGTGTGTCAGACGTCCGTCACCCAGTCCGCGGCGGCCCGAACTGCGGCGGACGGTCCGCGCGACCACGCCGCGACGCCGCCGCGCAGTCAGAACGCCGCCGCGCAGTCAGAACGCCGCCGCGCTTACGACGGCGGCCCAACGCGACGCGATGTCGCGTTGGCTGCCACATGGGTACCCAAGTGGGCACGAACGCGACGTCCTGTCGCGTTCCGGCGGCGGCCCGCTCCGCGCCCGCCCGCTCCGCGCCCGCCCGCCCCGCGCCCGCCCGCCCCGCGCCAGAATCCCCCCTTGCCTGCCTGAACAGTAGCCCGCTCCCGGCCGCCTCAATACGTCGCGAACCTCCCCGAGCGGTGTTGCTGTTCGCCCTTGCCATCGCGTCCGCCGCCGAACCCGCGGCCATCGACGCCGCGCTCATCCGCCCGACCTGGGCCGTGGGAGCGATCCCCGGGTTCGACACGCCTCTGGTCCGGCGGGCGGGTGCGGTTCGCGTCGGGATGGTTGTCCAACTCGAACGTGACCCCCTCTATCTCTATGATGGAAACACACCGGTTTCGCCTATCGTGCAAGACCGCCTCACGACGAACCTGGGCGCAAGCGTTGACCTGAGCAAGCGGCTCGCCGCGCGCGTTGTCCTTCCCATCGTGGCGACATTTGGCATGGCGGACAGCAAGGCCGCAGGCGTCGGCGACCTGTCGACGGGCGTCAAGCTGGAGATCCTCGATGGCAAAACGGCCTCGCTCGGCGCGCGTACCGACCTCTACCTCCCCCTCGGCACGCCCGGATTATACGCGGGAGAGGCGAGCATTCGCTTTGCGCCCGGGGGGATGCTGGCCGTCCACGCGGGTCGCCTTGACGTCCTGTCCGACGTCGGCTTTCTGCTGCGCTCGCCGGTGACGACGACGGACGCGCTCGCGCTCGGCTCGGAGGTGACGTTTAACCTCGGGGCCAGCTACGACGTCGTGCCCAGGCGCTTGCGCGCGTACGCCGGCGCGCTCAGCCGGGTGCCAATTGAATCGGCGGCGTCTGGCGCGGGCGCGTTGCCCATCGAGGCGTTGGCAGGCGGAGAGGTCACCCTCGGAAAGCACGTTGCCATCGAGCTTGCGGGAGGCCGCGGCCTGACGGGCGGGTACGGTACGACGCGGTATCGGGTGCTCGCTGCGCTGACCTGGCGCTGGTCGTCGCCGACGCGCGCTGTGCAGGCGGATCCGAGGGTCGACGCCGTGGACCGGACCCGCGAGCTGCTCGACATCGAAGGGCTGACCGAGCCCCCGAGCACCGAATCGCACCCGATGCGAGAGGTGTACGAGCTGCCACTTGCGCGCATTGAAGTCCGGCAGATCGCGATTCGTGACCCGATTCAGTTTGACCTCGGCACCGAGACGATCCTCGCGGCGTCGCAGCCAACCCTGGCCGCGGTCGCGCGCTTGATGAACCAGAACTCCGACATCGCACAGCTGATCATCGAAGGGCATGCCAGTGATGAGGGAGGTTTCAGCGACAATTACGACCTGTCCGTGCGGCGCGCGCTTGCCGCGTACCGCGCCCTGGTGGAGGCGGGCGTGCATCCGACGCGACTCAGTTGCCGCGCGTACGGTGAGGTGGCTCCGGCCATCGCCGGGGAAGATGCCGCGGCGATGGCGGCAAATCGGCGGGTGATCTTCCAGATCGCCCGGCGGCTGGTGCCGGGAGAGTCGAACCCGGGGTGGGATACGACGGTTACGCTCCCGTGGAGTGGCCAGTCCGTGACGATTCCCGCGCCTCCTCCTCCTCCCCCTCCCGTTCTGGACGAGGAAGACGAGGAATGACCGTCGGGCGCTCGCTTTCGGTATTTTTCCTGTGGTTCACGCCCGGCGCGTTCGCCGCCGACGTGTGCGGCAGTGCGTTGACACAGGACGTCAACTGCAACGGCGTCGACGTCGCCGCGGAGCTGGCGGTGGACCTGGGGAATCCGCTGTGCGCCGCCAACGTTGATGGCGTCGGCGATCCCTACGCCAATGCGGACGTCTACTACGACTACTACAGCTTCGGCTGCAGCTACTTCGTCGTCCCCCTGGACGCCGACGCGGATGGGTTTTCTGAAGGTACCATCTCCTTTCCCGTCGGATCTCCGCACCCGGACATCACGGTTGTTCTCTCCTGTGACAATTGCCCGGAGCTCGACAATCCCACTCAGGACGATGTCGACTGCGATTACGTCGGGGATGCGTGTGACAACTGCGTGAACGTCGAGAACGACGACCAACTCAACGACGATGAAGACTCGCTCGGAGACGCATGTGACAACTGTGCGTTCGTGACGAATGAGGACCAGGTGGACGCGGATGCCGATGGGGCTGGGGATGCGTGCGATTCGTGCGCCGATCTCGCGGACGATCAGCGCGATCTCGACGCGGACGGCTTCGGGGATGCGTGTGACAATTGCCCGAACGTCGCGAATGCGGATCAGTCGGATATCGATGGGGACGAGACGGGAGATGCCTGCGATTTATGTGATGCCATCGCATTTGCGGAGGCGGACAGCGATCACGACGGCGTGGGGGATGCGTGCGATGACTGCCCCGAATTGTTCAACCCGGAACAGACCGACCGAGACGCGGATTCGTTCGGTGACGCGTGCGATGCGTGCCCGGACACCGCCGACGCCACGGGAGCCGATTCGGATGACGACGGCCTGGGCGATGCGTGCGATGTCTGCCCGGACATCGCCGACCCCAGCCAACTCGATGAGGATCACGATGGCGTGGGCAATGCGTGTGACAATTGCAATTCCACGATCACCTACAAGGCGGCCGACCCGGATCAGGGCGATTCCGATCGGGACAATTTGGGCGACCAATGTGACAACTGCCCCGACGACGCGAACGCCGACCAGCGGGACTCGGACGCGGATGGCCGCGGGGATGTTTGCGACCACGACCGCATCCTCGGCGGCGGCGGACTGTGCGGCGAAACGCGCCCCGCGAACATGATGTTGCCGTTCGCATGGCTGCTGATCGGCGCCCGAACGCGGCTTCGCAAACGCCTCACTCCTCACGACGCGCGCGGATAGGCCGATGGCGACTCCCCTGCGTCGGCTGATCTTTGCGCTCATCCCGGTGGGCTTGCTTGCTACGGCCACGGAGCTATTTTGCCGGCGCTACGATCGCAGTGACGCGGTCGAATCGGCCCGCATTGCGCTCGATTTCGACGGAAACCTGATGTGGGGGCTGTCCTCGCGCGTTCCGGCGCCGGACTACGCGCCGAATGCGGACGGCGTCCGTGGCCCGGAACTGACCGCGAAGCCGCCCGGAATGGTCCGCATCCTGACCCTGGGCGATTCCTCGATTTACGGCGATATGGTGCACTACGACAGCGTGTTTTCCTCGATCGTGGGGCGTCGCCTGAATGCGATGGAGGGTCCAAAAGTCGAGGTCGTCGACGGTGGCATTCCCGGGTATTCGTCGGTGCAAGCCATCGGGATGTACGCCAAGTTGAAGGCGAAGGTCCAGCCGGACATCGTGATCATCGGCTGCCTGTGGAGTGACGCCTTTCCGGCGGACCAGACGGACGTGGAGTGGGCAGAGGAGCTTGCCGATACCTACGCGCCATGGCGACCGGTCACAAATCTCCTTACGACGATGTCGTCGTATAGCGCGGCCGCTCGGGTCGGCCGCCGGGCGATGCACGACGTGTTGCTTCCGGGAACGCCGGCTGTCATCAAGATCGGCTGGCTGGATTATGCGCCCCGCACGCTGCCGCCGGCGGGGTTGCCGGGCGCGCCGAATTCCGCGCGCCCTTCGGTTTCTGCGGACGGTGGAGCGCCACTCGGGGGCGGTGGCGTCGGCGTTTCAGCGGCGCCGGGCACCATCGCGGCGAACGGTCCGGACGGCGGCAAGGACGGCGGCCCCAAGGACGGCGGCCCCAAGGACGGCGGCCCCAAGGACGGCGGCGGCCGGTCCGGTCCAAGGAGCGAGGCGGAGAAAAAGGCGATGAAGGCCAAAGCGCAAGAAGAGGGCGCCATGGAACCGCTGCCCGAATGGTTGGTTGGGCCGGCCGCCCGCGCCCGGACGATGCGCGTCCCGCTGGACGGCTACGCCGACAACCTCGCGACGCTGTCGGCAAGTGTGCGTGCCGATGGCGCCTTGCCGGTTTTCCTGCTCCTGCCGCACCCGGCGGATGACTTTGGCGGCGGCGTTCCGCTGCTTGGCGTCAGCTACCGCGCAACCATGCGCGACGCGGCGGTGCGTCACGACGTTCCCTTGATCGATGGAAGTGTGTGGTTCATCGACCACAGTTGCGGGGACTGCAATCGATTCGCCGACAGCATCCACCCGAACGAGGCCGGGCATGGCGTCATTGCCGATGCGGTGGAGGCGATGTTGTTGGGAGATCCCGAATTTTTAGCGCGCCTGGGGCGAACGTCCGCGGCCGAGGGCGCAGCAGGCCCGGGTGCCCCCGCCGCCGCCGCCGGAGCCGCGCCGTGAGCCGCCGCTGGGGGATCCTGCGCGAGCGCTACGACCCGGCCGCGATCGCGGCAGGTTACGAGGCCTCGGGAGCCGCGGCCATCTCCGTGCTGACTGAGGC
>CAMAWH010000056.1 GCA_945861635.1 Klebsiella pneumoniae | reverse complement strand
CCGACACCCGGGAGAGTGCATGTTTAGGAAGAATGTCGTCGATGATTCCGTGGATGTCGAGCTGGTCGATCAAATCCCGCAACACCGGGAGGTGGGCAACCGGAGCGAAGTGAATCTCGGGGTCGGATGGCGGCATGATCCGACCGGCGTCACACGGCGCGACCCCTCGCGCACCCTGACGCGCGTCAAGCGATTGTTAAGCCTCGAAAGGATGAAAATGGATCGGCGCGGCGGCAGGACCCGAGGAATGGGGGTCATTTCATCGGGGGTTATCCGTAACCGTGCCACACGCAGCGGAGAAGCCATTACAGCCCGCCCTGCTGCACGCGGCCAGCGGAGTCGCGCTCGCCAGTTCGCCGTTGGCACAGGTGTAGACGCATTCGCACGGCAGTGCGCCACCCACGTACGTACACGAGAGCGACTTGGTGGACTGTGCCGGTCGTATCCAGACCCCTGACCCCGCCACCTCCTCATAGAAGATTCCTTGGGAACTCCACGCATTGTAGCAAGCCTGGACCCAACCGCCCTCACCGCTGGGCACGGCGGTGTGGCACTCGCACACGCTCGAACTGTCGCGGCAGGTGTACGTGAGCTTGCAGGGACCTTGCGTGCTTCCGTGTGCTCCCGCCGAAGCTGCCACGTCCTCCACACTCAGACCTGTCACGTTCCCATTGGGACTCCCTGGGCAGGGGGCGCCTTCGACGTAGTCGTTGAAAACGGCGTCACAGGTGCAGTCGATGACGTCGTGTTCGGCGGCCGGTGGGGGCGGGCGCGGCGGGTTGCTTCGCTGACGGGGTGTCACGGTTTTTCGGGCTCGTCATCGAACGATGTTCGGAGGTGAATACCCGGTTCGGGGGCGACGAGAGGGGCCGCGTCGTCGCGGGCGCGATCACTTTGGTCGCCCCGGATGCAATCACCTCGGCCGGTCTGCAACGTTCGTCGGAGACAAAGCGCATGGGCAGCAGGACAGCTCACCTGCACCGGAACCCGGCGATGTCTGAGACGTAGTGGACCGGAATGTGCCAAGCATACCAAGCTCCGGCGCCCGCCGCCGCGACGCCGGCCCACCACGCCGGATGCAAGTGCTTTCTTCTACATAGCATACCCACAACGCCTGCCCATTCAAGAAACAGGAGCAACAGCACGGAGCCGCCCCCGACCTGCACGAGCGCATCCGTGGCATCGAACACGGTGGCCTCTTCCACTCGGAGAATCAACTCCTTACACACCACGAACAGGCCCGCAAGTGTCGCTATCAGCGCAATCATCAATCCGGGCGCCGCTCTCTTGCTCACGGGCACGCCGTAGTGTAGTTAAGGGCGGTTCGTATGCAGGTATACCCGTACACACCCGTACCATCCACCGTGGCGATGCGCTGGCCGCGTCGGACGTCGATCCGGTACCAAATGCCTCGCGCTTGGAACGCATCACCATCCACGTAGGTGAACGGGTTGTTGCAAGGTGACGTTGTGCCGGGCCCCACCGTGCCAAATCCAAAATTCCCGTAGATGATCACGTCAATATCGGTCGTGTCATTGCGAACGCACCCGTTGAAGGGTGGCACAGTTTTTCCCGCGTGCGCCGGACTAACCACGAGCCAGCCGTCCCACGGCCTGTTTCCGCCCGCTCCGCCTCCAATGCTGGGCGTCACCCCCGCACCGCCAACACCGCCCCCTGCGCCGCCCGTACCGCTCGACGAGACACCCGTTTCGGGGGGTGACGGGTTGACCCCCTTCCCCAGGGCCCCCGGGGAGCAGATCGGCTTCGATACCGCGAACTCACCCGCTGTGTCGGTGACCGCACCACCGGCGCATGGCGTCGATCTCTGATCCAGAAACGACGGAAACGACTTCACCGCACCGTCCTTTGTGCATGGATATTGACAGTCGCATTTGTAGAACGCCTCGTTGTACGTACAGACAGGATTGACCTTCTCGACAAAATATCCAGCCGCGTAGCACGTGGACCGGTGTAGATAGTCGTCGCGGTATTCCCCGGTCATGAACGTCGTGCAATCGCACATCGTGGACGCATCGTGACACGTATAGGTCAACGTGCATTTGTCAGCGTACTTGTCCACCAGGGCGACGCCTCGCATCGTTCCCTTGGGATTTTCGGGGCACGGACTTCCTTCCGGGTTGTCGCGGAGTAGCCAGTCGCAGGTGCAGTCGATGACGTCGGGTTCGGCGGCCGGATCCTCGCCGGTGGGCTCGGCCAAACCCTCCGCGGCCTCGGCGGGATTGTATTTTCGATGTTTCGCCGGCTGTCTCTTGCCGTGCTGTGCGGTGGACCCCGGATTGAATATTTCGCTCGCGTCCGCCAAATTTGCCGCCGCGCCCTCCTTCCACGCGCGCCTCACGTCGTCAATCCCCAAGTTCGGCATCTGAAACATCGGCCGCGTGCGCGCGTCGTACTCCGCATCCCACGCCATGTGATGCAGGGGATGCGCGCCGGGCGGCGGGCGCGGCGGCATCGGCACCCGCGCATTCCCCGCTCCACAGGCCGACATCCGCTCAGCCCTGCCGCGACGCGATGCCGAGGTTGAGGCTCGGGGAGCCCGTGCCGGACGAGGCACTGAACTGGATGCCGAACTGGACCCACATGTCGTTCGGGAGATCGACGGGCAGATCCACGGTACAGGTTTCTCCGGCGGTCGTTCGGTAGGACGCCTCGAAGTCGGTGGCCCAGGCGCCCGGATCCTCGGTGCTGGTGGTCGCAACCCGGCGGGTGATCTTCCACCGGAAGTTTCCGGCCAAACTGCGAAAGATGATGGCGAGCCGGATCGCGGTCAACGACATCGTCGGCATGAACCCGGTGATGGCCATGAATCCGTCGGTGCTCGACGAGGACACCAAATCCATGCTCTTGGTGCCGACGAGCTGCCCGCATTGGAGAGAATGGACAACTGGAACGCGACCTCCGCCTGGGCAAACCCGGACTGCCCGGCCTGCAGCGCATAGGCGACGCCGAAGCGAACCCAGAACACGTCGTCGGTGTTGGCGGCGACATCCTCGACGCCGGAGCACCGCTCTCCCGCGCCCTGAAGGGCGGAATCCAGGGTCAACGGCGTGTCGGGGTTGTCGGTGCGAACCGCCGCGGTTTGCATCGCGAGTTGGGTCTGGAACGTGGCGGTGCCGATGATGGAGCGATTCTTGATCGTCGCCTTGAGTTTGTCGAGGCCCACCACCAGCATCCACCCGGTGAACCAGTGGATCGCGTTTGCGGTGGTCGTCGTGGAAAGGGAGGCTTGTTGTTCGGGAGTCGTCTGCGCGCACGCCATGGTAGACCTCGTCCGCTGCCTTGCCGCCGGCGAACGAATATGCTCGGCCCGGGCAGCGTTTCCACGCTCCTTGCGCTTCGGCGCTCTCTCTCGTTCTGTGGCCCGCGGCGCGCCCTACTATTCCGACGCTTTTTAGCGAGCGCGCGCGGGCACATGGTATCACAGCGGCGAGGCACGCCCCACCTATGCTCACCCCACCTATGCTCACCCTTGCCATCGCCCTGCTTGCGTGTACCTCGGACAGGCCCTCGGGTCCCTCCGGCCTTCATACCGACGGGGGCGATGCCGATGCCGACACCGACACCGACACCGACACCGACGCCGACGCCGACACAGACACCGCGACGCTGCTTGAACACTGCGGCGAGGTTGTATCCGACGAAGTCTGGGGTGCCGGCGTACATACCGTGACTTGCGATGTGAAGGTGAACGGCGGCACGCTGACGATCGCGTCTGGCGCGGCCGTCGGTTTCGACGGCGGGGCTGCCCTGATCGTCGGGTCGGATGGGGCTGGATCGCTGGCGGTGGAGGGAACCACCGACGCGCCGGTGACGTTCGGCGGCACGGATTGGGATGGCGTGACCATCGACACGTTGACCGCGGCTGCGTCGCTGGCGGGCCTCCGCCTTTCCGGCGCGGGCCTCCTGGTGAAAGGCGTGGCCGTCAACGCGAACGACATCGCCATCGCCGACGCATCGGGGTGCGCCCTGACCCTGACGGAAGGCGGCGGCCTGGCAGACGCTGCGGGCCCGCTCTCGCTCCACAGCACCGACGCCGAGCCGGCGTGTGTCACGGCGGATGTGGCCCACACGCTGCCCGGATCGCCGAGCACGTACCTGTCGAGTGGCGCCACCGCCGCCGTTTCCGTCGTGAGCGGCGATATCGTGGGAAGCGTCGTTTGGGCGGCGCTCGACGCTCCGTGGCGCATCGACGACTCCATCGAACTCAACGGTACCGCCGCGCTCCCCGCCGTCCTCACACTCTCCGCGGGATCCATCCTCCGCATGACCGAAGGTACGTCCATCAAGCTCTCGTCAAACGGCGGCGCCTCCGGGTTTATCGCGGCAGGAAACGACATACTCCCGATTACCATCGAGGGAGATGGCGTCGCAACCGCGGGGTATTGGCGGGGCATTGATGCACAGGCCGGCGCCAGCCTGGTCTCGTTTGCGTACACCACCCTGTCCGGGGCGGGAGCATCGAATACGCCGGCCCTCGCGCTGACGGGCGTGGTGGCAACCCTCGATACCGTCGCTATCGGCAACTGCGCAGCGACGGGTCTTGATCTTGGGGATGGTGCATCGCTCGCACCAAGCACCGGGTTTACTGTGCGTGATTGTGATACACCGATTGAAACAAATGCGGCGGCCGTCGAGACGATTCCGGTGGGGGCGTACTCCGGAAACACACACGACGTGATCGTGCTTTCGGATGGCGCCCTCGTTCGAAGCACGGTCTGGACCCATCTGGGCGTGCCCTATCGAGCCGACGATGACATCGAGGTGGATGGCACCGCGATGGCCCCGGCGATCCTGACCCTGGGCGAAGGCGTATCGATCTACTTTGCCACCGGACAAGGCCTGTTCGTATCGGCGAATGACGGCGCGGGCGGCCTCTCGGCCATTGGCACCGACGCGGCCTGGATCACACTCGCACCGTGGGATGCGCTGACGCCAGGCGGCTGGGCGGGCGTCTCGATCGGCGGTGCGAGTGTGGACGCGAATACGACGCTTTCCTATGTGGATATCGGCTACGCGGGCGGGCGATCGCTCCACGGAAATCTGCAGGTCACCGAAGCGGCTCCGGTGTTGTCACACCTCCGCCTTCACGACAGCCTTGAGTTCGGTTTGTACCTGGACGACGCAACGCCCGTGCGCAGCGACATCACCTACGCGACCAACATATCCGGTGATTGCTTCGGTTGTATCGACTGAAGGAGGTAAAGCGCGGGGCGGAGCGACACCGGGGTGGGGGGATTGGTGCCGCTGCAACACCCCGCGCACGGCCAATATAGTCGGCACCCGCGCGCCGCGCCACAACCCCGCGGACGCGATAGGCCCGCGCATATGTCTTTCCCCGACCTTGGCATCTCTCCCGAACTGGTGATCGCCCTCGACGGGATGCGGATCGTAGCGCCCTCTCCCGTCCAGCGTATGGCCATTCCGGCCCTCGTGGGGGGCGCGAGCATCGTCGCCGTGGCGCGTACGGGCTCGGGAAAGACGCTCGCGTATGCCCTCCCGTTACTGCAACGGATTCATGCTGTCGAAGCGGCGGAAGGTGCGGTGACAGTGCCCGGCCGGCCCCGTGGACTGGTGCTGACCGGCACGCGCGAATTGGTGGAGCAGACGTTGCGCGTGTGCAAAACGATCGGACATCGGCCACCGGTGCGCGTTCGAGCGGTGGCCGGCGGGATGCTGGAGCGACACCAACGGCTCGCGCTTACGTCAGCGGTGGACGTACTTATCGCGAATCCTCCTCGTCTGGCAACGCTTTTACGAGAGGGTCGGGTCCAACTGGACGACCTGCGGGTGGTCATCGTGGACGAGGCCGACACCCTCCTTGCAGCGGGTCAGCGCGGTGACGTCGTGCAGATTCTGGACCGCGTGCCGGCCGGTGTGCCGGTGAGTTGGTTCTCGGCGACCCTGCCGGAATCCATCCGCCTCTGGCTGCTTGCTCGCCCCGAGCGCCCCGCACTCCTGCTCTCGAAAGACGCCCATTCCGCGCCGGAATCCGTCACCGTTCGGAACATCAAAGTGAAGTGGGACGAGCGCGCGGACGCAGCGCACACCGTGCTCGTCGGGCTTCCGGACAGCGCACGGGGGATCGTGTTTTGTAATCGTCGCGAGACCGCGGATGCGGCCGGTGCGGCGCTGCGGGAGCGGGGCGAGGACGTGCGAATCGTCCACGGCGGCCTGTTGCCACGAGAGCGGCAGGCGGCGTTGAAGGCGTTTGCCGGGGGAGAAGGGCGCGTGCTTGTCACCACCGAATTGGCTGGACGTGGCCTGCACTTGGAAGGGTTGGCCTTTGTGCTGAACTGGGAGTTGCCGGAGCGGGCGAGTGATTACATGCACCGCATCGGGCGCGTGGGAAGAATGGGCGCCAAAGGGGAAGTATTCAACCTTGTCGCCCACCACGATACGCCTCTTCTGGTGGAGGCGGAGCGTCTGGCGCGTGGTGGAAAGCTCGACACCGGGGAGTCACCTCGCTCCCAGCGCGATCGCAAAGTGCAAGCGGCGAACAAGGCGGCCAAACGCGAACGCCGACCCCGGGCGGAGTTCGCAACGAAGGCGAAGCGGCCCCTGAAGACAAGGAAATAGGAGCCGTTCGCGAATAATTGTGTAGCACCAAGCGCGCCGGCGCGTGAGCTACCGCGCGAGCGGCTTGTATCGGATGCGGTGCGGTTGGTCCGCGTCCGCACCGAGGCGCCTCCGCCGATCCTTCTCGTAGTCCTCGTAGTTTCCTTCGAACCACACCACGCGGCTATCCCCCTCGAAGGCAAGGATATGTGTGGCGATGCGGTCGAGAAACCACCGATCGTGGCTGGTGACGACGACGCTGCCGGCAAACCCGAGCAGCGCGTCTTCCAGTGCGCGGAGCGTGTCGATATCGAGGTCGTTCGTCGGCTCGTCGAGCAGGATCACATTTCCGCCGGACTGCAGCATCGTTGCCAGTTGGAGGCGATTGCGTTCACCACCGGAAAGCGTCCCGACCTTTTGCTGCTGATCCGTGCCCTTGAAGTTGAAGGCGCCGCAGTAGGCGCGGGCGTGGATTTCTCTCGATCCAACCTTGATCACGTCGCGACCACCGGAGATGATATCGTAGACCGTTTTCTGAGGGTCGAACGCTCGAACCTGCTCTACGTAGGCCAGTTTCACGGTTTCACCGAGGCGCAGCTCGCCGCCGTCGGCGGTTTCCGAACCCGTGATCATGCGGAACAGGGTCGTCTTGCCGGCGCCGTTCGGGCCGATGACGCCGACGATGCCGCTGCGGGGAAGGTCGAATTCGACATCGTCGAACAACAGACGGTCTCCATAGACCTTTCGTAGTCCCTTGGCCTGGATCACCACCTCTCCCAGACGCGGACCTGGGGGAATGACGATCTCCGCCTTTCCCCTTCGATCTTCCGGCTCCCCCTCCAGAAGGGCCTCGTACGCGTTCAGCCGCGCCTTGCCCTTGCTCTGGCGGGCGCGCGGGGACATCCGAATCCACTCCAACTCGCGTTCCAACGTTTTCTGTCGGGCGCTCTGCGTCTTCTCTTCCTGCGCCAACCGCTTTTGTTTCTGCTCCAACCAACTGGAGTAGTTTCCTTCCCATGGAATGCCGTGTCCAGCGTCCAATTCCAGAATCCATCCAGCAACATTGTCGAGGAAATACCGATCGTGCGTCACCGCGACCACGGTGCCCGGGTACTCCTTCAGGGTCCGTTCCAACCACGCCACGCTCTCCGCGTCGAGGTGATTGGTCGGCTCGTCAAGCAACAGTATGTCTGGGGCCTGAAGGAGCAACTTACATAGCGCAACCCGACGCTTTTCTCCACCGGAGAGCACCGCAATTCGCGCATCACCCGCGGGGACGCGCAGCGCATCCATGGCGATTTCCAGGCGGCGATCCAGCTCCCAGGCACCACAAGCGTCGATCTTGTCCTGCAAGGCGGCCTGTTCGGTGCCCAGTGCGTCGTAGTCGGCGTCCTCGTCTCCGAATGCCGCAGAAACCTCCTCATACCGCACGAGCAGTGCGCGCGTGGATGCGACGGCAAGCTCCACTTCTTCCCGGACGGTCAACGCGTCGTCGAGGTGCGGCTCCTGCGCAAGGTACCCCACCGTGACCCCGGCCGCCGCCCACGCCTCTCCAGAAAAGTCTTTGTCAACGCCGGCCATGATGCGGAGCAGCGTGGACTTTCCCGCGCCGTTGTTGCCCAGCACACCGATCTTGGCGCCGGGGTAGAACGACAGCCAGATTCCCTTCAGGACCTCTTTTCCGCCCGGCCAGGCCTTGCGGAGATTCTTCATGACATAAATGTACTGGTGCGCCATGGGCAGGCCGTCTATCCGGCTATTCGCCGTCCCGCATGGCGGGTGTTAGTACCGCCGCCCTTTCGCTCAGGAGCGTTTTCATGCTTGGAATCCTTTCGCTTTCCCTCCTTGTCTCATGCGCCCAGAAAGCCGACGTTGACGCGCTCGACGCCCGGTTGAAGACGATCGAAGAGTCCGTCGCGACGTTGGAAAAGAAGAGCGCCGCCTCGGCTCCGGCTTCCTCCGCGGATGAGGAGGCGGCGTCGAAACTGATGCAGGCGGCCCAGGCGGCCATCAAGGAGGGTGACTTCGCCACGGCCAAGGGCAAGTTCGCAGATTTGTCGGCTAAATATGCGGGTACGCGTGCGGGAAAGGCCGCGTCGCATATGTCCGCCGAGATCAACTTGATTGGCACGGATGCCAAGCCGCTTGAAGTGGACAAGTGGTTTCAGGGCAAGGCGGATTATTCCGGTAGCAAGGCCACGTTGCTCGTCTTCTGGGAAGTCTGGTGCCCGCACTGCAAGAAGGAACTTCCCGAAATGGCGGAAAAGGAGGCCGAATACCGCGCCAAGGGCATTCAGCTCGTCGGTTTGACGAAAGTGACGAAGTCGTCCACGGATGAAAAGGTCGCCGAATTCCTGAAGGAACACAACGTCAAGTTCCCCAACGGAAAGGAGAAGGACACGTCGATGAGCACGGCCTTTAATGTGTCAGGAATTCCCGCCGCGGCGCTCGTGAAAGACGGGAAGGTCGTGTGGCGTGGCCACCCCGCCCGGCTCACGCCGGAATTGCTCGACAAGCTGATGGCGGGCTAGTCATGGAATGGAACGTCGGACCGAAAATCCGTTGTGACATCATCGTTTTTTCCGGCATCAACATGAGCGGAGAACGCCGGGTGGTGGAAATCCACCCGGTTGGGGGCCGTCAGGGTGACGTCAAGACGGAAGACATCAAATCGCTCGCGATTGTTGCGCCCATCGGCACCCGCGTGATTTTCGCGACCGATCCCACCGATCAGTGGGAAGAGGGGAGTTGGCGCGCGGTGTCCATCAAGGCCGGAAGCTGTTTCAAGACCAAGGATGGCCTCACGGCTATCCGGATTCCCGATGTAGATTGGTTGGACGCCAACGATGCGCGCCGGACGGATCCGGACTTTCAGGCCAGCTTCGAGCAGGTTCAGCACCTTGCCGACGGATCCGAGTGGACGTTTGGGCGGTCCACGGGGCGAGCCATCAAGGCGAACATCAAATCGATTCGGGTCGATAAAGGCTAAGCCGCCGGATTGGGCGAGTTGGCTTGCGAAACGGTTGGCTTTCCAGTATATGGCGGGGGCTATCGGAGCACGACCAAATGGCGAAACAACCCGACCTCGGCAAATCCTCCAAAAAAGACGGCGGCAAGGACGCCGCCAAGGTGGCCGCCAAGGCTGGGAAGGCTGCGGCAAAGGCCGCTGCCAAGGCAACGCGCTCGGCCGTAGCAGCGCCGGTGGCCGTGCCCGTTGTGGCTGCCAAACGCAAGCCGGGCCGTCCGAAGGGCTCGACAAACAAGCCGAAGGGTGCGGCGCCGGCGCCGGCCGCCGCTGAAAAGCGGAAGCCGGGTCGTCCGAAGGGCTCGACGAACAAGGCCAAGGCCGCCGCGCCGGTTGTCACGGCCGCCCCCTCCGAAAAGCGGAAGCCGGGCCGTCCGAAGGGTTCGACGAACAAGGCGAAGGCTTCCACTCCGGTGGTCGCCGCCGCGCCGGCGGAAAAGCGGAAGCCAGGGCGCCCGAAGGGCTCGACGAACGTGGCGAAAGCTGCCGTGCCCGCCGCGGCCAAGGGCAAGGCTGCTCCGGCCGCAAAGGGGGGGCGCGCGCCCCGTGCGTCCAAACTCGACAAGCATCTCGATATCGTCGGGAAACTCGCCGACCGTGACGTGGCGGCCAAGCTAGGAATGACCGCGGAAAATGTCCGCATGTACCGCAAGCGCCGGCATATCGCCTCGTCCTGGGCGGGCGGTGAAGCGGCCGCCAAGCCGGCAAAGTCGGCCAAACCGGCGAAGCCCGCGGCGCCCGCGCCGGCGGAAAAGCGCAAGCCGGGTCGGCCGAAGGGATCCGGGTCGAAGCCGGCGGCGGTCGCGGTTGCTCCGAGCAAGGGCACCCCGTACGCGGTGGAAGGGTCGCGCGGCAAGGACCGTCGCGCGCTCGCCATCACGGCGGCCGGCCCCGTCGAGGCCGCTGCGCGGGCCGTAGCGGCGCTGGGCGCCGGGTGGACGATTGAGAGCATCCGTCGCCTTGAGCAGGCGTAGGCAGCTCAGGTACGGGGTTCGCCCGCGCGTCGCATATGCCCTCGCCGCTCGCTCACATGGGCCTCGCGCTTGTCGGTTGGGCGGCGTGTCGCCCGAGCACGGCGTTGGCGCCGCCGTGGCGGCTGACGGGTAGGCTCGTGCCGGTGTTGCTCATTGCAAGCGTCGTTCCCGACTTGGATGTGATTCTGGCGGCTACACTGCCGGGCGGAATGGGGTGGCATCACGGGCCCACACACTCCTTGCCGGGCGCGGCGGCGTTGGGGTGGGGCGTTGCGCGTATTGGACGCCTCGGTCGCGGCGATACCGCGCTTGCAATACTGGTTGCCGTCAGCCACGTGGCATTGGACTGGAGCACGGGGGCAGCCGGCGCGCCGGTAGAGTTCGGGGTGCCGTTGATATGGCCCGTCTCGTCGCAGCGCTACATGGACGCCCACCCATGGTTTGGCGCCTTTGGCATCGACAAGCCCGGCTTTCTACGACACATGTTCGCCCGTGACGCGTGGCCGGTCTACGGGCACGAAGTGGGGACCGTTGCGGTGGCCGCCCTGACGGCCTGGCCGATCAGGGTTTTACTTCGACGAATTCGTATCCGAGGGCCTTGAGATCTTCCACGACATCGACGACCACCATGGCGCCCGTGCCGTCGTCCGCGGTGGCCGCGCGGGGCCCGACGGCGACAATCAACAGGTGCGCCGGATCAAAGTAACGTTTGGCGATGGCTCCGGCCTGCTCTGCGGACACGCCATCCACGCCGGAAAGCCAAGCCTGCCAGAGGTCGGGCTTGAGTCCGAACTGGGGAATCCCGGCAAACGCGCCGGCGGTGGCGGCGTTGGTTCCGAAGTTTCCCGCAAGCGATTTCAGCATGGAATCCTTGCTGAGCTTCAGGTCGTCGTCCGAGGGATTCTGGGCTGCCGCTGCCTGCAATTCTTTCAGGATTTCCGTTACCGCGGGCGCCGTTTTGTCCGCCTGTACGGAAGTCCGTGCGGCAAAGGTGCCGTAGTCCCGATTCTCACTGAACCCGGCGTACGCGCCGTAACTCCAGCCGTGTTCTTCCCGCAGATTCATGTTCAGGCGGGAACTGAACATACCGCCGACGAGGTTGCCCTCGACCTGGGCTGAGAAATAGTCACTCGACGTGCGCGAAACGCCGACGGTACCGACGCGCAACACCGTTTGTACGGCGCCGGCCTGCTCCACGAAAACGACGCGGGTTTTCAGCGGCGTTGACGGTGCGGATACCGTGGCGCGAGTCGATTTACCTGCTTTCCATGTAGCGAATCTGGCCTCAAGTAGCAGCTTGAGCTCCGCTTCGGTCGTGGCGCCACACACGAGGAAGGCTGCATTTTTGGCATGCCACCAGGTCGCGTAGAATTTCCTGGCATCGTTGAGCGTGGCGCCTTTGACGGCAGCCTCCGTACCGATGGCGGGGGCTCCGTACGGGTGGCCCGCGCCGAAGAGTTGGGCCGCAAATGCGCGGGACGCGACGTCTCGGGGCTCCGATCGGGCGTTCTGGATCGCGGTCAGCGTCTGCGATTGCACCCGGGCGAAATCGGCCTTGTCGAACTTCGGATGAAGCACGATGTCCGCCAGCAGATCGAGCGAAGGAGCGAGCGTTTCTCCGGTCAGCGCGTTCATCGCCACGAGCGCGGATTCGTCGGTCTGCGCGATGGTCACCGTTGCCCCGAGGGTGGCCGCTTCCGCCGCAATCGCCGCGCCCGAGCGGGTCGTGGTCGCCTCGTCGAGCATCGAGGCCGTCAGCATGCCGAGACCGGCCTTGCCCGTCGGGTTCGCCTCCCGACCGACGCTCATGACCAGATCGATGGAAAGGAGCGGCAACGCCATGTTTTCCACGAGGTATACCGGAATGCCGTTCGACAGCGTGAACGCCGTCGCAACGGGCGGGGTCCACGCCTTTTCTACGCCGGCCGGGGGCGCAACCGCGCGCCATGCCTCCGGATCCGGCGGAGGCGGCGCTACGACCACGACGGCTTCCGGCTTCTTTTTTCCCGCAAACGCTGGAGTGATGGCAGCCAAGGCAACCAAGCATGCCACGACGATCTTCCTCATTTTACACCCCCATCCTTGCCTTCTGCCGGTGTCTTGTCGATGGGCCGAACCTCCATGATCACGCGATTGTCCGGCCGTATCTGCGCCGCGTAGACGGCGTGCAGCGCCGCCGGCGTGACGGCCGCAAACCGCGCAAAATCCTGCGTCAGGAATGCGGCGTCACCCGTATGGTGATTGTAGAAGTTCAGTTGGTCCGCTTTTCCGTTGAACCCGCCGATTTCTTCGAGGCCGCGGAGGTGCGCCGCCTGCCAACTTCGATGCGCGCGCGTGAGTTCCTCGTGCGTCGGGGCTGCGGACGCCAGCCTGCCCATCACCGAGGTCGCTGCTGCCACCAACGTTGTCGGGTCTGCGCCTGCTTTGCCGAGGATTTCAACCACGAAGATAGAGCCAAGGGTCAGCGGATATTGATAGGCTTTTACGGATTGCGCGATTTGTTGTTTGTGAACCAACTCCTCGTGAAGGCGGCTGGATTTGCCATCGGCAAGGATGCTCGCTGCGAGTTGCAGTTCTGCGTCGCCCGGTTTGAACGCGGGAGAAGTCACCCAACCCAGGTACACCTTGGGAAGTTCCACATCATCCGTCTGTTTCGCGCGCGTTTCTGCGGCGAGCGGCTTGGTTTCCACACGCAGTGGCGGCGGCTCGTTTCCTGCCGGCAACGACCCGAAATACCGCTCGACCGTTGCTTTGATCGTGGACGGATCGAAGTCACCGGCGATCACCAACGTCGCGTTGTTGGGGACGTAGTAGGTACGGAAGAACGTTTTTACGTCGTCGAGTGTTGCGGCCTCAAGGTCAGCATGTGACCCGATGACGACGCCGTTGTAGGGGTGAGGAGCCGGAAAAAGCAGCTTGTAGAATTGCTCCTCCGCGACCCCATAGGGCACGTTCTCCGTGCTCTGCTGGCGTTCTTTCCGCACGACGGCGCGCTGGTTATCCAGACGTTCCAACGTCAACGTGTCCAAAAGGAATCCCATCCGGTCACTTTCCAACCAGAGCGCGAGCTCCAGCCGGTTGGACGGCACCGTTTCAAGGTAGTTCGTCCGGTCGAAATCCGTGGTTCCGTTGGTGAACGTTGCGCCCGCCGCCTCCAGGTACGGAAAATACTGATCCTCCGGCACGTTCCGCGAGCCTTGAAACATGATGTGCTCAAACAGGTGGGCGAACCCGGAGCGGCCCGGAACCTCGTCGGCACCGCCTACGTGGTACCAGATGTCCGTTGCAACGAGCGGAAGTCGGTGATCCTCCGAGAGAATCACCTCCAACCCGTTTGCGAGGGAGTATTTTTCGAACTTGATTTCCGGCGCCGCATCGCCACCAAGGGCGATGCGGGTCATGAGCGAAACAAACGCGAGCAAGGGCGCTCCATGGGGGGGGAGCGCCCTTCTACCGCGCAGTCGGAAGCGACGCAGCGCGCCGAGGCGAAATCAGAGCTTCTTCGGCCTGTAGGTGTAGTCGAAGCTGACCCAGAGCGCCTCGTCGAGCACCAGCATCTTCTCGTAGTACAGGGGGTTTCCAGTGAGCGGAAGCGCCACTTCGACCGGCTCCACGCCCTGACCGAGCGCGCCGTTCATGCCCTGGTTCGCCACTTCTCCTTCCACCGCATTCTGGTACTGCTGTGCGACCACGGCATCCCGGGGAATTTCGGGGGACGTCGAGAAGTAATCCACGCGACGCACGCTCCCCTCACTCGTGCGCTTCACGACACGTGCGGCAAAGGGAACGTACACCGTCCATTGGAGCTGGCTCGACGGAGCATCGACCCGTGGCAACGCAACCTTCAGTGTTCCCCGCCCGTTCTTCAGCGTCGCGCCGCCCTCGACGTACACGAGCTCCACCGAGAATGCGGTCAGGGCCCCGCCGGACGCGTCGGATCGCACGAGCGGCACGAGCACGCCGCCTTCTCCGCGGGCAACCTTTACGCCTCGACCCGCGACCGACGCGCTCCAGACCTCCGCGCCTTCCGGAATCGTGACGCGAAGAAATTGCTTCCGGTTATTCCGGACGGCGTATCGAACCCGCGTCATACGGCGTCCATCCTCGGTGATCAGCGTCTCTGCGCTGGCGGCATCCACCAGCGTCACCAACATGTCGACGCTGGGGTGGGATTTCACTTCGAGCGGAATGGTCACATCCCCGCCGCGGTATTTGAACGCAAGCAGGACGGGGTAGTCCGTCAAACCCACGATCGAAGCAGGAAGTTCCCGAACATCGATGGCGCTCGCGCCGACGGCCTGTCCGGCGATCAGCTCAAGTGCGCTTCGCGCGTCCACGCCGACGAACGCCGTTTCACGGGCGACATTGGGGATCTTCGGGAGCGGGATATTGACGCTGGCCGCGCCCGGTCGTTCGTAGTCGATGGCAAGGTGGTAGAGTCCGAGCGCCGCGTAGTTCAGGACGACCTCGATGGACCCGTCTTTCCCGAGCTTCCAGTCGCGGATTCCCGCACCACGTACGTCGAGAATGGTGACGTCCGTCGGGAGTTGGACCGTGAAGCGGTCCACGCCGGCGTGCAGGACGGTGTAGTCCACTGTGGTGTTGACTTGGAGCACGCCCTCCCCGACACCGACGAGCGTGTGCGTCTCCGCGTACACCCGCGCCTGTCGGGCGGCTTCCTCGGCAACAGAGCGGCGCCACGACACGGTCAGCGATCCGAGCGAAGGCACGTAGGCCTCCACGCGGCGCTCGTTCCCGGTGGCCGACGCGTTGACGCCCTGCGCCCCTGGAACCTCGAACGTTACGGCGTCGGCGCTGTCCACGGAAAACCCGACCACCGTGGCGCCAGACTGCGCCAGCGGCAGCGTGAACCCCGTTTCTCCATCGGCGGAGAACAGCTTCACCGCGAATTCCAACTGTGCGTCGAACGCGCCCTTCTGGTTGGTGACAAGCGTGTAGTAGCCGTCGCGGACGTAGATGGCGGCGTCCTTGCCGTTGATGGTTGCGCTCTTCAAGGCTGCCGACGCGCTCAGAAGCGGAATCGTTGTCCATCCTTCACTTTTCTGAACTTCGGCGCGCATGTTCAGCCGGATGATGGCGTACGCATCGTCGCCGGTGCCGACTACTTTCCCGGTGTACACGGCACGATCGAGCGTCCAGTCGCGCGGAGACGTCGGCTTCGGCGTTTCCTGCACATACTTCTGGTACAATTGCTCAAAGTCATTCCATGGGATGGTGACGTGCGCTTCGGGCATGGACACGCCAGGCGTGGCAAAGGCGTAGAGGGCGATCAGGAGAGAGAACATCAGTAGACTCCGGTTGTGGTGCGGTAACGAAGGGTGAACGTGGGAAATGTGTTGGACTCAAGCAGCGCGGCGGTGTGTTCGATGGCCGTACCGCCCATCGGCATCGCAACCGTCATCGGCGTGGCGTGGGCCTGGAGTGCGGCCCGATTGTTGCGGTTGGCGGCGGGCATGCCCTTGTGCGCATCGAACTTGCCAGCCTTCTCTTCGGACTTCTCCGCGCGCTTTTCGGAAGGCATGGCGCCGGTCTGGACGCCGGCGTCGGGAGCCGGCCGGCCGTCCATCAGGGCCGTCGTGCGGCCGGTTTCGCCATCGTTCTCGAGGGTCGATTCGCCTCTGCCGCCGGCTCTGGCCTCACCGCCGCCGCTCCCGTACCCCGAACCGCCACCGCCAGACCCCTGGCCGCGAAGGCCAAGGCTGCCCCGGCCGACGGCCTGCCCGACGGGGTGCGCCGCTTGGCGCGGCGGGGGTGCCGGCGGCGGCGGCGCTGCGACTGCGTTGGCCGGCGGCCGCCGAGGGCCGGCAGCAACCGGCTTGGCCGGCATGAGGTTGGGCAAGCGGAACGTGGGTCTGTCGGCTCCGGCCAGCACCATGTGTTCGCCCGAGCTGATCGTCGTGTCGGAGCTGCTCTCGAATTCATCGGCCGGCTTTTCCTCCGGCATGTCCACCGGTTCCCCGTACGCGGCTCCATCGTTGTTTCCGTCCACAGCGAACGTAGGGATGAGTAGTCCGGGCAACTCGGCCTGGCTTGCGGTGGTTGCACCCGCCTCCATTCCGCCGACATCACCACCGGCGAAGCCGCCGAGGTTGCCCTCGATGAAATCTCCCGTAAATGTGATGGACGCGGCGTGCCCGTCTGACGCGTCGGGAACCCCATCGGCATCGTTGTCTGCTCGCTCCTCACTGTTCTGCGCCTTCTGTTTCGCCTTCTTTCCCTCCCGCACGGATTCCAGCATCACCTTGACGTCCGCGATCTTGTTTTTCTGCTCCGCATCTTCCAACTGTGCGGTGCGATCCAACTCGGTGGCCAGGGTCGCGATTTCTTGGAGGTAGCTCTCCGCTTTGTCGTAATCTCCTTGTCGGATGGCGTCTTTGGCCTGTTCCTCGACGGTGCTTTGGTAGCTTGACATCGACGAGGTCTTGGCATGCGCCAGGTCTCGGACGCGCCGCGTGGTGACGTCTTCGTTGGTGGTTGTGGAGGCCGGCGCCTTGAACAGCACGTCGAGATTGGACTGAAGTCGTTGTACATCCTCATCTTCTGGCGCCGCCTCCTTGGCCTGGTCCAACCAACCCTGCGAACCCGAAAAGTCGTTTTTCTTGTAGGCGGCCATGGCGTTATTGAGCGCTTCCCCCGCGGCCTCACGCGAGGGATCGGCGAGCTTCGGACGTGCGGCTGTGGCGCCGATGGCCACCACTCCGCGGGGAAGGTGCAACTCCCACTGTGCGGCCTGGATCGGGGCATCGACCGACGGTAGGGAAACCGTCTTCGTTCCTTTCTTCAGCCAGGCTCCACCCTCTCCGATCCAGGTGAGCTCGACGGGGAACGTCAACAGTCCGCGGACCGTTTCAATGGATTTCTCCATCGGCACATAGTAGCCGTCGGCACCGTCCGAAAGCACGGACACCGGCGTGCCACTTACGCGGGTTGCAAGGAGACGAAACCCGGGAGACGGACGAACGTGCAAGTACTGTTTGCGCTCGTTCCGGACCCGGAGTGTCGCGCGCAACAGTGTCCGACCATCTTCGTTGCTCGCGGCCACGAACTCGGCACGTTCAATCACGGTGTCCGGGCCGGCGACGGGGTCATACCGTGCGGACAACACCCGCACGGGAGCATCGCCATGCCAGTACGCAAGCGGAGCGCTTTCCGCCAGTCCTTGCGCCCACGACGGGAGCATGCGTGACGTGACGCCCTCCGGTCCAGACACGGGAATCAGCTCCCCTTCATCCGACCGTGCCAGCGTCCACCACTTGTCTACCCGAATCACGTCCAGCGGAGTGGGACACGGGAGGTCACTCTCCCCGGCCGCCAAGGGCAATCGTCCGGTAATGTTCGCCGAGAATCCGCCACGCACGGGGGCCAGCGTCTCGATCGTCACCAGACGCCCCGATCGCTCCCACCTCGCCACGTTGCCGCCCGTCACTTCGACGTCCGTGAGGGCGCCAACATCGACGGAAAATGACGAAACTTCTCCACGCCGAACGCGCCACCGAACCGCGGTACGGGACTCCAACGCGCCCTCCGCCACCCACGCGGCCGTTCCCACCTCCGCGAGCACGAGCGGCGCCGGCGTCTCACCGGAGACCTCGACGTGTGGCGCCCAGTGGATCACGAGATGATCGGCGTTTGCAAGCCAACCATCCACGGCCCCATCGATGGTGACGTCGAGTCCGGGTGCGTCGATTTCGACGTGCTGGCGGGCGGCGGGTAGCACCGCAAGCGTGGACTCTCCGGCGGTCACCGGCGTGAGTAGTCCGCGCAGGTTCACCCGCGGGGACACCTGAAACATCAGCCCGTCTGAAGTCGCAAGCGTATTTCCACTGGTATCGAGTACGAGTAGCTCAGGGCCGACGAGAATACGCTCGGCAGGGTTACCGCCTATCGCCGTGAAGTGATACTCCGCTGATACATCCAACGCACTATCGGTAACGATGCGGATACGGTAGTGCGCGTCATCCGCCACCCAATCCGTGGGGGGCGTTTCGGCGGCAAGAAGGAGAGGCAGGAGCAGCATGGACGGGCGGACAACGGGGCGGGGCGAAAGTTCTTACAGGGTTCGGCGGTAGTTGGCGCAACGCCGGTATCACAGGGCGGAGGATGCGCGCATTGCCCTGTCATTTTTTGGGTCGCTTCGCGCCCGTTTCCCCAGACTCACCGACGGTCCGGTATACACCGACCCGATATGGATACGTTTCCCCCCGATCTCGTCGCGTTTGTCGCTCCGGTGGAGGGCGTCTGGGCGGCCGAGCAGCTCGACGCCGCGCTCCCGGGGCTGGCGCACGCGGTGCTGCGCTACACCGACCAACCGGAAGGCGTCGCTGCGTTGATTGCCGCCGCCTCGCCAGCACTGGTCTCCCTCCTCCTCCCGATGGACCGAACCGAACCATTTTTCGACGCAGAGGGAGAGAGCCCGAATCGCCCCGGCGCCGTCGATCTGCTCGACGCCACCGTTGTCCTCGACGGTACCGTCCTGACCGGGTCGGTGCGCGGAAAGGGCATTGCGCGCACGGGCGCGTGGCTCGACCTCGACACGATGGCGGGGCCAGCACCGGACCTGCACCTGGGCGTCGGCAACGGATGGCTGCGCATCGCGCCGATTCGGGGAGGCGTCGTCGGCGGCACAAGCCCCATCCGCGGAGAGTCGCGGGTCGATGGCGATACCGTCCACTTCCGCGTCGATCTCGCCGGTACCGGTCGCCTCGAACCCGACCACGCCGGCGCCGCAACGGCGGTGCTGATTGCCGACGATCGCCGATTCATGGACCCCGGTCCCGCTGGCGGCATCGGGATTCCGGAGCCGCACGCCGTGGCGACCCTGGTGCGACTTGCGGAAACGGTGGACACCACGCGGGACCCTGACCTCGCCGTTGCGCTGGCGCTCAACTTCGGCACGTTCCGGGGGCTGGTCGATGCGTCGCTCCTGCCATTGGTCGAGGCGGACGCGGCCGACTGGTACACCTACGCCGGCGATCTCGATCCCTGGCTCGCCGAGCAAGGTGCGACCTGGGCCGTGGCATCCCTCTCCCCGACTGGAAAACTCGCATGGGCGTGGCCCGCGGCGCAGAACACCGTGTACGGAGCGTTTCCATTGGGGGCGCAGGAAGCGAAACTGACCCTCGCTCGCTATCGGTTCCTTGTCCCCGATGTCGAGACACTCAGCGTTTATCGCGAGCGTGTCACCGTTTCTCCCACCCAGGCAGACACTGCGAGTGGCATCGACTCGGACATCTGGGACAACCTGCGCTACCGCGCCCATCCCGACACGATGCGGGCGTTTTGCGCGGTGCGGACCATCAACGCGGAAGAGTGCGCGGCGTGGAACCTGGATCAGCGCGCGGGATTCACGCTCGGCGTGGTGGATGGCGTTCCCATCGCCATGCATGAAGCCACGAGCGCGTCGTTCCAGCGCGGGATCACCGCGCAGTACGGCACTTTTATTGGGGATTGCAGCGCGGCCACCGCCGTCGCAATGGCCGCCTTTCAGTCCGTCGGCCTCGCCCCGCTTGCCATCGGATACACGGGCGTCGATTTGACGAATCCCACCCACGACCTGCCGCTCTATTTGGAAGGAGATGTTTTCGTGGCGACACAGCGTTCTCCGGGTCGCGACTGGAAGATGGACGACGCCTATGTGTACGTTACTGTGCCGGCATTGGAGGCGTCGCGCTCGCTCACCTTGGGAACGGAGCCTGGCGCTTGGGCGCGCGGTCCAAGCGTTGTCGGCGGCAAGATGACGTACGGGCAGCTCGAGAATTGGCTGGAGAACGGGATTCCCGCGGCCGCTGTTTTGGATTGGGCCGATCGCGGTGGGTTGGGCGAGTGGCCCATTCCGTGAGTGTGGCGGCGAATCCGCTCTGGCCGGAGTCGGGGCCGGAGGCGACGTGTCAGACCTGTGTGTGGCGTAAACCCGGCGCGCGGAGCGATCGCTGTTTGCGGCATCGCGCGGACGTTCGGTTCGATTGGCCGGCGTGCCCTGCGTTCACCGCGACACTCGACTGTTTGACCTGTGGTGCCTGCTGCCGGGAGGCGTACCATGCCGTTGAAGTGGCCCCGCGTGACCCATTTGTCCGCGCGCACCCCGAGCTGCTGTCCCGCGTGGATGGACGGTGGAATGTGCAGCGAACGCCCGAAAATCGCTGTGCGTGTCTGGGGGGAGACTATCGCTGCAGTGTCTACGCGGAACGACCCCGGACGTGTCGCGAGTTTGAGCAGGGCGGCAGCAACTGTGTGGAGGCGCGCCGGCGTGTGGGGTTGACGCGGTAAGCCGCCGTCCACCTGCACCCGTGCCGGCTCAGCCGATCGCCCCGATGATCAGCGCCAGCACCGCGTCATAGAACCCGATCCAAAACAGCATCATCTGAAACGTCATGCTGACGGCGCAGAAGGCGGCGAGCCCCCACGCCAACCGCCGCACGTTTCGCGCCGGCCCCTCCAACGCAGCCGGAAGGTTGCCGCTCTCGACCCTGGCCAACTCCTCGTCGGCCGCCTGCCACGCCCACAGTGTCAATAGCGCACCGGGTACGCTGGTAAAGCAGAAGGGTCCGAGTGCGTCCAGCACCAGCGCAAGCCACAGCCATCGGCGCGCGCGGTCCAACCTCGCGCTTGGCGGGGGTCCGTCGGGAGGGCCGCTGCCCCCAAACAAATCATCCGCGGTCGACACGCTCCTCCAAGCCCAGCAGGAAGCAAAGATCGGTGTGGTAGGCGCCCCATGCTTCCCGATCCACCGTCACTCTCTGGTCGTCGGCCGTCTTCAGGACGCCGTCCTCCTTGAGCGCGCGCATCGCATTTTGCAAGTTTTGCAGATTGAGCGATTCGGGACGACTGATCTCATCACAGGCGAGCAGGGTTTTACCGCGCTTGAGCGCCGCCTCGGCCAACTGCTTGAAGGGAAGGTGTTCTTCCTTCGCGGTACGCATGGCGAGAAGGTAGGATTCGAGGAAGTTAGCGGTGAGATTGGCGATCTCCGCGATGCGCCCGCGGTCGGCGACGAGGATTTGTTCTCCCTCCACGCGAAGGGCGCCGTAGGCCTCCAGCGCGTGGACGGCGCGGCGCTCCAACTCGGCCGCTTCGGCATCGGGGTCAAGAATGAACTCGTATCGGAGCATGTACTGTTGGACGGAAAATAGACGGGACACCGCCGCCCGGTCCACGGCGTCCACGTTCAGGGCCCGCACGGCAGCTGCATAGTAGGCCGCCGGCGCGAAGGCGTGGAGCACCGCATTCTTGTAGTATTCGAGCGTCACGCGGCGGTCGGGCACGACGCTGTAGACGCGCCCCAGCTCCTCCTCAAACACCGTGATCATCTTCCCCTTGGCAAATCGCCCAAGTGCCTCGGCAAGGATCCCATCGACGTGGGCGATGCCGCCGCCTTCCTGCACGCCGGCCGCCGCCAAAAAGGCCCGAAGTCGCTGCACTCTCGCGCGGAGGTCCTCGTGCCTCAGACCCCGGCGCGGGTGCGCCAGAATCGCAAGTGCCACCAGCGCCGTTGGCAGCGCCACCGCCTCGGTGTTGATGCGATGAAGAATCTTTTCCCCGATAGACGCCAGCAGTTCCTCACGCCGGGCCTTGGGAATCGCCGCCCACTCGGCGCCGTCGAGCACCTCCCTCGCCCGCAACGGCTGACCCACGCGGAGGTAGACCTTGCCATATCGATTGCCCAGCACGCTCGTTGCTTTTACGACTTGCGTCACGTCTTCCTTCTCTTTTTTCACGCCGCTCAATTCGCGTGCGTACACCCGCTCTTCGGCGATTTGTTCGTACCCGACGTAGATGGGAAGGAAGGTGAGCTCGCGCCCCTCGCGCACGTCGTCCGTCGCGTCCATCACCATGCCGAGAACGCCGGTTTTGGGCGGCAGCAGCTTGCCCGTTCGTGAGCGCCCGCCCTCGATGAAGAATTCGACCGGGACCTCCATGCGTACCAGCTCACGGATGTATCGGGCGATCACGACGGGGTGGATGCGATCTCCCGTGAACGAGCGCTTGATGAAGAAAGCGCCTAAACGCCGGAAGACCGGACCGAGCGGGAAGAACGAGAGGTTGTCACCGGCGACAATGTGGGGGATGCAGATGTCGCGATCGAAGAGGAGCGAAGAGATCAGCAGGTAGTCGAGGTGCGAGCGATGGCAGGGCACGAGGATGGGCGTGCCGGCTCGGAGCGCCTCACGGACGCGATCGAGGTCGGATTCCCGCACGTCGATCCCTGAAAATACTCGATTCCAGATCTGCCAGCACGCCCACGCGGCGATGCGCACGACCGGAAACCAGAAGTGCGCGGCGATCTGGTCGAAGGTCTTGACGACGCGCGCCCGGATTTTTTGCTCGGGCTGGCCCGTTGCGGCGGTCTCGCGGGCAACGAGTTCGTCAACTTCTCGACTCTGCAGGACCTGACGCCGCACCCACCCCGCGGGCCGCGCGCGGGGGCCGCGCACGACCCGCGCCTCCCGATACAGGTACCGCCGCAGCGCGAGACGCAGCCCCTTGGCTTGCCGTGCGTCAGTTTCATCGGCATATCGAATCACATAATCCTGAAGTGATACAGGCTCTCCGACCTGCACGATGGCGTCCTGGGCCGCGGCGATGGCCGCCATC
The DNA here is from genome assembly GCA_945861635.1 of Klebsiella pneumoniae. Lineage (GTDB taxonomy): Bacteria > Myxococcota_A > UBA796 > UBA796 > SXON01 > CAMAWH01. Next base: position 9,903 of record CAMAWH010000056.1, on the reverse strand, counting down.
TTCCCGATCACGCCGGGGTTGTCCTCGGTGCCGAGAACGAATCGCCCCACCTCGGTTCTGGCCGGTTCGGGGCGTTTGTTCCAGATCACGACGACGGGCAGCACCTGAACCGGCCGTTCACTGCTGGCCTGCGCGGCCAGCAGGGCCGGAATGATATCCGGCTCCTCTCGTGCGCCCACGAGCTCACGAATATCCCAGGGTGCTGCCAGAAAAACGCAGATCGGACGACCGGCGGCCACGGTATTGAGCAGGGCGGCGCGCGGGTCTGCGCCATCGCGTCCGCGTCGTAAGGCGGACCACATCGCCCCGGGCGTCATGTACGCCGTGGCATCGAGATCCGGGGTGAACTCGGGAAGAGGAAGGCGACGACCGACGAGGACCGAGTTTAGCGCAAGCCAATCGACCGTCGATCGGGTGTGCAGGACGTACACGATCGGTCCACGGTCGGTGGCGCGGCGCACGCGCTCGGCGGAGTGGTCCTCCATCTTCAGTTTTCGGAAGAACCAGGGCAGGCCGAGCAGGTAGTAAAGCGGCCCGAAGGCTGGTAACATCCCCGATCTGGACGCGGCCGCTCCGGGGACTGCAATGGCGGTCATACCGTCACGCCGCCCCATCGCCCGAGTCGGCGCCCGAGTCGGCGCCGGAGTCTCCGGAGTCTCCCGAGTCGGCGGGGCAGTCGGATGAGCGGGTGGCGTCGGCGTCGTCACAATCCCCGACCTCGGTCACGTATCCGTCGGAAGCATCGCAACCGACAATTGCATCGTTGGTGGCCCCAATGCCGTCACCATCGGCATCCTTGTAGTACGCGGTGCGCGTCGTACAATCCCGTGCCACCTCGGCTTTGTCCGCGAGAGCGGCATAGTCGGTGCAACCGAAGACGAGGAGCAGGAGCATCCAGCGCTCCCTATCCGATAGTCGCGGCAGCGGCGCACGCCGCGCTCGGCCGTCGGGTCCGGGCTACACCGGTGCGACCGGAGCTGACCATGCCCATTGCCGACTGGGGAGATCACGACGCCACCGCGCTGGCCGCGCTCGTGCGCAGCGGAGCTGCATCTCCGAAAGAACTGGTTGATATTGCACTTGATGCCATTGATGCGGTGAATCCGCGGCTCAACGCGGTGGTGCATCGAATGGACGACAGCGCGCGCACGGCGGCCGAAGGCACCCTCCCCGATGGCCCGTTCCGGGGCGTTCCGATGGTGGTGAAGGACCTCGACGGGTTCACGGCGGGAGTGCCGTATACGATGTCGTGCCGATTTCTGGAGGGGTTCATTCCAGAGCATGACGCGGAGGTGATTGCCCGTTTGCGACGTGCTGGATTCCTGCTTCTTGCCAAGACGAATTGTCCCGAATTGGGCATCCTCGGCACGACCGAGCCGGTGCTGCGCGGCGCCACCCGCAATCCGTGGAGTTTGGCGCATTCGCCGGGGGGTTCATCGGGAGGCAGTGCGGCGTTGGTGAGTGCGCGAGCGGTTCCCGTGGGCCACGGCGGAGATGGGGGCGGCAGCATCCGTATTCCGGCGAGTGCATGCGGACTGTTTGGGCTCAAAACCAGCCGCGGATTGTTGCCGCTCGGCCCCGACATTGGAGAAGGGTGGGGCGGCTACGTTGTACCCGGCGTCCTTACCCGGAGCGTACGTGACAGTGCCGCGATCTACGAGGCGCTGCGTGGTTCCTCGACCGGTGACCCCTACCATGGGCCGGTGTTGGAGGGGCCGCTCACCGCCGACCTGGAGCGCCCGCCGGAGCGACTTCGCGTCGCCGTTTGTCCGACCTCGCTTTTTGGCCGCGGCACGGACCCGGAGTGTGCGGCGGGCCTTGAAAATACCGTGGCCTTGTTGCGCGACCTCGGCCACGACGTGGAAGAGGCGCGTCCGGCGTTCGACCGTGATGCGCTGGTCTTTGCCTATCTCGTGCAGGTGGCGGCCAGTGTGGCGCTGGAGGTCGAGGATGCCGGGCGTTGGATGGGTAAGACGCCCACGCCGTCGGGTTTTGAGCCCGCCACTTGGTTCCTGCGCCAACTTGGGGATCAGCTTTCGGCCGCGGACCTTCAGCGGAGTCGTGACCATGTGCACGTGGCTGGGCGTTCGCTTGGGGCGTTTTTCCGAACGTACGACGTGATGCTCACACCGACGATGGCGTATCCGGTGGTAAAGTTGGGAGAAACGGCGCTGAAGCCCGTCGAGCGCGTGGGACTCAGTGTGTTGCGAACGGTACCCATCAAGCCGGTGATGATGAAACTGTTGCGTGACCTCGCGGATCAGAGTTTGGAGCGTGTCCCCAACACCCAACTGTTCAATATGACGGGCCTCCCGGCCATGAGTGTGCCCCTGCACACAACCCAGAACGGCCTACCCATCGGAATGCAGTTTGCGGCCGGGTTCGGGCGTGACGGGCTGCTGCTCCGTTTGGGGGCACAGTTGGAGCGGGCGAAGCCGTGGATCGGGCGAAAGCCGGGGGTTTGCGCGACTTAACCCGCACCCGTGCGTCAGGCCGGTCCACGGTGCTTTCGAGCCGCACGATCGACGCGCATGACTTGTTCGTCCGACAGCCGGTACTGCGCCTTCTGGGTCGGTTTGACCGCCGGGGGCCCTGTCGTCACCAGACGAAGCACGCGGTCCGCAACGGTGACCGTGGCGATTTGCCCACTGGTGAACTCCAAAACGTCGCTTTCGATCCCGTCCGCGAAGATCACGCCCCGCTCTCCCATCTCGGACACGACGACCAGTGCGTCCTCCGCGCTGACGACGCCCGCCTCCAACGTCACTCCGGTCGCGACGCTCGGAAAGGGCTCGCGTACGAACCAGCTCAGGCGCCGCTCCACCGGATCGTGCAGCGCAGCGGAATCGTGACGCTGTCGCTCGATCGACCGCGCCCATCCGGTAGCGCCGGTGCCCGTGGCGCAGATGATTCCACTCGAAGATTGACGTTCTTCCTTTACATTCACCTTCAGCACGTAGCGGGCGCTCTGATGGCTGGCGTGGCCGATGAACACCTCGTTGAGCGCGTACAACTGCTGGCCGTCCTCCCGTGCCACCCGCGCCATCGTGCGCTGCTCTTCGCGGAACTCCGTACCTCCCTGCGCCTCGACCCACGCCACAGCGGCGGCCACGCGCTCCGGCCGAACCCGGCACAAGACACCGTCGTAGCGGGCCGGGTCGGGGTTGACGCCGATCAACGCCTGACCCTGAAGGTACTTGGCCACGTTGGCTACGAGCCCGTCCTGGCCGATCGCGAGCACGATGTCCTCGGGCTCAAACACGAAGCGATCGACGTCGTCGCGATCGATGCGTGTACGGCGGCGATCTCCCGGTAGGGACGAGAGCACCTGACCGATTCCCGTCTGGAGTTGATCGTCAGCCTGCTCGAACCAGTCCACGCGCTGCTTGCGTTGGGCGAGGAAGAACTTGGCTTGTCCGACCGTGCCGTGGCGGGCCTTGAGCTCTTCGAGCGGCGTCTTGCGCGTGACGACGACGAGGCGCGGGAGGGAGACCCCCTTGCGGATCATTCGCCGGCCGACTTCCGGAGCTGCTCCACGAAGCTGCTGCCGAGGAGGTCGGGGCTGATGTTGAGGTGGTTGATGGAGGTGATCTTCTTGGCGGCCTCCTGGGCGGCGAGACCGAGCACCAGCGCTGGCGAGAGGGCGGCGTACGACGACAGCCGCCGGGCCTCTGCGGTGAGATCAACGTTGTAGGCCAATTGCCGCGCCGCGGACTCACCCTCGGAGCGGACCCGCACGTCGCGAGCGTGGGCCTCCGCCGCCCGCTGCTGGTTTTCGTCGAGGGCCTGAGCGGCGAGGCGCTCACGCTCGATGGCGCCCTCGGCCTTGACGCGTTCGGCCTGCTCGGCGCTCCGAACGCGAGACAGCTCGTTCGTGGAGTTCTGCGCGATGAGCAATTCCTCCTTCTTGGCCAACTCGATTTGAGTGTTGAGCTCGTTTTCCTTGATGGCGCGCTCCTTTTCGACCGCCAGCGCTCGCCGGCCGAACACGGCCTCGTCCGCCTTCTGCTGGATGAGTTCGCGGGTCGGTGTCTGCAGGGCTCGGTCGACCTCTGCTGTCGTGGACACGGCGACGACTTGCACGTCCACCACTGCGAGGCCCATCGCCGCGATCTCGATGTCGGCGCGGAGGGCTGCGTCCACAGCGTCGCGAATGAGCTCGGCGCTGCCGAGCACCGCGGTGACCGATGAGCCCACGATGTAGCGCCGCGCGGGGGCCTGTGCCTTCTGCGCCCACAGCCCCGCCAGGCGCTCAAGCGGCTGCTCCAGCCAGCTTCCGTTTCGGAGGCTGATGGAAAAGTTCACGCGTGCCGCCAACTTTTCGGGGTCTGCACAGCGATAGCGCACGGCGCATTGCACGGAGATCTCCTGAAAGTCCGCGCTGCGCTCGTGAAGCAGGAAGGTGGTCTCGTTGTCTTCGACGGGCAACTGGGCCACCGCCGCGGAGAGCGGAAGGAACCAATAGGCTACTCCCGCGCCCTGCTTGACGACGCGACCGCCACGGAAATGCAGGATGTGCTGGTTGGGCTCGGCCCGGAGGTGCCGCACGAACGGGTAAAAGGAGATGGTGGCCATGGCGCCTACATATCCGACATCCGAGCCGCACGTTACGGGTGGGGGCACCGGGTGCACATGTCGATCTCCCGACGGTCGCTGTTCGTGCTCCTCGCGCTGCTCACGGTGGGCGGGCTCGGCTGGGCGCTCTGGCCGGCGCCGAATGAAGCAGACCGGGTCCGGGCGGTCATCGGTGGCATTGCTGACGGCGCGGAAGCCGGAGATGTCGGGGCGATGATGGCCCCGTTGGGCGAAGGGTTCGTCGCGGAGTCGGACGGTTACACGGCGGACAAACCGACGGTGCGTGCCGTCGTGATGCGGCAGTTCCTGCGCCGCGGACGCGTCTCGACGCTGCTGAGCAAGATTGAGGTGACGGTTGAAGGAGTCGGCGCGCACGCCAGCTTTGACGCCATCCTCGCGGAATCTGGCGCGGAATGGACCGATGTCATCCCGGTTGACGCCGACCGATGGCACCTGGAAGTGGACCTCCGGCGGAGCGAGGATGAATGGAGCGTGACGCGTGTCGTGCGGTCGAGCGCACCGCTCCTGCCGTGATTCCGGGGGCGCGGAACGATGGCTGGACAAACGACGTCGGGCGCGGCGCTTCGCTCTCCGGCTACCCGACGTCGGTGCAGGCGTAGTCGTCATAGTACAGCACGTCCTCTCCCCACACCCAGCACGCGTAATCGTCGAAGCCCATGAGGATGTACGTGATTTCCCCAGCGGCGGCGGAAGTGTCCGAGAAGAGGGTGGTTGCGTCCGAACTGTCAGCGTCGAAGGCGTCGAGATCGGCGGCCGTCTCCCACATTCCGCCCCGCCGTCGGGCCGCGTGACACCGGTCGTACCCGTCCGCGGCCGCATTTCCGGCGATGCAATCTTCCCCGATCCATCCTCCGCGGCTCACGTCCGCCATGCCGTCCGAGCATCCCGCCAGGGAAAGGAGCGAGGCGTAAATGGCGTTGTGCATGCGGTGCTCCGCCCGAATGGAAGAAAACCTTCCATTGGACGGCACTTGGCTGCCCAAGTGGTCGCGAATGGAACGAATTCTCTCACTCGCGCGCGGCCGGTGCCTCTCCCCACACTCCCGGAAAGCGTGGTGTCTTCGATGTCGTAGACCGCCTCGCCGTCGGGCCAAACTGCGGCGTGGGCGCCGGGCCCCTCCGACCCGGCAACGGCGCCATCGACGAACAGCTCCACTGCGCCGAACCCATCCCGCTGATCGGGTGTGCGGCGGCGGACCGTCGTAGAACGAATGCCACAAACGCAATCGCGAAGCGATTGTCCAGACCCAACGACAGCGATTCAACATCCGGCCAAGATCTGCCGTCACCCCGCCGGTACCCGGCTGAACTCAGGTACTATCTCCCGATGCGCTGCCTCCACTTCCTTTCCCTCGCCCTCCTCGCAGCGTGCCGTTCCGAGGGGACCACCAAGTACACCATCGATACGGAACCGGCCGCGGATGGCGACCGCGATGGGGACGGCTACGCCACCGACGCCGGTGACTGCGATGACGACGATGCCCTCGTGTCTCCCGATGCGGTCGAAGCGTGTGACGGTCGCGACAACAATTGCGATGGCGCGGTGGACGAGGGCGTGACGCTCACCGACTACGAAGACGCCGACAATGACGGTTTCGGCGACCCAGCCACCGCGACCGACGCATGCGAGTCCGAGGGCGTCACCAACGGGGACGACTGTGACGACACCCACGCCGACGCGAGCCCGGCCGGCGTCGAGGTGTGCGACGCGATCGACAACGACTGTGACGGCGTGATTGACGAAGGGGTCACCAACACATTTTACGCCGACGCGGATGGCGATGGTTTCGGTGACCCCGACGCCGCCAACGCCGCGTGCACGATTGGGCACGGCGAGGTCGAGGACGCGACCGACTGTGACGACGCAAACGCCGATGCGAATCCCGCCGCGGACGAAGCGTGCGACGAGCACGACAACGATTGCGATGGCATGGTGGATGACGGTGTGCTCCTCACCTATTCCATCGACCTCGACGGAGATGGGTACGGAGATGGCTCGGTGACCGAGGACGCCTGCGTCACGCCCACGGGCTACGCGGCCGCCGATGGGGACTGCGATGACGCGGACGCGGACTTCCACCCTGGCGCGGACGAGGAGGACTGCACCGACGCCAACGACTACAACTGCGACGGCTCCGTGGCGTACCAGGACAAGGATTCCGACGGGTGGGCGGCGTGTACCGAGTGCGATGATGCCTCCGCATCCACCCATCCCACCGCCACGGAAGTCTGCAACGACATCGACGACGATTGCTCCGGGGATGCCGATGACGGCGCCATCGACGCGGCCACCTGGTACATCGACTACGACAGTGACAGCTACGGGTCCACCCGCATGACCGAGGTCGCGTGCGATGCGCCGACCGACTACGTCGCCAATGACGATGACTGCGATGACACGGAAGACGCGATCTCTCCCGACGGCATCGAGGTCTGCAACGAGGAGGACGATGACTGCGATGGCACGCCGGACGACGGCGCCTCGGGGTCGACCTGGTACGCCGACCTCGATGGTGATGGCTACGGGGACCCCGAGGATGCGGCGATCGAGTGCGATGCGCCCGGTCACTATGTCGCCAACGACGACGATTGCGCGGATGACGACGACGCCATCTCGCCCGACGGCATCGAGGTGTGCAATGACCTCGACGACGACTGTGACGGCGCCACAGACGAGGGCGTCGTGGGCACAACATGGTACGCGGATCTCGACGCAGACGGCTACGGCGACGCCCGCAGCGCTATCACCGCTTGCGACGCCCCCGCCGGCTACGGAACCGACGACACCGATTGCGATGACGCCGACGGCACCGTCAACCCCGCCGCCGCCGAGGTTGTGGATGGGCTGGACAACAACTGCGATGGCGAAGGCCGAGACGGTGCCTACGCCCCGACGGCCAGCACGACACTGGACGGGGGGGCGTGGGAGTTCACCCGCTTCGACATTCCCGCGGGGGTGACCGTCACCGGCGCGGGCAGCGCCGCGCTGGAGGTCTACGTCCTCGGTTTGGCGACCATCACAGGCACGCTGGATGTGTCGGGAAGCAGCGGGCCGGACGGTGGCTCCGCGGATAGCGTAGCGGCCACCGGGGGCGCGGGGGTGTGCGCAGGCGGCGCAGGGGGGAGCGGCGCGATCATGTCGGCCGCCGACGGCACGAGCGGCGGGGGCGACGGCGGGGGTGCTCCGGGGGCGGGCGGTGCAACAAATCAGTACGTGGGCGGCGGCGGTGGCGGTGGCGGGCACGCGGACGCCGGCAGTGACGGGGAGGTCGGTGTCTGCACGGTGTCGCGTTGCGGAGGGGTCTGGGCGGTGCCGGCGGGTAGCGGCGGGGCGGCCTATGGAAGCGATGCCGCGCCCACTCTGGACGCTGGCAGCGGGGGCGGGGGCGGCGGGGCCGGCGTGGCCGACAACGGGGATGGTGCGGCGGGGGGCGCCGGCGGCGGCGCGTTGTACCTGAACGCCGCGAGCATCGTGGTCACCGGCGTGATCGACGCCTCGGGCGGGGACGGGGGTGGGCAGCCCGGCGGCTATGACGGCGGTGCGGCGGGGGGCGGCTCGGGCGGCGTGGTCTGGCTGGTTGCGCCGGAAGTGACCGCGGGAACGTTGTTGGCCGACGGTGGCAGCGGCGGTGTAACCACGGTCGGCTCCTCCAGTGCATACGGCGGAAACGGCGGCGCGGGGAGTGAGGGGCGCATCTGGATCGACGCCGACACCCTCGATGATGCCGCGGCAACGATTTCGCCGGCGTGGTTGGCGGTGCCGTGAGCCGGGGCCAGGCGGCCCTCGTCCGGCGGCCCCTCATCGCGCCGGACTGCTGGCCGGTGCAGCGCCACCTGCGACGGAACGGCCGATGGAAAGGGCCGCAGGACCATCACCGCCGTTTCGGCGGCCAACGGCGGCCAATTCGCTCAGATCCATTTCCGGCTGGTCGATCGAGGTGAGATCCATCGAGAGATCGACCAGCGTGGACCCTCCATCCGGCCGTTCCCGCACTCAGGTCGGGACCTCGCCCAAAGCGTCGCCGAATCGTTGCTACGCGGTATTGCTCAAGCGTCGCTGTCGGCGTGGTGTTGCCTTGCTCCTCGCGAATTCAACCGTGCCAGCAGCCGAGTCGTTGGTTGGCGCCGGACCCATGGCGCACTTGCGGGCGAGAGCACGGACCCCGCGATGGCGGTCACGCGCGTCACGGGGCAAGCTGGATGGCGACCGGGCATACGTCAACGGTTGCGCTGGCTGGACTCGTTCGCGGAACGGCACGTTACGCTTTCCCCCGCACGAGGCGCCGGTGTTCACGATCCTTCTCCTGGCTTCATTCGGGTCCGCCGGCGAGCCGGTAGCCGAGCCAGCGGCGCCCACGCATCCGGTGGGTCCGCCGCCCACGCCGCCGCTCGAAACCGGCGCGCCGCCCGCGGACGTGCCCGCGGCGACTGCCGGTGCGGCGCCCACCCTCCCCAACGACCCGGTCGTGCTTGGCTCGCTCGACAGGCAGGACATCGACACCGAAATCAAGCGAAACCTCTCCGACGTCCGGGGCTGCTACCAACGTGAACTCGGAAGGAACCCGGGTCTCGCCGGTAAGGTCATCGTCAAGTTCGTCATTGCCACCGATGGCTCGGTTTCTTCCGCGGAGACCAAGTCCTCGACGCTGGGAAGCCCGGCGGTCGAGGCCTGCGTCAACTCGAAGTTCATGAAATTCGCATTTCCGAAGCCGAAAGGTGGCGGGGTCGTGATCGTGTCCTACCCGTTTGTATTCAATTCGGGGGGTGGACTGTAGACGCCCCTCCCAAACCCGCTCCCGTCCTGATCACCGGGAAAAACGGAGGCGAACCCAGGCACCGCGGTCATGCGCGTCGATAGAATGCTCGTCGATGCCACAGGTCCGCCTACGGCAGCCGAGGTGAGCGGGTGTCGGGAACCGTCCGTTCACGCTGCGGTCCAGCCTGCCGAGTTCGCCACATGAGTCGCCATGTCGTTCGTGCGGACGGCTTTTCTATGATGGCGCGCCCCCTCACGCCGGCCCTTTGCGGGCCGCCTCCGGGGGCGGGGTCGTTCGCCTCGCGGCCTTGCCGGCCGCGCCCCTCGCCGGCTCGGGTCTGTAGCGTCCAAAAACTATGGCGGAAATCGTCCAGAAATTCTGGCGGTTTTGGAATGTGCCGCTGCGTGAACGCGGCGTCAAGAGAGTGAGCTTCGAGAGGAGGGAATTGATGGGTGGGCCGCCGGTGCGCCGAACTGGTCGTGGGGGCAAATGCTTCGCGCCCCCCCGTCCAGCCCGTCGCTCCTCCGAGGTCCGGTGAGTGTGGAGAACGC
>CAMAWH010000055.1 GCA_945861635.1 Klebsiella pneumoniae | reverse complement strand
GCAAAGCCGAGCTTGATGAAGCCGCCGCCAGCGGCACCCCACTCCGACCGCGGCTCCCCGGTCATCGGGACGCCGCCCGCGCCCCCGTTGCCGGCTGCGGCGAGTTCGGCGGCCGCGGCGAGTTCTGCGGCCGCCGCCGCCGCCCGCGGCGTCGTAAGCCATGATGCGCGCGGAGACCTCTCCGTGGCCCTTGCGGCCTGCGTCGTCGCCATGTTCGGCGTGTTCATCATTGCTACCAACGCCGCGATCGGAAATGGCATCGTTCAGGCCATCGGTGTCTTCCTGGCGATGCTCGGCGTGGGCGTCACCGCGCTCGTACTCGTCACCGGTGGCCGTGGTTCACGGCCGGCAAGCTGGCTATTGGCCGGCGCCGGTGGGTTTTTTGTCGGCGTGCTGACGATGGCCGGCAACTTCGCTGCGGCCAACCTCGGGGGTCCGCAGGATTCCGACCAGCTCGTGCAGCTCTCGCCGGCCAAGGCGGAGGCCTTGCTGATCAAGAAGCCGCCTCCGGACGCGCCGGCCCCGACGCCGCCGCCCGCCCCAACGCCCGCCCCTGTGGCAGCGTTGGCCCCGGTTGCGCCGCCGGTAGCCGACGCCGCCGCAACGCTGACTGCGCCGGCGCCAGCCACTGTGCCGGCACCCGCGCCCGTTGCCGCCCCGCCTGCGTCGGCCCCGGTCGCCAGGACCCAGCCCGCGACGACGACGTCGCAGCCGCGCTCGTCGGGCCGGACGTCGCAGCAGGACTTGCCCCCGGAGCGGATTCAGCCGAAGTCCGGGACCACCGCCTCGGCGGCGCCGGAGCCCACGCCAAAGCCCGCTTCCAAGCCGGCACCGAAAGCGGGCGCCAGCCTCGACGTTCACGTCATCGACACCATGATCAAAAGCAACAAGGGCGTGAAACTGTGCTTCATCAAGGAGCAAAAGTCCTCCGGCGCCTTGCCGAACGGCGTGAAGGTCAAGATGACCATCCAATCGGCCGGCTCGGTGTCAAGCGCCAAGATTCCAAGCGGCGCCTTTGCCGGCACGGAGTTCGACAGCTGCCTGTCCGGTGCCATCAAGGACATCCAATTCCCGCCGTTCGATGGGGATCCGCTCACGATCACGTACCCGTTCGCGTTCTAGGTCACCGCGCGCGTCGGTTTGCTGAATCCAGCGCGTTCGGGAACCGAACGTCCAACGAACATTGACGGAACCGCTCTAGCGGGGCATAAGCCGCCCCCTTTCAGGAGCGCCCGTGTCCATCCGAAACATCGCCATCATCGCACATGTCGATCATGGCAAGACCACGCTGGTGGACGGTCTCCTCGGGCAGGCAGGAACGTGGCGTAGCAACGAGCACGTTGGTGAGCGCGTCATGGATTCGATGGACCTCGAACGTGAACGCGGCATCACGATCATGGCCAAGGTCGCGTCGGTTCACTACGGCGGCGTCAAGATCAACATCGTCGATACGCCGGGACACGCGGACTTCGGCGGAGAGGTCGAGCGCACGCTGAAAATGGTCGATGGAGCCATGCTTTTGGTCGATGCGAGTGAAGGGCCGCTCCCCCAGACGCGCTTCGTGCTGCGCAAGGCGTTTGAGTCCGGCTTGGCGGTCATCGTGTGCATCAACAAGATTGATCGCTCCGATGCGCGCATTGCAGAAGTCGTGAATGAAGTCTACGACCTGTTCATCGATCTGGGCGCTAGTGACGAACAGATCGAGTTCCCCATCCTGTACGCCGTGGCGAGAGACGGGTGGTGTACGTTCGACCCGGCGGTGAAGGGTACCGACCTCCGGCCGATGTTCGACACCATCGTGAAGCACATTCCGCCGCCGATGGCAAAAGCGGATGAAGTTCTTCAAATTCTCATCACGCAGCTGGACTACGATCCTTACGTGGGTCGTCTCGCGATCGGGCGCTTGTTCAACGGCGTCCTCAAGGAGAAGACCGACGTTGCGCATATCGGCGAGTCCGGCGTTCCAAAGAAGGTGCGGATTTCGACGTTGTTCACCTTTGACGGCATGAAGCGCGTAGCCGCAACCGCAGTGTCGGCGGGGGACGTTTGCGCGATTGCCGGCATCCCCGAAATCAACATCGGGGACACGCTGACGAACCTTGAAACGCCGATGCCCTTGCCCCGGCTGAAGATCGACGAGCCGACCATCGGCATGACATTCTCGGCGAACACCTCGGTGTTCTCAGGTCGCGAGGGCAAGTACGTCACCGCACGCGTCATCCGTGAGCGGCTCGAAAAGGAGATGCTGACGAACGTTGCGCTCCGCATGGAAGACACGGGTACGAGCGAGTCGATGCGCATCTACGGCCGTGGCGAGCTGCAGCTGGGCATTCTCATCGAGCAGATGCGGCGAGAAGGCTTCGAGATGTCGGTTTCCAAGCCGGAAGTTCTCTTGCGCAAGGTCGATGGCGTCACGCATGAGCCGTACGAGGTCGCGCAGCTCGACTTCCCCGAGACCTTCATGGGTGTCATCACGCAGAAGATGGCGCTTCGAAAGGGGCGAATGGTCGAGATGAAGATGGACGGCTCCGGCCGCGTTCGTCTGTTCTTCCGCGTACCGTCGCGGGGACTGATCGGCTTCCGTAGTGAGTTTCTGAACGACACCCGCGGCATGGGCCTCGTCAACACGCTGTTCGACGCGTACGACGTGCACGCCGGGTTCATCCAGTCGCGCATCAACGGCAGCTTGATCGCCGATCGTACGGGAGAGACGACGACGTACGCACTGTTCCACCTCCAGCCGCGCGGACGCATGTTCATCGGGCCGCAGACGCAGGTGTACGAGGGCATGATCATCGGCGAAAACGCCCGGGAAAATGACATGAACGTCAACGTCTGCCGTGAAAAGCACTTGACGAACGTTCGGAACAGTGGCGCGGAGGAGAAATTGACGCTCACCCCGCCCGCACAGATGACCCTGGACAAGGCGATCGAGTACATCGGGGAGGACGATCTCGTCGAGGTGACGCCGCACAGCGTGCGTTTGCGCAAGAAGATTCTTGCCGGAAACCAGCGAACCGTCGTGCGGACGGAGCGGGACACGTAGGGCGCAGACGGGCGCGGGTCGAGCGCAGGCGCGGCGGGTGGCGGGGCGCGTGGCGGGGCGATCGACGCTTCTGCACCCGGTCCCGCTGCTGGCCATGGTTGCTCTGGTCGTCAACGACCATTGGGCCAAAGCGGCGTTCGACAATTTCGTGACGGGAAAAGTGTCGGATGTCGCCGGGATGATCTTCTTCCCGCTGCTCCTGGTGGCGATGGTGGAGCTTTTGCGGCCGCGGGTGGATCGTCGCGTGCTGGTCGGCGCTATCGTCGCGACAGGTGTCGTGTTCGCATTGGTGAAAACGTGGCCGCCGATGACCGCGCTGTACTGTTGGGGGCTGGGTTTTTTGCAGGCGCCGGTGCGCGGCGCGGTGGTGCCGGTGTCGGTGCAGGCGGACGTGACCGATTTGTGGGCGTTGCCCGCGCTGTGGGTGCCGTGGTGGGTAGGGCGGCGGCGGGGGTGATGGCCGAACTCACAGGATGTGTCGCGACGGTCGGGCGTGGCCAGCGCGCCCACGCCACGCTTGCCTCGACGCCGTGCGGCGAAATCGCCCTACGATCACGCTACCATCGAGATGGCGCGGCGCTTGCTGCCGTCCCGGCCGGAGGTTCACCGTGTTTGGCAAGCCTGTCTCGCTCGTCCTCGTCGCCGCTGGATCGCTCCGTCTGCCTCGTGTCGGCGCCTCTGCCCGCCGAGGCCCCGACGCCGTCGCGAATGACAGCAGCGGGGGGTACCGCGTCGATTCGTTCGGGAGGGGTTGATTCTCCACAGTGTAGATCCCGATCCCAACCGAAGGGCAGGATCTTCCGACAAATAGACGGACCAAACGAGCCCAACGCCGCCGATGGACCAATTGGGCACGAAGCTCAACTTCCAGTTCGTCGCGGTGGAAGGACACGACCCGGTTTGGAGCCGTCCAAAAATAACTGGCAGCACCGAGGGCGTCGGCGGGCCGCGAGCGCAAGGCGAGAAGAGCGAGCATACGCCAGGTTGTGAGCGATGAGCAACGCAGCGATCGTGGATGCGACGGCAGCCGAATGCGTCAGTTATTTTTGAACGGGGACATAGCCCCGGTGCCTGAACGTGGCCGGTGTTCGTGAGGTCACGGATGCCATCGCGATCGACATCCGCCACCGGAAAAATCCCGCCCTCCCCGACGTCGCAACCCGTGCGCCGCGCGGCCAATTGTGGCACCAGATGGCGTATCTGCCCGGGGTTGTGGCCGCGGCGACGCGCGCAACCGAGGCGGCCGCCCTCCCCGACGTCGCAACCCGCGCGCCGGGCCCACCGACTTCCGGCCGTCGGCGCGCTCGACAGCAACGCACCCGTCCAGTCGCACGGACACAGACAAAAACCCGGGGTGGATGGCCTGATGATGGGCGCCGCAGAGCGGGAGCCGTTTGCCAAATTTGGGCGCCGGCACTCGGCCCACGGCTCGGTAGGGTGCACATCCGACCACAGTCGATTGCGACACGCCGGTACCTCGCATTTCCAGCCCGCTCGGTGCAACACCTTCCTGCGTAGAACCGGTGGAATCGCGCGGGCCGAGGCACCCTGATTGCGCCCCGGCGGCACGTCGATGATCTCGGCGTCGCCGGCCGCCTCGGCGTCGCAGGCCGCCTCGGCGTCGCAGGCCGCCTCGGCGGCGATCGCCTCGGACACCTCCGCGTCGGGAGCGTCGAATCGCTCACAGGAGAGGCATTGTTGAAGGACAATGCGGTAGCGTTCGCCGGTGGGGGACTCGCCGGGCGCCGCGGCGACGATGATCTGGCGCGCCAGCCACGCGAGGCGCGTGCCATCGTCGATCTCCGCGCGCCCGAGTTCGCCGCGAGCTCGCCGCGAGCCCGCAGGAGCGAGAGCGAGAGCGAGAGCGTCTGGTACAGAACTCCGGCATCCGCGGCCTCCATCTCAAAGGAGATGCCAGCGTGCGCGGAAGACCAATTTCCAGCCGGCCCACGTGCATCAAACGGCGGGCAGCTCACGACGCCCCAGTCCGGAGCGGCGATGCGGGCCGCGAAGCGGACTGCGATGCGAAGCGGCGATGAGGGTCGGCGCGTTGGCCGCGCGCGGCTCGACGGCGCACGCCGCGTCGTGGCCCATGTCGCGCCGGCCGCCCGGACACGTCCTGAAACGACCCGTAGAAAGCGAGGAATGGGAGAGGTGATGCGTGGTCAGGGCGCCAGCGGGGGCGACGGGCCGAACAACCACGCAATGGGTGGCGACCGGCGGGTGCGGTCCGCGTGCCGCCCGAAGGGGCGAGCGATCAGCCCTGCCGTGCGCGTGGTTGCGTCCGCCCAATCGTTTGACCCCGCCGCCACCCGCGCCATCCACGCCACACCGAGGGAAGGCGAAACCGCCTACGATCACGCTACCATCGCTATGGCACGCCGCTTGCTTCGGTCCCTGCCGGAGGTTCATCGTGTTTCGCAAGCCTGTCTCTCTCGTCCTCGTCGCCGCTGGATTGTTCTCCTCGATCGCTACGTCTGCCCCGGAAAATCCGGCAACCGCCCAAGTCGCGTCCGACGCCATGGAAAGCACGCTTGTCCTTGCGACGCCGCAGCACTTCTACATCGAGGTCGACGTGGTGGGCGGCAAGCTCGACGAGCACAGCGTCATCATCGAGCTGACGGGCACGGCCAACGCCCTGGGCGCGGAAGATTCCGTGCTCGTGACGACGTTCTCATGGGAAGGCGGCGAGCCGCTGGTCAGCGACGCGGCCATCGGCGCCGAGCCCGAGCAAGTGTCGCTGACGATCGGATCGGCGGCTCGCGCCTGCACGGGCGAGAGCGACGAGAACTTCCCGCCTGCAACGCTGGATGGCAAACATTGCATCATCCCCCTGGACCTCACGCTGGAAGTCACCGGCGGCAGCAACGTTACGTTGGCGTGGCAGGTCGATGCGCGCGCCTTTGTCGCGTCGGACGCAGATGAATCGGTTCGGAAGGATGCGCCGGCGTTGCATGTGAGCGTCGTGCCGGCGGACGGGTGAGCCTGCGTAGGCTCACAACCCCGCGCCAAAGATGACGTAGGCGGCACCCGCGTTGGTGGCGCCGTCGTCGTTGTAAAACGCGCCGACCAGCCTATCGGCGATGCCGTCACCGTTCACATCTCCGCCTCCAGCAACCGCCTGTCCAGCCAAGTCTACGGCGTACTCAGCCGAATATTGCAGCGCGGTGGCGAGCGTCCCCGACGCGGGCGTGCTGCTCCCAAGAACGACGTAGGCCGCTCCACCGTACGTTCCCACGTCCGAGTTGTGCAGCGCCCCGATCAGCAGATCGTCGTGACCGTCGTCATCGACATCCCCCGGCCCGGCGACCGAAAAGCCAGCCCAATCATCCGCATTTTCGCCCGAGTACTCGACGGCCGTGGCAAGGCTGCTGGACACCGGCGTAGCACTTCCCAGGACGAGGTAGGCCGCACCGCGATCCGTGCCGCTCGCGTACGCTCCGATGAGGGCGTCGTCATACCCGTCGCCGTTGACGTCTCCCGCACCGGCCACCGCAGAGCCGGCACGGTCATACGCACTGCCCGTGTATTGGACGGCCGCACCGAGGTTTTCGGATGTCGGCGTGACCCCGCCGAGAACGAGGTAGGCGGCGCCGGCGTTTACGCCAGCGTCCGCGTTCCCGTATGCGCCAACGAGCACGTCCGCGTACCCATCTCCGTCGGCATCGCCCCCGGCAGACACGGCGCTACCCGAATAATTTGCCGTCGCTTCACCCGAATACTGAATCGCGGAGGACAGGCTCACCGAGGTCAGGGCGGCGCTGCCGAGTACAACGTAGGTCGCGCCCGCACCCGTGACCGCATCCCCGTTGTTGTAGGCGCCGATGAGCAGGTCGTCGTAGCCATCGCCGTTTACGTCGGCCGCCCCCGAAACTGCCGCGCCGGCGACGTGGTAGGCCGACTCGCCGTAGAACTCAACCGCCGAGGAAAGGCTGTTCGAGGCCGGAAAGGCGCTGCCGAACACCACGTACGCCGCGCCCGCGGCGACGCCGACATCGCCATTGGAACTGGCACCCACGAGCAAGTCGACGTAACCGTCCGCACCGACGTCACCGGCGGAAGACACGGCGATGCCTGCGGTGTCACCTTCTCTTTCGCCGGTGTACTGCACCGCGGTGGAGAGGCTGGCCGAGAGCGGCAGCGCGCTCCCCAGCACCAAGCACGCGGCGCCCGACGCGTAGCCGACCGCGTCGTCGGCGTACACGCCAACGAGCACGTCGTCGTAGCCGTCTGCATTGACGTCACCCGCGCCGGAAACGGCGTAGCCGGCGTAGTCCTCGGCGGACGCGCCCGCAAACTCAACCCCCTCCGAGAGGCTCCCCGATACCAGCGCGTAATCGCCCGGGCCGCCATCGCAATCGTTGTCCACGCCATCGCCGCAAACCTCGGTTGCACCCGGATGGATGGCTGAATTGTCGTCATCGCAATCGTCACCTCCGGAGGCCGGATTCGCGGTTCCGTCTCCGTCCGCGTCGGGACCGGGCCCGGTATCCGCGTCGCCATCGGCATCGGCGTCGGCATCGCCATCGGCATCGGCGCACCGTAACCGCGGCACCGGAGCGCGTCGCCGGGTTAGACACTCCCCGGAGAAACTCCCGTGTCCCTGCCCATCGCCACCGTCGCCGACATTGCCCGTTGGAAGGATCAAACCGTCCGTATTCGAGGTTGGCTCTACAATTCGGCGGGCAAAGGTAAGATCGCGTTCCTGCAACTCCGTGACGGCACGGGCATCATTCAGTGTGTCGCCAGCCGCGCCGACCTTGGGGATGAGCTGTTTGACGCGCTCAAGCGCCTCGGACAGGAATCGAGCCTCATGATCGACGGCATCGTGCGTGAAGATACACGGAGCAAGCTGGGGTTTGAGATTGCGGTCACCGGCGCCACCATCGTGAGCCCCGCCACCGACTACCCGATCACGCCGAAGGAGCATGGTCCGGCGTTTCTGCACGACCATCGCCATCTCTGGGTGCGCTCGCGCCGGCAGCACGCGATTCTGAGTATACGGCACCTCGCGGTTCAGGCGATTCGCAACTACTTCGACGACCGCGGCTTCACCCTCTACGATGCGCCTATCTTCACGCCAAACGCATGTGAGGGCACGTCCACGCTCTTCTCGACCCAGTACTTCGACCAGACGGCGTATTTGAGCCAATCCGGCCAACTCTACGGAGAAACGGGCGCGATGTCGTTTGGCAAGATCTATGTGTTTGGGCCGACGTTCCGGGCGGAAAAATCCGGAACACGACGACACCTCACCGAGTTCTGGATGGTCGAGCCCGAAATCGCGTGGGCCCAACTCACGGACATCATGGATCTGTGTGAGGACTTCCTCGTCGAAGTGACGGCGCAAGTGCTCGCGAAGGGAAGGAAGCACCTCGACGAGCTGGAACGCAACATCGCCGTCCTCGAAAATGTCCAAAAGCCCTTCCCCCGGATGTCCTACGACGAAGCGTGCGTTCAGCTCGCCGGCCTCGGCCAGCCGGTCGATCCCGAAGATGATTTTGGCTCCCCCCACGAAACCGTCCTCACCCAACAGTACGACCGCCCGGTGATGGTCCATCGTTATCCGACGGCCGTGAAAGCTTTCTACATGAAGGAAGATCCGGCGAACCCGATCCGCGCACTCGGCGTCGATGTTTTGGCTCCCGAGGGCTACGGGGAGATCATCGGCGGGGGCGAGCGTGAAGACCGTCTCGACGTCCTCGTCCGCAAGATTGGTGAGCACAACCTGCCGATGAGCACGTTTGAGTGGTACCTCGACTTACGACGCTTCGGTTCGGTGCCGCACGGCGGCTTCGGGCTCGGCCTGGAACGATTGGTCACGTGGCTCTGCGGCATCCACCACATCCGGGAAACCGTGCCTTTCCCGCGCACGATCGACCGACTCACACCCTGAGGTAGCCCGGTGCTCTCCGCCTACCGCATTTCGCGCATCACCGGCGGGGAGCTGCACGGCACGGACATCGTCGTAAGCGGAGTCGCGCCGCTTGCCACGGCTGGGCCCGATCATGTCGCGTTCCTCGACGTCGGCGATCCCGGCAACGCCGGCCTGCTCATCGCCCGGGAGATTGTGCCGGGGCGCAACACCATCGTGGTCGCCGATCCGCTCGCGGCGATGGCGGCGGTGCTCCAGATCCTCGGCGACCTGCCGCCGGCGATCATCGGGGACGGGTGCGAGATCCACCCTTCGGTCGTCCTTTATCCCGGCGTGAAGGTCGGCAACGGGTGCCGCATCCACGCCGGCACCGTGATCGGCGCGCCGGGATTCCGCTTTCACGCCGATCGTCGCATCCCGCATGTTGGCGGCGTCACCCTTGGAGACGCCTGCGAGGTCGGCGCCAACTGCACGATCGACGCCGGCATGCTGGAGGCAACTTCCCTCGGACACGGCTGCCAACTCGACGCGCAGGTCCATATCGGGCACAACTGCAAAATCGGAAACGGCGTGGTTATCGCGGCACAAACCGGCATTTCCGGCTCGTGTGTCATCGGTGACCGCGCGATCATCGGCGGTCAGGTCGGACTCGCGGACCATACGGTCATCGAGGCCGGCGCCCGCATCGGTGCACAAAGCGGCGTTCACGGCGTGGTTCCAGCCGGGGCCACCTACCTCGGCACCCCGGCGCGCCCCATCCGGCTGATGCGACGCATTTATGCGGGGTTGCGTTGGTTGCCCGAGATAGTGCGCAATCGATAACGGGAATTCTGGGCGTGCTGCGCACGCGCCGGCTTGCGCACACCTTCAACCCGCGCCGCACTCTCCGGACGGCTATGTTCGAAGAATGCGAACGCTCGCTCTCCTCGCCCTCTTTCCGCTCCTCCACCTCGTGGCATGCGGGCCGACCGCCAAGGCCAAACCCGCCGGGGGGTCCGACACGGCGGACGACGCGCCCGACACCGACGGAGACGGCGTTCCCGATACGGCCGACTGCGATCCGGACGACCCGTGGACGTATCCGGGAGCCACCGAAATTCCGTACGACGGCATCGATCAGGACTGCGATGGCTCCGATGCCAACGACGTCGATGGAGATGGCTACGTCGGCGTCAACGGCGGCGGGGACGATTGCGATGACTCGAATCCAACCATCAATCCCGGTGTCGCCGAGGTCTGCTACAACCGCCTCGACGACAACTGTGACGGCAGCGATCCGGAGTCCACCGATTGCGATGACGACGGCTCCGTCCGCGGTGACGATTGTGATGACGAAAACCCGGCCGTCTACCCTGGCGCACCGGAGGTCTGGTACGACGGCATCGACGAGGACTGTGACACGAAAGACGACTACGATCAGGACGAAGACGGCGCCTACCGTGTCGAGGACAGTGGGGAAGACTGCAACGATCTCGACCCCAACATCGGCCCCGAGATGCGGGAGGCCTGGAACACCGTGGACGATGATTGTGACGGTTTGACCGACATCATCAACGACCGAGATGCGACGATGAGCGTCACCGGAGACTCTGGCGCCGGAGAAGACCTGTTCGGCGCCGCAATCACCACCCTGTCCGACCGCAACGGAGATGGCCGCCGCGACCTTGCTGTCGGCGTTCCAGGCATGAGTGACGGTGCCGGCAGGGTGTGGGTGCTCCCGACGACCAACGGCGTCCTCACCGCCGAATTGGAGGGGTTGGCGAACATCACCAGCGGTACGGTCGGGCAGGCCTTTGGCACGTCCGTGGCCACGGCAACCATCGGCGGCGTGGAGGTGCTCCTCGTCGGCGGTCCCGCGATCGACACGCCCTACGGCGGCGCCTTCATCTACCCAACCTCCGTACTGACCGGCGGCGCCACCATCGGCGTGGAAACAGCGGTGTCCTGGGGCCTGACCCCCAACTCCGGCGCGGTGGTTGACGTGATTTCGGATGGCGATGGGGATGGAGAGGGAGAAATCTTCGTCGGGTGCGGCGCCGGCGCAACGGGATCGGCCATCGCGGTCTTCCAGACGTTGCTCCTGGCGGAAGGCGGCGGCTACGATCAGAACAGCGCCTTCCAGTGGCAGGAAGTGAACGGCGCCTGCACCGCTTCGGGCACGGTCGGGGATCTCGATGGGGATGGGCGGATTGAGGCAGTTGGCCTGGTAGCCGGAGAGTTGGCCACGCACCTGCACGTGCTGAACGGGATCGACCTGTCGCTCATTGGATCGGGCAGCCTGTCCGACTTTCCCTACCTCGGTGGCGCCAGCGGGATCACAACGGTGGGATCGCTGCCCGACGTGACGGGAGATGGATACGACGAGATGGTGCTTTCTTCGCCCGGCTCCGATACCACGGCGACGGCGGGTGGGCGCGTGTGGATCCTCAACGGAGCGCCGGGAGAGGGCGCCGCGACGGTGGAGGATCTGGCTCTGGCTCACATCGACGGCACGGTGGACAGTGGCGGCCTGCGCGCGGGCCGCGGGGTCAGTGACCTCGATGACGACGGGGATGTCGACATGCTGGCGTGTGAGCCGGGGCAATCGCGCTGCGGCCATGTGGACGCGCGGAGCATCACGGCCGGCGGGAGTCTGAGTGTGGACACGTCGTCCCCGTCGTTTCTCTCGTCTGCCACCGCCGATCTGTTCGGCGCGGGCTCGCTCATCGATGACATCGATGGAGACGGGGATGGCGATGTTTTCGTGTCGCTGGACCGCACCCCCGGCAGTCTGGCGATGTTCTTTCACGAGTAGGCGCGTTCGGGGGCGGAGTGCGGCGGGCGGGCGCGGCGTTCGGGGGCGCGGCGTTCGAGTGAGAGAATTCGTTCCATTGGAGACCACTTGGCGACCCAAGTGCCAGCGAATGGAAGGTTTTCTTCCATCCGATCGGCGGGCGCGGGGCGGCGGGCGCGGAGCGGCGGAGCGCGGCCGGGCGGCGGGCGCGCGGATTTTTTCGCTTCGTCAGCTTGACGATCGCGGCGTTGGCGCAGTCCGCCGACGTCCGTCGGACGTCCGTCAGTCCCGTCCGTCACCCTGCCTGATAGGGTAGGTTGTTCCATCCTCAGCGTTGGCACGCTTCGTGCTTCGGCGGGGGTGCATGTACATCCATCTCACGATCGTCGCGCACAGTTTCCTACTCCAGTCGACACCGGTGGCGCGGCATGCCTGGCGCGTCCTTCGCGCCGCGTTTCCCGGGGCTCTCGCCGCGTGCCTGATGGGCAACCACATCCACCTTTTGATCTGGTCGGATGACCCGGAGACGGACCGCGTTCGCCTCAGCGGCGTGGCATCGGGCATCGCGCGGTTCGCTGGCGTTCGCGGCGCAGTCTGGAAACCGGCGAAACCCCCCGAACCCATCGTCGGGGCGATCAAGCTTGCACAGCAAGTCCGGTACATCGTGCTCAACCCGTGCCGTGCCGAAATCGTCGCCGATCCACTGTTTTGGCCGTGGTCAACCCATCGCGATGTCGTTGGCGCAATCGCCGACCCGTGGATCAGCGCCGGCCGTCTCGCGCAGCACCTTGGCAAGGCCGCCGAGGGATTTGCCGTGGCGCACCGCCGCTTCGTGTCCGATGACTCGTTCGCCCGCATCGGCGGGACGCCGTTTCCAGAATCTGCCCCGAAGCGCGTGATTTCGACGATGCCGCTCGCCGTGGTCGCGGCCGCAGCCTGTTCCGCCACTCGGACACACCCGAAGAATCTGCGCGTTCGCGGCGTAACACGACGACTGTTTGTACAGCTCGCGGCCGAACAGGGCTGGGCGGCTCCGCGGCTTGTCGCCCCGGTTTGCGGCGCCGCGGCGAACACGATCTGGCGGCTGCAACAAGATCCCGACATCGGCGCACTGCGCGCGGGCCGACTGTGCCTCGGCGATGCGCGGCTCCGCGCGGGCATCGACTCCGGTGCCACTGACGTCGTGACCGAATACGCGTTTGACGCACCTGAGTGAGAGAATTCGTTCCATTGGACAGCACTTGGCTGCCCAAGTGCCACCGGATGGAAGGAATTCTTCCATCCGGCCGGCACCGACCCGACCCCGACGACGTCACCCCGACCCCGACGACGTCACCCCGACCGCTGCCACATCCCCCTGCCCATCACGATCTCCCCATCCCGCGGCGAGCGCAAGGTGTCGACAAACGCTCTCGCGAGCACATCGATCGGCATGGGCCGGACGTCGTCGCCCCAGCCGGAGAGCCCCGGCAGCGCGCGCAACGCGTTCCCCGCGAGGATCGCAATCCCCGGCACCTGCCTCCGCCCATGCTGCGATACGGCCGCATCGTCGGGACTCACGAGTGCGCTCGGACGGAAGATCGTCCAGGCGAGACCGCTCTCGCGGACGATGCGTTCGCACTCTCCCTTCATGGCCGAATAGGGGTCCATGCCGCCCGCGCCGAGGGAGGACAGGAGCAGAAACCGCGGGACACCCGCCGCCTGAGCCGCCGCGACCAACTGCCGCGCGCTCCCGACGTCACTCGTCTCGTAGGTATCCCCGGTGCCGAAGCGTTGGCGCATCGTGCCGACGAGCGAGATCACGGCGTCGCACCCGGCCATCGCCCCTGCCAGCGCCGCCGCATCCGCCAATTCGAACGCCCGCGCGCGCTCGTCACGCAGCTTGTCCGCCGACTTCGGCCTGACATGCAGGACCAGATCAAAGCCCTCCTTCGTCAAAAGCGGCACCAGAACCTGACCGGTTGCCCCGGTTCCGCCGGCGAGAAAAATGCGCATGGCGACGCCTATCTCCGCTCCGGCACTTCGTCGCCGTCCGCGATGGCGACTCAACCGAGTGGCGTTGCGGCTAGGCCCCCACCCAAACACAGAAGTTATCGAACCATACGCCACCGTCGTTGTCGTTCGAATACAGGCCGACGACGCCGGGGCCCGTGCCGACAACCTCGGGCAGCGTGGCCGACAGAACGACCCGCCCGTCCACGACGACTGCCACTTTGGCGCCGTCCACCTCGACACTCCACGTCACGAAACTCAGATCCTCCGGCCAATAGAGATCCGCCGTGCTGTCCGCAGCAATCGGCGTACACCCATTGCCATCACAGATGGACACGTCCATCCCGCCGATAGGGACGTACCGACCGTAGTAGTTCTGCGGATCGTCCCAACGCGCCACGAACGCCGTGCCGTCGGTCAGTCCCCAAGCAATCCCCGTCAGGTCGTTTCCGGTGGGGCCCCACGCCGTGTCCACTTGGATCAGGAACCGATCCGCACGCCCCAGATCGTGAAGGTACGCGATGCCGTTGTACAATCCATTGCGGCCCTCAGTGAGCTTGCCATCCTCCACATACCAGTCCCCCTCTCCCGTGTAGGACCAGCCAGAAAAGTCGTCGAAAGGCGTGCAGTACGCTTCCTCGTCGGGAGGTTCGTCGGTGTCAGTGTCAGTGTCGGTGTCGATGTCGGTGTCGGTGTCGGTGTCGGCATCCGCCGCGGTGTCGGACGCGGTGTCGATCGCCGTGTCAACGTCCGTGTCGTCCGCAGGGTTCCGCTGCCCCCCGCGGCGCGGACCCACTTTTTCGCCCAGATTGTACTCGGTGCACGAGAGCAGGAGAGAGAAAAGCATGCCGAGAGCCTATCGCGCCGGTTTCGCCCAACCAGCGCGTTTGGGCACCAAACGCCCAAAAGCGCGCTCACACCCGGCGACGACGCGCGAGCAGCACCGCCCCGAGGACCAACGCCGCCCCTGCACCCGAGGCCGGCCCGGTGGCACATCCGCACCCCCCGCCCGCTTCCTTGTCAGCGGCGTCTTCCTCCAGCTCGCCGTCATCATCCCACACGTTGCCGTTTTCATCGACGTACGGCGTCGGTGTGCCGTCGCAGAAAGACTCGACGCAGTTGTAGTTGTTCTTGTCATCATCCGCGTAGGACGTGACCTCTGGTTCGTAGATGCCGGAGCCGTACAGCGTGAGGTCGGCCTGCGCTTGCTCGGGCGTGTAGCGCATCCGCAGCCGGGTGAGATGGTGATTCTCCAGACCCCCCACGAAACCGAGGGCGGCAAGGTCCTCGTCACTGAGGTTTGTCCCGCTGCAGGGGTTGCAATCCCACGCGCCGCCGGCATACTCGACCGTCCACGCGGCGGCATCCATTGCCTGCCAGGCACTCGTGAAAAGACCCTCGTAGATGGTGGGAAAGTCGTCGTCCGCCGCCTTGCCCCAGATGCACTTGTCCGTGACGTCAAACTCCGGGTAGTTGGCGATGCCGACCCGCCCATCCGCAACGTCGTTGATCGCATAAATGACCATGTCCTGCTGCCCGGGCGAGTTGAGCGTGGCGAGCCGGAGCGGAATGCTGAATACGTCGTTCGTGTAGGAAATCTGCAGCGGGGAGAGCGACTCACCCGACGCCGTTGCTGCGGCATCCGCCACCTTGGCGGCGAGAAAGTAGCTGCCCGCGTCGATGTATTCGGCGAGACGCGGCTCGGCGCCACTCGGAAGGTAGTAGCCGTGCGCGTCCAACCAATCGTTGAGGCCGCTCGACTCGTCCGCACTCAGAATGACGATCTCGTAGTCACCGACGAGATAGTGGGCTTCGACATCGACATTTCCCCGGTCATCCCCGCCTTCCTGATCGGAGTCCGCGGTGTCGGCGGAGGCGCCGCCGCCGTACGAGGAGCCACACCCCGCGTCGGTCACATGGCGCGGGGCCGAGTAGCCATCGAGGTTCGCGAAAATGGTCGAGTCGAGCGTCGTGATGTCCGACTCCGCAAGGATTTCGGGCACGGGCATGACAAGCGCGAACCGCTGCGCCTCGCCAACCGGGTTGATCGAGACCGAAAACGTCGTGCGATCGCCCTGGCGTACGATGGCGACCTGAGCGACGTCAAAGCTGAGCGCCGAGGGCGTTCCGGTTGCGATGGTCGGACAGGCAAGGGCGGAGGCAACGCCAAGGAGGAGGGTGAGCATCGCGCGAGTGTACGCCGAAATGGCGACATCCGCGACGGCAAACGCCCCCCCTCATCGCTGAGAGGGGGCGCGGGGCGCGTGCTACTCCTGTGAAGCCCGCATTTCCTCGGCACACTCGGCATCGTACGCCTTGATGGTCGCGACGGTGAGGGCCATGGGCAAGGGGTGGACCTCGTAGTGGTAGCCGCACTCGTAGTTTTCCGCGAGCCAGCCCCGAACGTTCTTCGCCTTCACGCAGTACTGCTGTTTCCCACCCAACACCTCCCACCCGGCCGGCCAGCCGATCGACGGCTCCGGCAGCGGAACCTCGAGGATGAGCATCTGTCCGAAGGAACACTGGCCGTTGCCGTCCTCGAACCCGCCGACTTTTCCGGCACCACCGGGGATGACCGCGGGTCCGGGAGGCACGCCGATGCCGACCAACACCTCCTCCACGCCCACGGAACGCGGGCCGTGCACCCAGTCCACCGCACCGTTCGCGTCGATGTCCAGTCCGTCGCGGATTTCGACACCCTGCTTGGTCTCGAGCGGGCCATCGGCCATGTCGGGAGCGGCGTCCCCGCTGATCATCGGTTCGACAATCTCGACCTCCACCTCGTCGACTTCCGCCGATTCGCCCTCGACTGCACAGCCGTAGCTCAGGAGGGAGAGGACCGGAACGAGGGAGAGGGGAAGGGAAAGTGCGCGGTTCATGGTGTGTCCGGGGTGAGTGCCGTTTCGGCGTTTGCCCCCGACGAGGCAGGCGGCGGACCGTCCCCGATTCGTGCGCCGGTCGGGGCTGGCGGACGTACGATTTGGAGTTACCCCATCGACCTGTCCCGGCGGTCTGGGCGGCCGGGAGTTGGGCTGCGGGAATGCGGGCTCTGGGACGCTGGGACGCGGGGGCTGGACGCCGGGTTCTGGATGGCCGGGGACTGGGGTGTGCGGCCCGGGCGTGCGGCGTCCCGACTCACATATGGTGATCGCGTCCTTCCGCGTGTGCGGTTCGGCTGTCGGCGGACGCATCGCCTCGAACAGGTGGAGCACGCGCCGACCGTCGGCAAGCACAGCGCGAAGGCCGCGGACGATGGCGTAGCCCCAGAATTGACCGTCCGTGTTGGGCTTTCGGAGTTGCTGTCCCTTCGTTTCCAGCGCTTCGAGCACGGGCCGCGCCTCTGGGCCGCGGCCCACGTGGGCAGCGAACCCCATCGCCGGCCACGTGGCGGCCACCCTGTTCTTCACGCGGTGCCAGGTGAGCAGACGCACATCCTCAAGCGAGGGGGCCGCGCAACAAGACCGACGGACCGGTTGAGGCGACCCGAGGAAGAATCGGCAGCGGACGGGCGTCACCCGCGGCTCCACAGATCCAGTGCCCGGCGATCGGGTACCTGAATTCCCGCATCCCGTGCCCCAGCTTCCCAGCATCCCCGTTCCCATCCGATCGGAACAAATCGCCACAAACCTACCGATCAGGACGTCGACCAACTGCCGGCCTATTTCTTCGATCACTTCCAGGCGATTCGCGGGTATTTGTACCGGGAAGCGACACTCTAATCGGATTGGGGAAAAAACCCGACCGCGCCAGGGAGCATACTTTCCGAGGCCGTGCGCGTTCGACATGCGCCGCCAACGGGATCACCGGCGCGCGATTCGCGTGTGGTTCGGAAGCCGCACGTCCAGCCCCCGGCGTCCAGGACCCGACATCCGGCCCCCGGGTCCCAGCGTCCCAGAGCCCGGATTCAAGCCGTCCTCTCCGAGTTGGTGCAGCGTGCTGCATCCGGCGAGGAGATCGTGATCGCGCGCAACGGGAAGCCAGCCGCTCGACGGGTTGCGTTGGCCGCGCCGCCCGCACGTCGGCCCGGCGGCTGGGCGGGCCGGGTGTGGGTCGCGCCGGACTTCGACGAAGCCGACGCGGCGATCGCTGCGCTCATGCTCGGCGGTGACGGCCCCGAATGATGCTCCTGCTCGACAGCCACGTCTTCCTTTGGTGGAAGGCCGCGGGGTTCACGGCACTCCCCGTCCACTTCCGACACACGCGGGAAGCCGTCGTCCTGCCGCCGCACCATCACGATCCCTTCGACCGCATGCTCGTGGCTCAGGCGCTGTGCGAGGGTCTCACGTTGATGACGCACGACGACAATATCGCCCAATACGAGGTGGCAGTATTGCGGGTTGCCTGACCGGCCGTGTTCGACCAGCAGGCGGGGCTACCAAGCACCATCAGACCCGCCATCAGGTGCTTGCCCGCGAAACTGTGGCTGGTGGGAGTGTGCGAGGGTGGGGAGGCCGGGGGGGCGCAGCGGACTCAGCCGGAATGCATCGCAGTTCGGATAGCGGCGAGCGCCTCGATCGGCGCTAACGCCGGGATCTCCGCCGCCTTGAATCCACGCGGGTCCCGAGTCGCGATGAAGTGGCAGCCCGCCGACTTCCCTGATGCGGCGCACACGGCGTCCTCAAAATCTGGCCAGCCCATCGCAAGGGCCTCGTGGATCACCGCGTGGTCGACTGCGGCGACACCGAAGACGGAGAGCACATCTGCGACGCAGCGGTCACCGAATTCCCGGCCTCCCGAGCGAGTGGCGAGGTAGTGCAGAGTGGTCACGCAATGGGCCGCAAGCATGCCCTCCGCGTCGCCGGCCTCAACAGCAGCCCACAGGGCCGAGGAGGCCACTGCGTGGGGCGGGCGATCCAGAAGGACGTCGAGAACGACGTTGAGATCAAACAAGACACGCCGCTTCATCCGTATTTCTCGACGACGTGCGCCCGGTAGTCACCGATTTCAACGGCGCGCATCGAGCCCCTCAACCGTGCCAACACGGGCGTAGCACCCGAAGATGACGGACCTGTCACAATCGCGGCGAGGTAGTCTTCGACAAGTTGCGATACCGAGGTGCCGGCTGCGGCAGCGTACACCTTGGCGGCCAAAACGACTTGGGGGTCTACGCTGAGCGTCAGTTTCACGGTCATACACGTACTCTGGATGAACGAATCATACGTACGCCTGAATCTGTCGTCAAGCCCGCGGCCGCGAATTCGTTCTGCTCGCGCAGCCAGACCTGCGCCGCGGCGACCGCACAGGCGAGCCCCCGTTTCGTGGACCGGGACCCTTCCACCACCGATGGCCCGCCAAAGGGATCATCGGCGCGCTATCGGGTGAGGGTGAGGAGCGAGGAGGTGAGGAGGCCGAGGGCGAGGGGGCTCGCCGCACTGTAGTGGCGCGAAAGGCGCTCGCGCCACTCGTAGTGGCGCGATAGGAGGCTCCCGCCACTACCGAGGTCCAGATGCCGCGCCCGCGTCCCGCCGCTTCACTCGACGCCATCGTCGCGATCGTGGAGGCGCACCCGGACGGTCTCTCCATCGAAGACCTCAATGCACACGCGCCGACGCTGTCGAGACGCACGCTGCAGCGCCACCTGGCACAGCTGGCCTCGGCCGATCGGCTCCGCGCGGTCGGCGGCTCCTCGGCACGCCGATATCTCCCGGCCGGTCGGCCGGCGTCGGAAGACAACATGCCCTTCGCTGGGCGCGCCACGCCCTCCCGGGAGTGGCAGCCCCAGGCCGGGGCCGAGGTGGAACACCTCGTACGTCGGCCCATCCACCAACGAACTCCCGTTGGATACAGGCGCGATTTCCTCGACGCGTACGTCCCGAACCGCGACCACTACCTCCCCGCCCCCGTCCGCGCGCACCTCCACTCCATCGGCCGGTCGCCCGATGGGAGCCGCCCCGCGGGCACGTATGCCCGGCAGGTCCTGGGTCGGCTCCTCATCGATCTCTCGTGGGCGTCGAGTCGGCTGGAGGGGAACACGTACTCGCGGCTTGACACGCAGAACCTGATCGAGTTCGGGCGCGTGGCGGCGGGAAAGGACCAAATCGAAGCCCAGATGATCCTGAACCACAAGGCAGCGATCGAGATGCTCGTCGACGCCGCGGAGGCAATCAGTTTCAACCGGTACACAATCCAGAACCTGCATGCGGCCCTAGCCGACAACCTACTGCCCGATCCGCGCGCGGTAGGCCGACTTCGAACCATCGCGGTCAGCATCTCGGGAACGACTTACCAACCGACCGGCATCCCGCAGCTTATCGAGGAATCGTTCGATCAGATCCTTCGGAAGGCAGGTTCCATCCAGGATCCCTTCGAGCAGGCCATGTTCGTGCTGGTGCAGATCCCCTACCTGCAACCCTTCGAGGACGTGAATAAGCGGGTGTCCCGCGTGGCGGCCAACATCCCCTTCGTGCGGGACAATCTGGCGCCGTTGAGCTTCGTCGATGTGCCCACTCGGGCCTACGTGGACGCCATTCTCGGCGTGTACGAACTCAACCGAGTGGACCTCATGGCCGACCTCTTCGCTTGGTCGTATGAGCGCTCGTGCGAGCGCTTCACAACGATCCGTGACGCTCTCCCCGCGCCAGATCCCCTGCGGCTACGCTACCGCGCAGAGTTGGCCGAGATCGTACGGGACACGGTGCGGGACCGCGATCTCATCGACCCCATGCTCCTACGGGGACGTGCCGGGGGGGTGGTCGAGGCCGGCGACCTCGACACTGTCGTCGCCATGGCGATCAACGAACTCCACCTGCTCCACGAGGGGAGCATCGCGCGGTTCGGGCTCCGTCTCAGCGAGTTCCGCGCCTGGAAGAAATAGCGCGGCCATGACCCGGTCGCCCTCCCCGACGCCCCCATGTTCAGGCGTCTCAAATGATATTGGAACCTCGCTTCCTGCTCACCATGAACCTGCAGGCCCGCCATACACCCCGATGTCGCTCCGGGTACAGTCCGGATCAAGGTTGCTCGGATCGCCCGCGTCGATGAGCGGGGACGTACTGAGCAGATTCAGGTTCCAAACGGCTGCGTCGGCAGACGTGGTATCGGCAAATCCAGGGTCCACGGCAAGGTTGCCATCCTCTCCGGTGGGATCGGGAATGGAGTAGCCGGAACCGGCATTATCCCGGGTGTTGGTGTACGAGAAGTCCCATCCGGCCGACGCCGCACCGCACCACCCGCCGCAGGTTGGCGTCGGCGTACTGCGCGCGCTCAGATTGACGGAGTTGATAGCGGTGACCTCGTCCGCCTCGCCGGACATCCCCAAATTTACAGCGCCCACGGACGCATCGCCCGCTTGTACGGTATTGGCGATCAACGCCGAGTTGAGAATGGTCAATTCGGATCCGTCCTGCGTGTACACCCCGGCGGCGCCGCCGGCTACTTCTTGACGTCACCCGAGACGACGTAGTGGATCGGAGCCTGCCCGGTCTTCGTCCAGTCGAGCGCTCCCTCCACGTGGTCGCCCTTTACCGTCAGCGTCCAGCGATTGCTCCCCTCGGTGGCGCTGACCGTGTCCACGCTGACCGTCCAGATGTCCCCGGACTGGGTGGCGGTGTACGGCGCCGCCTTGAAGCCGGCCTTCTCGCAGGCCGGCGACAAGAACGTGTCGGCGGCGAACACGAGCGTGTCCGGGTCGGCCTTCTTCTGGGGGTCGGTGACGGTGACGGTGAAGGTCTTGCCATCAAGGGGACCCGCGAGGGCGAGGCTGACGAGGGACAGGTCATGGTTTGCTCCGTGCGCTGAC
Source organism: Klebsiella pneumoniae (assembly GCA_945861635.1). Lineage (GTDB taxonomy): Bacteria > Myxococcota_A > UBA796 > UBA796 > SXON01 > CAMAWH01. The sequence goes on along the minus strand of CAMAWH010000055.1, from coordinate 12,125 downwards.
GTTGACGTTGACGCCTGCCACGAGTGTCGCGGCCCGTCTCCTTGCCGGTTTCCGCTAACGCGTCGAACCGCCGCGTGGCGAGGCCCGGCGGGGGAGGAAGTGGGCTGCAGCGACGTGACGACCCGGACCGGGAGGCAGGTTTAGGAGGATCTTCAGCCATTTCGAGGGCGCGGCGAACCTGCTGCAGCGCCCCGTGCCCTTCCGCCGATAGCGACGATACGCACTCGTCTACCGAGAGGAAATTGGTCTTCGCCATTCTCCGGACCAACGCGCACTGCACGCGAGGTCAGCTTGTCGTTCCCAACGACCGTGTACCTGCGTGGACGCCCCCGTGATACGCGCCAGAGATGCTCACCTTGTACCTACTCGCTTGCGCATTGGAGGCCAAGCCGCCGGGGTTCGAGAAGGCCTGCGAATCGACGACGTGGTGGGGGGACGCGGATGGGGATGGTTTCGGCAATGCCGGCTTCCCGCAGGACGGCTGCGAGGCCCCGGCCGGGCACGTCGCCAACGCCGACGACTGCGATGACCTACTGGCCGGCGTGTACCCCGGAGCAGCGGAGCACTGCGACGACCTCGACGAGGATTGTGACGGCTCTATCGACGAAAGCGCCCGCGACCTCGTGAGCTTCTACACCGACGCCGACGGGGATGGATATGGCGACGATGAAACACTCGCTCAGGCCTGCACCGCGCCGGCCGGCACGACGCCGGGCGGCGGCGATTGCGATGACACCGATCCCCTCGTTACCGTCGAAACCACCGTGTACGCCGACGCCGATGACGATGATTGGGGCGAAGCGGCGAGCCCCTCTCTCGCCTGCGAGGTTGGGGCCGGCCAGTCGGCCATGTACGGCGATTGCGACGTTGCCGAAGCCAGCGCGAATCCCGACAGCACCGAAACCTGTGACGGCATCGACAACGATTGCGACGGCACCATCGACGGGGGCGAGGCCGGCGATCAGCCGCTATGGTGTCGTGACCGCGATGGGGATGGCTGGGGCAACGACGCCGAGACCGTCGCCGCCTGTGACCTACCCGAGGGCTACGTCGCCGACTGCGGCGATTGCGATGACACCAGCGCCGCGATCTCTCCCAGCGCAACCGAGACCTGCTCCGGCCTAGACGAAGACTGCGACACGCTCATCGACGCCGACGATCCCGACATGTCCGGCCTGGCGACGTGGTATTTGGACGCCGACGGCGACGACCACGGCGCGTCGGGTGACAGCATCGAGAGCTGTGAGCGCCCCGCCGGATACGCGCTCGACCCCGACGACTGCGACGATGACGCCGCGACGGTCTTCCCCGGCGCCGACGAGACCTGCAACGACATCGACGACGATTGTGACAGCACGGTGGACGACAACGCGATCGACGCCCTCGAATGGCACGCCGACGCCGACGCCGACGGCCATGGGGATGCCGCATCCTCCACCGCCGCGTGTGACCCCCCGGCCGATTTCCTTGCTGACGCCTCCGACTGCGACGATGGCGATGCCGCCGTATTTCCCGGCGCCGACGAGACCTGTGACACGCTCGACAACGATTGCGACGGCACCGTCGACGAGGCCGACTGGTACGCCGACACCGACCGGGATGGCTACGGAGACGCCCTGACGCACGACGGCACCTGCGAGGCGCCTGCCGGCTATGTCGCAGACGACACGGACTGCGACGACTCCCGCGCCGGCGTGAACCCCGCCGCCACCGAAGCCTGCGACGCCGACGACCTCGACGAGGATTGTGACACCCTCCGTGACGACGCGGACGACACGGCGACGAGCCCCACCGACTGGTACGCCGACGACGATGGCGACACGTTCGGAGCCGGCGGCGCCGTGGCCGCATGCGACGCGCCCGCCGGACACACCGACAACGACGACGATTGCGATGACACCCGCTCGGACGTCTCCCCCGCAGGCACCGAAACCTGCGACGACGACGACGTGGACGAGGACTGCAACGGCCTGTCCGACGACGACGATTCTGCCCCCGCCGGAACCTTCATGTTCTACGCCGACGCCGACGCAGACGGCTACGGAACGGCCGCGTCCACCGCGGCCGCCTGTACCGCACCCTCGGGGTTCGCCGACAACGCCGACGACTGCGACGACTCCAATTCCGCAATCGCCCCCGACGCCTACGAGACCTGCAACGACGGCATCGACCAGGACTGTGACGGACTCGATGTCACCGTGTGCGATGCCGACGGCGATGGGTACGACGTCTCCACCGATTGCGACGACGCGAACGCGGACATCAACCCCGCCGAAAGGGAAGTGTGTGACGCCGCCGACACCGACGAGGATTGCGACGGGAACGCGGACAACAACGATTCGAGCGCGTCCAGCTTCACCAAGACCCGCTACTACCGCGACACCGACGGGGATGGATATGGCGACGACACGCATTCGGGGGCGTTGTCGTGCGATGCGCCCTCGGCGTACTCCGCCAGCAACGACGATTGTGACGATGCGGACGCAACGGTGTCCCCCGGCGAATCCGAGGTCTGCGCGGATGCGGTCGACAACGACTGTTCGGGGGATGTCGACGATTGCACGTTCCGGGAGTTGGGCGACGGGACGGCGGTCTTGACGGGGGCGAGCAGCGGCTCGTTTTTCGGCTGGTCGGTGGCCGCGGGGGACACGGACGGAGACGGGGTCTCTGAGCTGATTGTGGCCGATCCGTATGACGATAGGACCGCCGCTTCCGGCGGGGCGATCTACATTTTCGGTGCAGGCGCGTCGGGCGCGGTCGGCGCCGCATCCGCGACTACCGTTATCCAAGGCGTTGTCCACGCCGGCGGATTCGGGTACGAGGGCGTGACCACCGGCGACCTGGACGCCGACGGCCTGGCGGATGTTTTTGCATACACCGACTATGCAAGTGGTACAGGAGTTTTCTATGGGAGCGGCGTGACGTCCGGCGCGACGACCGAGACTGCGTACGATACCGCGTTCACCCTGCAGCGCCCGGTCCTCCTCGACATGGACGGGGACGGCCTCCTGGAGGTCGCGGGGCCGGGTGCCTCGGGCTCATGGATCGCGCACGTGTTCTCGGGACCGTACTCCGCCGGAGGCGCCCTCTACAGCTACTACACAGACGCCGTCTGCGAGTTCGCTGCGGCGACGTCCACGAGTGCCAGCCAGGACGAGGCCCACACCCTCGACGCCAATTCCGACGGCATCGACGACCTCGTGCTGAATGCGCGGATGGACGGGTCCACCTACATCTACACCAGCGGCTGCGCCGGTCCGATGGTGCCGGGCGACGCTGAGGTCGTCTTCGTGCACTCCGGTTCCGGTGATTTCGTCATGCTCGCTACGGGCGATCTCGACGGCGACGGATCCGACGACCTCGTCATCGCCCAGCAGTATACTATCGGCAGCGACGCCGTGGCCGTGTCCGTCGTACCCGGACCGATGGCGGTGGGTACCGCGTACGTCAGCGCGGTCGCAAGCATGACCGTCACCAGCCTGGAAGCGTCCACAGCGCTGGGCGGCCCGCCCACCGCCGCGGACGTGGACGCCGACGGGATCGACGACCTGATCGTCGGTTACACCTACTATGGGGACGGGAGCGAAGGTGCGGAGCTGGTGGCCTGGGGCGGGTGGTCGGGCGCGCTGGCCGCAGAGGATCTCATCTACCCGGCGTATGGTGCTTTTCTCTACGGTGGGTCCGGAGGGTCAGGGGGTGGACAGTCCGTCACCGCCGTCCCCGACTACGACGGCGACGGCGGGGCCGAGTTGCTCATGGGCAGCTACTACGGCAGCAACACCGCCTGGTACTGGCTGTCGTCGGACCTCGTTCCGTAGCGCCACGATTGTGAACTCGGGGCTGGGGGAGACTCTCACCCTCGGGTGATGTGCGCCACAGACCACCAGCAATTTGCCGAAGTCGTGCCTCCGACGCGCGCACCACTTGGGAACCTACCGAATCCATGCCACGACATCGTCGATGCCGAAGCTCTCATCCCCCGCGTCCTGATCGAGCGTGGACCCGGCGACCAATTCCGCGCTTCCGCCAGTATGCGGCGTTGTCACGGAGATTGCGTGCAGATCGTCATAGGAGCCGGACCAGCCGCGATTCCAGCCACACACCTCGGAGCCCTCGTAGTAGTTCAGGTTCTGGCTCCAGAGTCGCGTTGCGTCCACCTCGACATAGGCCAACTCGCCATCCCAGGAGTCGAGCTTGACATAGTCGAGCGTCAGCCAGAGATCGCTGTGCGCAATTGCCCAGGTGTCCACGGTGATCCCGACTTCTCCCCCCGAGAGCGTGCCGTACCCGCCCAGAATGTTCGACCAACCCGCGCATGCGTAGGTCGTCGAGATCGACCATCCGGCCGACGGTGCTGCCTCGAAATCGTCCGCGAAGATCAAGGTCCATCCTCCACCATCCGCCGTCATGTCGCAGGATGTCTGCGTGGGCGTGCCGTCAAAGTCGATCCAGTAGTCGCCGTCGGTGCTGGCGATGCCGTCCGTCAGCAGATCGAGACAACTTGGCCACGCGCAGGACGCCGAGCCGCCCGGGGTTATCGTGGCATCCGTATCGTCACAATCCCAGGCGTTGTCCACCGCACCGCTCGGGCGGGTGCAGTCCGTGCCCGCCGCGCCGCCGTACCCATCGCCGTCGTCATCGGCATACCATGTGGTGGTGGTCAGACCATCGTCCAGGAGGCCATTGCAGTCGTTGTCTACGCCATCGCAAAGCTCGGCGGCGGCGGGGTTGATGGTGGCGTCACTATCGTCGCAGTCGGTGGCGTCGGGTACGTGTGAGGCGGGAGCGGCGCACGCGATGACGTAGGTTGCTGCGGCGCCGTAGGCATCCGCGTCCGCGTCCGAATACCACGTCGCAGCGTCGATGGCAGCGATGTCGGCGGTGCCGTCACAGTCGTTGTCGACGCCGTCGCACACCTCGGCCGCGCCGGGGTTGACGGTGACGGCGGCGTCGTCACAGTCGGTGGCGTCGGCGACGTAATCGGGTGGGGCGGTGCATGCCGTGCGAAACGTGGCCGCGGCCCCGTAGGCGTCGGCGTCCGCGTCCGCATACCAGATCGTCGCGTCGATGGCTCCGACGTCGGAGGTGCCGTCACAATCGTCGTCGATGGCGTTGCAGACCTCGATGGCATCCGGGTTCACGGCGGCATCCGCGTCATCACAGTCGGTGGCGTCGGTGACGTGCGCGGCGGGAGCGGTACACGCGAGGACGGAGGTTGCTGCGGCGCCGAACGAGTCGGCATCGGCATCGGCATACCAGGTGGTCGTCGCACCCGTGCCGTCATCGATCGCGCCGTTGCAGTCGTCATCGACGCCGTTGCACAACTCCGCCGCGCCCGGAAAAACGTCGGGATCGACGTCATCGCAATCTCCCCCATCCTCCGCGTACCCGGTCGGCTGCACACACTCCGCCTCGATGACGGAGTCGTCCCCGTACCCGTCACCATCGATATCGGCGTAGAAGGCCAGGGTTACGTCCTCGTCCACCGTGCCGTCGCAATCGTTGTCGCGCTCGTCACACACCTCCTCCTCGGCGGGATTCGAGGCGGCAGACGCGTCATCGCAGTCCGTGGCGTCCGTGACGTAGCCCGCCGGCGTTTCACATGCGCGGACGCCGCCGGCCGGATCGCCGAAGCCGTCGGCGTCCGCGTCGGAAAAGTAGACGTTGCCGACGCCCTCGTCGACCTGGCCGTCACAATTGTTGTCGAGGCCGTCACATACTTCCGTGGCGCCGGGGTAGGCGTCGGCAGTGGTATCGTCGCAGTCGGTCGAGTTGGGGACGAAGCCTGCCGGGTTTTCGCAGGCGACCTGGGTGGCGGCGGGGTCGGGGTCGCCGTAGCCATCGCCATCCACGTCGGCGTAGTACGTGGACGTGACGCCTTCGTCGATCTCGCCGTCGCAATTGTTGTCGATGCCGTCACAGATTTCGACGGCGTCGTACGAGACCGAGGCGTCGGTGCAGTCGCAGGTGGACGCGCTGCTGCAGTCGTCGTCGGCGTGGCCGGCGGCGCTGTCGTCTGTGGCTGCGTCCTTGCTCGGGGGGGGCGTGGCGATGCACGCGGGGAGGAGCGCGGCGAGGAGGAGCGCGCGGGCGAGGTCGAGGCGGGCCATACGACAGTATCGCACGAGGGAGGGGATGGAATTCGTGGGCGGAACGGGAAGTTCGAGCGACAAGCGCGGGCGGGTCGGCGGGGACGGGGCGCCCTGGGCGACGACGACGCGCTCCAGATACGTTTCGTCGTGATATCGCCCGCGCTTGTTTCGGGAGAAGATCACATCGATGGAAAACGTGTGGAAACGTTTATTATGTTACTTCCTAATAAACAAATCTAAACACGCAACAACTGTCCCCCTCATTTTCCTCCTCCGTTTCCCCTTCCGTTACTCGACGTACCCCAGCGCCCGGAGCTTCTCGAATTCGTCCGGACCAGCGATGGGGACCGGTCCTCGGGCTTGGGCCGATTCGAGGCCGCCCCGAACGCTCGTCAGCCGTGCGCGCAGCTGCGGGGTGGGCGGCGACAGACCCTCGATCTCCCTGCCGTCTGGCGCGACCGTCCAGGACCCGAGCGTCCGGGACTCCGGATAGGCCGTCAGTCGTTCCGTCGGACCGGTGATACTGACCTCTTCGGCCCCGTAGAGCGTATCCTCGGTGATTGCAAATCCTCCTTCCGGGAGGCTACTTTGGACCAGCGCTGCCCACGTGGTGGTGCAATCTACCACTTCATCGTGACGACCGGCGGCCACCGCCGGCGCGCGCACCAGCAGCGGGACGTGAGAGACGACGTCGAGCGTCGTATGTCCGTGCTCGAAGCCCCCGTACTCGAACAATTCCTCGCCGTGATCGGCGGTGATCACGACGATGGCCTCGTCGGACAGCGCTCGGAGCAGTCGGCCGATGGCGGCGTCCGCGGTGAGCACCTCCTCGAGGTAGAGCTTTCGCAGAAATTCCAGATCAATCCCGGTGGGCGGCGGGATGCGGCGGAACATCCAGTCCAGCCCGCGAGCGTCCCCCACCGGGGTTCCGAAGGAGGGCGCCATGCCCTGCGTGAACGCCCCAGCGAATGGGGCGGGAGGCGCGTAGTCGAAGTGGGGCTCCATGATGTGCACCATCAAGAACGCGGGAGTCTCGCCAGACTTCAGCCAGGCGATGGCGAGGTCCACTGTGGTGTCGGCGCTTCGATGGCCCACGGAGTGCGCGCCATGGTAGTCGTAGACGTCGAAGCCAGCGTTCAGTTTGAACTCCGGCGCGAGGAAGGCGTTGTTGATGAAGGCAGCGGTGCGGCGTCCGCGCGCCTTCCACGTTTCAGCAACGGTCTCAAACGCTGGGTCCAACCGGCCAAAATCGTTGCCCGCCTTCACCACGCCGTGCTGCACCGGGTAGAGCCCGGTGAGGATCGAGGCGGTGGAGGGCAGGGTCCAGGCTGCGCAGGCGTAGGAGCGGCCGTACCAGGCGTTTTTCTTAGCGAAAGCATCCATTTGAGGAGATGAATCCACCGGGCTTCCGCCCACTCCGAGCCCGTCCGAGCGCAAGGTGTCCACCAGAATCAACACGACGTCTGGTTCGCGGCGGCAGGCGATCAGGAGGAGCAGCGGATAGCATTTAATAATTGAAGGGAAGGCACACTTCGCGACGGTACACCCGCATCGGTTCGGCTGTCAAACGGCGACTGGCGGCCCAAACGTCGTCATACGAAATGGCTTGCTTGCCCCCGGCGAGTGTGCTTCCGCCGTGTTCCTCGCCGATCGGCCCCTTCCCGGCTGTGTGCGCCTCAAACCAGGAGGGCGATCGCGTTGCTCTGTCAGGGCCCTGCCAGCGGCCGGTCGCTCGGCTTGGCCACACCCAGTAGCCATGCCGTGGGCGGGAACGTCAGCCACGGTGTGAGGTAGAAAATGCTGAGGTACCAGTACTGCATCAGGTAGCTCGACCCCAGCCCCAACCAGATGCCGCAGTACAGCGTGTCGAGCGCCATGAGCGGCAGGGTGAAGTACAGGGAGTACCAGAAGGCCCACGACATACGCCGCTCCGGGCGCACTCGGCCGAGCAGGTACACCGCCGCAAGCGAGATCAGCACCGAGAGGAGGATGCTGAGCACGCCCAGGGTAACGGAGGAATACTGCTGGTAGTACCTTGGAAGACCGACCAGCCAGAAGACTACCCACGCGAAGATCGCCTGCGTGAGAAGCGTGAGGTGCTGACGGAGGTTCATGGCGACACAACCCGGTTGATCTCCCCGCTATCCCCAATTTCGAGGGCGCCCGCCACGCCAACCTACCCCGTGGCCACCACACCCACCCTGACCCGACCCGACGCGATATCCGCCTGCAAACCCGCCCATCCCGCGGCACGGTCGATCACCGCCGGCAGCGCCACCGCCCACCGCAGCGGACCCTTGCGCACATCGAGGATGTAGTTGGTCCCATCGACCGGCAGATCGGCGAGCGTGATCTCGTCTTCCACGGTGGCGGGAAAAAGCACCTCCCATGCAAAGTCGAGCATGCCAAGCACGACGACGCGATGGTGCGAGGGCGCTGCCGCCATCGGGATCGTAAGGCGTACGCGAGCGGACGGGCCCATCACCATGGCCGGGGCGGTCATGACGGCGAACGTGCCCAGGCGCGGGGGAGGCAGGCGCCACGGCGTCTCGGTTGCGACCGCAAGCGCGTCGCGAATGCGTTGCACGCGCGCAGCAAGGAGGACATCGGCGGCGACTTCGTCCGTGACCGTGCGAGCGCGGCCCGGATCGAGGGCGCCGGCAACAAAGGCGTGAAGTTCGGCATCGGTCAAGTGCATGGATCCTCCGTCGTGACGGCGAGCGCATCCAGCGCCGCCGCCGCGTTGTCGATGAAGGTGGGAAATCCAGCCTTCGGAAAGGGCACGCCCGCGTGCCACCCGGGGGCGAAACGGGCAACGAACTCGGCGCGGATCGTTCGCCCGGCCCTCAGCGTCACCACCCCGCGCAGCGTCGGCGCCAAGCCGCGGATGCGCTCCGCGAGTGAGTCGGAAAGCGTGGCGCGGACGCGGTGGTAGGTTTGGGCGCGCGCACCCCCACGCGCTTCCCCACGCGCATCGCGCAGCACCTCCGGAAACTCGTCGGACAGGAGCCGGCCCCACGTCGAATCACGGTCACCTGCCGAACCGGTGCGCACCCACTTCTGCAAGGCGGGCAGCTTCCCCTTGAGCGTAACGAGCAACAACCACGTTACGATGGCGGCGTCCTCTCCCGCGATGGGTTCAAGCACCGCGCCCGCGGCCTCACAAGGCGGTGTAACGGTGTGGCCAAGGTCGAACGCAAAATCGGACGCCAGCTCCTGCCATGCCCAGCTCCACGCCCACCGGCGAATTGCCGCAGCGGTGCGCGCGCGCAAGCCGGGGAGCGTCAGCAGCCGGGCGAGCAGCGCGTCCCGATCCGTCGCCAGCAGCGCGGCACGGAGGCGCGCCCGCGCCCTGCCGCGGTTCTGCGAAACAATGTTCCGCGCGTCGTCGAACGCCGTGGCGCCGTCCTTCCATCCGGCCAGCACCCGCAGCGCGACGTGCAGATCGAGCCAGCCTTCCATCGAGCGCGCGTCGGACAGGCCACGTGTTTTCAACGCGAGCGCGCGGGGCGGCATGCCCGGCAACTCGGCAAACACCTTCGCGACGGTGTCCGGCCAGTTTCCGCGGCTCGCGGCGCAGCTCGCTACCCGACTCCACCCCTCCGGACTGAGCGTCGTCGCAAGCGCGTCAACCGGCCCCGCGCCGCCGCCCTCGATCACGCGGGAGGCGACATCGGCCCACCCCGGGTTCTCCTTCCCGACGAGGGCGTAGAACATCGCCTCTCTCAGGTCGGAAACCGCGCGCTTCATCACGTCCGGCGGCAACCGCCGCGCCTCACCCACGGCGCGAAAGACCGTTACCGCATCCTTGACAAACCAGCTCTCCCAGGCCGAACGAATGTCCCACGGTCGCGACTCGAACCAGCGCTCCCACGCGGCTCCGACCTTGGCGTCGGTGGGGTCCGGCGCGTAGGTCATGGCGCGCCACGCGGCGCGATCCACGCGCTCCGTTTCCGAGGCCACAAACGCCAGCGATTCGAGGGCCCAGGCCAGCGGGGCGCCTACGGGCGCGAACGCCTCGGCGCGCCCGAGCGCCCCGCCTTCGTACCGCCGGCGGCGAACGGGCGGCGCAAGATCCTCGTCATCGGCGGGAAGGTGGTCGGCATCGATCAGCGCGGCGGACACGTGCCGATCGGTCGGCGCCGGCGGCGTTTCCAACAAGGAGTCGATCACGATGTCCGCGTGCGCCGGCGCGAAGCGAAAACCCGACAGCGCCGCCCGTGCTTCTCCACGATCGCCACGGGACAACGCCGCAGACGCGACCAACGCCCGACCCCGGCGGGCCTCGCGTTCAGCGAGAAACGGCGCAAATCGCATGGGGGCTTGTATCGCGAGCATCGAAGGGAGGAGGGGATCGCCGCGCTGTCCCCGATTCGCGCGCCACGGGGATGCACCGGGGCCGGCCGATCCGAGCGACCAACTACTCCACAGTAGTTATTCGGCCCGGAAAGCCCACGCAAGACCCACCGTGGTACCCTCGCCCGGCCTCCGGAGATTCCCATGTACCGCCGCCCGTTCCGCCTCGTTGCCGCGCTTTTCGTCGCGCTCTTTGTGCTCTCGCGCTACGCACCCGCCTTGGGTGGAGAGGCCCCCGGCGACGCTCCGGCCGCGCCGCCCACAGAGGCCCCCGGCGACGCTCCGGCCGCGCCGCCCACAGAGGCACCTGCCGACGCCGACGCCGACGCCGAAAAGATCACCTACGAAACGCCAGAAAAGGTCGCGATCGGCGTACACCTCAACGACATCCAGTCCATCGACCTCAAGACCCACTCCTACGCCATGGATTTTTACGTCTGGTTCCGCTGGAAGAACCCCGAGCTCGATCCGGCCACCTCCATGGAAATCGCGAATCCCATCGAACAGTGGGGACTGATGGTCACGCCGTTGTATGAAGAACCGGAGGCACTCGAAGACGGCACCCTCTACCAGGTTCTCCGCGTCCAGGGCACATTTTCAAAGAAGCTGCCGCTGTACAACTACCCCTTCGATCGCCAGACCCTCGCCATCATTATCGAGGACTCCGTAAACGACACGACCGGCATCGTGTACGTGCCCGATTCCGCCGAGCCGTCGATGAATCCCAGCCTGCAACTGCCTGGGTACCATGTGGGCACGCCGGGCTTCAACGTCGCGAACTGGCACTACAACACCAACTTCGGTGACCCGCGCACGGGGGCGGACACGACGTACTCGCGCGCCACGCTGAACGTGCCCATCTCACGGCCGCCGATTGCGTACTCGACGAAATTGTTCCTTCCGGTGCTGTGCGTCGTGCTCTGCGCAACGCTGATGTTCCTCCTCTCGCCCACCATGGTGGACAGCCGTGTGGACGTCGGGATCACCTCGCTGCTCACGATCGTCGCACTCCAAATGACCTACAGCTCCGACCTGCCGGACGTCGGGTATCTGATGTTGATGGACAAGGTCTACTTGTTGGCGTATGGCTTCGTCATTATCGGCCTCGCCGTGGTCGTGCATACGACGCGGATGGCGGAAAACGGCAAGTCGGATCGAGCGGTTGTGCTGCATTCGCGGATGCTCAGCCTGTTGTCCGCCGTTTGGGTCGTCTCAATGGGCGTGCTGGTCACCACGGCCATGGGCGAGGGGTAAGGCGGGTCCGCGGTCCACCCGGGCGTGCGGTCGCGGCGCCGCGTGCCCGGTACCGCCCGACAGCGTTGCCTTCATTGTCAATGATTTCGTCAAGCCACCGAATCGGCCGTGCCCGATGGTGGGGGGTTTTTGCAGATTCCGAGGAAAGAACGCTTGTGCAGGCGGCGGCATATGGACGAATTGGGACCCGGATACCGTTTTGTACGTTCCCATACCAAAAGCGTCCCTCTCTCTCTCTCTCTCTCCCTCCCAGTTGCGTCAGAAGTCTGGTAGTCCGTCGGCACGCGGAATTCCTCCGCGCGGTTTTCCCCGAGGCAGAACATGGCGTGTGCGAAGACGACTCCGGAACAGCAGGCATCTCTTTCCACGACGACGACGGCAAACGCCATGCACTGGTTTACGGGGTGGATGCTCGCGGTCGGC